>NZ_VOQT01000001.1:0-775957 GCF_008121555.1 Comamonas sp. Z1
GCGGCGCTTCTGCGGCCCCAGCACCTCTACGTTCGTTAGATTTTTAGGACTAGGCATAAATACAGTCACAAGACTACCTCTTAGGTTAAGAGGGTTTACCTGTCCTCAGATCAATGGGGCCGCTCCAGGCAGTGCGACAGCCCAACATCCTGGCCGCTATAACGCGCCAACCGCTTCATACGAGTGAGCAAGTGCAGCAGTCTGTACGTTGAGATGTCGCGTCCCAGCTATGTACAGTCCTGGCTGACACATGCAGAAACTGCTCGCAAGCAGGCAGATCCATGCCGAGGCTTCGGTACATGGTGCGGAAGTTTTGAGCAAGCTGGGCGCGGGTATCACGGTCATGACGCTGCAGTTCGAACTTCCTTTTTGATAGATACGATGTATATTATGTTTAATAGCTTGGCCGTCAGGCTCAGGGCCAAGCTGCTTAAACGTAGATCGCTCCAGTTTGTATAACGATCGCTCGAACGTCATGTGATGTTTCGTGCACCATCTCAAGCCAACCTCCCCCATCTCCACACGCTGCTAAACGACATCCATGGCGATATCGACCAGATAGCCCGTCACATCGGAGTCAGCGCCTCAACGCTTCGCAAGTACCGTGCCCAAGGGCAAGCGCCACGCTCCGTGATGCTTGCCCTTTTTTGGGAGTCCACATGGGGCCGCATGACAGCAGACGCCGTAGCCTTCAATCACGCCGCAGCACACGCAGCACTGGCTGAAAGCTTGAAGCGTCAAAACAAGCGCCTCATAGAGCAAATCGAGCTGCTAGAGGCCGAGCTAGCCCAAACCATTGGCCATGCGGCCAATGCGCCGATATTCCGCGTTGGCTAAAGAGTCTCCGGCAGGAGCGCTTACGCGCAACAGCCTTGTTTATCAGGCGAGTGATCCACCCACATCTGTCCTCTAAGTGCACGCCTTCCGTCTATGCGCTTCGCCTTGCGTGTGCTGCGGCAGCCGGCACCGGCCATTGAAACGGCATTACCTCATGGCGTTTACCGGCGCGCTGGCTTTGGCAATGCATCTTGACGTCCGGACTGTCGCGCGACAACGGGCGAACTTCGAACGGCAGGCCCCAAATGAGGCATGCGCAGGCAAGAAACTGCGCGCTAAACAAGGACAGGACTTTTAGGCGGAAATGAGTAACGGGGCAAACACGCTCCAAGCTCAAAATCTGCCCGAGTGCCTTGCACTCGGACAGATTTCAAGCTCTACGCTAACTGCACGATCAACCAATGGACGATGACACTGGATGGACAGGCTCAGAACTGGTCAGAGAACTACGTTCTCCAACCACTTCCGACCCCGACCATGGTGGTCAATCCTGTGGAAGCGATGGCAAGGGATGGACAGGCTCAAAACCGGTCAGAGAACTACGTTCTCCAACCGATTCCGATCCAGCCCATACTGCCTAGTCCTGGTACTGCTCAAGAAAGCGTTTTTTGGCAGCCATAAAAGCATTGGCGCAGGTCATGGTTGACGAGTCAGCCTTACATGCCGCGGAAGGCTGGTAATAACGCTCCCATGCCAACTGGCGACGCGCATCGCGCTCGGCTTCCTGCTGCTGGGCGATCTCTCGCTGCCGCGCCTGCTCGGCAACACGGTCTTTTTCAATCTGCGCTGCAGCTACACGCCGCTGGGCATCGTCCCTACTACGCTGGATGGACTGGTTTGTCTCAGACCAAACGCGCTGAGTGTCTTTGCTCAATGCTGTATTGAACTCACCAAGCGCGCGATTCATTTCCCATGCCATGTATTTCGTGTAAACGACTGCTGCAAGCAGGCTACCGATGAACACGCCCAAGGCGATTTTGACAACATCAGCGAAGAAATTGCTCTCTGACTGTTCTGCCATGTATCTGGCCATATTTACTTCCTCCCCTCAGAGAGTTTAGCCAGTACCGGCGACGGCGCAAAAAACGATCAATGCTCAATCAGCCACTGTATCGGCAGCTTTTTGAATGGCTCGTTATCTGGCACAGGATGCTTCACGCGAACCGGCGTGACCAGTGCTGAAATGTCGCCGCCTTCAAACGTCATCACGGTGCGCGGTGCGAATTTCGATTCGCAGAAGTCTTTTTCAGCTTCAACAGGCCGGCCGGAATGGCTGTAGCAGGTACAGGCCTTGGCAGTCTTTGTGCAGCCTGCCACCCTACTCGGCCCGGCTGCATTGGCGAGCATGGCCATGCTCACGACGGACATGGCCAGAGCAAGTTTCAGTGCTTTTCCCATGGCTTATCCATCTCTCCGCCGCCCTCGTCCCATAGCTTGCCAGCCACCACGAGGCAGACGCATACGCCTATCAACCACGAAAGGATTGGCCACCACATCACGCACCCCCTTGCACATAGCGCCGCGCAAGTGACCAGGCTTCATCTGGCGGCAGTTTTGAACACAAAGCGACGGCAGGCAGGCGCGGCTTAGGTGCTGGCTTTTCATGCTGCTTACCGAACAGGCGCTGAAACAGGGTTTTCCGGGCCTGTGGCACTTCAAAACGCCCCTTGAGATGCCATGCACTGAGGAAGCTGTACGGGCCGCCGTATACCTCAGTCTTAAAGCGCTCATCTGCCGGATTGCGCACCCAGTCACGGAAGATCTGCAGGGTGTCATAGCCCTGATACAGGTAGTCCGCCTTGAACCATTCCCGGTCGATATTTACGCCTGGCACGTCGGTCAAGCTAATGTTCCCAATATGGAACTTTGGCAGACGGCCACGCTTGCCCAAGAATGTGCCAACAACCGGAATCTTGATCTTGTCCGCGCGGATCATGCGCACCTGATATTCGGCCAATCCGACGCGCACCTGCTTGTCGATCATGTCGATGTTCTGCACTACCAAATAGACGTCCCAGCCCTTCTTACGAGCATGAATGAGCCAGTCAAGCAGAGCCGCGCGCTCAGGCGAATTGAAGCCGCGCGAGTTGAGCCAGCTACCGAGCTCGTCCAGCACCAGAACGCCGTTGCGTTCCTCGTTGAAACGGTCATCAGGATTACCCGAGCCGATATCGTCCAAGTCCTGCGCCGTTGGCTTGTCCGGCACCCGGATGGCCGAAACCTTGCTCTGGGCCGGCAGCAGATGCTCCAAGAACAGATCGAAGTTTGTCGCGACCCGACGCCCGTCGCGTAGCGCCTCGTCCATCTTGAGCATGCAGTACAGGCCCTTGCCTGTGCCCAACTTGCCTTGCACCACATAGACAGGCATGGCTTACCCCGCCTTAGCAAAGAGGTGGATTAGATCGCGTTGCCATGTGTAGGCAGTTGCAGCACTCCAAACCACAAAATAGGTACTCAAGCAGCCTGGAGCCACAGGAGGAATGACGATCTGCATGGCCTCCATGAACATGCCTGTCATGGTGCCGTCGAGCTGCGAAATCAGAGGGCCAACGATGCCCCGCATAAAAACGAACAGCGCCACAGTGAGTCCCGTCATTGCAGTGACCGTCGCTGCGCCAAAAGCGACTTTGCGCCCGAAGTATTGAGCGAACCAGTTAACCAGTCCGACCAGAAGATTTGAAAGTAACCCACCGATTAATGGCATTAGTCCACCTTAGCCCCCATGACGCTGGCAACACGAGCAAACGTCATCCAAATGGTTGCGAGAATCCACAAGAAATTCATAACCGGCACTACATAAGGCTCAATCGCGCAGATATTAATTTCTAACCTAAATGTCTCTGTGAGTATTTTCATTTCACCGAGATTCCACGGGGAACAGGTCTTATGCGTTAACCATTGAAACCCGCCATTAGTTCCCATCGACGTATCTTTGTCGCCAGTGTTTTTAATTCCGGACAAGGTATCCATGCGCTGCTGATGATCCTGAGCCTGCTTATCCAATGCCGAATCGAATTTACCTTCGCCATCAGGCGTTCCTGTCTCGTCGATCTTGCATGGTGGCTGACCTTTACCTCCGCAGCGGCCACCCTTTTCATCACCATCTCCATCTCCATCGCCCCCGCTGCCATTACCACCGCCACCCGATGAAACACCTGTTTCTTGCCCGGAATATGCAGGCTTACCATTTTTCGCGCACTTGTCCTTATTCTCAGCTTTGGCGCACCAAGCCCTATCGACTTCTGTTGTTGAGCTACTTGTCGTAGTGCTCTGACCTGTCGCTTTATCAGTTACTTTTACCGTATCAGTTGTAGTGCACTTTCCTTCGGCGCATTCGGTCTTTGTTGTCGTCTCAGTACGAGTCTTGGCATCCTCAGTGAACTTTGTTGTTGGTGCAAAGTTGACACCGTTATAGCCATAGCTTGGAATACATCGAGTCTGACCACCGACCTCACCCTGATAGCCGTTAGGGCATGTAGGGTCTTGCTTCTTCGGTAGCTCTGGCGGCTTCTCAGGATCAGGAGGTGCTCCGCTTCCATCAATTCCAGGGACACAAGGCTGAAAATTGCTACCGATCATTCTTGGTTGCAGCGTACCCCTTGAATGCCACTTTCCATCATCAGTTTTCCAGCTAATCTCCTGTTCAAAACTCATTGCGCAAGCAAGACCGGGCCTTACAGAATCACCTTGCGGCTGGCAATAAAGACCATCGGCAATATAGCCATCCAATGTAACCGGAGTCCGGTTAATTGCCCCACTGTTAAACAAGGCAATACCGCATGCAGCCTCTGCCGTCAATTCTTTACAAGAATTTCCACTCTCCGAATATCCATCTTTACATGTGCAGTCTGAGCCGTTATTCACAGAGTTTGCAGGGCAGACAAGGCCACCTGACGGAAAAACATTCATAGATGCATAAGGATTTCCATTGCTGTCAGTTAATCGACAATATCCACCACGAGAATTTCCATCATATTTTGAACCCGGCTGATTTCCATTTGCCTTAATAGCCTGCTGACACAGTTCAGCCGGATCAGTGCCCGTGTACCAGTAAAAATCAATTGTGAAATTTTGCTGCAATGGAAGCACGGCATAGGCATTTATCGATATCAATATAGACGCGATAAATATGGATAAATGTCTGATGATTTTTATCATGTTGGCTTGATGCAATTTGCGGCACCCTGCCGCCCCCGCTACGCAGGGGCAGCAGAGCACCGCAACGCTTAACCTGCGCGACCCAGCTTCTTTACGAAACGAGCACCCACCACCCAACCCACACCGAGCAGGGCCAGCGAGACAAGAGCAGCGCCACCTGCCAAGATGATCAGACTGATATCAGTCTTGGCCTGGCCGATGGCAGCAACGGGGTCAGCCGGGTCAGCAGCCATTGCCAAAGCCGGGCCAGCAGACAGAGCCAGAACCATTGCGCGTGCACGCAGAGTCTTCAGTTTTTCCTTCATAGAACACCTCACAAACGCCGGTAGTGCGACCGGCAAACGCTTAGGCACCATTGCCCAATTGGTTGATGAACTTGACGACGTAGCCCACCTTGTAGCCAGCGAAATAGGCGAAGACGAGCAGGCCTAGATATGCAGAAATCAGCACTAGCCGACCCTCCCCTGTCTGTAGCCAATCACGAATGCAAAGAAGGCTGTGGCAGCGACGAAAAGCTCTATAAGGTTTTGGCTGTCCATCAGCGGAACCTCCCACTCATTGCCTGCACCCAGTCAGGCTCTGGCGCCAGAGCAGCGCAACCAGTCACGACAACGCAAAGTGCAAGCCACAGCAACAAATCACGCATGAATCACCCCCGGCCTGTCCGATAGCCAGCTAAATGGGCCACCGGTGTTTTCAATGCTTCTGGGCGTTGTTCGCACGCGCACAAATCGCGTAAAACCGCCGCCCGTTGGCACGAACTCAGACCGTAGGAGTTCGCCTGTCTCAGCATTGAGATAGCCGCCTCCCGGCGCAGGTCTGAACTTGTCTTTGATCGAAGCATTGCCCTGCACATATGCAGGCCAAAGAACCCAGCGACGGCAACCGCGGCCAACTTCATCAAGCCCACCAACACCACTGATCCGAGCGCCATGCGGAAACTTCCCTTCTGATGTGCCTTTGCTGGCGTACTTCATGAGGTACGCAACGGGATGCGTTGCGCGTACCCGGTTAGACATGCCATGCGTCCACATGGGCGCTTGAAATGCGCCCTTCTTTTTCCAGGCGCTATCTGGCTTTGGAGGGGTCAGGCCGTTGTCCAGCCAGACGCACACGTGGTAATGGATGACGCCGCGCTTTTGCAGCTCAGCGACCCAGACATAGCGAACCTTCTTGCAGCCGGTGCGGCTGTAGTGCCACTTGCGCAGGCCGTCGAGATAGCGGCTGATGTGCTCTGCTCTCCAGTCGCGGTTTGTGCCACGATAGGTCAGCGTGAGCATCCAGACGCGCTGATTTTTCTTGCCCAGGTTATGCAGGGCTTTAGCCGAGATACCCACGCTCTTTTGCATGCGGGTGATGCGGGCCTTTTGGTGGTCAATTTCGATGGTGTTTTCAGCCACGAAATCAACTACCGAAAGACCAGAAATTCCACTCTTGCAAGTTGTTGATAGTGAGACAAGCCCGCGCGCTTCGCGCGCTGCCTGCGCCTCGCCCAGCAACGCGGCCATGCGTGCATGCTGGACACGCGCATTGGCCTCAGAACGGGCCACGTAGCGCGCACGAGCAGCCTTCATGCGTGGACTGACATGCTGATTGCCAATCGTTGCCCAAGGCCTATCCCGATCCGGATCAAAACGGAATTCAGACTGCGGCATTGCCACAATCTTTTTCAGATGATCTTTGAAGCCTTGACCGAATTCGGGCTTCATACACGCACCCCCACACCGATCAGGTACGCCGCATGACGACGCAAAGCCCAGTGCGCTTGGTAGCACTGCTGGTCGTAGTCGGGGGGGAGCTTTTTCCACGCTGGAGGAGCGTCCAGCTCCTCAGCACGCAAGCGCAGATAGTCGAGGTACTGCGCCCCATTGCTGGGGGCAAACTTGAGCCGGTCAGGCACTGGTGCCAAACGGCCAATATCCAGCGTCATGCCGGATCCGGGAGCGGCCTGAATGAGCGTGATCATCAGAAGCCCTCCCCCAACGCTTCCAGACGAGCCACCAGCACGCTGATGGTCTCCTCACGAGCACGCATGACACGCTGGTCTTGCGAAGGCGGCAGAGCCAGGAGCGCCTTGAGGTTTGATGCGAGCAGAGACATCAGAAGCCCTCCCCGCCAATTTCATGGTCACCGGCCCAGTACGAAACCTGGCTGTAGGTAACACCGTCATCAATGTGCAAAGTGACCGTCACGCGGTCTGCTTTGCCGCCTGCTGGCTGATGCTCATTCCATGCAAAAAGGAGCGCCAGAAGCGCCCCCTGTGCCATGGCTTCGCGTACTGCGGTTTCGACCATGGTGCGACCCCTTACGCAGCGGATTGCGGCTTTGGAGTCAGCTTGACGAGCTTTGGCTGCAAAGCCAGATCGCCATTGCGCGAGACGTAGAACGACTCGGGTGCGAGGGTGTAATCGCCCTCGGGATAGAACAGAGCTGCGCCCTGCTCGTTCTTTTCGAGAATGATTTCCGTCTTCTCGGGGTATGGGCTGGGCTTTCCGGAACGGTCATAGGTGTGAATCCAGACGGTCTGGAAGTTGAGGTCGTAATCCTTGCCAGAGACTTTTGCCTTGCCGCGCTGATTGCGGACCTCGGTCGACTTCACCGAAATTTTGATCATTTGTTGCTCCAAGTAATGACTGCAACATGCAGTCACGGAGCGAACGATAACCATGACTGCACATTGCAGTCAACGTTATTTGCATAATGACTGCACTTTGTAGTCAACAAAGCAACAGGAGCACACATGCAGACAACGCTTGATTTATTGGAAAAGGCACTGGCGCAGCAACCAGCGCCTTACTGGACTGAGCGTTTGAACCTTGCAAGAACCACCCTGGCCACCGCAAAAGTGCGAGCGCACCTAAGCCCTGCGATTGCCGGCGCACTAGCCGAGGAAATGGGCGAGGACCCGCAAAAATGGATGGTGATTGCAGCTCTGGAAGGCGAGCGAGATAGCGCGTGCAAATCGCGCATGGTGCGCAAGTTTCTAACCGGCGCTGCCCTCGCCGGAACGCTGATGGGCGCTAGTGGTGCTGCTACTGCTGCCGTAGCAAACATGACTCATGCCGCCGACGGTTTGTATATTATGTTAAATCTCAAATGCTAGGCTAGTTCCAGCGGTACGCCCTTTCACTGCTTGCCTATCAAGGCTCTGCATGCCGAAACCTAGGTAATGTTTAGAGCACCTTACCCTGCACATTTGCCGCATCTGCAATACATCCTGGATGATCTGCGCTACAGCGATGCACAGCTCGCAAGGCTCCTAGACCTCAAGCATGCGGCAGGCCACTACGCCAGAGCTGAATCTCTAGAGCGCACTAACGACAGGCTTGTCAAGCGAGGCATAAAACCGCGTCTGCAAACGTTCCAATTTTCCAGATTGGCTAGCAACCGATACGAAATTGGCGGTCTCGGGCTTCTTTACGAGCTGCTCTAATGTCATCGAGCCTCTTCATACCGCATGCATTGACGCGGCATTCAGCATCTAGCGCTCGAATGTGCTGCTCAATCATTTGGCATTCGCTTGGAGTCGAAGAAACAGACCTGGAAGCCACGGGAACGACTTGCTCAGCAGCTATGGCGTGGGCTTTATCTCTTTGCTGTCTGGCGATTGCCACCTGCTCTTCCCAAGATACATGGGCAGGAACACGTGCAATCCGATCCATAAAACGACCGTTTGCTGAGCAGGGCACGCTCTCCCATGTGAGCCGATCTTGAAAGTCTTTGCAGAGGTAGATTTCCTTTGTCTCCGACCTGTCTACTGGCCGACTGCTCTGTTGCGCTATCTGTTGACCGCCCTCGCAGGGTGCATTGCTATAAGTATTTCCGCATCGATAAATCTGGCCCGTAGATTCCGAACGTGCCTTCTCAGGCGCCAAGACTCTTGGCGCAACGACTGCTGGTTCCGGTGACTGAATAGCAGTTCGTTGAGGAGCAGCTGCAGGAGGCCCCTTTAAAAATCGCAGAATGTCAGACTGATATCTGTATACAAGTGCGGCAACTAGAAGCACCACAATCGTGAGAATGAGCTTTCCAAGAAAGCTCATTTCGCTCTGCCCGCTCGTGAATGGATTGTCACGAGGGTCTCTTCTCGCATTTAGGTTCTCGTCGTAGCGCTCTCTCCAGTAATCCCTATCCTGTATGCCCATACCCCCTCCTCTCAGGCGCGATCATAGGACAGAGCGCCTACAGGGGGTGTCTTTCGATACACGGAGCAAAGGCCTGATATTGCGATCGCCGGTCTTAATGGAGCATCATTCCGATACGAGATGTCCAGTCTGCTGGTACCGACCACTGGCAGCAATCGACCGGTTGAATCCACAACCCATGGCTGTCTTTCATAAGGTGTAGCAAACGGTCAGTAGCTTTCCAGCAGCCAAACGACCTGTACTCGTTCTTCTTCAATGAGACCTAGTCAATGAGCATCCACTTAAGTATCGGCAGATGCCGGTGCTCGCCACATACTGGGCGCGCTACATCGCACACATGTTTTGCACCGAGTCGCTCGTAGAAGCCCATAGCCGACGGATCCGACTCCACCGTTAGAGTGTTCGCGCCCAGTCCCCGCACTACAGCCAGAGCATGCTCCACCAGGCGTCGTCCGTGACCACTCCCCATGGACTGTGGGTCGACCCAGCAATGCTCCAACTGCCAGCCGCCCTCGCCGCTCTCAAGCCCATAAAAGCCCAGTAGTTGGCCATCCGCTGCGACCAGCACCGCGTACTGGCTGGTCATTTGCCCGAGGTGGAAAGTCAGCGCGGCCTGCCATGCTTCCATCCAGGCCTCGGGGTATCCCCAATGGCCCTTGCTGCGCTGGGCCAAGGCAGTGAGCGCCTTCGCATCCGTCCCACGGGCTGGGCGAAAGGTCGGTGTGTCGTCCTCCAGCAAAGCTCGCCCTGTCGGGTCAGTGGCCAGCAGGCTGTATTGGTGCAGGTTGAGGAAGCGCCCGCCCTTACATTCCACATCCCGCAGGGTTCCCTCTAACACGAAGCCGAGCCGCTCCAGCAAACGAGTGCTGGCGGAGTTTTCAGGTTCAACATCTGCGTGGATACGGTGTACACCGAGGGTGCCTAGGGCGAAGCGGAGGATTGTGGGCAGGCAGTCTTGCATCAGCCCCCGTCCCCAGTGTTCCGGCATCAGCCAATAGCCGATATCCAAGCTGCGATCGAAGTGAGACCAATCATTGAAACCACAGGCACCTACCAGTTCGTCCCGTCCTGGCAAGGTGACGCCCCACCAGATGCCCCGGTGCTCTTCCAGCAGCGTGTCATACCAGCGCATCTGCTCATCCGTCGCTTCGAGGCTGTCGTAAGACACGCCGTAATGGGCAACTACCTGCGGATGGGAAAGCCCGGCAAAAATCGCCTCGACATCATTGCGTTGAATCCGCCGCAGCCTGCAGTTGGGCAGGAAGAACTCGGGAAACTCGACAGCAAGGTTCATCATATTCAAGATCATCAATTTCATGATGCTAATTGGAATGAGGGCTACATGCAGTGCATTGTTTTCATTGCGTACTGCATGTCATGCACTCTGCTTTGCGCTGTCTCGATCTCAATCCTCCTCATGTGCGCCTGCGAGCGGTCCACTCGCGTCACCGGGATGCCTGCAGCGACCTCCCATTTCGTCATGGGTCTTTCAGACAAGTTCAGCACCGTGCAAGAAGGCATGGAGGTCTTGCGAGGGCATACCGATCAAGCTTTTGAGAATATTCCTAGAAATTGCCATCTGAACCACACATACCATCTCAGAAAGAGTATCTGTTAAATCTAAATAGGAGAATAAAATTGGAAAATTGGAAAATTGGAAAATTGGAAAATTGGAAAATTGGAAAATTGGAAAATTGGAAAATTGGAAAATTGGAAAATTGGAAAATTGGAAAATTGGAAGATAGCACCAGTGCCTCCGACCTGATGGATAACGGAAAAGGGCCGTGGAAGGATTTCAGCCTGAACCTTACATGCGCTGGGGGCGATACCGGGACAAGCACAAGAATGTTCGTTGTATTTTCGGATGCGCAAAATCCGGCGAATCGATCGACGACACTGTCCCTTTCCAAGGATTCGGTGGCCAAAAACGTGGGTATCGAGATTCAACGAGAAAATGAGCGGCTCGTGAACTTCGGGCCCGAGTCAGGGGAGGTCAATCAATGGATGGTTGGCGAATTTGCTAATGAGCCGGTGAATATCAAACTGAAGGCCCGTTATATCTCAACGTCGCTCGTACAGGAGCCGACGCCCGGCAGTGCGAATGCAGATGCTACCTTTGTCATCAGCTACAAATAAAGAGCGGCTGGCACGGCCCAGCAAACAGACAGTTTGCGGTTGAGCAGCGACAGTGCCAAGCGAGATCAGTGTCTCGCGGGTGGCCGATTGCCGCAGTCGCACTCAAGATGTTGTGAATGGACGAGTGTGGCCGATCTCGTGCAAGGTATCGCCAGCTTTCCAGCGATCCCACATCAGGGCCTTCTGAGTAAATCTCTTTTGATGTTGACCTGCAATAATGCGTTCCACGCCATATGGTTGGATCCTCCGACCCAATTTTTCACTCTATCGGATGCATAACGGCACCGTTATCCCGGGCCTAGTGGCCTGACGTTTTCGCCCGTTTAGCCGGGATGTTGAGCATCTGCTTTCATCTACCGGGACCGACTGTTATTGGCCGAACTCCGTCAGTCACGACCAGCAGACTGGTCAGCAACAACCGGCACAGGTGGTCAACTCAGCCGGGATCCGCAGATATTCCCCGTTGGCTAAAAGCGCGGGGGGAACTCACCAAATCTATTCAAAAAAATCTTGTGCGCAGCTGCATATGCATTGACGCAATTCATGGTGGTTGAATCCTGCTGACACGCCGCCGAAGGCTGATAGATTTTTTTCCATTCCTGACGCATAAAAGCTTCATGCTCTTGCTTGGCTTGACGCTCGCGCTCCGCGTTAGCACGACGCTGGCCCTCCTCAACTTCGCGCTGAAAACGTTGGTGCTCAGCCTGTAAGCGAGCCATTTCCGCCTGCTTACGTGCCTTTTCTGCCTGCTCCCTCATACTCAGTTCAATAGATTCGACAACCCTCTGTGCTGCATATTCCGCAGCAATTGCCATTATCTTTGTATAGGCAAGCGCAGCAAGAAGCCCACCAATAAAAACGCCAAGCGATATCTTGAGAACGTCTGAAAAGAACGAACTTTCTTTTTCATCAGCCATATAACGAGCCATATCCACTCCCCCCTTCTTTCGGGAATCATAGGACAGGAATGCTCCCGCACGATTCCCAAAGACTGAGCACTATTCGGTGCTCCATGTGCTCGCCGCACGGCGTCAGTTGCCCGTGATAAGTCGCGCCCAGCAGCATTCCCCGAAGTTTTCACCTCTTCGGCCATGCTAAATCAGGAGCGGCCTTCGGCCTTTTCCTTTCTCCGGGGGGATTCATAAAGCGCCGCTTTACAAAGCTTCCCCCTCCGAAACGCCATCCTGATACCGCTAAAGGCACGGTGAAGAACTCAGGGGGAACGGTGCAAGCAAGGGACAGTTAAACGGGCTGCAGACAAATGACGACCCGGCTCAGAATCTAGGAGCCCTGTACACCAGAAAGGCGGCACATCATGGCAAAAGCAGCAAGTTTCAGGAAGCATGCAGAAGCAATGGCGCTGCAGCTGGCGCTGCCTTTTGGCCGTCCTGCCTGGAATGCATCGCACCCCACAACGCGCATCGGCTGCTAGATCCGCTCGTATATCACAAAGACCATGAAGGCGCGCGGCCTGGTCAAATCATATGCAGCTCCGAACCTGCTGGCAAAATGGTGCCCATGCGATTCCTCCACACGATGTTGCGCGTTGGCAATCTCCAGCGCTCTATTGATTTCTACACCAACGTCATCGGCATGCAACTGCTGCGCACGTCCGAGAACACCGAGTACAAGTACTCGTTGGCCTTTCTTGGCTTCGAAGGTGGTAACCCGGGTCAGGCGGAAATTGAGCTGACTTACAACTGGGGAACCGAGAGCTACGAGATGGGTACGGCTTACGGTCATATTGCTCTGGGTGTGCCCGATGCTTATGCAGCCTGCGAGAAGATCAAGGCGGCCGGCGGCAATGTGACCCGTGAAGCAGGTCCCGTCAAAGGCGGCAGTACCGTGATTGCTTTTGTGACGGATCCCGACGGCTATAAGATTGAACTGATTCAACGCAAAGACGATCTGGGCACCGGCACCGGTCTGCGGTGATTCTTTTTCTTCAGATTCCTGGACCGAGCGGCACATGAGTGCCGCTTTTTTTGCCTGAACGGCCTACCTATCGTCCAAACATGGGTTTTCAGTTATTGGCCTGCACTCAAGACTCAGTACTCCAACACCAATCAGGAGACAGGCAATGAGTGACTCGGTTCTGGAGCAACTCCAGCAGCGTTTGCAGCATCTTGAGGATATTCAGTCGATACAGACTTTAAAGGCCCGGTACTTGCGAGCCTGCGATCAGAAGCAGCCGAATGCCATGCGTGAGTGCTTTGTGGAGCATGGCGCAGTCATCGAGGCTGATGGTTTTCCGGCTTTTACGGATCGAGAAGAATGGGTGGAAACCTTCACCAGACTGGCAGTTGCCAATCCGTCCATCCAGGACATGCACCACGGCCACAACCCTCAGATCAGCTTTACGGGCGCCGATAGTGCAAAAGGCTTGTGGGATCTGGAGTTCTGCCAGGTCAATGTCAAGGAACGCACCATCGTCAATCTTTCAGGTCAGTACAGCGACGAGTACGAGCGCATCAACGGGTGCTGGCAGATCCGTTCCATGCGCTTTGCGCGGGGATCGTTTGTCATGCGCCAGGTCGATGCCGGCGGTATTGAAAGAGTCATTGCCCTGGGCAAGCCTCCGGCAGCAGGATTCATTGAAAACAACTGATCCTTGCTCTGCTGCAAATACCAAAAAGCCCGATACAGCGAATGCCATATCGGGCTTTGCGCAAGAGAGCCGGGTTTATCAGTCGGCCAGAATCACTTCCACACGACGAGCTTCGGCATTGGAGCCGTTGGCCTGAGATTGCTCAGGCTTCTTCAGCTCGACCTTGTCTTCTGTCACGCCCAGTGCCACCAGAGCGGCCTGGACGGCTTGCGCACGTTGCTTGGCCAGCTCCGCGTTGATTTCAGCACTGCCGGTTGCATCATGGAAGCCGGAGATCACAGCGCGCTTGCCTTCAGCCACGCCCTTGACCACGTTGCTCAGCGCTTCGTTGGCGCCAGCGGCTACTTCCGCCTTGCCCGAGACAAAGTAGAACTTGACCACACCGTTTTCCACGATCACGCGGGCAGTTTCTTCAACCACCACCACAGGCACGTTGGTCGCGCTGGGTGCGGACACGGCGGCTTCAGCCTTGGGAGCATGGGAAATGCCGCGCTTGTAGACGACGGTGCCGACGACGGTGGAGACAACCAGAGCGATCAGGGCAAACAGAAAACCCAGGGCAAAGCGTTGTTGGCTATCGTCGTCAGAGCTGTTGAAGGACATGAATGAAATCTCCGTATTTGCGGGTGATTATGAAAGTACGAAACCTGTATTCATGACGCTTTGCAGCCGGCTACATGCTTCAGGCTGACAAAGCGACAAAACCACGCATTCTAGAGGTTTGCCGTGAAACGCCCTAACGACTACCTTCACGGCAATCGCAAAAAAGATTCAAGTTTCAGCCGTTTCACAGCGGCAAAGCGTTGCTTTTACGCCTTCGTGTGTGCACAGGTGCACCGACGGCGCGTCCGCGCGTTATATATCAAAGTCAATTCAGCTCTGAATCCGGTTTGAGGAGTTTCCATGTCCGCCCTGCCCTTGTTGAACCATTCCATGCGTGATGCCGACCAGATGCTGGAGCGGGCTCTGGCGCAGTGGGGAGGCGATGAGGATTTGTGGATTTTTGGCTATGGCTCCCTGATCTGGCGTCCCGAATTCGACTTCAGCGAACGCCGATCGGCCCATGTACATGGCTGGCATCGTGCTCTCAAAATGTGGAGCACCATCAACCGTGGCACACCCCAGGTACCAGGCCTGGTGTTCGGCATGCTCTCGGGCGGCAGCTGCCAGGGCATGGCCTTCCGTATTCCACGCAACCAAGGCGATACCGTCATGCGCAAGCTTTGGCTGCGTGAGATGCCCAATGCCGTCTATGACCCGCGCTGGCTGCCTTGCCGCACGCCGCACGGAGCCGTGAAGGCCCTGGCATTCACGCTCTCGCGCCAAAGTCCGCACCATACCGGCGAGTTGGCGCCGGATGAATACCGGCGCATCTTCTCTCAGGCCCAGGGCATATATGGCACAACGCTGGACTACGCCCAGGCCACTTTTGACGAGTTGCAACGGCTGGGCATTGACGACAAAGCGCTCAAGCGCCTGCTGGCCTATGCAGATTTCCAGCAAGCCAGGTGCTCAGCTGTTGCTGCTATTTGAAACGTAGCTAACATCGCTCTACTGTATTGGGATACAAGGCAAAAAAGCTTGAAATTCTGGCGATCCGGGGCACAATGGCCTTTTGATTTCGGAAAGACTGCCATGCTCCCTAACCGTGTTGCCGCCCTCTTTTCACGCCCAGCCTGGACAGGTCTGGCGCTTGCCGCAAGCCTGGCCGTGACGGCCTGTTCCACGACCAGCAACACGGCCGCGCCCTCTTCTTCGGAGACGGCGTCTGCAGCAACTCCCAGCAAAGGCGTGCAATCGATTGCACGTCTGGAAGCCACCAAGGGCAGCCAGGTAACGGGCACGGTGCAGTTCTTCCCGCAGCCTGACGGTAGCGTGCGAGTAAAAGGCCGCGTGGAAGGGCTGGCGCCGAATAGCGAGCACGGCTTTCACGTCCATGAAAAAGGCGACTGCTCCAGCGGCGACGGCTTGAGCGCCGGCGGCCATTTCAATCCTGGACAGCAGGCGCATGGCAAATTCGGCGACACCAAGGCCCATCACATCGGTGACCTGCCCAGCCTTGACGCCGATACCCAGGGCGTGGCGACTATCGATTTTTTGAGCAAGGAGTTCAAACTGGACAGAGGCAGCAACGGCATTCTGGGTCGGTCGCTGATCGTGCACAACGATCCGGATGACTACACGACCCAGCCTACCGGCAATTCAGGCGCGCGCCTGGCTTGTGCCGTGATCGAGCGCGGCGCGTAAAGCCGTCGCTCTCTCATGGAAAGAGCCGCGAACGCGCGCCAGCAAGACAAGGTCTGATGGTCGACCAAGCCTTGACCGAGACACAGCGACAAACCTAGACGAACTCGGCAAAATCAATGGTTGTCGAGTCCTAGCCCCTCCTTCAGGGGCTTTTTGACGACCGTGAATTGCGATCCTGCCAGATCATGCGCGCTTCCTCCAAGGCCTGCACGGTGTCCACATCGAGCACGCAGCCTATGTCATCACAGTCCCAGCGTTGCAGACGCTGATTCTCCGCCGCATTACGCACGATGGAGGCCGCGCCCTGATCGCCACTCAGCAGGGCGAGTGCCTGAGCTGCCGCCCGGCTAAAAGCTACTGGATGACCCTTCCGCCCCTGGTAGAAGGGTTGAATCACATGCAGCTCACGGCTATCCAGCCGCGTTAGCTGCAAGGCCAACTCGTGTAGCGTAGCGGCTTGAACCAAAGGCAAATCTGCAGGCAGGATCAGCCAGCCTTTGGCACCAGCTGTGGCCTTGACGGCCGCCGCAATGCTGTCGCCCATGCCGGGATGAGGCCCGCACTCCAGATGCCAGGGAAGGCCAGAGGCCTGCACTGCAGACAGAGTGGTCTGTAAAACGGTTTGCTGGCCCAGCACGGCCTGGAGCTTGTGGCTGGAGCCGCCCGATGCGAGAAAGCGCTCTCCCCTGCCCGCAGCGAGAACCAGCACACAAGGCCGGTCCGGATCAACCATGGGAGCGGGCAAAACTTCTTGATTCATATTGCTGTCGAGCATAACGCCGGCTTTGGCTGCGCGGCACAATGTGAACATGAGCAGCCTATCTTCATCCATTGCCGATCTGCGCAAAAGCTATGAACGCGCAGAGCTGAGCGAATCCGCTTCCAACCAGAATCCCCTGCAGCAGTTCGACCAATGGCTGCAGGAAGCTGTGAGAGCCCAGGTGCCCGAGCCCAATGCCATGACTGTGGCGACCGTGGGCGGCGACCTGCGACCCAGCACGCGCATCGTGCTGATCAAAGGCTATGACGAGCGTGGCATTGTCTGGTACACCAACTACGACAGCCGAAAGGGTCAGCAACTGGCGGGCAATCCATTCGCCGCCCTGCAATTTCACTGGGTGGAGCTGGAGCGTGTGGTGCGCATCGAAGGCCGTGTGGAAAAAGTCAGCGCCGAGGAAAGCGATGCCTACTTTGCCAGCCGCCCGCTTGACTCCAGGATCGGGGCCTGGGCCAGTCCACAAAGCCAGGTCATCAGCGGTCGCGGCGTGCTGGTGGCCAATGCCGCCAAATACAGCGCGCAGTTTTTACTCAATCCTCCCCGGCCTCCTCATTGGGGTGGTTTCCGTCTTGTGCCCGAGCGTTGGGAGTTCTGGCAGGGGCGCAAGAGCCGGCTGCATGACCGCCTGAGCTACCGCCAGGAAGGTCAGGACTGGATTCGCGAACGGCTGGCGCCCTGAGTTTTGATGGATCCGTCATGAAAATATGAGGGCGCTGCGACAGAAAGCGCCCTCTTCGCTGATTACTTCGGGCTTGTGATTGAGTGAATGTATTTTTGTTGGTAGTGATAGATATTTCATGTAAGTTACATTAAACTCTTCATATGCAAGACAAACCCATTCCGGATCAGCAGTCTCCAGATCCATCCACACTGCCAACTGGAAGCCAGCTGTTTCGCGACTGGCTCGAGCATGAGGGCAGCAAGAGCTGGGATGCGCTGGACACATCTCCAGACGGCAATTATGAAAAGGTCTGGCAGGCCTGGTTGATGCATCTGTCCGGGCAAGCACCGATCGCAGACAAGGTGCGCCCTGCCCGCAGGCCGCGTTCTTCAAAGTCCTGGCATCAGGCAAGCGAGCTGGATGTACAGAGCTTCTTGCAGATACGCGATGGACAACGAGCGCACCACCACCCCGAGCGCAAGATCAGTCCGGTCACCCGCCGCCGCTACTGGCGGCTGTTGGAGCGCATCTACGACCATGCGATGGAGCACGGCTGGATCAGCGCCAACCCTGCAACCGGTCTCGAGCCGACTGAACGCCCTCCCTCCGAGGACGGCAAGGGCCATTGCCTGCCTCCCCTGCTCTGGCAGTCACTGCCAAGGCACTTTCCTGGCGCCGACGGTTATCAGGACGCACGCGACCGCGCCATTGTGCTGCTGCTCTACGAGATGGCTCTGGCCCCCGAAGAGGTGCGCAGCCTGCTATGGAAGAACCTGCTTTCAAGCACAAATCAAGTCTGGGTTGGCAGCTCGGAAAGCATTGCGAACGGAGAGTCGCCCCTGCCCCGCTACCTGCAGATAGAAGGCGGCAGAAATGCTCAGCAAAGGCTGCTTGAGCTGCCCGACTCCGTGGCTCAGGCCCTGCAAAGCTGGAGAAGATTCAGCGCCGCACAGCGCGGGCCGTCAGTGATTGACGGCAACCATATCGTCTTCTATTCGCGCCGTGGCGGCGAGTTGTCGGTACGCATGCTGTTCCATGTGGCCTCGCAGATCATTCAGCGCGCTCACAGTGCCCAGCCCGAGGACAGCCAGAAATTTCCGTTGCAGCGCGTGGGGCCGCAGGTCTTGCGCAACACGGCCATCGTGCAGTGGCTGCGCGCCGGCGTGCCCGAATCGGAAGTGATTGCCAGGATAGGCGTGGACAGCACTCGTTCCCTGCGCCATCTGCAGCACTATCTATAGCCATGGCGTCCGGCCCAGGCCCAAACCCGGGCCGGATGTAGCTTGGCTCATCAAGAGCCGGATCAGAAGTCCATTCTCAGACCGACCACCAGATTGCGACCCGTCAACGGGGCTGCACTCTTGATGAACGAGGTTGCAGCGTAGGCCAGACGGTTGGTGAGGTTCTGGCCCTTGACATAGAACTGCCACTGGTTGCCGCCACTCTTCCAGAGGTAGCTCGCGCCCAGGTTCAGCATGCCGTAGCCCGGCGTCTGGGTTTCATACTGAGCCGTGCGGTTCTGGCGCAGTACCTGAGTCCATTCGGCCATGGTGTCCCAGCCGGCCAGACGCGCGTTCACCCGCAAGCCGGCACGTAATGCCGGAATGCGTGGCAGCGCAGAGCCATCTTCCAGACGCGCACGCACGCCGTCGCCAAACAGGCTCAGGCTCAACTCGCGACTCAGGCGCTGGCTCAGCTGAGCCTCCCAGCCCGTAAAGCGCGCATTGCCCTGGGTGTATTGCAGCAGCTGCAACCCTTCGTGAGCATCCAGCGTGGCGCCGTAGATATAGCCCTTGATGCGGTAGTGATAGGCATTGAGCTTCCAGGTCGTATCACCGGCCGTCTTGGCCAGGCCCAGGTCCAGCGCCTGCGAGCGCTCGCGCGACAGATTGGGATTGCCGATTTCGTAGGTTGCCGTGGCCATGTGCAGGCCGTTGGCAAACAGCTCTTCGGCCGTGGGCATGCGGCTGCCGCTGGTGAACGAGGCCGATGCGCTATAGCCGGGCTGGAACTTCCAGGCCGTGCCCAGCGACGCCGAAGTGGCGCTGTGGCTGCGACGCTCGTTGCTCAGCTCGGCCTCCACGCGTTGGCGGTCGTGGCGCAAGGCTCCCTGAAAGCTCCAATCCTGCCAGCGGTATTCTTCCAGCAGATAGAGGCTGTGGCGCTGGGTATCCGTGGGCTGCACATAGGCCTCTTCGCCCGTGGCGCTGAAGCGGCGCTTGAGGGTTTGCAGACCCAGCGTGCCACGCCAGCCGGCGATGGGTTCATGCTCCATCTCCAGGCGCAGGTCATGGGCCTTGTTTCTGAACTGAGTGGCCACGCTGCCATCCTCGATCTCGTCGTGGCGGTAATTGGTCAGGCCCCCGCGCAGACGCAGTGCGGCGATGCCGGCTGTAGGCTTGCGCCATTCGCCGCGCAGATCCCAGCGCTCGCTGGTCAGATCGACCACGGGCACACTGCCGCCTTCCTCATGATCATGATCATGGTCGTGGTCATGCCCATCATGCGAGCCGCAATGCAGATGATCGCCATGTGCGTGGCAGCCTTCGAAGCTGTGCTGATGGCCTGGCAACCCGTACCTGGCCTGCTGCCGCGTGTAGGCCAGGCCCAGATAGCCCTGATTGCCTACCCAGGACAGGCCCACGCTGCCCGTGTTGCCGCGGCTGAAGCTGCCCGGAACCTTGCTCTGGCCCCAGCCGCTGCCCACGCGATAGTCTCCCGCGTTGCGGGCCACGCCTTCGGCATGCAGCACCAGCTGGCCGTTATCGTTCTTGAGCGGCGTGGCCGTGGTCAGGGAGAAGGCCCCGGCCGACATGCCTGCCGCCGTGCCGGCCTGCACCTCGGCCGAACCTTCCAGGCCCTTCTCAGGCACCCGGGTCGGAATCTTGCCGTCCAGCACATTCACCACGCCCCCCATGGCGCCGGGGCTGTAGAGCAAAGCTGAAGGGCCGCGCAGCACTTCGATCTGATTGGCCAGCAGCGGCTCGGTGGTCACCGCATGGTCGGGGCTGACCGTCGAGGCATCGAGCAACTCCGAGCCATCGCTGAGCACGGAGACCCGCGCACCATCCATGCCTCGAATCACGGGGCGGCTGGCTCCCGCACCGAAATGGCTGGCATTGATGCCCGGCTCGGCCGCCAGGGTCTCGCCCAGGGTCGCGGCACGGCGCAGGCGCAGTTCCTCTTCACCGAGCACCTGGACGGGCGTGGCCATATCGCCGGCGGCCATGCCGGTCGCCGATACGGTCACCTCCGCCAGGCTGGACTCTTGCTTGGCCGCATCGGACTGCGCAAAGACCAGGGGCGAGCAGGCCAGCAGGCCCAGGCCTGTACCCAGAGCCAGCCCGCGCCCTGCCGGCTGCAGCGCTTCGATGGCGCGGGCCAGAGCCGACTTGGAAGAACGGCGCAAGGAATGGGCGGAAGAATTCAAAAAACGTTGAGACATCTCAGTTCCACAAGCGACCGTGCGCACGCAGACCATCAAAGAAAGTACGCACGGAAATTCAATAAAATAGCCTTAATCGCTTATGTACAAAGCGCTTACAGCTATCAATTCTGAAGTTTCTGGTGTAGGCAACAAACCATGCCGCAGCATGGCTTCAACCTAGGCCAGGGAGCTGAGAGACAGAGGGGGCGCGCGTGCAGCCAGCGGCGCTGCAATAAAGACGGCTCTGGGCGCGGGAGCAAAAGGCCGGGGGATGAAGCTGTCAGGTGGCGGCGCACTGAAAGCGAGTACGGCCACAGGCCCGGCATAGCCATGATTGGCCTGGTCCAGCAGCTGGCATTCTGCCGGTCCATGACCGGCAAACAGCGCATGCACCCAGGACAGGTCCGAGGCGCAGTTGCTGCGGTCGGCCTGGCAATCTCCCGCCACTTCGCCAGAGGCTGCCGATAGCGCGGGTGCCGCATGGCTGTGCGCCGCATAGATCTTGCCCCCGGGCGAGCTGCCCAGGTGAACAGCACGGTGCATCTGGCCCAGCGTCGGCCCCAGCACCATGGCCAGGGCCAGCAGGCCCATCAGCCAGCGCATCACCCAGATTTCGCGCAGACACAGACGACCGTCAGCACGGGCTGAGCGGGTGGGTCGACGCAGATGGGAGTGAAGTGACACGTTATGGAGCTAGTTCTGCCTCGGACGGTGCGAAAGCGGCCAAGGGTTGCAGAGTGTATCTGCACTCCGGGCCATACGCTGACAGACTGGCTTAATCCTTGAGCCAGCGCGAAAACGCTTTCTGGAATTTCTGCACCTTGGGTCCCACCACAAAAGCGCAATAGCCCTGGCCCGGGTGCTGCAGGAAATAGTCCTGGTGATAGTCTTCGGCAGGCCAGTAGTTGGTCAAGGGCTCGATCTGAGTGACCATAGGTGCATCAAACGCTTTTTCGTTCTGCATTTCCTGCATCAATGCCTGTGCCTCGGCCGTTTGCTTCGCATCGGTGGTGAAGATCGCGCTGCGGTACTGCGTGCCCACATCGTTGCCCTGGCGGTTCAGCGTGGTCGGATCATGGGTGCCGAAGAAGATCAGCAGCACATCGCGCAGGCTGATGACGGCGGGATCGAAGTCAAGTTTCACTACCTCGGCATGACCGGTCTGTCCGGTACAGATATCGTCGTAGCTGGGATGGTCCAGGTGGCCATTGGCATAGCCGCTCTCCACATCGACTATTCCGCGTACACGGTCGAAGACGGCTTCGGTACACCAAAAGCAACCTCCGCCCAGATAAATGGTTTCCGCTGCCATCACCGGCTCCTTGGTTTTTTAAGACGCGTCAAGCGTAGCTCAAATCAACTACCCATTTTCACCAATGACAGCGATTGCGGCGCCGCTATGCTGCAGGGCGCCCACTACACTTGCAATACAAGCCGTGCCTGGCGCACCTACCATGTGGCGCATAGAACAGAAAAACCTGCCTCAGAGGGATACACACCATGAAGCGTTCCGGCCGCTGGGCCTTGAGTCTGGCCCTGATCGGCTTGCTGGTCGTCATAGGCTGGCGCGCAGTCGTCAATCTGCAGCATAAAAAACAGGCCCCGAACCATGCTGCGGTTCCGCAGGAGCTGCCCATACAACTGGCTGCCCAGGAGGTTCTGACGGTCCAGCCCCTTCAGCTTGCCTTGAGCGTTCCGCTCAACGGTGTGGTGCAGGCGGTGAACTCGGCCGTGGTCAAGGCCTATGTCGCGGGCGAACTGCGCGGCCTGACGGTGCGTGAAGGCGATAGCGTCAGCAAGGGCCAGCAGTTGGCTCGCGTTGATGCCACGGAGGCCGAGGCACGCTGGCGCCAGGCGACGCAGCAGGCCGATGCCTCCAGAGCCCAGTTGGTGATTGCCCAGCGCAACCAGGACAACAATGCGGCCCTGGTGCAAAAAGGCTTTATCTCCACCACGGCACTGCTGACCTCGCAGGCCAACCTGGATTCGGCCCGCGCCAATCTGGCTGCCGCCCAGGCCGCCGCCGATGCGGCCCGCAAGTCCGTCACCGACGCCGTCATCACCAGCCCCATGAGCGGGCAGATCGCCCAGCGCTTTGTCCAGAACGGCGAGCGCGTTGGTGTGGAAGCGCGCATCGTCGAAGTCGTCGATCCAGACAAGCTGGAAATCATGGCCCAGCTCGCTCCCGCAGATTCGGTACAGGTTCAGGTCGGCCAGATGGCCGAGCTGCAAGTGCCCGGTGCCCCCCAGGACATGACGTCCATCAGAGCCAAGGTGGTGCGCATCAATCCCAGTGCACAGACCGGCTCGCGCACCGTGGCCGCCTATCTGGCAGTACAAGCGGACGAAGCCGCCAAAAACAATAGCAGTCAACGCATTCCACAGTTACGCCCCGGGCTGTTCCTGCAGGGAAGCATACTGACCGGCAACGCCAGCCAGCTAGCCGTTCCTCTGGCCTCCGTGCGCACCGACAAGCCCCTGCCCTATGTGCAAGTGCTGCAAGCGGGCAAGCCGGCCGTGGCCGCAATCGCACCGGAGCGTGCACAGGAAATCTCCAACCGCACAGAGCTTCGCGTGATCCACAAGACCGTGGAGCTGGGACGCCAGTCCGCCCATGAAGGCGCAACCTGGGTTCAGGTCCTCAAGGGCCTGAATGCGGGCGACCGGATACTGGCTGGCAGCACCGGCGGCCTGCGCGAAGGCACGCTGGTCGAAGAATCGGCCGAGCCAGTCAGCAGCGGGAGCCGATAAATGTGGTTCACGCGCATCAGCCTGAAAAACCCGGTGCTGGCCACCATGCTCATGCTGGCCTTTGTGGTGCTGGGCGTTTTTTCCTACCAGCGGCTCAAGGTCGACCAGTTCCCGAACATCGAATTTCCCGTGGTGGTGGTCACGGTCGAGTATCCAGGAGCCTCGCCGGAGATCGTTGAGAGCGAGGTCACCAAGAAGATCGAGGAAGCCGTCAACTCGGTCGCGGGCATCAATGCCCTGACCTCGCGCAGCTACGAAGGCACCAGCGTCGTCATCATCGAGTTCCAGCTGCATATAGACGGCCGCCGCGCTGCCGACGATGTGCGCGAGAAGGTCGCCTCGGTGCGCCCCACTCTGCGTGACGAGGTCAAGGAACCGCGTGTCATCCGTTTCGACCCGGCCAGCACGGCGGTGTGGTCGCTGGCCGTGCTGCCAGACCCCCATGCCCTGCACGGCGAGACCGCAGCCAATGGCCAGAGCGTGACGCCGCCCGACGCGATTGCGCTGACGAGCTGGGCCGACCAGGTGCTGAAAAAGCGGCTGGAGAACGTGCGCGGCGTGGGCGCAGTGAACATGGTCGGAGCCACCAAGCGCGAGATCAATGTCTATCTGGACCCACGGGCGCTTGAGGCCTATGCCATCACCCCCGAGCAGGTTGCCCAGGCGGTGCGTGCCGAGAACCAGGATCTGCCTGTGGGGGCGATCCGCTCCAAGGCCCAGGAACGCGTGGTGCAGATCGATGCCCGCATCCAGCGCCCCGAGGAATTCGCCCGCATCATCGTGGCCTACCGCAATGGCGCTCCGATCCGCGTCGGCCAGTTGGCCCGCGTGCAGGACGATGCGCAGGAGCTGCAGACCCTGGCGCTGTACAACGGCAGCCGCACTCTGCTGATGTCCGTGCAAAAGGCCCAGGACGAGAACACCATCGAGGTGGTCAACGGCCTGAACGCGGCGATCAAGGCCATCGCCCCCGAGCTGCCGCCCGGCGTGCGCCTGCAGGCGATTGCCGACAACTCGCGCGCCATCCGCGTGGGTGTGGACAATGTGCGCCAGACGCTGATCGAGGGTGCCTTGCTCACGGTGCTCATCGTTTTTCTGTTTCTGAACTCCTGGCGCTCCACGGTAATCACGGGGTTGACGCTGCCGATTGCCTTGATCGGTACCTTCCTCTTCATGTACTGGTTCGGCTTTTCCATCAATATGGTCACGCTGATGGCACTCTCGCTGTGTGTGGGTTTGCTGATCGACGATGCCATCGTGGTGCGCGAGAACATCGTGCGCCATGTGCAGATGGGCAAGAACGCCTATCAGGCAGCCATGGAAGGCACGCAGGAGATCGGGCTGGCCGTGCTCGCCACCACGCTTTCCATCGTCGCCGTATTTCTGCCCATAGGCTTTATGGGCGGCATCATCGGCAAGTTCTTCCATGAGTTCGGCATCACCATCGTGGCGGCCGTGCTGATCTCCATGTTCGTCAGCTTCACGCTGGACCCCATGCTCTCCAGCGTCTGGCATGACCCGGCAATCCACGCCCATGGCGAACATGGCAGCAAAAGCCTGTACGACCGCACGCTGGGGCGCGTGACGGCCTGGGTGGAGCGTATGAGCGATCGGCTCTCGGACTTCTATCAGGGCATACTGCGCTGGTCACTGGCTCACAAGCTGCTCACCCTGGCGCTGGCCTTCATTATTTTCATAGCAAGCATCGCTCTTGTACCCTTGCTCGGCACCGAATTTGTGCCAAAGGCGGACTTCTCGGAAACTTCGATCAGCTTCAACACCCCCGAGGGCTCCTCGATCGAAGCCACCGAAATCAAGGCCAGGCAGGTGACGGACATATTGCGCGCCTTGCCCGAGGTGCGCTACACGCTGACCACCATCAACACCGGCAATGCCAACGGCAAGAACTACGCCAATATCTATGTGCGCCTGGTTGACCGCCACCAGCGCAGCCGCAATGTGGACGAGATTTCGGCCTATCTGCGCCCCAGGCTGCAGGCGATTGCAGGCATCAAGCTCACCCATGTAGGCCTGCGCGAGGCCGTGGGCGGGCAAAAGCAGGTCGAGTTCTCGCTCATGGGCCCGGATCTGGACGAACTGGGCCGCCTGAGCCAGATCGTGCAGGAGCGCATAGCCGACATCCCGGGCCTGGTCGATCTGGACTCCAGCCTCAAGCCCAACAAGCCCATGGTCAATATCGAGGTCCATCGCGATGCCGCGGCCGATCTGGGCCTGTCGATAGGCAATATGGCCGGCGCGCTGCGCACCTGGGTGGCCGGCCAGACCGTGGGCAACTGGCGGGCCAGCGACGACCAGACCTATGACGTGAACGTGCGGCTCGAGCCCGAGGCCCGCACCACGCCGCAGGACCTGGAGCGCCTGCCGTTTGCACTGGCGACCGGAGATGGCGGCATGCGCATCGTGCGCCTCAACCAGGTTGCCAGCGTGGTGGACAGCACCGGCCCCAGCCAGATCAACCGCCGCAACCTCAACCGCGAAGTCGCCATCAACGCCAATGTCTATCTGCGCAGCACGGGCGAGGTCACAGCCGATATCAAGCAGGCGCTGGCCACCACTCCCATGCCGCCCGGCTACAGCTACCAGTTCAGCGGCGCGGCCAAGAACATGGCCGAATCCTTTGGCTACGCGATTTCCGCGCTGATGCTGGCCATCATCTTCATCTACATGATTCTGGCCAGCCAGTTCAAGAGCTTTCTCCAGCCCCTGGCACTCATGACCTCGCTGCCCCTGACGCTGATCGGTGTGGTGCTGGCCCTGATGATGTTCGGCTCGGCCCTGTCCATGTTTTCCATCATCGGCGTGGTCATGCTCATGGGTCTGGTGACAAAGAACGCCATTTTGCTGGTGGACTTTGCCATCCGCGCCCGCGAGCCCCGTACCAACGAGGCCAGCGGCCAGACCGAGCCGGGCCTGCCGCGCAACGAAGCGCTGCTGCTGGCGGCCCGGGTGCGCCTGCGCCCGATCCTGATGACCACGCTGGCCATGATCTTCGGCATGGTGCCGCTGGCCTTTGCGGTCACCGAGGGCTCCGAGCAGCGCGCCCCCATGGGTCAGGCCGTGATCGGTGGCGTCATCACTTCCTCGCTGCTGACCCTGGTCGTGGTGCCTGTGGTGTACTGCTATCTCGATGATTTTGCCAACTGGATGCGCCGTAAATGGTCCGGCGCGCACTCAAAAAGCGCTGAGCCGCCGCACGAAGCCTCCGAGGCTCGTAGAATCGATGGTTTGTCCTGATAAGTCTTTCCCCGGAGATACCATGGCCCTGCCAATGAATGCCCAAGTGGACCCGCGCGATGTGCACGCGCAGGCTCGTTTCAACATGATCGAACAGCAAATCCGCCCCTGGAACGTGCTGGACGAGTCCGTGCTGGAGCTGATGGGCAAGGTCCACCGTGAAGACTATGTGTCGCCTGAATACGCGAACATGGCCTATATGGACATTGAAGTCCCCCTGAAGGGCACGGCCGAAGAAGCTGCCGCCAAAGGCTGGCACATGCTGGCACCCAAGATCGAAGCGCGCATGCTGCAAGATGTGAAGATCAAGCCCACCGACCGCGTGCTCGAGATCGGCACCGGCTCAGGCTATATGGCAGCCCTGCTGGCCGCCCAGGCCAAGGAAGTCGTGACGCTGGAGATCGACCCCGAGTTGGCCGAAATGGCCCGTGAGAATCTGCTCAGCGCCGGCGTCAAGAATGTCGAAGTCAAGCTGGCCAACGGTGCCACCGCGTCCCTGGCTCAGGGCGCGTTCGACGTGATCGTGCTCAGCGGCTCGGTGGCCCAGGTTCCCGATGCCCTTTACGCCCAGCTCAACGAAGGCGGCCGCATTGCCGCCATCGTCGGTCACATGCCCGTGATGCGCTTCACGCTGGTGACCAAGAACGGCAACAATTTCGAAGTCCAGCAACCCTGGGATACCGCTGCCACCCGCCTCGTGGGTTTTGAAGAGCCTTCGCGCTTCTCGTTCTAAACGCTTGTTGCGTTCGCCCTGCTTGCTGCGCTGCGACTCGGCGGTGCAGCAATCAGGGCCTGTCTTTCAGTGTCAGGGCCGGCCCGCAGATTCGACGGCCGGCCACCAGGAGTTTTTATGTTGACCCAGGTCTTGCCCGCCCAGTTCCAGCAATGGCTGGCTTCTCATGCCGCGAATGGCGTCAAGCCCGTTGTGCTGGATGTGCGCGAACCCTGGGAAGTCACCCTGGCCAGCATTCAGCCCGGTGAAGGCTTCGAGTTGCGCTGCATTCCCATGCACGACATCCCCGGCCGTCTGCAGGAGCTGGACCCAGACCACCCCGTCGCCTGCCTGTGCCACCATGGCGCACGCAGCATGAGCGTGGCTGCGTTTTTGCTCAACAACGGCTTTGAGGACGTCAGCAATATCACCGGCGGCATTGACGCCTGGTCGCTCAGCGCCGACCCGGGCGTTCCCCGTTATTGAAAGATTGCCGGGCCTATTGCTCGGACAATCCAGAACTTTGTTGAGTTTCCGTTGTGATCGAGATCGCCCAACCCTGACATCTATGACCAAGCTGCCCAGGCCCCTGCAAGCCCCCTCCGCCCACGCGCTGCGTGCCATTTCCTTGGGAGTTTTGCTGGCATGGGCCGGCGCTCAGACACAGGCCCAGACCTTGTCGGAGCTAGTGGCTCAGGCCCGCGGCTATGACGCTTCATGGCAGGCTCAGCAAGCCGATGCGAGAGCTGCGGCCAGCCGCGCCGATCAGGCCCTGTCCGGGCTGCTGCCCAACGTGGGTCTGACGGCGGGAGCCAACCGCACCCATGTCGACATTCACACCTCGGTGCCCGTGCCCGGCATGGCCAGCAGCTTCAACAACACGCAGCAGAACGTGCAGCTCAGCGCCCAGCAGCCGCTGTATCGCCCCGCCAACAAGATTGCCTACGAGCAGGGGCAGCGCGGCGTGGATGTGGCCCAGGCTCAGCTGGATGCAGCCGCACAAAACCTGATCGTGCGTGTGGCCCAGGCCTATTTCGATGTGCTGGCAGCCCAGGACAGCGTTCAGGTCGCCCAGTCGCAAAAGCAGGCCATCAGCACCCAGCTCGAGATGGCCAAGCGCAATTTCGAAGTCGGCACGGCCACCATCACCGACTCGCGCGAAGCCCAGTCCCGCTTTGACCTAGTCACAGCCCAGGAAATCGCCGCGCAAAACGATCTGCAGGTCAAGCGCGTGGCCCTGGATCAGCTCGTGGGCCGCGTCGGCATTCAGCCCACGCCGCTGGCCGCGCCGCTGACCCTGCCCAGGGTGGAGCCCGTCAATATGCAAGACTGGGTGGACAAGGCCCTGGCCGCCCAGCCCCAGTTACGCCAGGCCCAGCTGGCCCTGGACATTGCCAGGCTGGACACGCAGAAGGCCGAGGCCGGCCACAAGCCCACCGTGGACCTGCAGGCCGGTTATGTGGTCAACCGCTATCCCAACGGCTCCATGACTCCATCCATTCCCCTGAGCTATCGCACCAACGCTGCCCAGATCGGCGTGGTCATGAACATGCCGCTGTTTGCGGGCTTTGCGGTGCAGAACCGCATCCGGGAGACCGTGGCGCTGGAGGAAAAAGCCAGCGCCCAGCTCGACGATGCCCGCCGCAACGTGGAGCAGGCCACGCGCACCGCCTTCCTCGGCGTGCAGTCCGGCCAGGCTCAGGTCAAGGCGCTGGAAGCGGCTCTCGCCTCCAGCCAGAGTGCGCTGGAGGCCAACAAAATGGGTTATGAGGTGGGCGTGCGCATCAATATCGATGTGCTCAATGCCCAGAGTCAGGTCTACCAGACCGAGCGCGATCTGGCCAATGCGCGCTATCAGGTGCTGCTAGGCCAGCTCAAGCTGCGCCAGGCTGCAGGCGTGCTCAGCGACGATGATCTGCGCATGATCGACGCACTGACACGCACGCCCGGCATTGCCCCGGCTGCGGCAACAAGGCCAGCCGTTACAGGCAGCATGGCTGCTGCACGGCCTGCGGCCAGAACGCTCAAGCGCTAAGACCGGTCGAGAGACAGATTTCAGGGTTCGACATCATATCGACCTAAAACCCTTGCCCACAGGGCGCTATATGCTCCTGATCAAGGAGCATTCATCAACGCTTGAATCGCCTCGGCCGTGGCCGCGGCCGCACCGCGATTGCCCTGCACCATCTGTCTGCAGCTTTGTACGGCGGCCTGCAGACGGTCGGGCCTGGCCACCAGATCCAGGGCCTGGCCCAAGCCTGCACCCATATCCTGCACGCCCAGGGCTGCGCCGGCATGCAGCGCCTGCTCGGAAGCTTGGCTGAAATTGAAGGTATGCGGCCCCAGTATCACGGGACAATCACAGGCCAGCGCCTCGATGAGGTTCTGCCCGCCCAGCGGCGCAAAGCTCCCTCCCATCAGGGCTGCTGCTGCCAGGCAGTAATACAGGGGCATCTCGCCCAGCGAATCGCCAAGCCAGATCGCACCGGACTGCAGGGGAGGCATCTGCCCCCACTGGCTGCGCCGAGAAACAGCAAAGCCTGCTTTGCCCAGCAAGCTTTCCACCTCGTCAAAGCGCTGAGGATGACGCGGAACGAGCAGCCATTGCACCGCCGTTGCAGCATCGCCCAGGGCCTTGAGCGCATCGATGAACATCGCTTCCTCGCCCTCGCGGCTGCTGGCAAACAGCAGCACGGGGCGCGCCAACGCAGTGCGCCATTGCCCGGCCCGGGCGATCTGGGCGGCATCAGGCTGCACATCGAATTTGAGATTGCCCAGCACCGCATCCACGTGGGCGCCTACATTGCGCAGGCGCTTGGCATCGGACTCGGTCTGCGCCCAGACGGCAGCCAGTGCGCCGTATGCCGGGCGAGACAGGGGCCTGACTCTCAGAGCACCGGCTTCGGATTTCTCGTTGAGACGTGCATTGGCCAGGGCCAGAGGAATGCCCCTGTTGGCACAAGCCGCAATCAGATTCGGCCAGATCTCGGTTTCCATCAGCACGCCCACGGCAGGCTGGAACTGTGCGACAAAACGCCTGGTGGCGCCCAGGGAGTCCCAGGGCAGCCAGACCTGCACATCGCCCGGGCGCAACAGCTTTGCGCCCTCTTCTCGCCCAGTCGCAGTGCTGTGCGTCAGCAGCAGACGCATAGCCGGCATGCGCTCGCGCAAGGCCTTGATCAGAATGGCGGCAGCCCGGGTCTCGCCCAGCGACACCGAATGAATCCACACCCATCGGCCGCGTCCATCGCGCCCCAGATCTGCAGGCTGGTAATGGCCGAAGCGTTCAGGCACGGCCACGCCGTAGCCCGGCTCAGCCAGCGCTCTGCGACGCAGCTTGCGCCGCAGCAGCGGCTGCACCGCCCAGGCCAGCGCACTGAACAGCGCACGGGCAAAGCTCATGGGAGCCGGTTTGGCCATGCTTGAGCGCTGCTTCGCTCAGTGCGCAGAAGCGCCCACCTGGGCGTCAGGCTTGACGCGCTTGAGCAAGGCCAGCATCTGCGCTTCTATGCGCTGCAAGGCTTGCTGTGTATGGCCTTCAAAGCGCAGCACCAGCACCGGCGTGGTGTTGCTGGCACGGATCAGGCCGAAGCCGTCGGCCCAGTCCACGCGCAGGCCGTCAATGGTGCTGACCTGGGCAGGTTCGGCAAACTCCGTGGCAGCGAGCGCCTGCAGCTCGGCCGCCAGACGATGGGGCTCGCCTTCGGCACAGGCCACATTGAGTTCGGGCGTGGAGAAGCTGGTGGGCAATGCGTTGAGCACTGCGCTGGGGTCGGTTTCGCGGCTGACGATTTCGAGCAGACGGCAGCCGGCATAGGTGCCATCGTCAAAGCCGAACCAGCGCTCCTTGAAGAAGATATGGCCACTCATCTCGCCACCCAGCGGCGCGCCCAGCTCCTTCATGCGAGCCTTGACCAGCGAATGGCCGGTCTTGTACATCACGGCCTTGCCGCCGGCAGCTTCGATCTCGGGGGCCAGACGCTGGGTGCACTTGACGTCGAACACGATGGAGCCGCCAGGCACGCGCGAAAGCACATCCTTGGCGAACAACATCATCTGACGGTCGGGGAAGATGTTCTGGCCGTCCTTGGTCACAATGCCCAGACGGTCGCCGTCACCGTCAAAGGCCAGACCCAGCTCGGCATCGCTGGTCTGCAGGGCCTGGATCACATCGCGCAGGTTCTCGGGCTTGCTGGGATCGGGATGGTGATTGGGGAAGTTGCCGTCGACTTCAGAGAACAGCTCAATCACCTCGCAGCCCAGCTGACGGAAGATGGCGGGCGCCGACGCACCGGCCACGCCGTTACCGCAGTCCACCACGATCTTCATGGGCCGCGCCAGCTTCACGTCGCCCACGATGCGGGCGGTGTAATCGGCCAGCACATCGGCGCGGCTGATCTGTCCGGCACCGGTAATCGTCCAGTCCTCGGTTTCCATGCGTGCGCGCAGGGCCTGGATTTCCTCGCCATAAATGGCGCGGCCTGCCAGCACCATCTTGAAGCCGTTGTAATCCTTGGGGTTGTGGCTGCCCGTCACCTGAATGCCGCTGGTGCACAAGGTCGCGGCCGCAAAGTACAGCATGGGCGTGGTGGCCAGGCCGATGTCGATCACATTCACGCCCACATCGGTCAGGCCCTGCATCAATGCCTCCGACAGCGCGGGACCCGACAGACGTCCATCACGGCCCACCGCTACGGTTTTTTCGCCGGCTACCAGCGCTGCCATACCGAATGCGCGGCCTATGCCACGGGCGACTTCTTCAGTCAGTGTCGACGGCACGATGCCGCGAATGTCATAGGCCTTGAAGATGGAGGATGCAATTTGCACAACAGCTCTTTCTCGAAGTTTTTCAATTCCATAGCGCCAGGCAGCGGACTGCGCGACGCGATCGGGCGATTTTAGGCTGCAAACAGCAAGGCCTGCGCCTTGATGGTCGCAGGCCTTGTATTCAAATGTCCCCTGAGTCGCTTCGAGTCTTCCCTGAGGGGACGACCGACTTTGCTGCGGGGCGGGCCTTGCCTGGACTGTGTTGATTTTGAGGGCCATCACCGCAGGCTACGGCTTGCTGAAGTTACAAGCGTTGCTGAACCTGAGCCAGGGCCGCAGGATCCTCCATGGTGCTCAGATCACCAGGGTCACGACCTTCGGCCACGGCCTGCAGGGCCCGGCGCAGCAGCTTGCCGCTGCGCGTCTTGGGCAGAGCCGTGACGAAAATCACGCGAGACGGACGCGCAACCGCACCCAGACGCGAGTCGACCAGCTTCATCACATCGGCCTCCAGGGCCTTGCTGGACACCTCATCTGCCACCAAGGCCGCATCGCGCACCACGGCAAAGGCCAGCGCAGCCTGGCCCTTGAGATTGTCGGCAACGCCAACCACCGCCACTTCGGCAATCTGGGCATGGGCAGAGATGCTCTCCTCGATCTCGCGCGTGCCCAGGCGATGGCCCGCCACATTGATCACATCGTCGGTACGGCCAAGAATGAAGTAGTAGCCGTCCTCGTCACGGATGCCCCAGTCGAAGGTGCTGTAGATCAGCCGACCCGGAATGCTCTTCCAGTAAGTGTTGACAAAGCGGTTGTCGTCACGCCAGACCGTCTGCATGCAACCGGGCGGCAGCGGACCTTCAATCGCCAGCACGCCCTTCTGATTCGCCTGAGTCAACTCCTCGCCGCTGGCGTCATCGATGAGCTTGACGTTGTAACCGTAGACCGCCCGGCCCGGACTGCCAAAACGCGTGGCCTGCTTTTGCACGCCGTTGCACAGCGTCATGATGGGCCAGCCGGTCTCAGTCTGCCAGTAGTTGTCGATGATGGGCTTGTTGATGGCCTGGCTGATCCAGGCCGCAGTGGGCTCGTCAAGCGGCTCGCCAGCCAGCCACAGGGCCTTGAGGCTGGAGATGTCGTAGCGCTTGAGGTAATCCGCATCATGCTTTTTGAGCACGCGAATCGCCGTCGGCGCCGAGAACATGTGCGTGACCTTGTATTTCTCGACAATGCTCCACCAGATGCCGGCATCGGGGTTGACTGGCAGGCCCTCATACATCACCGTAGCCATGCCCGCAATCAACGGCGCATAGATGATGTAGCTATGACCCACGACCCAGCCGATGTCGCTGGTGCAGAAGAAGGTCTGTCCGGCCTGGGCATCGAAGATATGCGGCATGCTGGCCGCCAGCGCCACGGTATAGCCGCCCGTATCGCGCTGCACGCCCTTGGGCTTGCCTGTGGTGCCGCTGGTATAGAGGGTGTAGCTGGGATGGGTTGACTCCACCCAGACGCAATCCACCCGTGCATTCATGTGCCGGGCCCGCAAGGCCGACCAGTCATGGTCGCGACCTGCCTTCATGGGCATTTCGGCCAGCCCGCGGTTGACCATCAGCACGGCAGCGGGCTGGTGGCTGGATTGCCTGAGCGCTTCATCCAGCAAAGGCTTGTAAGCCACGACACGGCCGCCACGCGAGCCCGCATCGGCGCTGATGATGACCTTGGGTTCGGCATCATCGATGCGCGACGCCAGCGCGCCCGAGGCAAAGCCGCCGAACACCACGGAGTGAATGGCGCCCAGACGCACGCAGGCCAGCATGGCAAAGCAGGCCTCGGCAACCATGGGCATATAGATCTGCACGCGGTCGCCTTTTTGCACACCCAGCGACTGCAACACGGCGGCCATGCGGTTGACTTCCGCATGCAGCTCACGGTAGCTGTAGACCTTCTCGGTCTGGGTTTCGGTGGAAATGGCGATCAACGCGTTCTGATCGCCGCGCTCTGCCAGATGGCGGTCAATGGCGTTATGACAAAGATTCGTTGTGCCGCCCACAAACCATTTGGCGAATGGCGGGTTGCTGTAGTCACAGATCTGCTGCGGCTTCTGCTGCCAATCGATCAGGCCGGCCTGCTCCGCCCAGAAGCCGTCGCGGTCATGAATGGAACGCTGATAAAAATCTTCGAAACGCGTGGTCATGAATATGTCTCCTTGACTCTCCGTCTTCTGCAGAGAGTTTTCTGAATTCATAATTATTCATAACGCGCTTGCCAAAAACTGACAGCACTTGACTATCGCATCAACGCCGCATCAGAGCACCGGCCCAAGCACGTTCAGTTCCTGGGTCCTCCTTGAAACCATCTTCTAGGAATTCGTGTCCGCCGTGCCATGAGGTATGACATAGTGCTCCTGACTCCTCGGTGGACACCCCATGGAGAACATCTGCAAGCTAGGCAGCGATTCCTGGGATCTGAGCGCCACTGGATGGGAATGTGGCGATCAGCGCGCAGCCAAAAGAAAAAGCGCCCAGAAGGCGCTTATTTCCTGAATAGCTGCAAGCGATTACTTGACCAGAGCCAGCATCTCCTTGAAGGCAGGGTCTTCGCAGGTGCGCAGCCACTCGAACATCACCATCTCGGTGGTCACCAGTTCGGCGCCGGCGCCCGCCAAACGGTCAAACGCTGCATCGCGGTTACGCTCGGTGCGCGAACCGCAAGCATCCGTCACCACCCACACATCGAACTCGTCTTCCAGCAGCTCCAGCGCCGTCTGCAACAGACAGACATGGGTTTCGCAGCCGGCAATCACCACCATATTGCGCTCGGGCGCCTGCTGCTGGGGCTTTTGCAGATGCTTGGGCAGGCTGCGCGCATTGCCGCCCTGCGGCTTGGCAGGAGGACGCAGCCATTCACCCAGCCCCTCCGGCACGGCGCTGAAATACATTTTCTCCAGCGTCTTCTGGCACAGCGCCTTCAGTTCCGCATTATTGGCGCCAAGGCGCGAGGGGTTCTGCTCAGTTCCCCAGACAGGCACATCCAGCAGCTGCGCCATCTTGGCCAGCTTGACGGCATTGGCCAGCGCTTGCGCGCCTTCGTGAATGACGGGCATCAGCTTGTCCTGGTAGTCCACCAGAACCAGTTGCGACTCGGAAGCTTCTAACAACATGGCAAATCTTTCTTAAAACCGTGTCAAGCCACTGCTAAAAAGCGCAGCGCTCGCGCAGGACAGACGCACGGCGCGCTGAGGAAGCGTGTCGCATCGGCTGCAATCGATGGCGCTATTGTCGCTGCAAGCGCATGCCGGGGTAGAAAGTCCGTCAATGCAACGCCTCTCGCATGTCAATACCATGAATTGGTGCATTCCCGACCCGCATTCACCAGAATGGGGAAATCACTTACTGCAATACGCTGCAAATTTGAGAGCAGCTCAGGCAATAAGCTTATGCCTGCAGCTCACTTGCTGTACTGCATCAAAAACCAAGAGAAAAAATTGGAAATAGAGCCCCCATCCTACAAATGAACGTGTTACCCTCACGCCCCATGTCCCGATGGCTTATTGCACTTCTATTTGTCGGCGTTACCTCAGCGCACGCAGCGCCTAGCGAGCAGCGTGACGACGACATGGCCCAGTTGCTGGTCAACCGCGGCCTCATCACCCAGTTGCGTGAAGCTCGACACTCCGTGGCCGAGAAGACGACTGATTTCGTGCGCGAAGCACGTCAGAACGTGGCCGAAAAAACCTCCGATCTGGTGGTGACGGCCATGGGCTTCCTTGGGGTTCCCTATCGCCTGGGCGGCACCAATGCAGAAACCGGCTTCGACTGCAGCGGTTTTGTGCGGGCCATCTACTCCCAGACCATGGGCAAGGTTCTGCCTCGCGTCTCTGCCGAACAGGCCAATGCCACTCAGCAAATTGACCGCAGCGACCTCAAGCCCGGTGATCTGGTGTTCTTCAACACCATGCGCCGCACATTCAGCCATGTGGGTATCTACGTGGGTGATGGCAAATTCATCCACGCACCGCGCACCGGTGCCAGCGTACGTGTGGAAAGCATGCAGACCTCCTACTGGGCTCGCCGCTTTGACGGCGCCCGCCGCGTCGAAGGTGCTGACGCTTCGGCAACCACGGCTGCTGCATATAGCGCCCTGGGTCCGTTGCAGCCTTGATTTTGAATCAGAGCTCGACCAAAACGCCTGCTTTCTGCAGGCGTTTTGGTTTTTTCCTTGAGCTCTGATGTAGCCCATGCCGCCGCATGTTTTCATGCAAGAACCACGCTCGCGCCGACATTCAGAATCGTCCGACAGAGTCGACCTGCCGGGCCGCGTAGAGTCACTTTCGTCAAAGCACCAACAGGGAACAAAATATGTCCATCATCGGAACCATCATCGTCGGTCTTATCGTCGGTTTGATTGCGCGGGCCATCAAGCCCGGCAATGACAGCATGGGCTGGATCATGACGATTCTTCTCGGTATCGTCGGCTCGTTTGTAGCAACCTATCTGGGCTCGGCCATGGGCTGGTACCAGCCCGGGCAAACCGCAGGCTGGATCGCATCGGTCATTGGGGCCGTGATTCTTTTGTTTATTTATGGCATGGTGCGCGGTAAGGCCAACTGAATCTGAATTCCGACCAAAAGGGGCCGACAAGCCCCTTTTTCTATTTCCGTCATCTCCTTATCGAATATGTGGAAAAAAGACCCGAGCTTCAGAAACCTTAGTGCGACCAGAGCGGAGCGCAAAGACATTGCCCAAGCCGCTGAAAGGGCCCGCAAACTACTGAGAAGACGGGCACTCGTCAGCGCTGCCGCCAGTGCCATTCCTATACCCGGTCTGGACTGGGCTGCAGATGCAGCCCTGCTCGCACAGCTCTATCCACGCATCAACCAGGAGTTCGGATTGACGCCAGAGCAACTCGACCAACTCACGCCAGGAAAGCGCGAGCAAGTCCAGAAAGCCATCGCCATGGTTGGCTCCGTGCTGATCGGCAAGTTCATCACCCGCGACATGGTGCTGCGCCTCGGCAAAGCCATGGGTTTGCGCATGAGCACCAAGCAGGCCGCCAGATATGTGCCGCTACTGGGCCAGCTCGCAGCTGCATCCATAGGCTACGCGACTCTGCGCTATCTGGGCGAGCGCCATATTCAGGACTGTATGCGGGTTGTGGAAGAAGCCGAGCTGGACATTCCGGGCCGCTGGCTGGACACCCGAAATCTGCTGCAACGCAATAGCGATCTGGTGCGCAATTGGCAGCAGGATCGCGGTCCCTGGCAGCGAGATCGTGATGACTGAGACAGCAACCTCCTCGCCGACAATGCACCTATGAACGACAGCAGCCTCCAAGCCCATCGTTACTGGCTCATGAAGAACGAGCCCGACGAGTACTCCATCGACCATGCTCTGGCGTCCCCCCAGCAGACCATTGCCTGGAATGGCGTACGCAATTACCAGGCACGCAATTTCATGCGTGACGATATGCAGGCGGGTGACGGCGTGCTGTACTGGCATTCCAGTTGCGCCGAACCTGGGATTTACGGCATTGCCCGCATTGCCGGCAATCTGCGTGTGGACCCTTCACAGTTCGACCCAGCAGACCCCTATTACGACCCCAAGTCCCAGAACGACAAACCGCGCTGGCTTATGCTGGATGTGCAGGCCTTGAAAAAGATCCGCCCCCTGCTGATGCCAGAGCTACGCGAGCAACCTCAACTGGCGCAGATGCGCGTGCTGCAAAAAGGCAATCGTCTCTCCATTACCCCAGTGACCGAAGCCGAGTGGCAATGCATTCAGTCTCTACTGCAAGGGAGTTGAGGCTGAGCAGGTGTATGCTCTTCTAGTCATAGCAAGCTGTGCCGATACCGCCTTGAACTTAATGCGATTTTCATCATAAGCAACCTCGGCAGTAACAAAAGCCGATAATGCCGGCTTTTCGCTGTTGCCCGACCCGAGGTTCAGCGAAACCCAAGAACGGCGCCCTGCTTCGGGGTGTGCCCAAACCATTGATAACACAGTGGCAACCAAGCTGGGACTCATCTCTGCGGTGCATTGCCACGAGCAGGCCAGTGCAAGTTTTGCGTCGGCTCTCTTGTTCTTGTAGAAGATGACTGCACTGACCGATCACCCAGCCCAGGCTGCCTCGCCCCCTGCTTCTGCCGGCCTGCAAAAGACTCTGCTGCTATGGCATGTGGTCATCATCGGCCTGGCCTATATCCAGCCGATGACATTGCTGGACACTTTCGGCATGGTCTCGCGCGATTCGCTGCAGCATGTGCCCACCTCCTACTTTGTTGCCTTGCTGGCCGTGCTGCTGACCTCGCTGAGTTACGGCCACATGATCCGCCGCTACCCCTCCTCGGGCTCGGCTTATACCTATGCGCAAAAGGCCATTCACCCCAATGTGGGCTTCATGGTGGGCTGGTCCTCGTTGCTGGACTATCTGCTCTCGCCCATGGTCAATATCCTTCTGGCCAAGATCTACCTGACATCCATGTTCCCCGAGGTCAACCACTGGGTCTGGATCGTCGGCCTGACCGCGCTGATGGTTTGCGTGAACCTGCGCGGCATCCGCTTCGTCGCCCATTTCAATGGCTTGATCGTCTTCTTCCAGTTGCTCGTCATCGCCGTCTTCACCTGCATGGTCTGGCGCGATCTGCATGCGGGCCGCAATGCCCTGGGTGCGATTGCCGAGCATAGCGGCTTGGGCCTGTGGACACTGTCGCCCTTGTGGAGCGCCCAGGCCGAGATCGGTGCGCTGATTACGGGAGCCACCGTTCTTTGCTTTTCGTTCACGGGGTTCGACTCGCTGAGCTCACTGGCCGAAGAAACTCACGACACCCGAAACACCCTGCCCAAGGCCATTTTTCTGACGGCGCTTATTTCCGGCCTGATCTTCATCGTGGCCACGTATTTTCTGCAGCTCTATTTCCCGGGCGACCCCGGTCAGTACTTCGAGGCCGTGGACGAAACCCAGCCCGAGATCCTCTATCTGGTGGGCGGCGCGCTGTTCAAGTCAGTGGTGCTGTCCTTTGCCATCGTCACCGTCATGGCCTCGGGCATCGCGGCTCACGCTGGTGTATCGCGACTGATGTATGTCATGGGCCGCGATGGCGTGATCCACCAGCGCTTCTTCGGCCACATCAGCCCCAAGTCCTTCACGCCTTCCTACAATATTCTGCTGGTGGGCGCAGTGGCGCTGACCGCTGGCTTTCTGAGCCTGGAATATGTGGTCGCCCTGATCAGCTTCGGCGCGCTGACGGCTTTCAGTTTTGTCAATCTGTCGGTGCTGGCCGAATATATGTGGCGCCAGGGCCGCTGGCACAGCCCGGGCGACCTGCTGCGCTATCTTGTCACCCCGGTGCTGGGCTTCATCAGCGTAGGCGCCATGTGGCTGGAAGTGGAGCCCAGCTCGCTGAGCTCGGGCCTCATCTGGGGCTGCATCGGGCTTGCCTATCTGGCCATCATCACCAGTGGCTTTCGCAGGACCCCGCCCCAGTACGACGACTCGGCAGACTGATCCGCTGGACTGCATTTTCGGGTGGCGTGGCGTATTTCCCACAGGGCAATCTCATGGCGCCCTCTAACATCCCTGGATCAGAGTCTGATCGACCGCCACACCAAGGAGTTTGAGATTGCGCTGGAGCACCCCGTTCATGCTGGCCTGGCGCCGTGCCAAGACCACTTTTCCATCGCGGGCCAGGCTGGCCCTGCGTGATGCGATTGCCGCCGCACTGGCCAGCATGCTGGCCTGGGTCATCGCCCAGCAGCTTTGGGGCCACCCCAAGCCCGCCTTCGCCGTGGTCACCGCCGTGATCTGCCTCGCCCCTGGACTGCCCAGCCATCTGAAACAGGCGCGCAGTCTGCTCATCGGCTGCACACTGGGCATCGTGATCGGCGATCTGCTGTGGCAGTTGCCAGAGCAGCATCTGTTGCTGCGCATGAGTCTGGGCGCATTTCTCTCCATCCTGCTCGGCGCCATCATCGGCCCCGCACCCGTGGTGCCGATTCAAGCCGGTGTCTCGGTGATTCTGGTGCTGGTGCTCGGCCCCAGCATGGCGGGCGGAGCCCGTCTGCTGGACGTCACGGTCGGTGCGGCGGTCGGGCTTATCTTCAGCCAGGTGCTGCTGACCTCCAATCCCATCAAGGATATGGGCCGGGCCGCCTCGATCTTTCTCAAGCAGCTTGCCAACGGTCTGGATCTGATTCTCAAGGCCTGCCAGCAGCAAAAAGCCGATGCAGCCGAAACCGCTCTTGGCCAGCTATCACTGGCCCATGAATCGCTGGCCGCCCTGCGCGCCGCCGTAGGCCAGGCCCATTCCTCGCGCCGCTGGTCCCTGCGCGGACGACTCAATGCAGAGCGACTGGCTTTTGTCACCCGCCGCTATGACCGCCATGCCGTACGGGTTTATGCCACGGCTCTGCTGCTGGCCGAAAGTCTGAATCGTGCCACCGCCCACACCGGGATGCCACCGCCAGCGGCAATAGCGGACTACTGCCGCTGGCTGACGCATGCCTGTCTGGATCTGGCCAACCAGCCAACCGTGGTCGCACTCAGAGCCGATGATCCACTGGCGACCATGGATAGCAGCCCTGCATCACCTGCACCAACGGAAGTACTGCAGCCCGAATGGCTGCTGGTGCATGAGAACGCCCGGCAACTGGAGCGTGCGTTGCGTGCCCTTATCGGCTCGCGCGATGCGTGAAAGACATTCACCCAAACGCATACCCGTCAATCGCAAGCGGCTCTCAAATCAGAAGTTTGCCCCATCGCGCTTGTAAACCGTGCGCCCTTCCTTGATGGTCTCCAGCACCTGGAGACCGGCAAGCTGATGAGGCTCCACGGTCAGCGGGTTGCCCGACAGCACGGCAAGGTCGGCCAGCTTGCCGACCTCGATGGAACCCTTGCGGTCTTCCTCGAAATGCTGGTAGGCCGACCAGATGGTCTGCGCCTTGAGCGCCACCCAGGGCGAGACGCGATGCTCTGGCCCCAGCACACGGCCCGAGCGCGTGGTGCGATTGACGGTGGCATCGAGCACACGCATCGACGACGGCAGGGCCACAGGCGCATCATGGTGAGAGGTGAACACCATGCCCTCGGCCAGCACCCAGCCCGTTGGCGAGATGTTCTGCGCACGCGGATCGCCCAGCACCGAGTCATGGTGCCAATCGCCCCAGTAAAAGGTATGCATGGGAAACAGCGACGGGAAAATGCCCAGCTCCTTGAGCTGGCTCACCTGGTCGCGCCGCAGCGTCTGTCCGTGGATCAGCACCGGGCGTAAGGCACGCGCCTGCTCCACGGGACCGCTGGCGCGTACGGCTGCGATGAACTGATCGATCGCCGCATCACCGTTGCCATGCACCAGAATCTGCCAGCCGTTGTGGATGGCCTTGGCCACCTGCTCATTGGCCCTGGCATCGCTGAGCACCCCGTAGCCACGATAGCCGGGCTGCTGGCCATCGGGCGGCACTAGATAGGGCTCGGTCAGCCAGGCGGTCTTGCCCTGGGGCGAGCCATCGAGCGTGAGCTTGACACCGCCAATGCGGAAGCGATTGGTATAGCTGCGGCTGAACTTGAGCTTGTTGGCCAGCGCGCCGTCGCCCAGTTGCAGTATGTCGGGATAGGACACCACATCGATGACCAGCCGACGCGACTCGGCAGCCGCCATGGCCGAGGCAATGGCTCCTGCATCGGAGCGACCGTCCTGCACCGTGGTATAGCCGAACTCCAGATAGAGCTGCTGGGCTTTTTCCAGCCAGTCCATGGATTGCTCCAGCGTGAGCTTGGGCATGATCCTGCCCAGGCTGTGGAAGAAGGCGTTCTCCTCCAGCACCCCGTTGGGCACCGGGCTGCCGGCACGGCGGCGGATCACGCCGCCCTCTGGATTGGGAGTGCCAGGACCGATGCCGGCACGGGCCAGGGCCGCGGAATTGAGTGCACCGAAGTGCCCGGACTGGTGAATCACGGCAATCGGCAGATCACGGGAGACGGCATCGAGGTCGTCGCGTGTGGGATGACGCCGCTCCTGGAGCTGGGAATCGTCATAGCCAAAACCGAGCACGATGCCCAGTTGTTTGACCTCGGGCGAGGTCTGGATGTACTCGCGCAGCGTCTGCTGCAAGTCGGCGATAGAGGCATTGCCGCCGTCGGGCGGAGGCAGCAGATTGGCGGAAATGGCCTGCAGGCCGACGCCGCCGATATGGCTGTGCGGGTCCACAAAGCCCGGAATAAGCGTGCGCCCCTGCAAGTCCACCATGCGCGTGGCAGCACCGCGCAAGGCCTCCAGCTCCTGAGCCGAGCCAATGGCAGTAATCATCCCGGCGCCAACGGCCACGGCCTCCACCTGAGGCCGTGCGTCATTCATGGTGAGAATCGGGCCGCCGTAATAGATCAGCTCGGCAGGCTTGACCGCCGTCTTGGTACGACGCGAGGCACAGCCCGCGAGCCAGGGCGTTGAGGACAATGCCGTCAGCGAAGCTGCGGTGGCGAGAAACTGGCGCTTTTGCATCATGAACCTCCACAAGACTGCAGCGTAACCGCAGTTCAGACTCGAATCATGCTTGAGCTGGCAATTGAGTCCTGTGTGCCAACTCAAAACAATGCATCAAATCGGGCTACCGCACCTATCCGACAAGAACTGAAAGCTCATAAATACAGAGCATCATTCGCTGGTCTCAGGCCCTGAGGCGGCTCCAGCAACGCCCCACTCCCAGCGCCAGCAACCAGCCCAGCACGCACATGCTGCCCGTCACCAACCAGGTGAACTGCCAGCCGCCCATCTGCATGGCCACGGCCGCCACCAGCGGCGGACCTGCGAACTGCCCCACGCAAGACCATTGCTGCATGAAACCCACGGTGGTTGACACCGTGGCCTGGCTGGGCGCCAGATGCATGGCCGTTGTGAACAAGGTCGCTGGTATCAGGCCGCCCGTCGCCGAGAACAGTGCCACGGCCACAAAGCGCAGCCACAGAGGAGCCAGCGGCTCGCCCCCGATCTGCACATAGGCCAGCAGCGCCGTCAGCCCCATCAGCACATAGCCGGTCTGCAGGCAGCGCGCAGGACTCCAGCCGCGATGCAACAACCTGCCTGCAGCCACATTGCCCAGCATATTGCTGGCGGCGACCACGGCCGTCAGCAGGCCGGCCAGCTTGGCACTGAGTCCTGCTTCCGAATAAAGCGTGGGCAGAAAGCCGACAATGCCCATCCACTGACCCGAATACACCATAAAGCCCAGTGACACCAGCCAGGGGCCGGGGCTGCGCAATGTGAGCGCCAGACGCGGACGCCATCCCTCATCGGCAGTGGCTGCGACGGCTGCAGTTGCAGCAGCATCCGCAGGCACCATGCGCCAGACGGCATAGGCCGCCAAGGCGGAGGTACAGCCCAGTGCAAGCCACCAGGTCTGCCAACTGGTCGCCTGCAGCACCCAGGGCCCAAGCAGCAAGCCCATGGCACTGCCAATGGGCATATAAGAGCCCCACCAGCCCATGCGCGCCCCCAGTTCTGACGGCTTGACGCTGCGACGAATCAGCCCTGGAGCAGGCATGGCAACCAGCAAAAAGCCCAGACCTTCCAAAGCACGCAGCGCCAGCAGCCAGGTGAAGTCCGTGGCCGCAGCACCCACCATGCTGGACAGTGCCATCATCATCAGCCCCGTCAGCAGGCTGCGACGCAGCCCCCATTTGTCTGCCCCCAGACCCACCACCAGGCCCAGCACCATGCCCGCCACCTGGACGGTGGAAAGCAAGAATCCCGCCTGCACCAAGGACATGCCCAGTTGCTGCTGCAGCAGGGGTACGGCGGGCGGCAGCTTGCCCACATGCAGCGAGGCACTGACGCCCGCAGCGACGATGATCCATGAGGGGTTCAGACCCCGGCTAGTCACAGGCTCCACCACGTTGTCTCTTTTTCTCAGCTAGGTGATATGTCAACTATCTAGCATATGGCAAAACGCGAGACTGATTGACAAGCTTTGCTGCAAGCGCTGTCGGAACATGCCACTCTCGCCCTGATCGCGTAAAAATTGTGCAAACTCGCTTTCATGGCCGACGACTCCGTTTGAAAGAACTCCATGCGCTCTTCGCTTGATTTCAGCTCCTGGACCTCCTTGCTCTCCACCGTGCTGGGCCTGTTGCTGGTGACCTGCCTGATGATGGGCATTCGCCTGTTGTTCATGCAGACCGTGCAAAAACGACGCGAGCGTGAGAACCGGCAGATCAACGAACGACTCAAGACCTTGATCGCCGCCTACAAAACGCTGGGCAGCTCGTTTACCGGCACGCTGAGCGTGAGCCCTCTGCATCTGCGCGAGCTCAGGCAAAACGATGAGACGCCGCCGCAACCGCCAGCCGGAGCTAGCCTGAACGAGCGCCGGCGTCGTATCCGGGATGCCGTGGAAGCCGCTCTGTCCGACATCATCCTGCTGGGTACCGAGGAGCAGGTGGAACTGGCCGCCCGGGCCGCCCAGGATATGGTGGCCGGTCGACCTATCGAGACCGCCGCGCTGGTCACCTCGCTGCGCGGCTTTATCCGCGACGCCCTGGATCTTGAACCCATTCCCTCGCATCTCCAGATACCGTCCCAGGGCCCGGCAAGGCCGAGTACCGGGGGCGCCGGAGGGAATCGCAAGGCCGGTGAAGCTCAGGGTTCGGGCGGTCGCAGTGGCGCAGGCGCTCAGGGTGCAAGCATGGGAGCGGGAGGCCTGGGACTGGGCGCCGGACTGGGCTCAGGTCTGAGTGCTGGTACGGGTAGCGAGGATCTCACGGACCGTCGCTCATGACACCGCCTCGCCCAAGCCTCAGGCCCTTCTTGCTCAGAGAATGTCCAGCGGCTGCTTGAAGCGCGGCGGAGGCGAAGCAGCATCGATCAGCGCCAGCTCCTCCGGGCCGAGCTTGAGCTGCAGTGCACGGGCGTTGTCTCGGACATGGTCTTCGGAGCCGCTCTCGGGAATCGCCAGCACTTTGCCGCTGCGCAGAGCCCAGGCCAGAGCCACCACACTGGCACCGACACCATGGCGATCACCTATTTCAGCCAGCAGGCTGTGCTCAATCAGCTCTCCATGTCCTAGCGGGCAATAAGCCATCACGGTCACGCCGTTCTTCTGACACCAGGGCAGCAAGTCATATTCGATGCCGCGGCTGAAAACGTTGTAGAGCACCTGATTGACCACGCAGTTGCGTCCGCCGGGAACTTGCCACAGCTCCTGCATATCGTCGATGTCGAAATTGGAAACGCCCCAATGGCGAATCTTGCCCTGCGTCTTAAGGTCCTCAAACGCGGCTACCGTCTCGGCCAGCGGCGTATTTCCGCGCCAGTGGAGTAAATAGAGGTCGATACAGCCCACTCCCAGCTTATGGGCGCTGGCCTCGAACGCACGCATCACTCCCTTGCGGCTGGCATGCATGGGTAGCACCTTGCTGACCAGAAAAGGCCGGGGCCGACTTGGCGGCCAGTCACGCAGCACATCGCCAATCAGTTCTTCGGAAAGACCGTCGCCATACATCTCGGCGGTGTCGATCACGCTCAGGCCGAGTTGCAATCCGGTGAGCAAGGCCGCTTTCTCCTCGTCCCGGCTACGCCGCCCCTGGCCAAGGTGCCAGCTGCCCATGCCCAGATTGGCATGTCCCTGCAAGAATGATATGGCACTGTGCATATGATCAATCCCCATGAAAAATCTTTAAAACATGCTTTTTGTCCGATATTACTGACGCTTTATTCCATCAATCCTGCTAATTTTGTCAGCTCAGTTTGAGCCACGTTATGCTTCGCGTGCGAATCAACGACTGATGATTCGAATGTGAATGTGAAATCAAGTTCGCTATTACCAATAGCAATCCTCAATAAATTCATAACACGGGAGTTCATTGAATGTTCAAGTCCATCGCGGCAGCCGTTCTCGGCCTGTCACTTTCTCTGGGCGTCTGGGCCAAGACCGAAGCCACTCAGGAGTTGCCGCCTGAAATCAAGGCCCTGCGCTGGCAGGAAAGCGGCAAGGGAGAAATCGCTGACAAGGCCAGCGTCAAGATTCCATCGGGCTATGCCTTTCTCGGCGAGGCCGACACATCCAAGCTGTTGCAGGCATTTGGCAACCCACCCAGCAGCGATCACTTTCTGATAGCCCCCAAATCGCTGGACTGGTTTGCCGTGTTTTCGTATGACGACACTGGCTACGTGAAGGACGACGAAAAAATCGATGCCGACGACTTGCTCAAATCCATGCAGTCAGGTGACAAGGCCGGCAACGAACAGCGCAAGAAGCTGGGTCTTGAAGCGCTGTACACCGATGGCTGGCAGGTTCCCCCACATTACGACACAGCCACCAAGCGACTGGAATGGGGTCTGCGTCTGCGCGGCGAGTCGGGCGAGAAGAATGTCAACTACACCTCGCGCATTCTGGGCCGCAGCGGCGTGATGACTGCCACCCTGGTCTCCGACACCGCCACACTGGCCCAGAACACCGATGAATTCAAGAAAGTACTCGCCGGCTTCGACTACAACAGTGGCCAGACCTATGCCGAGTTCAAGAACGGTGACAAGGTCGCCGCCATCGGCCTGGGTGCACTGGTGCTCGGCGGAGCTGCCGCAGTGGCCACAAAGAAAGGCCTTTGGGGTGCGATTGCAGGCTTTCTGGCAGCAGGCTGGAAGATCATTGCAGCCGCAGCGGTCGCGCTGTTCGCAGGCATAGGCAAATTGTTTGGCCGCAAGAAAGCCGCAGAATAAGACAGTCGGTCGGTCGCGGCTTCACCCCCTGTAACCCCGCCCCGCGCATCGCTAAGATCGCGGGGTTTGTCTTGTCTCGAAAGCCGTCTTGTACTTCACGATCTCCACGCAGCTGCAGGTAGTTCTGGCCATTGTCCTGTTCTATCTTTATGACGCGGCCTTGCTGCTCAAGCCAGAAGAGGGTTTGCTGCGCCCGCTACGCTCGGGATGGCGGGCACAGCTGGCCAGCCGGGGCTTCGAGCTGCGTCAGAATCGCCTGCTATGGCTGCCTGTTCTTGCACTACACCAGCCCGTCTACCGGCAGCGCTGGAGCACCACGCGGATTCATCTGCCCGGTGAGGCGGTATTTTCAAAGGCAGTGGAGGCACATGCCCGCAGTTTCAAAGCGTTTGCGCTGCCGCTGTATCTGCTGGCTGCGCTGCTGTTTCTCTGTCTCCCCGCTGCCTTGCTGGTGCTGCATTCCGAACTGCTGCAGCTGATCGCACTCGCGCTGATCTATCTGAGCACGGCCTGCCTGAGCTGGCTGGCCCTGCGCCACGGCAAGCAGGGCCACAGCAATCGGGCCTTCGCGCGCTCCACGGCGTTTCAGATTTTGCTGTGCCCGCCATTTGCCCTCAATGTGGTGCGCAAGCTTTCGCTGTCCTACGAGACTGAAGCCGATTTGCTGCAGACGGCGCAGGCCCTCATGAGCGCCGCACAGTGGCAGGACCTTGCAGCAGAGGCTCAGCAGCTGATGCAGCGTGAAATGGATGAAATTGCCGAGCTGCCCGAGTATGCGCCAACGCTTGCGCAGATGCAGCAGGCGCTGCGGGTGCTGGAGCAAAACAGCGCCCGCAGCTGAACACGCCATCAGACTGCCTCACAATAGCGGCTTCCATCACAGCGACCATCGCGAGCACACCATGGCCTTTGCCGACAACCTCAAGCAACTTCCCTCCATCGCCCATGTCGCCGAGCTACAGCTGATCGACTCCGACGGCAAGCTTGCCGCAAGCATTCCGAATGCGCCTGGCAAGGCCGGCTCTGTCACGGTCTACAACGCCCTCTACGCAAAACATGGCAGCATCAATGTCGCCGCCGCCGAAGAGGGTCTGCAGCTGTTTGCAGAGCACACCGAAGACGCCAAGGCACGCCCCGGCGCTCACCCCAATATCGATCGACTGCTGGAGGTGATTGCAAGCGGCAAGGGTTATGCCGTAACGGTGATTGCAGCCTGAGCGTCTTCAGGCCCTTTCCCGGTTAGAAAGGCTTGACCTTCTTGCCTTGCTTTCTAGCGCCTGAGGCAGAAGGTATTCGGGGTCCGCACGCTGAACGCGGTTGCGCCCGGCGCTCTTGCCTCGATAAAGAGCGGCATCGGCCTGCTGCAGCGTGATGTCAAATGCCTGAGAAGTGATGAACGGATTAGAAACACCAATCGTCGCCGTGCAAGTGACAGAGCCGTGCAGGCTGATGCCAGGTATCGCGATTTCCGCAATCGCCGCACGTATTCTTTCGGCCAGTTGCAGAACTTCATCCCCCTTCAGGCCAGGGCAAAGAACCAGAAACTCCTCGCCGCCCAGACGACATTTAAGATCACTCCTGCGCGTGCTTTGCTGAATCGCTTCTGCCACGCGACACAGCATGTTGTCGCCAAACTGGTGCCCATAGTTGTCGTTGATGCGCTTGAAATGGTCAATGTCCACGATCAAGAGGTGGACCGGAGCGGCTTTCCTGGCTGCGAAATGCGCCTCCAGCCCATCTAGCAAACCACGACGATTGAGCAGCTTGGTCAGCGGATCCTGCGCTGCCATGCTGCCGAGTTCGTCGGTGAGACGGCGCAACGCCAGCCAGACAGCGCCTGGCGGAATCACCGTACCGAGGAAAGACATATAGATATAGAACACCATCTGGAAACGGCTGTTCATGTCCAAAGCCTGCAGCCCACCCTTCAGGATCAGCATGAGCTTCATGGCATTGAGACCACATATGCCCGCGATCAGGATGGCAAACACCACCATCTCCACGGCCATATTCCTGGCAAAGCTGCGCGTTCCCCAAAGCAAAGTGATCGTCATGCAGAGAAACAGCAAAGTGCATGCCGCAGCCAACATGGCCTGACGCGCCTCCAGACCAAGCGTAGACTGCACCAGCACCTGAGCCGCGCTGTAGGCCAGTGCCAAAATCAGCAGCGGACGCCATACCGGCGTCGGCCGATTGAAAAACCGCATCGCACCCAGCACATACGCTACCGGCGCGCAAAGCGTCAGCGTGTGATTGACGAGGCTCATCACACTCCAGCCAGGCTTGCCGCCCAACAACTGCAATATATAGGCACAACCAAGCAGCAGATTGCCCAGCGCAAAGACCTCCATGCCCATTTTTCTGCCGGGCAGCCTGCGACTGATCAGCATGAACAGAACGCAAAAACACAACAGATGCACGCAGAGCATGCCAAGGATGACGGTCGCAACCATGAAATCGCTCATATCCAATAAAGCTAGGCGCCGCCTGGTCCAGGCAATGAGAACAGCCGGACCTGCGGATCAACAAAGCAGGTCTGGTCCAGGCTTTACTCAAGCCTTTCTCCCCACTCTTAAGTGTTGGCAACTCTAATGCCTTGCGCCGAGCCGATAATGTCAACGCCGGTCAGGGCCTGCCAGCGAATCTGAGCGACGCCTGGCGCACCACCTCCGGCAACTGCTGCACCCGGGCATAGCTTTCGCGCAGCCAGCTCGCATCGTTGCCGCCCTGCAGCACCTGGGCCAGCTCCTGCAAAGCGCTCTTGCCGGATGCCGGCGCATGGCCGGTGATACGCCCCAGCGTCTGCTCGATATGCTCGCGCAGCGGCAGTTGCTCGCTGGTGGCTGGGTCCACATAGGTGCCGTCCAGACCAAAGCGGCAGGCCTGGAAACGGTTATAGGTATAGACCAGATAGTCGTCTTCGCTGGGTTCGAAGGGCTGCTCACTGAGGAACCAGGCGCCCAGCGCCTGAACATAGGCCGCCAGTTGCGCCGCGCGATGGATGGACAGCGGCGTATCGAAGACACGAACTTCCACAGTGCCGAACTCGGGCTTGGGACGGATGTCCCAGTAAAAGTCCTTCATGCTGTGAATTACGCCCGTGGCAGCCATCTTGACAAAATAGCGCTCGAAGTCTTCCCAGTGCAAGGCAAATGGTGCACGCCCCGAGAGCGGAAATGCGAACACCGAGTTCAGGCGCGCGGAGTCAAACGCCGTGTCCTGCCCCTGCACAAAGGGACTGGATGCGGACAGCGCAATGAAATGCGGGATATAGCGCGAGAGCCGGTGCAACATCATCAGCGCATCATCGGCACTGGGACAGCCCACATGCACATGCTGGCCAAAGATGGTGAACTGCTTGGTCAGATAGCCGTACAGCGCCGTCAGCTCCTTGAAGCGCGGCTTGTCGTAGATGCGCTGCTGGTGCCATTGCTGAAACGGGTGCGTACCGCCGCCGGCCAGCGCGATATTGAGCCGGTCAGCCGCCTTGACCAGGGCATCGCGTGTGACCGCCAACTGCTCATACGCGTCCTGTGCATCGCTACAAATGCCGGTCGAGATTTCGATCATGCTGGCCGTCACCTCGGGAACGATAGAGCCCGGAACCTTGGCGTTCTTGAGCAGAGCCAGCATATCGGGCGCATAAGGCGTCATATCGTAGTGATGGGTGTTGAGCAGCTGCAGCTCCAGCTCCACGCCCAGCGTCAACGCCTGAGATGGCGCGAATTCGCCCAGACCATCAGCCGCTGCCGTTTGAATGTGTTCGACTTCATGCGTCATGACGCCTCTCCCCTCTTTGCAAGGCTGCGCGGCCCACGCCGCGATGGGCATCGCCGCTGCGCCACAGCGCCGTGGCAGCCAGCAGCACACCCAGTACCTCACACAAGGCAATCATGGGCAAGGCAATGGCCGCGAGCTGCTGGGCCACGCTGGCATTGAAAGCAGTCCACTGCGACACCAGAGCAGAGACCATAAGCAGGGCCACCCCCGAGAGCGCAAACTGTCCGCAGGCCACGGGCCACTGTCTGCGCCAGCCTATGGCCGTGCCGTGCCCCAATAGCAAAACTGCAGAAAATTTGCCGACTGCCCTTGCCAGTACGGCGCTAGCCACTACCGAAACAAGAGCGAACGACATGCCGACCTGGGCTGCCATACTGGCCACCAGTACAAACATCAGCAGATTGAGCATGGCATTGGCCGCCTGAAAAGCCTGGGGCCAGATCAATGGCATGGGACTGAGATTGCGCAGCATCAGCCCCGCAACCATAAAGCCCAGCGCGGCCGAACCACCCCATTGCTCTGCCAGCAGACAGACCGCAGTCATTGCCGCGAGCAGATAGAAGGCCGTGCTGTCGCTGCGCGATGACTGCCAACGCAACACCGGCCAAAAAGCGGCCGTGACCAGCAAGGCCCAGAACAGGGTCAGCAGCAGGCTGAGCAGCAAACGCCCCAGTCCCGCAGCCGAGAACTGCAGGCCGCCGCCCGCCGCAGCTGCGGCAGGAACAAATACTACCGTCAACACCAGCGCGCCCAGCAGCGCCAGCAAGGTGCTGATGGTTGCCAGCAGCAGACTGCGATCCGTCACTGCACCGCTGGCACGCAAATCATCGGCAATGCGCAGCAGTACGGCCGGCGATGCCGCCATGGATATCACGCCGACGGCCAGCGCCACGGCCCAGCCCCAGCCGAGCGCCAGCAAGGCGGTGGTCACCACCACCAGAGTCAACAACGACTCGCCCAGGCTTTGCAGCAGCAGCCAGGGCTGACGCAGCAGCCAGGGAAGGGAAACTTGGGATGCAGCCAGCAACAGGCTCGCGCCCACGGCCAGCTCCAGCAGCAGCGCCGAACTGCCCTGCAAAGGCCAGGGCAGGTCACCAAACCCCACCCAGCCGGCCACCAGGCCGACCATGGTGTAGCCCAGCATGCGTGGATAGCCGGTAAAGCGATGAACCAGATGACCAAGCAAGGCGGCGGCCGAAACCAGCACGCACCAGCTCAGCAGCGGTGGAAAGCCGGCAGGCCAGATGCCCGCCTCCAGATTGCCGAACGGCATATAGCGCCCTCCTGTATCAAGACCCGGACAGTGCAACAAGTCGCGTCACCAGGGTTGGTGCAGGCAGCGTTGCGAAAGAGATGCGGTCAGCGCCGCGTGAAATCCCGGCCATGCGCCGGAATGCAACACCTGCTATTGCGCAACCAACTCTTCACCCACAGGATCAAGGCGGCCGCCACGCACGCCCCAACTCCTGTTGAGATAACGACAGAAACTATCTCGGAGCGCTACAAACATCATAGAGCTCCTGCATCCAATGGCGTTACAGGGTGTCAGCCTTCCGACATTTCTGTGACCGAATGCATTGCTTGGTGCAGTTTTGCAAACCAGCGGATCATGAAAAACGCCGGGCTCAACTCTGCGTTGACCCGGCGTAGGCATGTATGGCAAAACTGCGCTGTCAGGCTGGCAGCTTGCCGTCCTTCAGCAGCGCACCCACCAGCGCCACCCAGTAACGCATGCCCAGCGGCAGATTGGCGTCATTGAAGTCGTACTTGGGATTGTGCAGCGAGGCACTGTCCTCGCCATTGCCCAGCCAAATATAGACACCCGGGCATTCCTGCGCCATGAAGGCAAAGTCTTCCGAGGCCATGCTGGGCACCATATCACGGCGCACCTTGCCCTCGCCCAGCACGCTGGTCAGCACCTCGGCGCAGACTTCGGCATGCTGGGGGTTGTTGATGGTTGCGGGGTAACTGACGCGGTAGTCGAGATGGGCTTCCAGGCCGTGCAGCGCGCAAGTCGCGGCAATCGCATCGCGAAAACGCTGTTCGATGCGCGCACGCTGAGGCATGTCAAAGCAGCGCACGGTGCCACGCAGCTTGATGACTTCGGGCATCACGTTATAGGTATCGCCGGCGTTGAAGCTGGTCACGCTAAGCACGGCCGGCTTGTGAACCTCCTGCTCGCGCGCAATCAGCGCGGGAAGATGAGTCACCAGCTGACAGGCAGCCAGCAGTGCGTCCTTGCCCAGATGGGGCATGGCGGCATGGCAACCCTTGCCGGTCAGCGTCAGGTCAAAGATGTCGAAGGCCGCCATCACGGCCGTGGAATGCACCGCTGCCGTTCCCACAGGCAGGCCCGGCCAGTTATGCATGCTGTAGACCGCGTCCATGGGGAAGCGCTTGAACAAGCCGGCTTCGATCATGGCTCGCGCGCCACCTTCGTTTTCCTCGGCGGGCTGGAAGATGAAATGCACGGTCCCCGCAAAATCGGGCGCCGAGGCCAGAGCCTGGGCCGCCCCCAGCAACATGCTGGTATGGCCGTCATGGCCGCAGGCATGCATACGGCCGGCGTGCGTGGACGCATGCTCGCACTGGTTGAGCTCCGTCACATTCAACGCGTCCATATCGGCGCGCAGGCCGATGGATGGGCCTGCGCCCATATTGCCCTTGAGCACGGCAACCACACCCGTACCGGCCAGGCCGGTGTGCACTTCCAGACCAAAGCTCTTCAGCAGTTCGGCCACGCGTGCGCTGGTGCGGTGCTCCTGAAACGCGGTTTCGGGATGACGGTGAAAGTCATGGCGCCAGGCTTGAAGTTCCTGCTGGCCGGGCCACTTGATGGTGTTCATCATGGTCGTGTTCCGGCTTTACAGCGTATGGACAAAGGTCTGGGCGATCAGGGTCGCAGCCAGGAACACACCGGCATTGGCCAGCAGCGAAACCACGACGATGCGCCAACCCAGGCGGCGGAAGGCCGGGATGTCCTTGGCCAGCGACAGGCCCGCGAACGTCAGCATGGGCGTGATCATGGCCAGGAAGTTGACCTTGCCGGTGAGCGCAGCCACTTCGGCGGCATAAGGCGTGAGCGGGAATGTCATGGCCATGGCGATGAACGAGATCCAGCACACGGCAGGCAGCATGCGGCGCGTGCCGACATAGATCAGATCACCGACAAACACTGCAGCAATGATGAGCAGCACGCCGGGCAGCGCATCCATCACCGGCACGCCATGGCCGATGCGGTTGCCGATCAGCACCATGGCGCCGACCAGAACCCAGGAAGCGAAGCGCATGCCCAGACCCAGCGCCGGAACCTGCGCCTGTTCTTCATCTTTGGCGGCAGACAGGTCTACGGCCTGCTCCACAACGGCCTGCTTGCGCTTGCGGCCCAGAATCGGCTCCAGCCATTGATAGGCACGCAAGGCCAGCGGCAGCGAGATGAACAGCGTCAGATAAGTGCCCACCGTCGTCGCAATCAGGTTGGCGGCAGCGGCAAAGGTGGCAATCTGGTCGCTCATCTCGGGATGCTGGGCGGCGATCGCGCCCACGGCGGCGGCCGTCATGCTGCCCGAGCCGACGCCGGCGCCCATGCCCAGGGCCAGCGGATGGAAGATATTGAGGCTGGAGACAAAGCCGGCCAGCAGCGAGATGAAGATGGCGCCGATCAGAGTGCCTGTGATGTACTCGGCCAGCACGCCGCGGCCTTCGGGCGAATCCATGCCGAAACGCTCGCCGATGATGGCCAGGCCCGGTTCACGGCCGATGGAGAACGTCGCGCCAATCGCTTCGCGCTTGATCCCCAGCAGCAGCGCCACGGGCATGCCCAGGGCGACGCAACCGACCAGATTGCCCAACTCCTGCAACACCAGTCCCCAGCCGACTTCCGCCAGCTTGGGCAGCGAACCACCGACCAGCAGACCGAGCTTGGCAATGAACAGGAACAGCGCGCAGGACAGCACGGCGGCGGCCAGATTCTGACTGTACAGGCTCAGTTGCAGCGGGCCGGGCATGCGCTTGCGCAGCAGACCCAGCACCAGGCCGATGAGCAGCGCCCAGATCATGGGCAGCAGCACCACCTTGCCCACGCCCAGCGCAATGGGCAGCGGCCCCAGCCACTCGGACAACGCCGCGATCACCAGCGCCAGCGCAAATACCTGCACCACACTGCCCACATTCAACGCGGCCTTGGCCGGCTGCACCTCTGTACGCATCAACTTTCCTTGCGCACGTCGGCCGCTGCCGACGCGCTGAAATAGCTTTGAACCCTGAAAATGGGCACGGCCAGCCCAAGCTGGCGCTCACCCATGCGGGCGCTGAATATAACAATGCATTTATTGCATACGCATTCTTTTTCTGTTCTAAAAAAGTGAACATACGTATGAATACAGATGCAATTTGGCGACGACAATCGCCGCATGCCCGCCTTTCAAGACTCCCGTGCCCGCTATCTGTTTGAAGCCGTCTACTGCGGCTCCGTTCGTGCCGCAGCCGAAAAACTTGGCATCGTGCCTTCGGCCGTCAGCCGCCAGATCAGCCTGCTCGAAGAGGAACTGGGCCTGACCCTGCTGGAGCGCCATCGCAGCGGCGTGGTGCCCACCGAGGCCGGCCAGTTGCTGCTGGACTATCACCGCGAACACACGGCCCACCGCCACGACATGCTGGCCAAGGTCGATGCGCTGCGTGGCCTGCACAGTGGCAGTGTCAGTGTGGTCAGTGGCGAGGGCTTTGCGCAGGAGCTGATCGACGGACCCATTCGCAATTTTCGCCAGCAATATCCGGGCGTCAGCATCTCGCTGGAAATCTACGGCACGACCGAGATCATGCGCCGCATTCGCGAGGATGCTGCCGAGATCGGCCTGGTCTACTACCCACCCGCCGACAGCCATATCACCGCGCGCGGTGCGGCACGCCAGCCCATGCATGCCATCGTGCATGCACAGCACCCGCTGGCCAGCGCTGAGCAAACCTCGCTGCAGGAGCTCAGCCAATGGCCTATTGCCATGCTTCAAGGTGTGTATGGCATTCGCCAGCTCGTGGAATATGCCGAACACAAGGACAAGATCCACCTCAGCCCCGCGCTGACCAGCAATCTCATCAGCGTGCTGCTGGCCTTTGTCACCAGCGGCCAGGGCGTGACCCTGCTGCCGCCCTGCTCCGTCACGGCCGAGCTGGCAAGCGGGCGCCTGCGCGCCATTCCCATTCACAACCCTGCATTTCAGGATGCGGAGATGCAGCTCATCACTCGCACCGGCCGCCATCTGTCCCCTGCTGCCAATCGCTTTCTGCTGTATTGCATGCAGGGCATGCAGGCGTTCCAGGAACCATGAGCGGCGACCCGCAAGACTCCAGGTCAGGCCGCCTGAGCATGCTGAGGACGCTGCTGCACTTGCCTTAGACTGCACGCAGCATGCAAACCAGTCTGGCTCTCACCCCCTCGCAACTGAGCGAATTCCTTCTCAACGTCGCCACCGTACGCCCCGTGTTCATCTGGGGGGCGCCAGGCATAGGCAAATCGGCACTGGTACAGAACTTTGCGCAAAGCGTGGGGATTGATTGCGTGTCCCTGCTGGGCAGCCAGCTCGCACCCGAGGACTTGCTGGGCGTGCCACAGATCATTGACGGCGTGACCCGCTTCTGCCCGCCCGCCATGATTGCGCGCGAGCAGCCTTATTGCCTGTTCCTGGACGAACTCAACGCCTGCAGCCAGGATGTGCAAAAAGCCTTCTACAGCCTGATTCTGGAGCGCCGCGTGGGCGAGTACCTGATGCCCGAGGGCTCCATCGTGATTGCGGCTGGCAACCGCGCCCAGGATTCCGCGATTGTGCGCACCATGTCCTCGGCGCTGATCAACCGCATGATTCACGTGCAGCTCAAGGTCAGCGCCAGCGAGTGGCTGCAATGGGCGCAGCAGGCCCAGTTGCATACCCTGGTGCTCGAATACCTGGCCCAGCGCCCCGATCACCTGTGGAGCCAGCCGCCCAAACATGAAGAGGCGTTTTCCACGCCGCGCTCCTGGCATATGCTCAGCGACGCCTTGCTCTCCTATGGCGATGCGCTGAACCTACAGACGCTGGAAGCCCTGAGCAGCGGCTGCCTCACGCCCCAGCATGCGGCGCAGTTCAAGGCCTTCTACAAGCTGGCCGACGACCGTCACCGTCTGGACGCCATCTTCAAGGGCGACGCCAACTGGCCCCATGCGCCGCAGGACAGGGATGTGCTGTATTTCCTGGCCCAGGCCTTCCGTGCGCGTCTGCTCAAGATCCTGCCCGCCGACAAGCAGCAAAGCGGCGGCGAGCTGCAGCAAACCGTGCACCGCTCCAAGGCCATGCTCAAGGAGCTGGCCCAGATCAGCCTGGAAATGGCCCAGATCGTCACCGCCGAAAGCGACGGCCAGACCCTGCCCGCCTGGTATATGGTGGAAATCGTGCGCGACCTGCCGCGCCTGGTGGAAGCGCGCGAAGCGGCCAGAGCCTGATGGCCAAAGCTCCAACGCGCGAAACGCCGGCCACCCTGGCCTATACGCAGGGCCTGGCCATGCTGCAGGCACACCCCATCTTTAGCGAACTCAGCCGCAGCCTGGGCTTTGTGCGCGGCGCCCAGTCAGGCTGTCCGATCCATGGCTGGGCGCAGGCCAGCCTCAACCACCAGCGCTTTACCGGCCAGATCGACATCCACCCCAAGCGCATGGCCAGTCCCGAGGAATGGGCGTATTGCCTGGGGCGGGCCACGCTCAGCTTCGCGCTGGAGCTGTTTCAGCGCGACCGCAGTCACTGGGCCCAATGGAGCGCGGCCTGCGATGTGGTCACGGCCCGCTTCATCCAGACCATCAAGCTCGGCCGTCCGCCCGAAGGCATGGAACTGCCCGACGGTCTGCCCCAACGCGACGAGGCTCAGTGGTACGTCCAGTTCTGCGAACAGGGCATACCCGCCTGGGCACAGTCGCTGAGCCTGGCCGGTCCCGGCCAGGGCGGCGCTCACCCCAGCCTGGCCCTGCCGGAGCAGTGGCCACAACCGGCCTCATCCACCAGCAAGCTACAACCGTATTGGCGCAGGTACGGCAACTGGCCCGAAATGTTTGCCGCCGGCCTGGCTCGCTCCGTCACCCAGTCCGTGGAAATGGCGGCAGGCGTGCGCCGCGAGTTTGGCCAGAGCCGTCCAGCCAGCAGCGCGCTGGACCGCGCGCGACACTGGTTCATGGACAGCTTTCCGCTGCTGGGCAGCATGGTCGCGGCGTTTGACATCATCGAGGACGCCAGCATCTGCGAGCGCGAAGACATTGCCGTCGCCGCGGTCGACGAAGTGCTGCGCACCATCTACATCAACCCCGGCCCGCGCCTGTCCGAGCTGGAACTGCGTTTCGTCATCGCCCACGAAGTGCTGCACGTCGCCCTGCGCCATCTGCCGCGCCGACGCGGGCGCGAGCCTTTTCTGTGGAACGTGGCCTGCGACTTTGTCATCAACGACTGGCTGATTCAGATGGATGTGGGTCAACCGCCGGGTATCGGTCTGCTCTACGACCCGGAGCTGCGCGGTCTCGGCGCCGAGGAGGTCTATGACCGCATCGCGAGCGATCTGCGCCGCATGCGCAAGCTGCGCACCCTGGCCGGTGGCCGGGGCGATATGCTGGAGCGCAATGTGGGCGACCAGCGCGGCGCGGGCGACTTTACCGATATCGACGAGTTCTGCCGCACCCAGCTAGGCAAAGGCCTGCTGCGCCACGAGCAAAGCGCACGCGGCCTGCTGCCCGCAGGACTAATCGAGGAAATCCGTGCTCTGCTGCAGCCGCCGATTGACTGGCAGGTCGATCTGGCGCGCTGGTTCGACCATCACTTTCCGCCCATAGAGACGCGGCGCAGCTATGCCCGCATCAGCCGCCGCCAGAGCGCCACGCCCGATATTCCCAGGCCACGCATTCAAGCCGACAGCCGCTGGCTGGAAGGCCGCACCTTTGGCGTGGTGCTGGACACCTCGGGCTCCATGGAGCGCCATGTGCTGGCCAAGGCACTGGGCGCCATCGCAAGCTACGCCGAGGCCAAGGACGTGCCCGCAGTGCGCCTGATCTGCTGCGACGCCGCAGCCTATGACCTGGGATATCTGCCGGCCGCCGACATTGCCCAGCGCATCGCCCTCAAGGGCCGGGGAGGCACCGTACTACAGCCGGGTGTGGATCTGCTGCTACAGACCGATGACTTTCCAAAGGATGGGCCCATCCTCATCATCACCGACGGCGAATGCGACCCGCTGCGCGTGCCGCACGAGCATGCCTATCTGCTGCCGCCAGGCCGCAGGCTGCCGTTTCGTACAACGGCCCCCATCTTTGTGATGGGCTGAGATTCAAGATCAAGCAATAGCTGTCTCGTGCAGCGCATGCCACAGCACGCCGCCAGCTGCGACTTCCAGAATCGCCATGGAATAGCGCGCATGGCTAACGCCGGCCAGCATATGTGTTTCGCGGTAGCGCAGCGCGATATGTGAGCCCGCCTGCCAGATGGTTGTCAGCTCATCCACCGCCATCTGCAAACCGGGCCTGCCGCCAGCAGCGCCCTCAAACATCTGCTGTACCTGGGCACGCGTCACGATCCGGCCGCCTGTGGTGACCATGCTGAAGCCTTCGGCAAACACCTGCATCAGCGCCTTGGTAGCGGCTTGGGCGGCATCGCCCTTTTGAGTAAAAACGGTCTGGATCAGCGCATGCACATCGTTAATGCTTTGTGCGGCGGCTTTGAGGTTCTGGTCGTTCATGCCTGGCTTTTTTCAAGGTGTGTAAACAGGTCAGCGGCAGCAGCCCAACCAGGGCGGCAACGGCAAAGCTTGCTTGATAGGCCGGCAGCGCACCGGTATGCGGCTGCAGCAGGTTGAAGATCATCAAAAACAGGGCCGCGCCCACGCTGAATGCCATCTGGCGGTTGATGTTCCAGACCACGCTGGCCTGGGGCAGTTCCGAGCCGTGAAAATCCATCAGCGCCGTGGTTTGCGCGGCATTGGCAGCCAGACCGCCGCCCAGGCCCATCAGGGCATAGGCCAGCACCAGGGCTAGCAGATCGCCTGCGCTGTTCACCGCCATCAGGCAGACAATACCCAGACTGTGCAGCAGCAGACTGACCACAAACAGCGGCCTCGCCCCCACGCGGTTGTAGATGCGGCCGCACATCAGCATGGCCAGCAGCGCGCCGCCGGCATAGACCAGCATGAACATGCCCGAGCGCTGGGCGCTCAGTGCCAGCAGGTCCTGCAGAAAAAATAGGCTCAGCAGATTGACGCCGGTAAACACGCCGGGCACGGCGTAGTACATGGCCATGGACACCCGCAGGCGTGGGCTGCGCAGCAGGCGCAGCTCGACCACTGGGTCTGCCGCTTTGCGCCAGTGGCGCAGATAGAGCGCGCTGGCTGCCAGACCCAGCGCAAGACACAGCAGCGCCCCAACCCGGCCACGGCCTGCACCGTACAGCGACATGCCCATGAGCACAGCAGTCAGTGCCGTGCCGATCAGCAGCAGTCCGGTCATATCCGGCTTGGCCGCAACCGACGGCTCGAATGACTCTGCCGAATCGCGCACCCAGCACCAGGCCAGCAGCGCGGCTGCCAGAGCCAACGGAATATTGGCAAAAAACACCCAGCGCCAGGAACTGCTGTCCACAATCAGCCCGCCCAGCCCCGGTGACAAAGCCGGTGCAATCAGGGCCACGGCCATGACCATGGTGGAGATGCGTGCACGCTCCGCCCCCTGAAACAAGGCAAAGGCCATGGCCTGCCCCACGGGAATCAACAGCCCACCGGCCATTCCCTGCACGAAGCGCCAAACCACCACGGCCGTAAAACTGCCCGCCATGCCGCAAGCAGCCACAGCCAGTGCGAACACCAGCATGGAAGCTGCCAGCAAACGCCGCGCGCCCCAGCGGCCGGCCAACCAGGTGCTGATGGGAATCACCAAGGTCAGGCCCAGGATGTAGGCATTGCCCACCCAGGCGGTGTCCAGGCTGGCTGTCTCGAACTCGGCAGCCAGGCGTGGCAAGGCGACTGCGGGCATGAAGATATTGATGCAGTCGATAAAAAACCCGGTCAAAAACACCAGGGCAATGCGGTAACGGTAGCTCATGTCTGTCCTTTGAGCTGCGCATAGTAGGCAGCTCAGTTGCCCGCGTCGATACCGCTATGCTTGATACTTTGTTTGACCAAACTGAACAATGGCCGCAACCACAAGCACTGCCATCCACACCCAGCTTCACCGCGTGCAGACTTTTCTGGCCGTGGTGGAACTGGGCAGCTACACCAAGGCCGCCGACTACCTGAACATCAGCAAAGCCATGACCAGCCTGCATGTAAAGGCGCTGGAAGAAGCCCTGTCCATTACCTTGCTGGTGCGCAGCACGCGGTCGGTGGCGTTGACGGAAAGCGGCCAGCAGTTCTATGACGAGTTCAAGCAGATCTTCGGCCATATCGAAGCTGCATTTGACAATGCCCAGCACGGCAGCCGCCGCCTGCGCGGGCAGTTACGCATCAGCACCACGGCCGAGTTTGGCGAGCGCTATGTGCTGCCGCTGATCCCGCAGTTTGTGCAGCGCTACCCAGGCATTGCCATCAGCCACGATGCCAATTCCTCGCTCAGTGATCTGGTAGCCGAAAAGCTCGACCTGGTTGTGCGCCTGGGCAGCCTGGCCGATTCCAGCCTCAAAAGCCGCAAGCTGGCAGATTATGAAATCTGGCTGGTCGCATCGCCCCGGTTGACTGGCCTGCAAGCCGTGCAGCAGCCACAAGACCTGGCCGATCTGCCCTGGATTGCCAACAGTAATCTGGACAGCCCCACGCACTGGGTGCTGGAAAGCGCCCAGGGCCTGCAGACCGAGGTGCAGGGCCGCACCGCCCACCAGTCCAATTCATCGAGCGCGATTCGTGCGCTGGCGCTGGCGGGCCTGGGTGTAGCCGTGCTGCCCGACTGGCTGGTGCAGGACGATGTGCGCAGCGGCCAGCTGCAGCGCGTGCTGCCCGAGTACACCCTGCCCAGCCAGCCGATTCATCTGGTCTTCCCCGGCAGCCGCCACCTGCCGCGCAAGACACGGGTGTTCATAGACTTTCTGGCCGAGCATCTGGTGCGTTGATTTCCCACAAAAACTCAAGACAAAACAACCTCTGACGCTTACCCAGAAAGCGCCAGCAGCTATCAAAAACATAAAATTCATACCATGCGGCTGCGCCCTAGCCTCAGGCATGGCCGTCTTGCAATCCGCACCAATCCGGGACACTACTGTTTAGCAGCTAGGCTTGGTGCTTACTCTTTGAACGGAAGCGAATCCTTGAGCACAGCCACCCTCCCCTCTTGCCCCCAATGCGGTCTGGACAACACCTATCCCGATGGCGATCTGCTGATCTGCCCCGATTGCGCCCATGAATGGTCGGCCCATGCAGAAACCATTGCCGATGAAGACAACGGCCCCCGCATCATCAAGGATGCCAACGGCACGCCACTGGCCGACGGCGACAGCGTTCTGCTGGTCAAGGACCTGAAGGTCAAAGGCTCCTCTACCGTCATCAAAAAAGGCACCAAGATCAAAGGCATTCGCCTGGTCTATGACAACGGCGACCATGACGTGGACTGCAAGACGGATCAGGGTCCATTCATTCTCAAATCCGAGTTTCTGAAAAAGGCCTGAGGCAACACTCCCCATCGCTGAACCCAGCGATCCACCCAACGCCCGGAGCCATGCCGGGCGTATCCGCTGGCACAATGTGGCGGCTCAAAAGCTCTGGCAACCCGCTTGTGCAAATAGAAGCCCAACTGGCTCCTTTCCGCGCTGGCCGTTATCAAAATACATACTCGGCCACATCAGCTATCCGCAGATGAAACGGCTGCCTGCCCCCCCGTGCTAGTGCGAGTTCAGGCGCAGCATGGCTCTCGATGGCGCACGCCATCGCCCCGCAAAACCGCAGCATCTCCCGCTGCCTTGCCGCAGCAAGGCCGACCCTAAGGCTTACCCTCGGATGTCATGATCTGGCAACTGAATTGCGGCATGCGTTAAGTCCATTCAGGGCACCAGACCTACATTGCCCCCTCGAACACCTTGATTTCTGCCCCCGCAGAGGTCAAGACAGGCTGATGCATACCTGTGCGCAGCCAGGTCCAGGCCATGAAGGGCAATAGCAGGAAATGAACCGGGAACTCGAAGGCAAGCAATCCAATCACTGGTCACAACCACAGTCTCCGCCGTGACCTCGTGAGGTCCTGGCAGCAAGACTTGGTAGCCTGTGCCCCACGGCTTGATGCTGTGGGCCTCTGCGCAGTTCCCCCTGTATTCAAGACAACAACAAAAGCCCGGCATAGCCCTAGCACAGCGGCTTGCAGCGTCTACATCGTGATGCAGCAAGACGTGCCGCGAGGAACCACCCAGCGCCCCATACCAACTTCCAAGAGACAAGCATGACCCCAAGCGCGACGACCATTTCGGGCGCAACGCCCAGGCAGGACACCAGCCACGACATCGATGCAGACAACGCGCTGTATGCCAAGGTCAGTTGGCGGCTGCTGCCCCTGCTGCTGATCTGCTACATGGTCGCCTACCTGGACCGCATCAACATCGGCTACGCCCAGATCCAGATGAAGCAGACGCTGGATTTCGGCGACGCCGCCTACGGCTTTGGCGCAGGCCTGTTCTTCATAGGCTACTTTTTGTTTGAAGTGCCCAGCAATCTGCTGCTGGAGAAGATTGGCACGCGCAAGACGCTGATGCGCATCATGCTGCTCTGGGGCGTCATCGCCACCGCCATGGCCTGGGTCTCCACTCCCATGCAGTTCTATGTGGCGCGCTTTCTGCTGGGCGCCTTCGAAGCCGGCTTCTTTCCCGGCGTCATTCTCTACTTCACCTACTGGTACCCCTCGGCACGCCGTGGCCGCGTGATCTCCATCTTTCTCTCAGCCGTCATGGCCATGGCGATTGCGGCCGGCCCCTTGTGCGGCGCCATTCTCAAATATATGGATGGCATCGACGGTCTGCATGGCTGGCAGTGGCTGTTTCTCATCCAGGGCCCTCCCGCCTGCATTCTGGGTCTGATCCTCTACTTCTATCTCCAGGACAAGCCGAGCGACGCCGGCTGGCTGACAGACGCCGAAAAAGCGCGCCTGCAACACAACATCGCCAACGACGGCGGCCAAGTTGCTCATCATGGCGGCCACGGGCACAAGGCGGCCCACAGCAGCGCCTCTCTGGGCCAGTTGCTGCGCGACCCCAAGGTCTATGCCCTGTCACTCGTGTATTTCATGATGCACGGTGCCACCTATCTGTTTGTCTTCTGGATGCCGACCGTGATTCAGGGCCTGGGGGTGCAGGACGTGCTGCATGTCGGCATCTACTCGGCCATTCCCTTTGTCGCAGGCTTCTTCGGCATGATTGCCTTCGGTGCCAGCTCCGACCGGTTCCGCGACCGCCGCTGGCATTTGTTCATCGCCACCGGTATGGCCATTGCCGGCCTGATCGTCACCCTGCAGATGCACGGCCATCTTGAGGGCTCGCTGATTGCCCTGGCCTTCACGCTGATCGGACTTGCGGCCCTGCCCCCGCTGTTCTTTGCCCTGGTCAGCGACTATCTGTCACCGGCCGTGGCCGCCGGCGGCATAGCGCTCATCAGCAGCCTGGGCAATCTGGGCTCGGCCGCCAGCCCCACGCTGGCCGGCCTGCTGACCCAGCACACAGGCAACCGGCACTACAGCATCTATCTTGTGCTGGTCATGCTGATCCTCTCGGCACTGGTGCTGATGGTGACAGTGCGCGACTCCAGGACCAGGCGCAGCTAAGCCATGCCCGGCGCGCTTGCCAGGCAGCGCCCGACCTGGATCTATCTGGCTGGCTGATTCGATGCCGAACGCAGAAAATTCATTAAAAATGACAGCTAACACTTACCTGTAAAGCGTTAGCAGCTATCAAAATCATTCCTCAAGCTGCGCTTCGGCCAAGGGATTCGCCTTGTAACTCAGCCAGCCTGCCGCCACAGACTTGCCCGCAGCAGCGCCTGCGCGGCGGTCGCTGGGGTGCGAGCGCCCCTCGCTCACCACCACTTCGGCAAAGTCAAACGGGCTCATGCCCGCTATGCAAGCCACATTCACACCATACTGATGCGGCGACGAGCGTCGCTGATGGAAGGTATAGATGCCGCAATGCTTGCAAAAGAAATGCTTGGCCTGCCCGGTGTTGAACTGGTAGAGCGTCAGCGCATCCTGTCCCTGCAGCACCTCGATTCCGCTCAAATCAGCCGACACCGCCACGGCCCCGCGCATGCGGCAAAACGAGCAATTGCAGCGCCGCGCGGTGTTCAGGCCATCGCTTAACAGAACGGTAAAGCGCACCGCGCCGCAGTGGCAGGCGGCTTGTAACGGTCGAGAAAAATCAAGGCTGGTGCAAGGCATGGCTGTCTCAATCAAGGGGCAGTTTTGTGGCGAGCGCTGGAATCAGCGCCATCCAATATCCATCAAATCAGGCTCAAGCGTTATGCAGCAAGCGCTAGCAGCTATAAAACTAAAAATATCCCGATCAGGAATTTTTTAACTCAAGGCAGCTGAGCTCAGCACATATTTCCCGTTCGGGAAATTTAATTAATATCGCCGCTTTACGTGTCAGGCGTGAAATCACGTGCACGCTCAGGCCATGCGCCGCAGCGTCAAGGCCCAGCGCTGCTCTATCAGTTGAACGATCTGTTCCACCACGGCATTGCCCGCAAAGCCATGCTGTGGCGCAGCCTGCAGCTTGCAGACCGGCGAAGAAAGGCCGACTCTGATGATCGTCAAACGGCTCAGCCTGCAGCGACTGCGATAAAGCAGTGGCCTGCGGCAGCGCCAACCAGTCGGTCGCATAGGCAAAGCTCAGCCGCCCATGCACCAGCGACAGACTGCCGACGCGCCCATCAAACAGCCAGACTTCGAGTTCATGCGCCATGGCGTGCGCCCTCTGCTACTCCCTCAGATGCTATATACGGCAAACCGCCCAACTGCAACTCTCCCCCCAGCGCATCGATCACCCGCAGCACATGCTCCAGCCGCACCGTGGGCTTGCCCGACTCAAGATCCACAATAAACCGCGTGCCCACGCCTGCGGCCAAGGCAAGCTGCGGCTGGGTCAGCCCCAGTTGTTTACGGGCGGTGCGCAAGGCCGCGCCCAGTTGCTCGGTTGTTTGGATGGTGGACATAAGATGATTAGCCTGGAAATTCCCGTTCGGGAAATTATGAAACAGAGCACGCAGAAAAGGAATCGATATTTCCTGATCGGGAAACTCATTGACAGACAAGCTCAAGCACCAACGCCAAAAATTCAAGATAAAACAGGCTCCAGCGCTTATGCATCATGCACTGGCAGCTATCAAAACTAGTCTTTAAGCTGTGCTTCGGCCTGCGCGTTGGCTTCATAAGACCCCCAACCCGCCGCCACGGGCTTGCCGGCAGCAGCACCCAGCTTATGGTTGCTGGGGTGCAAGCCCTCCTCGCTCACCGCGACCTCGGCAAAGTCAAATGGGCTCATGCCTTCAATGCAAACCACATTTACTCAAGCACTCAAAGCAGCACGATCACAGATAGAAAACTGAGAATCAGTCGGTCTCAAGCGCTTATGCAGCAAGCACAAGCAGCTATGAAATATAAAAAAGGCAGCCCGAAGGCTGCCTTTGTTTTAAGCAAGCGAAACACTCACTTACGTGTGGGTGGCACATCCGTGCAGGAACCGTGGGCCACTTCCGCCGCCATGCCGATGGACTCGCCAAGGGTTGGGTGGGGATGGATGGTCTTGCCGATGTCCACGGTGTCGGCGCCCATTTCGATGGCCAGGGCGATTTCACCGATCATGTCGCCGGCATGCGTGCCGACCATGCCGCCGCCCAGGATACGGCCGTGGCCGTGAGCTTCGGGGGAATCGTCAAACAGCAGCTTGGTGAAGCCTTCGTCGCGGCCGTTGGCGATGGCGCGGCCGGAGGCAGCCCAAGGGAACAGGCCCTTCTTGACCTTGATGCCTTGTGCCTTGGCCTGGTCTTCGGTCAGACCCACCCATGCCACTTCGGGGTCGGTGTAAGCCACCGAAGGAATCACGCGGGCGTTGAAGGCAGCAGAAGCCAGTTCCTTGTTGCCTTGCAGTTCACCGGCGATGACTTCGGCAGCCACATGCGCTTCGTGCACGGCCTTGTGCGCCAGCATGGGCTGACCCACGATGTCGCCAATCGCGAAGATGTTGGGCACGTTGGTGCGCATCTGGATGTCGACGTCGATAAAGCCGCGGTCGGTCACGGCCACGCCAGCCTTGTCGGCACTGATCTTCTTGCCGTTGGGCGTGCGGCCCACGGCTTGCAGAACCAGGTCGTAGGTCTGGGGTTCAGGCACGGTGACGCCGTCCTTGGCAGGAGCGAACGAGACCTTGATGCCTTCGGGCGTGGCTTCGGCACCCACGGTCTTGGTGTTGACCATGATGTTGTCGAAGCGTGGCGCGTTCATCTTTTGCCAGACCTTGACCAGGTCGCGGTCAGCGCCTTGCATCAGGCCGTCCATCATCTCCACCACGTCCAGGCGTGCGCCCAGTGTGGAGTAGACGGTGCCCATTTCCAGGCCGATGATGCCGCCGCCCAGAATCAGCATGCGCTTGGGCACTTCCTTCAGGTCCAGAGCGCCGGTGGAATCGACCACGCGGGGGTCCTTGGGCATGAAAGGCAGGTGCACGGCTTGCGAGCCTGCAGCGATGATGGCGTTCTTGAATTGAACGATCTTCTTGCTGCCGGTCTTTTCCTGGCCGGAACCGGTGGTTTCTTCGACTTCGATGTGGTTGGCAGACACGAAGTTGCCGTAGCCGCGCACGACGGTGACCTTGCGCATCTTGGCCATCTGGCCCAAGCCACCGGTCAGCTTGCCGATGACCTTTTCCTTGTGGCCGCGCAGCTGGTCGATGTTGACTTCGGGAGCCGCGAACTTCACGCCGGCCACTTCCAGGTGCTTGACTTCGTCCATCACGGCTGCCACGTGCAGCAGTGCCTTGGAGGGGATGCAACCCACGTTCAGGCAGACACCGCCCAGGGTGGCGTAGCGCTCGACCAGCACGACCTTCAGGCCCAGGTCGGCTGCGCGGAAGGCTGCGGAGTAACCGCCAGGGCCACCGCCCAGAACGACCACGTCGCAGTCCATGTCCACGGTGCCGGCAAAGTTGCTGGCCACGGGAGCGGGAGCGGCAGCCACGGGGGCGGGAGCGGCTGCGGCGGGCGCAGGCGCTGCGGCTTGTGCCGGTGCGGCAGCACCGGCTGCCACTTCCAGCGACAGCACGACGGAGCCTTCGGCAACCTTGTCACCGACCTTGACCTTGATTTCCTTCACAACGCCAGCGTGGCTGCTAGGAATTTCCATGGAGGCCTTGTCGCTCTCCACGGTGATGAGGGACTGGTCCACGGACACGGTGTCGCCGGCGTTGACCAGCAGTTCGATCACGCCCACTTCGGCGAAGTCGCCGATATTGGGTACCTTGATATCGATGAGGCTCATATGCGCTCCTATCTTGGTTTTTGTCTCTGCGCCGCCTGAAGGATCAGGCAGCAAAAACGATTTTTCTCGGTTTGAAGCCGGACGGTGACGCCTTAGCTCCAATCAAAGGTCTGCAGCACGGTACGGCTTTGGGGCTCGTAGAACAGCAGGATTTCGCAGTCATGCCCCGTGAACTCGTTGGCATAGGTGCTGGTGATGAACTCGAACGCAGCGCCCGTTTCCGGGTGAATGGGGTGAATACCGTCATCCGTACCAATGCCGCTGAGCAGCGGGTTGGTCAGATTGCTCCAGTTACCACCCCACGCAGGCCCGCCCAGCACGCCGAGCAGATAGCGCCCTGAAGTGGAGTCATAACAGTCCGTACCTGGCTCATACAAAGGCAGCTTGGCAACTTCAGCAGCGTCATTCCAGGGCTTGGCGGCATTCCAGCCATGGGCCAGAAAGTCCCGCCTGGCCTGCTCATAGGCCGCGTGCTGGGTTGCGTAATGCAGCTCCATCACATCGCGCCATGAGTACTTGGCCTCATGGTGCAGTTCAAACGGCGGTACAACCCCAAGTTTGACTAGTTCACGATGCTGGCTGCGCACCTCGCGCCAGTCGAGCGATTTTTCCGCCCAGTCGGCCCGATCCTGCTCCAGCATGAAGTAGCGCCAGTCGCCCAGCAGCTCGTACTTGCCTTGTTCGTCGAGTTTGAAAGCCAGCCAGTCAGGCTTGAGCAGCGCGTTGCCAAACTCCTCGCCCCCCCACTCCCCGACTTGCCCTTCGTAGGGCTCGCAAGGGGCGACGAGATGAATCGGCCCGCTCCAGGCATCGTCGAGCAAGGCCAGATCGATGGTGACCAGCGGCAGAAAATGCCGCGCGTACTTCTCGACCGGCTCGGCGAAGACGTCAGCCGCATCCGGAAAAGGCCGGATACCGGGAATGACGCCACGCAGATGCTCGATGGGATGCTGTCTCAGGTTCTTCATCTCACTCATGGGCTGGCAAGGTGAAGCGCAAGGCATCTAAAAAGATAGCTACTTGCGCAGTTCAGATAAGCGCTACAGGCCGATTTCGCTAAAAATCGGCCTGCCCGTCAGCTGCTTAGAGCAGGATGCGGCGGTAGTCGGCCAGCACAGCGCCCAGGTAGGCGTTGAAGCGTGCAGCGGCTGCACCGTCGATGACGCGGTGGTCGTACGACAGCGACAGAGGCAGCATCAGACGAGGCACGAACTGCTTGCCGTCCCACACGGGCTTCATGGCGCCCTTGGACAGACCCAGGATGGCGACTTCAGGCGCATTGATGATGGGCGTGAAGTTGGTGCCGCCGATGCCGCCCAGAGACGAGATCGAGAAGCAGCCGCCTTGCATGTCCGCAGCGCCCAGCTTGCCGTCGCGGGCCTTCTTGGCCAACTCGCCCATTTCCTGGCTGATCTGCAGGATGCCCTTCTTGTCGGCATCCTTGAGCACGGGAACGACCAGGCCGTTCGGCGTGTCAGCGGCAAAACCGATGTTGAAGTACTGCTTGTAGACCAGAGTGTCGCCGTCCAGAGAGGCGTTGAACTCGGGGAACTTCTTGAGCGCAGCCACCACGGCCTTGATCACGAAAGCCAGCATCGTCACCTTGACGTCGCTCTTGGCCTTGGCGCTTTCGGCATTGGTCTGTACGCGGAAGGCTTCCAGCTCGGTGATGTCAGCCTCGTCATTGTTGGTGACGTGGGGGATGACCACCCAGTTGCGGTGCAGGTTGGCACCCGAGATCTTCTTGATGCGCGACAGCTCCTTGCGCTCGACAGCGCCGAACTTGGCGAAGTCGACCTTGGGCCAGGCCAGCACTTCCAGACCGCCGACGTTGCCGCCGGAAGACTTGGGAGCCACGGCCTGCTGAGCCAGGGTCTGCACGGCGCCGGCCATCACCGACTTGGTGAAGGACTGGATGTCTTCCGCCGTGATGCGGCCCTTGTTGCCCGAGCCCTTGACTTCTGCCAGAGGCACGCCCAGTTCGCGAGCGAACTTGCGCACCGAAGGCGAGGCATGGGGCAGCTGACCCGAAGGCGCCACGGTGGGGTTGTGGGCTGCAGGTGCGGCAGCAGGAGTGGCGGCCACAGGGGCTGCAACCACGGTTGCAGGTGCTGCAGCCACAGGAGCGGCAACCGGTGCCGCCACGGGAGCGGCGGCCTGCACGGGGGCAGCAACTGCGCCCTGCACTGTCATCTGGCCGACGACGTCGCCCACGTTGACGGTGTCACCCAGCTTGATGGTCAGCGCCGTGATGGTGCCGGCCGAGGGCGAAGGGATTTCCATCGAGGCCTTGTCGGACTCCACGGTAAACAGCGATTGCTCGGCGGTCACGGTGTCACCCACCTTGACCAGCATCTCGATCACGGCCACGTCCTTGAAGTCGCCGATATCGGGGATCTTCAGGTCCACGGTGGAGGATGCTGCAGGAGCGGCGGCCACAGGGGCTGCAGCCACGGGGGCAGGGGCTGCAGCCACGGGGGCAGGAGCTGCGGCCACGGGTGCTGCAACAGGGACAGGCGCCGCGGCGGCAGGTGCGGGAGCTGCATCGGCAGTCTCCAGCATCACGACCACGGAGCCTTCCTTGACCTTGTCGCCCAGGGCAACCTTGATTTCCTTGACCACGCCAGCCTGGCTGGAGGGGATTTCCATGGAAGCCTTGTCGGACTCCACGGTAATCAGGGATTGCTCGACCTTGATGGTGTCACCCACCTTGACCAGCACTTCGATCACGCCGACTTCGGAGAAGTCGCCAATATCGGGGACCTTGATTTCTGTCAATGCCATGTTATCTGTCTCCCCTTCTTAGGCGTGCAGCGGGTTGATCTTGTCGACGTTGATGCCGTACTTCTTGATCGCTTCGGCCACGGTCGTGGCGTTGATCTTGCCTTCATCGGCCAGACCGCGCAGTGCAGCCACCACGATGTAATGACGGTTGACTTCGAAGTGTTCACGCAGCTTGGCGCGGAAGTCCGAACGGCCGAAACCGTCGGTACCCAGCACCTTGTAGGTACGGCCCTTGGGCATGTAGGGACGGATCTGCTCGGCGTAGGCCTTCATGTAATCGGTCGAAGCGATCACGGGGCCGGGGTGGGCAGCCAGCTGCTGCGACACGAACGGAACCTTGGCGGCTTCCATGGGGTGCAGCATGTTGAAGCGGTCCACTTCCTGACCTTCGCGGGTCAGTTCATTGAACGACGGGCAGCTCCAGACATCGGCGGCAATGCCCCAGTCCTTTTCCAGCAGTTCCTGGGCGAAGAAGGACTCGCGCAGGATGGTGCCGGAGCCCAGCAGTTGAACGCGCAGGCCGCTCTCTGGCACCTTCTGGCCAGGCTTGACCATGTACATGCCCTTGAGGATCTGCTCTTCCGTGCCGGCTTCCAGGCCAGGCATGGGGTAGTTTTCGTTCAGCAGCGTGATGTAGTAGAAGATGTTTTCCTGGTTCTGCACCATGCGACGCAGACCATCTTGCATGATCACGGCCACTTCGTGAGCGAAGGTGGGGTCGTAAGTCACGCAGTTGGGGATGGTGTTGGCCAGGATGTGGCTATGACCGTCTTCGTGCTGCAGGCCTTCGCCGTTCAGCGTGGTACGGCCCGAGGTGCCGCCCAGCAGGAAGCCACGCGCTTGCAGGTCGCCAGCCGCCCAGGCCAGGTCGCCGATGCGCTGGAAGCCGAACATCGAGTAGTACACATAGAACGGGATCATGACCCGGTTGCTATGGCTGTAGCTGGTGGCTGCAGCAATCCAGCTGGACATGCCGCCGGCTTCGTTGATGCCTTCCTGCAGGATCTGGCCGGCCTTGTCCTCGCGGTAGTACATCACCTGGTCCTTGTCGACCGGGGTGTATTGCTGACCGTGGGGGTTGTAGATGCCGACCTGACGGAACAGGCCTTCCATACCGAAGGTACGGGCTTCGTCCACCAGGATGGGCACCACGCGGGGGCCGATGTTCTTGTCGCGCAGCAGCTGCGTCAGGAAACGCACATAAGCCTGGGTCGTGGAGATTTCACGGCCTTCGGGTGTGGGCTCCAGGATGGCCTTGAAGGTGTCCAGCGCAGGAGCGGTGAACTGCTCGTCAGCTTGCTGGCGACGGTGTGGCAGGTAGCCGCCCAGGGCCTTGCGGCGCTCGTGCAGATACTTCATTTCCGGCGTATCGTCGGCCGGCTTGTAGAAGGGAATGTCCGCGATCTGGCTGTCGGGGATCGGAATGTTGAAGCGGTCGCGGAAGGCCTTGATGTCCTCGTCGCTCAGCTTCTTGGTCTGGTGAACGTTGTTCTTGCCTTCACCGACCTTGCCCATGCCGAAGCCCTTGACGGTCTTGACCAGCAGCACCGTGGGCTGACCCTTGTGGCCGTTGGCAGCGGCAAACGCTGCGTAGACCTTCTGCGAATCGTGGCCGCCGCGGCGCAGGTTCCAGATCTCGTCGTCGGACATGTGCTCGACCATCTTCAGGGCGCGAGGATCGCGGCCGAAGAAATGCTGGCGAACGTAGGCACCGTCGTTGGCCTTGAAAGCCTGATAGTCGCCGTCGTTGCACTCCATCATGATCTTCTTGAGCACGCCGTCCTTGTCCTTGGCCAGCAGCTCGTCCCAGCCCTTGCCCCAAAGCAGCTTGATCACGTTCCAGCCGGCACCGCGGAATTCGCCTTCCAGCTCCTGGATGATCTTGCCGTTGCCGCGCACGGGACCGTCCAGGCGCTGCAGATTGCAGTTGATCACGAAAACCAGGTTATCCAGGTTCTCGCGCGATGCCAGACCGATGGCGCCCAGGGATTCCACCTCGTCCATTTCACCGTCGCCGCAGAACACCCAGACCTTGCGGTTTTCGGTGTTGGCAATGCCGCGTGCGTGCAGATACTTCAGGAAACGCGCCTGGTAGATGGCCATCAGCGGGCCCAGGCCCATGGACACCGTGGGGAACTGCCAGAAGTCGGGCATCAGCTTGGGGTGGGGGTAGCTCGACAGACCCTTGCCGTCCACTTCCTGGCGGAAGTTCAGCAGTTGCTCTTCGGAGATACGGCCTTCCAGGTAGGCGCGGGCATAGATGCCGGGCGAAACGTGACCCTGGATGTACAGGCAGTCGCCGCCGTGGTTTTCGTTCTCGGCGTGCCAGAAATGGTTGAAGCCGGCCGCAAACATATTGGCCAGCGAAGCGAAGGAGCCGATGTGGCCGCCCAGATCACCGCCTTCAGGGGGGTGAATGCGGTTGGCCTTGACCACCATGGCCATGGCGTTCCAGCGCATGTAGGCACGCAGACGACCTTCGATCTCGAGGTTGCCGGGGCACTTTTCTTCCTGGTCGACTTCGATGGTGTTCACGTAGCCGGTATTGGCCGAGAAAGGCATGTCCACGCTGTTCTGGCGAGCGTGTTCAAGCAGATCCTCGATCAGCTTGTGAGCATAGTCCGCACCTTCGCGGTCGATCACCGCAGAGAGGGCATCCATCCACTCGCGCGATTCTTGTTGGTCCAGGCCGGCAGGAAAGCCAGCGCCTTTGGGATCAGTCTGAGCTGTCATTGTGAGTGTCTCCTTCGAGAGGGGGGTAGCTTTATCACGAAGCAGTGAGTGCGGCATCACACGGGTGCGGCAAGCGCCACACCGCATAACGCGTGGCACAGCACCTTCGGGTGCTCCCCGGATTAAACCGATTCACTGTGTCGATCGCTGGCGAGTTTCGCACATTTTTTTTAAATTTCAAATTGTGCTTTGTGATTTCACTATATAAAAAAATGCTGCAAATGCACATACAGTGAAGCCTCCATAGATTGTCTTTTACGCGACAGAAATAGTCGCAGATTCCACTAGGTCTCTCCCCTACACTGGAGGCATGCAAACAAGCAATCACGAACGAGAAAAAGAGGACGCAAAAAGCGCGCAATCCGTTGCATCCCCTGTGCGCTGGTGGCGTAGCTGGTGGCGCAGCCTGTCGCCGACCCGGCAGGATCGCTATGCCGCGCTCGCGCCGCTGGCGTCGGTGCTGATGTTCATGGCTGCAATCATTGCGTCGTTCTGGTATTTGCGCACGGAAGAAGTGGATCGCGAGCAGGAGGCACTGCGCCGCGACGTGGAATACGCCCAACAACGCGTGCGCCTGCGTCTGCTGGAGCGCCAGGAGCAACTGATGCGCATGGCTCGTGACATCGGCAACCGCGAGATGCGCAAAGCCGACTTCGACGGCCGCACCGAAGCGTTGATCAGCCAATACCCCGAGCTGCAATCGATTACCTGGATCAATGACAAGCGTCAGGTTGTGTACAGCCAGTCAGCTCCGACTGTGGCCACGGATCAGCTGCGCGCCGTGGGAGAAAGCCTGCATCAGGGCGAGACCCTGCAAGCCTATGAGCAGGCCCGCGAGATGCTGCAGCCCATCTATGTGCAGGAAACAGCCCAGCCCAATGAGTTGCCGCCACTGCTGCAACTGCATGTGCCAATCAGCGCCAACAGCCGCTACCAGGGCGAGCTGCTGGCCGAGTTTTCGGTGGACAGTCTTCTGCGCTATGGCACGCCCACGGAAGTGATGGCCCGTTACGCCATCACCATGCGCGATGCCGACAACCATGTGCTGGCCGGCACTCCTCTGGCACCGCGCAAGACGCCTACCGAGCTGCTGCACTGGCGTGCCATTGCGAATGAATACGAAGTGCCCGTCTCCCCGGTGGGCACGGCGCTGATGATGCGCGCCCAGGCCTACCAGACTTCGCTGGGCGTAGTCGGTAGCGGCCTGTTCTGGCTGGTGGGCACCTTGTCGGCCATGACGGCCTGGCTGCTGCTGGCCACCTGGCGCCACACACGCCGCCGTCAGCGTGCCCAGGAGGCCCTGGTGGCCGAGACCAACTTCCGCCGTGCCATGGAAAATTCCGTGCTGACGGGCATGCGAGCACTGGATCTGCACGGCCGCATCACCTATGTGAACGCAGCCTTCTGCCAGATGACAGGCTGGAGCGAGAAGGATCTGGTCGGCCAGGTTCCACCTTATTCCTACTGGCCCGATAACGACTACGACAATCTGCATTCACAGCTGCGCGAAGAGCTGTCGGGCAAGACCATCGTTGGCGGCTTTCAGGTACGTGTGAAGCGCAAGAACGGCAGCCTGTTCGACGCGCGCCTGTATGTATCGCCGCTGATTGATGCCCACGGCCAGCATACGGGGTGGATGTCGTCCATGACGGACATTACCGAGCCCAACCGGATTCGCGAACAGCTGTCTGCCTCATACGAGCGCTTCACCATTGTGCTGGAGGCGCTGGATGCCTCTGTTTCCGTGGCCCCTCTTGGAAGTGCCGAACTGCTGTTTGCCAACAAGCTGTACCGCCAGTGGTTTGGCTCGCACACCGAAGGACATCTGCAACTGGTCGCCCAGGCTGGCAAGCTGCCGGTTCGCCACCAGCCCGAAGCCGAGAACGAAGACGGCCTCATGGGCTTGCCCACGGACACGCTGACTGCCGCACGCAGCGAGAACGCCGAGATCTTCGTGCCCAGCCTGGGCAAATGGCTGGAAGTCCGCTCGCGCTATCTAAGTTGGGTGGACGGCCGCCTGGCCCAGATGGTGATTGCCACCGACATCACCCAGCGCCGCCTGGCCGAGGAACAGGCTGCGGCCCAGGCTGAAAAGGCCCAGACCGCCAGCCGCCTCATCACCATGGGAGAGATGGCATCCAGCGTGGCGCACGAGCTCAACCAGCCCCTGACCGCCATCAGCAATTACAGCTCCGGCATGCTGACGCGCCTGGAAAACGGCACGCTTACACCCGAACAGATGAAGTTCGCACTGGAAAAGACGGCACATCAGGCACAGCGTGCCGGGCAGATCATTCAGCGCATCCGCTCCTTCGTGAAAAAGAGCGAGCCCAATCGCATGCTGGCCCAGGTAGGCGAGATGGTGAACGAGGCGCTGGAGCTGGCCGGTATCGAGTTGCGCCGCCGCAATGTGCAGCTGACCTCGCATATTGCCGAACGCATGCCGCCAGTAATGGCCGATGCCATCCTCATCGAGCAGGTTCTCATCAATTTGATGAAAAACAGTGCTGAGTCCATTGATATGTCCGACCGCCCGCTGGGCCAACGCAATGTTGAACTGCGCGTGCGCCCTCAGGTCTTTGAAAGCCTGCCTGGTGTGGAGTTCACCGTGGAAGACACGGGCAAGGGCCTGCCGCCGGAAGTGTTGGAACACTTGTTCGAAGCCTTCTTCTCCACCAAGAGCGAAGGCATGGGCATAGGCCTGAACCTTTGCCGCTCGATTGTCGAATCACATCAGGGTCGAATGCATGCCGAGAACCTCTACAATGGAAGCGAAGTCACTGGTTGCCGGTTCTCATTCTGGCTACCGTTGGCAACGGGTGTGGAGACGACAACACTCACCACGACAAGCGAACCCATAAAGAGGACGATTGCATGAGTTTGATTCCCAAAAAAGGCACTGTTTACGTAGTTGACGACGACGAAGCAGTCCGTGATTCGCTGCAATGGCTGCTGGAAGGCAAGGACTACCGCGTGCGTTGCTTTGACTCCGCCGAGACCTTTTTGTCGCGCTACGACCCACGCGAAGTGGCCTGCCTGATCGTCGACATCCGCATGGGCGGCATGACCGGCCTGGAACTGCAGGACCGACTGATCGAGCGCAAGTCTCCTCTGCCCATCGTCTTCATCACCGGCCACGGCGATGTGCCCATGGCCGTGAACACCATGAAGAAAGGCGCGCTGGACTTCATCCAGAAGCCTTTCAACGAAGAAGAACTGCTGGGTCTGGTCGAGCGCATGCTGGATCACGCCCGCGAAGCCTTTACCGGCCACCAGCAGGCCGCCAGCCGCGATGCGCTGCTGGCCAAGCTCACGGGCCGCGAAGCCCAGGTGCTCGAGCGCATCGTCGCCGGCCGCCTGAACAAGCAGATCGCCGACGATCTGGGCATCTCCATCAAGACCGTGGAAGCCCACCGCGCCAACATCATGGAAAAGCTCAACGCCAACACTGTGGCCGATCTGCTCAAGATCGCACTGGGCCAGGGCCAGGGCCAGACCAGCGCTGCGGCCAAAGCGGCGGCTGCCGTCAATTAAGTGCTCCCCGCGAAATCGGAAGCCACTCCAATCGCGAGATAATCCAAGGAGCACTGGCCAGGCCTCGCGCTTTAGCCAACTCCTATTCTGATAGCTGCTAGTGCTTGTTCATCAAGGGCTAGCAGCATTTTTTATTGGTACTCCAGCAATGACAGCCCAACTCATCGACGGCAAAGCCCTCTCCGAACAACTGCGCAAGGAAGTCGCCACCCGCGCGGCAGCGCTCAAGGCCAAGGGCGTCACGCCCGGGCTGGCCGTAGTTCTGGTGGGCGACAACCAGGCTTCCCAGGTCTACGTGCGTAACAAGGTCAAGGCCTGCGAAGACGTGGGCTTCCACTCGGTGCTGGAAAAGTACGATGCCTCCATGACCGAAGCCGAACTGCTGGCACGTGTCGAAGCGCTGAACAACGACCCGAGCATTCACGGCATCCTGGTGCAGTTGCCCTTGCCCAAGCACATCGACGACCACAAGGTCATCGAGACCATCTCCCCCGCCAAGGACGTGGATGGCTTCCACGTGGCCAGCGCCGGCGCACTGATGGTCGGCGAAGTCGGCTTCAAGGCCTGCACGCCCTATGGCTGCATGAAGATGCTGGAATCCATCGGCATGAAGGATCTGCGCGGCAAGCACGCCGTGGTCATCGGCCGCTCCAACATCGTGGGCAAACCCATGGCCATGATGCTGCTGGCCGCCAATGCCACGGTCACCGTCACCCATAGCGGCACCGCCGATCTGGCTGCCATGACACGCCAGGCCGACATCATCGTCGCGGCCGTGGGCAAGGTGGATGTGCTGACCGCCGACATGGTCAAGCCCGGTGCCGTGGTCATCGACGTAGGCATGAACCGCAATGCCGAAGGCAAGCTCTGCGGCGACGTCGACTTCCACGGCGTCAAGGAAGTTGCTGGCTACATCACCCCTGTGCCCGGTGGTGTCGGCCCCATGACGATTACCATGCTGCTGGTCAACACCATGGAATCGGCAGAGCGCGCCGCAGGCTGACGCCCTCCGAGCCGCCCCGCGGCTTCTCCCTCTCTGGCTCTGATCGCCCGAGGGGGGCGACAGCTTTGCTGCGCGGTGGCGCTTGCACGCAGTCCTGGCGCGAGCACGCTTCTGACCACAGGCTGACGCTATGAAGGCGATAGCAATAAATACCCTGAGAGCGCTTGATTTTCCCGACCTTGCCGGCACTTAATACAGCATGAGCAATCCACTTCTCGAATCCTCCTCCCTGCCCTTGTTTGACCGCATTCAGCCTGCGGATGTGGCACCCGCCATCGACACTTTGCTGGCCCGTGCCAGCGAGGCGCTGGAGACCGTGGTTGCACCGGACTTCCCCGCACAGTGGGAGGCCATCTCTGCCGTGCTGGACGTGGCGACTGAAAAGCTGGGCACTGCCTGGTCGGCCATCAATCACCTCAACAGCGTTGCCGACACCCCGGAGTTGCGCGCGGCCTATAACGAAGCCCTGCCCAAGGTCACCGAGTTCTGGACCAATCTGGGCGCCGATGAACGCCTGTACGCCAAGTACAAGGCCATTGACCCGGCCAGCCTCAACAAGGAGCAGCGCGCCGCCTGGGACCATGCCATGCGCGGCTTTGTGCTCTCGGGCGCCGAACTGCAGGGCGCTGCCAAGGAACGCTTTGCGCAGATTCAGGCCCGCTCGGCCGAGCTGGCCCAGAAATTCAGCGAGAACGCGCTGGACGCCACCGATGCCTTTGCCTACTACGCCAGGATTGACGAGCTGGAGGGCGTTCCGGCCGATGTGATCGCTGCGGCCAAGGCCGGCGCCGAAGCCGATGGCAAGGAAGGCTACAAGCTGACGCTTAAGATGCCCAGCTATCTGCCGGTGATGCAGTTTGCCAAGAGCAGCGCACTGCGCGAAAAGATCTATCAGGCTTATGTGACCCGGGCCTCCGACCAGGCCGAGGGCGACGGCAAGCGCTTTGACAACACCGCCGTGATGAAGGAAATTCTCGCCCTGCGTCTGGAAGAGTCCCAGTTGCTGGGCTACAGCAATTTCGGCGAAGTCTCGATCGTGCCCAAGATGGCCGATTCGCCCCAGCAGGTCATAGACTTTCTGCGCGATCTGGCGCAACGTGCCCGCCCCTATGCCGAAAAGGACGTGGCCGATCTGCGCGCCTTTGCCCAGACCGATCTCGCCATTGCCGACCCCAAGCCCTGGGACTGGGCCTTCATCGGCGAAAAGCTCAAGGAGGCCCGCTATTCCTTCAGCGAGCAGGAACTCAAGCAATACTTTCCAGCCCCCAAGGTGCTGGCCGGCCTGTTCAAGATTGTCGAGACCCTGTTCGAAGTCTCCATCCGCCGCGATGAAGCCCCGGTCTGGAACCCCTGCGTGGAGTTCTACCGCATCGAGCGCTCCAGCGCACAAGGCCCACAGTTGGTCGGCCAGTTCTACCTGGACCCGCAGGCGCGCAAGGGCAAGCGCGGCGGCGCCTGGATGGACGATGTGCGCACGCGTTGGCTGCGCCCCGACACCCATCAGCTGCAAACGCCCGTGGCCCATCTGGTCTGCAATTTCGCATCCGGCGTGGACGGCAAACCCGCGCTGCTCACGCACGATGACGTGATCACCCTGTTCCACGAAACCGGCCACGGTTTGCACCACATGCTCACGCAGGTCAACGAACGCGATGTCTCGGGTATTGCCGGCGTGGAATGGGATGCAGTCGAGCTGCCCAGCCAGTTCATGGAAAATTTCTGCTGGGAGTGGGATGTGCTCAAGCACATGACTGCCCATGTGGACACGGGCGAGGCCTTGCCCCGCGCGCTGTACGACAAGATGATTGCGGCCAAGAACTTCCAGTCCGGCATGCAGACCCTGCGCCAGATCGAGTTCGCGCTGTTCGACATGCTCCTGCACACCGAGCACAATCCGGCAGACGACTTCATGGCGCTGCTGAACCAGGTGCGCGCCGAGGTGTCCGTGCTGCAATCGCCAGCCTACAACCGCATGGCACACACTTTCAGCCATATCTTTGCTGGTGGCTATGCCGCCGGTTACTACAGCTACAAATGGGCCGAGGTGCTGAGCGCGGACGCTTATGCGGCTTTTGAAGAAACCATGTTGGCCGATGGCTCGCCCAACCCCGAGACCGGCCGCAAGTACCGCGAGTCGATTCTGGAAGCCGGCGGCAGCCGCCCTGCCATGGAGTCCTTCAAGGCCTTCCGTGGCCGCGAGCCGCAGATTGACGCCCTGCTTCGCCAGCAAGGCATGAGCCAGGCCGCCTGAGCCTTCTGCTGCCACCTGCCCAAAAGCGCCCTGCCCGGGCGCTTTTTCATGTCTGCCATTGCCCCGATAAGAGAGACCCAAGACTGACGCAAGCTGACTCACGCAACGAGGTCAGATCAAGACAAGCCTGAGCATGGGAGCAGACAGTCCTACATGCAAGCTATGCTCTGCCCATTGGCGCTTGCACCCTCAAACCACTTCATTGACCAAGATTGAGATGTCACGATCTTTCATTGCCCGGCCTTCGGCCGAGAAGCCGACCTCCGGCAACGCCCTGCTGCTGACAATGCTTGTAGCCGCCTTTGCCGCATTGGCGAGCGGAGTCAGCCAGGCCCAGAACCTTTATCGCAGTGTAGGCCCCGATGGGCGAGTCACTTATTCCGACCGGGCCATCAGCACCAACGCCAAACCCAGTGCCGAAGCCGCGAGCAATGCCGATGGCCCGGCGTCTTCAGCCAACGCGCAGCTGCCTTACGACTTGCGCCAGGCGGCCAATCGCTATCCCGTCATGATCTATACGGGCAAGGACTGTGGTCCCTGCGACGAGGCTCGGTCTCATCTGCAGAACCGCGGCATCCCGTTCAACGAGCGCACCATAGATACCAGCAGCGATGTTGCAGCGCTGCGCAAGCTCAGCGGACAGGACAACCTGCCCTTTGCCACCATCGGCAACCAACACCTCAAGGGCTTTGGCGCCGACAGCTGGGACCAATACCTGAGCGCTGCCGGCTACCCCAAGCAGCCCCAGCTGCCGAAGAACTACAAAGCCCCCGCTGCCAAGCCCTTGACCGTACCGGCGCCAGCCGCGACCGATGCGGTCAAGCCTGCAGAGCGTCCCGCTGCACGCATCACGGCGCCCGCAGCCCCCGCCCCTGGCGCACCCACACCCGACAACCCCGCAGGCCTGCGCTTCTAGAATTCATGAATTTCAATAAAATCAGGCTCTAACGCTTACCCATCAAGCGCTAGCAGCAATCAATTTCATAAAAAAGCCACCTACACAAGCAGGTGGCTTTCGGGCCGCTGCTTGCTGCTTAGTATTCCAGCGTCTGCACGCCTTGCGCGGTTCCCAGCAGGCAAACCGCAGCCTTCTGATGGGCAAACACGCCGACGGTCACCACGCCGGGCCACTGGTTGACTTCGGACTCGAAGGCCAGCGGCTCGGCGATCTTCAGACCGCGGACATCCAGAATATGCTGGCCGTTGTCGGTCACCAGCGGCGCACCATCCTTCATGCGAATCTGCGCCGTCACTTCAGCGCCCATGGCTTCGAAGCGACGCGCGATCTGGGCTGCCGCCATGGGGATGACTTCCACGGGCAGCGGAAAATTGCCCAGCACTTGCACGCGCTTGGATTCATCGGCAATACAGACAAAACGCTGAGCCAGCGCCGCCACGATCTTCTCGCGCGTCAGCGCCGCACCGCCGCCCTTGACCATATAGCCCTTGCCGTCGATCTCGTCGGCACCGTCGATATAGACAGCCAGGCTGGTGACTTCATTGGCATCGAATACCTTGATGCCCAGTGCCTTCAGGCGCTCGGTACTGGCCACGGAGCTGGAGACGGCGCCAGGAATCTGATCCTTGATAGTGGCCAGTGCATCAATGAATTTGTTGACCGTGGAGCCTGTGCCCACGCCCACAATTTCACCGGCGACCACATATTTCAGGGCAGCTTGTCCGACCAAAGTTTTCAGTTCATCTTGAGAAAGAGGTGCAGCAGATGTCGTCATGAGGGAAAATCCAGGTAATCCTGCGATTATCCCCATGTCTCTTATTCCTTACTCACTGACGCGTCCTATTCTTTTCGGCATGGACCCCGAAGCGGCCCACGACCTCACCATGAATTTCATGGCCAAGGGTCAAAATACCCTGCTCCAAAAGGCCTGGGCGCGCCCTCTGATCAACGACCCCATCGAGCTGGCGGGCCTCAAGTTCCCGAACCGTGTGGGCATGGCCGCAGGCCTGGACAAGAATGCGCGCTGCATCGATGCGCTGGCCGCCATGGGTTTCGGCTTTGTGGAAGTGGGCACCGTCACACCCCGCCCCCAGCCCGGCAATCCCAAGCCCCGCATGTTCCGCATCCCAGAAAAAAATGCGCTGATCAACCGCCTGGGCTTCAACAACGAAGGCCTGGATGCGTTCCTGGCCAATGTGCGTCGCTCGCAAGTGCGCGCAAAAGCAGGAAACAATGGCGGCGCCATGCTGCTGGGCCTGAACATCGGCAAGAACGCCACAACCCCCATCGAAGAGGCCACCAGCGACTACATCAAGGCGCTGGACGGCGTGTACCCTCATGCCGACTATGTGACTGTCAACATCAGCTCACCCAACACCAAGAATCTGCGTGCCCTGCAAAGCGACGAGGCACTGGATGCGCTGCTGGGTGCGATTGCCAATCGCCGCGAACAGCTTTCCAGCCAGCATGGCAAGCGCACGCCGGTGTTCGTGAAGATCGCTCCCGACCTCGATGAAGAGCAGGTCGGCGTCATTGCTGCAACGCTGGAGCGCCATGGCATGGATGGCGTGATTGCCACCAACACCACCATCAGCCGCGATGCCGTCAAGGGTCTGCAGCATGCCGAAGAAGCTGGCGGACTGTCCGGCGCGCCCGTGCTCGAAGCCAGCAACCAGATCATTCGCCAGCTGCGCTCAGCCCTTGGCAGCCGCTTTCCCATTATTGGCGTGGGCGGCATCCTGAGCGGCGCCGACGCCGTGAGCAAGATCCGCGCAGGTGCTGATGTGGTGCAGATCTACAGCGGCCTGATCTATCGCGGCCCCGATCTTGTGACCGAAGCCGCCCAGGCCATCGCCCATATGCACTGAACTTGACGCGTGGCCTGGCTGCGCACAAAGAAACAGCCCGTCATGCCTGAGCCTGACGGGCTGTTTTTTTGGGCCCCCTTCAGCCGCGTGCGCGCTGCTGCAGCTTGAGAATCCAGGGCAGTGCTGCGCTGCCCCAGCGAATCAGCTTGCGCGGTCCCAGAACCATGAGCAAGCCCCCCGCTGCCGCCGTTGCCAGCGGATGCAGACGCACAAAAGACAGCAGGCGTTCGGGCAGGGGAGCATCGGCGTCCACATGCGCAGGCTGCGTGCTGCGCAAGGCCAGCGCCTGCGCCTTGGCAGCGGCTCGGGCCTTGATGCGCGCGCGTTGCTTGGCAATGCGCGACAGCACCAGCTTTTGCTCGGCGGTCGCTTCATCCCAGAGCCGAGCATCCATGCCTGCGGGCTTGACGGGCTCCAACTCTGTGGATCGCGAATCGGGAGAGATGCTGTTCATGCTAAATCCTCTCCTTCATCGCCTGCCAATCCGATTTGAGCTCGCGCCGCGTGAGCCTGAATGGACTGGAGAGTTGATTGACAGCTGCCAGCAGTCGCCACAGCCCCAGGCCCCAGACCAGAACCCAGCCACCGACCAGCAGCCACGCCACCAGCTGACGATGCTCGCTATCCCAGAACTGCACGAGCACAGCCATGGACAGGACAATGAGCACGACCACGGTAAGTGCGCCGAGCACAATGGCCAGCACCGCCAGCGTTTGCATGCTGCGCTTGTGCTGTTGCCACTCAAGCTGCGCAAGATCAACACGATCTTCGGCCGCGATCGCGGCCTCGTTGAGATTGGCACGCCAGCGCTCCAGCAGGGAATCAAGACCTAGTAGTGAAATCAAATTCACAGGCACTTGTCCTTTTGCAGCTCAGCAATGCTTAGCGACGGCCCAGCATGAAACCCAGCAGTGCACCCACTGCCAGCGCGGCACCGGCGACGCGCCAGGGTTCGTCGTGGGCATAACGATCCGCCACATCGGCAGCTTCGCGCGCCTGACGAGCGGCGTCCTGAGCCGCACGCACGGCAGACTCGCGCACGTTGGCCATGCCGTCGTCGATGCGTTGACGAAGCACGCTGATTTCAGGAAGCTTGTCCAGTTCACGGGCAGACAGCAGACCGCGCAGATCGCTGACCAGTTTTTCCAGATCGTCTTGGGCGGTGGAAACGGCGTCGGAAACAGAGCGTGACATATCGATCCTTTCAATGTGACGAAATTGGAATATCGCATGCACTTGGCAGTGCACCAAGATAGCTGCGAGACAGCAAGCATCAGGGCCGGCCGCTCATAAAACCTGCAGCATGTGAACATCTTACAGAAAACGCACCGCCTCCAAGAAACTCACGGGCCTGCGGCACTGTCGGACAGCAGCGAAACTGCCTCATGTCAAGGAATATAAAGCCGTTCAAGGCTCCAAACCAATCTGTTTGCTGCAGCAGCCTTTACGTTGGCGCAGCAGAGCGACCTCAGCCTGAGCTCAGGCATGCCGTGCATGCATAGCTTGACCTCCAGCATCTGCCGCCAAGCAAAGTGGATTACATACGGCAACACACTGATTGCTTAACAGTTCATTAATAAAGTGGCTGCATGCTCGGCAACAAGTCATCTGCTTGCGGGAGTTCCATTCAAAAAACGCTTAAGCAAGCGAAGACTTGACTCAAATCAAGTGGCGCAAACGGCAACTTTTATATAGTCAATTAGACATAAAAGATATTAATTTAATACTCTTTTATGTTTAAAGCATCAGGGTTTTCTGGTGCCAGTGCGACGATGAAAGGAAGGGCCATGCCACTTCAGAAACGAGAACTCTCCGACTGCGCAACCAGCAGTTCGGCCTGCACCTGCAGCACTCCATCCATTACCCAGGCACCTCAGCAGGCAGTGACTGCGCCCACCAAGCGCGGTTTTTTGCAGGATTTGATTGCCATGGCCGCCAGCCTCGGTGTTGTGGGCAGCGCCCGCGCAGCGCTGCCCGGCGACCCCAGCTTCCAGCCCCTGCGCCGACCCGGCATGCAAGGCAAGCGCTTCGGCATGCTGGTCGATATGCGCAAATGCATTGGCTGCCAGGCCTGCACAGTGAGCTGCTCGGTCGAAAACCAGCCCCCCATCGGCCAGTTCCGCACCACGGTGCTGCAATACGAAATCGACCAAGCCGGCGACACGGCTGCCGCCATGGTCAGTCTGCCGCGGCTATGCAACCACTGCGACGAACCGCCTTGCGTGCCCGTCTGCCCGGTGCAAGCCACATTTCAGCGCACCGACGGGATTGTTCTTGTCGATAACGAGCGCTGCGTGGGCTGCGGCTATTGCGTGCAGGCCTGCCCCTACGACGCGCGCTTCATCAATCACGAAACGCAGACTGCCGACAAATGCACCTTCTGCGAACACCGCCTGGAAGCCGGTCTGCTGCCCGCCTGCGTGGAAAGCTGCGTGGGTGGCGCGCGCGTGATTGGCGATCTGAACGACGCGCACAGCGAAATCAACCAGCGCATCAATGCTCACAAGGACGATATCAAGGTCCTCAAGCCCGGCATGAAGACCAAGCCGCACGTCTTCTACATCGGTCTGCCCGATGAGTTTGTGAACGGTGTCGATGGTCAGGCCACGGTTCGCCTTGTTGCCGAACATCTGTGAAAGGAGTGCCCTCATGCAAATCATTGAACTCCTGACCCCAGCCTACGAAGCGGCATGGTTGCCATGGGCCGTGCAGTATTTCTTTCTGGTCGGCATGGCCACGGGGGCCGCACTGCTGACTTCAGCCTGTGCGTTCGGGCCGGCCCAAGGCTTGCTCCAGCGCCTGCTGCCCACAGCGGTGCTGGTGCTGGCCATGAGTGCGATTGCCGCACCGGTGGCCCTGCTGGCCGACCTGCACCAGCCTGCGCGCTTCTGGCATTTCTATGCCCACCTCACGCCCTGGTCGTGGATGAGCCTGGGTGCCGTGCTCATGCCCACGTTTGTCGGGCTGTGCGTGTTGATGTGCGCGCTGTGGTGGCTGGGCAAGCAGCGGTTGATGCGCCTGCTGGTGCCTGTACTGGTGCTGTCCACGCTCAGCATCGTGGTCTACACGGGCGCCGAAATCATGGTCATCCGATCGCGCCCGCTGTGGAACACGCTGTGGGTACCGATCAATCTGGCACTCAGCGGCTGGCTGGCCACCGTGGGCATGGGCTTTGTGCTCTACCGCTTTCTGCCCCGATCCTTGCAGCCCGATGCTGCAGCCCTGCAAGGGCTGCGCAATCTGGGCCTGTGGCTGGCCACCGGCCTGATCGCCAGCGCCCTGACCTGGGGAATTGCCGGCATCGCGGGCCAGAGCCCTTCATTTGACATGGCTGTGCGCCTGTTCAATGAGTTCCCCGTCTGGCGCATCTCCATGCTTGGTTCGGCCGTGTTTGGAGCAGCCGTGGTGATGGCCCTGCTGCGCGGCGAGCATCGTCTGGCAGCCAAGGGCTACACCCTGGTGCTGGGCACCGGCCTGGCGGCATCTGCCTGGGCCTTCCGCTGGGCACTATTCATGGGCGTGCAGGGCGTGCCCAAATTCGGCGCCGGCCTCTATCTCTACAGCATGCCACTGGGCGGTGACGGCCTGATGGGCATGCTGGGCATGGCAGGCCTGTGCGTGGCACTGGTTGCGCTGACCACCTGGGCGCTGGAGCTGTTTCCGGTACGCAAACGAGCGGGCACTGTTTAAGAATCAAGCCAAATACGCCTAAAACGCAATATCAGCAAGCGCTTGCAGCTATCAATATCATAGAACCACTGCTGCGCCTGCCCTTCCCCATACCAAGGGCAAGACCATGAATGACAAGAAACTCTCCCCTGAACAATCACAAGACATCGAGGTCGATCGCACCGATGCCAGCCGCCGCCGCATGCTGCTGCGCGGCGGTGCCGTCGCAGGCGGTCTGGCAGCTTTTGCCGCAGGCTATGGCGAAACCGTGGCCAAGGGAGCCAAGGGGCTGATCACCGGCAGCTCGGGCAAAGCCACCCAGAGCGCCACGCGCGGCAACTCGCTGATGCCCGAATTCCGCATCGACCCCGTCAGTGGCAAACTGACGACCCAGCCCGGCCAGGTGGTCAGCCCCTCCTCGTGTCTGGGCTGCTGGACGCAGTGCGGCGTGCGTGTGCGCGTCGATACTGCCGACAACCGGATCATCCGTATCGCCGGCAACCCTTATCACCCGCTGGCCACCACCCACCCCGCGCCCATGGAAACACCGGTTCGCGAGGTCTACGCCATGCTGGGCGGTGACAACGGACTGGAAGGACGTGCCACCAGTTGCGCCCGTGGATCGGCCATGCTCGAGCACCAAAAAGCACCGCACCGCGTTCTCAAGCCGCTCAAGCGCGTTGGTCCACGCGGCTCCGGCCAGTGGAAGAGCATCACGCTCGAAGAGCTGGTTCAGGAAATCTGCGAAGGCGGCGATCTCTTCGGCGAAGGCCATGTGGATGGCCTGCGCGCCATCCGCGACGTCAACACGTTGATCGATGAAGCCAATCCCGAATACGGCCCAAAGTCCAACCAATTGCTGGTGACGGAGGCCGCCAACGAAGGCCGTACTCCGCTGGTCAACCGCTTTGCCAAACAATCGTTCGGCACCATCAACGTGTCCAACCACGGCTCTTACTGCGGCCAGACCTACCGGGTGGGCACGGGCGCGGCGCTGGGCGATATGGCCGGCATGCCCCACGGCAAGCCGGACTGGAAGAGCTCGCGATTTGGCCTGTTCATAGGCACCTCGCCGGCTCAGTCTGGCAACCCATTCCAGCGCGTGGGCCGCGAGCTGGCCGAAGCCCGCTCGCGCGGCGAGAACACCTATCGATACGTGGTGGTCTCGCCCATGCTACCCACATCGTCCAGTCATGCGGCAGGTGACAACAACCGCTGGCTGCCCGTCAAACCCGGCAGCGACCTGGCACTGGCCATGGGCCTGATCCGCTGGATCATCGACAACGAGCGCTATGACAAGCAGTTTCTGACCCAGCCCGGCCCCGCAGCCATGGCTAGCGTTGGCGAAGCCAGCTGGAGCAACGCCACCCACTTGCTGGTCAACGAGCCCAAGCATCCGCGCTACGGCCAGTTCCTGCGCGGCGCAGATATTGGTCTGCCCATGCCAGATCCTATCGACGAAAAAACACCCACCGAAGATGTGTATGTGGTGCAGCTGAACGATGGCAGCCTGGCCGCTCATACCGTGGCCCAACCCGCCGAACTGGTTGCCGAGCGCAAATTCACACCCATCAAGGCTGCCGACGCCACCGAAGAGCCTGCGCCTATCGCCGTCTGCACCGCCTTTGTCAAACTGCGCGCCGAAGCACACAGGAAGACGCTGGAGGAATACGCGACCCTGTGCGGCGTGCCCGTCAAGGAGATCGAGGAGTTGGCGCGCGAATTCACCAGTCATGGCAAACAGGCCGTGGCCAACTCGCACGGCGGCACCATGAATGGCTCGGGCTTTTACACCGCCTATGCCATTGCCATGCTCAACAACCTCATCGGCAACCTCAATGTGCGCGGCGGCTGGGTCATGGATGCCGGCCCGTTCGGCCCCTTTGGCCCGGGACCGCGATACAACTTTGCACAGTTTGAAGGCGCAGTCAAACCCCGGGGCGTGGCCCTGTCGCGCACCCGCTTCCCTTACGAAAAGACCAGCGAATTCAAGCGCAAAAAGGAAGCGGGTCAGAACCCCTACCCCGCCAAGGCGCCCTGGTATCCCGCGCCTGGCGGCCTTTCCAGCGAGATGCTGGCCGCCGGCATGCTGGGCTACCCCTACCCGGTCAAGGCCTGGATCAACCACATCAGCAACCCCATCTACGCCATGTGCGGCTTCGAGAATGCGCTGGCAGACTCGGTCAAGGACGTGAAAAAGCTACCGCTGTTTGTCTCAGTGGACCCCTTCATCAACGAGACCTCTGCTCTGGCCGACTACATCGTGCCAGACACCGTCACCTATGAGAGCTGGGGCATTGGCGCGCCCTGGGCCGACGTCGTAGCCAAGAGCAGCACAGTGCGCTGGCCCACGGTAGAAGCCGCCACGGCCAAAACGGCAGACGGCCAGGCCATCAGCTTCGAGACCTTCATCTTTGCCGTGGCCAAGCAATTGGGTCTGCCAGGTTTTGGCAAGAATGCGATGAGCACCAAGCAAGGCGAGCTGCTGGACCTGGAAAACGCCGAAGACTTCTACCTGCGCGGCATGTGCAATATCGCCTATCAGGCGGGCAAGCCTGTACCCGAAGCCAGCGATGACGACATAAAAATCACCGGCCTCGAGAAATGGATGCCATCGCTGGAACAGCGTGTCGCCCCCGAAGAAGTGCGCCGCGTCGCCATGGTCATGAGCCGTGGCGGCCGCTTCGACAAGGTTGAAGACGCATGGACGGACGACCAGCTCAAGCTGCAGGCCAAGTTCCCGGCCACTTTCTGGCACGAAGGTCTGTCCAGGATGCGCCACTCCATGACCGGCGAACGCTACAGCGGCTGCCCCACCTGGTACCCCACGCGCCTGGCCGACGGCTCGGACATGCGCCAAGTGTTTTCCGAACAAGACTGGCCGCTGACCATGACCAGCTACAAGTCCAACTTGATGAGCAGCATGTCCATCGCCGCCTCACGCCTGCGCCAGGTGCACCCGCACAATCCTGTGGGCATCAACAAGGCCGACGCGGCAAAACTGGGCATCGCCAATGGCGACCACATCGAACTCAGCACCCCCGGCGGCAAACTCCAAGGCGTGGCCCTGGTACGCGCTGGTATCGCGCCCGGTGCGATCGCCATTGAGCACGGCTACGGTCACAAGCAACTGGGCGCCGTGGCCCACAAGGTTGACGGCCAGCCCACCCATGCCAACCCACAGCACGGCAATGGCGTGAATCTCAATGCTCTGGGCTTTGTCGATCCGACCCGACCTGCCAAGGACAATGTCTGGATCGACTGGGTATCGGGGGCAGTGGTCAGGCAAGGGCTGCCAGTGAGAGTGAGAAAGGCTTGATAAGGGCCTAAAGCTCTGGCGGGCGATCGGGATGGAAAGTCCCGTCGCTCGCGCCTACGAGGGATGGCATTGAAACGACTGCCAACAACTTGCGGCGATATCTTGAACCTGGCGAGGAGCAACCGTATTGCCGACCATTGGCTTGCAACAAGAATCTGGGCCGGATTAGGCTCGCCCCGACATCGGACATGACAAACCACAAGCACCACTCCTGAGTGATCGTCTTTCAGCTTCTCCGAAAAATCAAAAAAGGTAATAAATCCACGAAATACTATTCAATCAAATGGGACAGTACATTATTTACAATTAAAAACCACTGGATATTGGTATTAAAAATCGAGAAGAACAAGATTGCTTTCTTCTCGGAAAATATTCGTATACAGCCATCTCAATATAGACAATTATATTGTTTTGAAACTTACACTTATAAACAATAATGGAATCATCTGATTTTGCTTCATTGTTGATAGCAATGTAGTTCTATATTTCAATAAATTGCACAAATAACGATAGCAGATCAACAGAATCCTAATTCGTGCCCAAACAAGGTATTTCTGTTTTCATCCGGCTTATTGAAACTGCCATTAACCGAAAGAACGTTTTGGAACAGGCATCTGCGACGCCAAAACGCAACTCCGGTTGGCATTGATCATTGTGCAATGGCAAATGGTCTTTCGCCTGAATTCATCCCCGTGGTCTGAGAACTCGCTATTCAAAGGAATGATCATGAAAAAGTCTTTGATTGTCATGGCGGTTGCTGCCTTGGCTGGTGTGGCATCTGCTGCGACCAATACGGGGACCAATGCGTCCTCAGGAACTTATTCCTCGGTTGCCAGCTCCGGCACAGGCAGCGCTGTGAGCTTCAATAGTGCGACGGCCAGCGCTCAAGCAAGCGGCTTTGGAACCAGCACCGGCACCACCGGCTCTTGGGGGCCTGTGGCCTCGGGGCAATCGAGTGTCGGCGGAAGCGCCTCCACCACAGGAACCGTCAGCAGTCTTGCTGCGACCAGCGGAGGCGGCGTTGCCGGCGGCTACGGAACCACCAACGCCAACGCACATTCGGACGTAGGTAGCAATTACCTCGGCCACGCTCCCGGCAAGTTGGTCAGCGGTGGCGCCGGAGGCTACGCCAACTCGAGCACCAACAATGTGGCTGGAACTGCATCCATCGGCAACGGCATTGCGGTGGTGAACAGCACTGCCCATACCAACTCCAACTTTGGCGGGAACTCGCAGGCGATCTCGGGCCCGGGAGGAACCTCGACCAGCAATAACTCCGGCGCCTCCTCTGTCGGCAACGCGACAACTACCGGCTTCAGCCTGGGCACAGCCTTCGGAGGCTCCAATGGTGGTGGAACTTCGGGTAATGCTTATGGATGGGCGAACTCGGCCGCCAACTAGATAAAGTCCGTGAACTCAGTTGTATTGCCCCCGAGTTGAGGCGTCCCAAGTCAAGACTCGGGGACAAAGGAGAAACAGCATGAAAGCCTCAATAGCCTTGCTAAGCCTTTGTGTCCCTTTGTGCAGCTTTGCGCAGAATGCCGATAGCAGTGCACAAAGCCTCTCCAGCTCCTCGTCAGTGGGAGCACAACAGAATCAATCCATCACCATCGTGAATCCGGTTGCCGCGGCGGACAGCCGATCAGTATCCAGCATCGAAAGCAGGTCGACCTCAAGCTCGGATCAAAACATCACGACCAGCGGAACCACCACCCAGAATCTGAACAACACGGTATCCGGGACATCCAGGAACATCGTCGAGTACAGCGGTACTTACACCGTGAAGAACGTTCCCAGCGTGAACGGCCCCAATCTCACGACCAGCAATGACACCTGCATGGGCAGCAGCAGCGGCAGTGCCAATGGCCCTGGCTTTGGCGTGAGCTTCGGCACAACCTGGACGGACGAGCATTGCAAACGCCTGAAAATGAGCCGTGAGCTCTGGAACAAGGGCATGAAGGCAGCTTCTCTGGCAATGGACTGCATGGATCCCGCCGCTCGCGTGGCACTGGAGATCACGGGTTCTAAATGCCCGCAATCCATGACCGCAGACGAGCGCCGCAACAACTACGGGCCGGATGCTTCGGCACAAGGCAGTCCTGCACCGTCTACCACGCAGGCCGTTTCTGGCACCAGTCTCGAGCAGGCAATCGAGCCCAGGCAAACGGCAAGCCTCTATCCGAACTGACGAGCGCTCAGGCCAATCCTGGCGGGCGGCACGAGGGCAGCCTGAGCCTGGGCGAATTCTGTGAAATGCAGCAGCAATCCGTGCAATGACCAGGGCTCTGGTCCAAGCCAAACACGGTTGGTGCTGCTGCGGAATCTCTGTCTCGTGGAAGGGAAAATCCATCTCAGCCTGATCCATTGTGGACTGCAAGTCCTCCTGAATCCTCTCCATCCAGGCAAACCTAATCTCGCGGGCTGTTGCGATACGCTAGCATCCTCTTTGCGCCTTGGTGCTCCGTCACATCGTGTGGGATTTCTCCGCCTGCCCCTTCGAGATCCGCTCCATTTATCAGTCATGCCCATCTATGTCGCTCTGCTGCGGGCCGTCAATGTCGGCGGAACCGGCAAACTCCCCATGACGGAGTTGAAGTCCATGTGCGAGGCCGAAGGGTTTGCGCAGGTACAGACCTATATTGCCAGCGGCAATGTGGTGCTGGATGCAGATTGCACCGAGCAGCAGCTCAAGTCGGCATTGGAGCGACGCCTGGCCAGTTATGCGGGTAAGCCCGTGGATGTCATCGTGCGCACGGCCCGGGAGATGACGGAGGTGCTGGCCAACAACCCCTTTCCCGAATCCCCGGGCAACCGCACTGTTGCCATCTTTCTCGATGAAGCACCACCAACAGACGCGCTGACCCAGATCAAAGGCCGCAACGACGAACAACTGCAGTTGGGACGGCGCGAGATCTATGTGGCTTATGGTGCTGGAATGGGCAGTTCCAAGCTCAGGATTGCAGCAGCTGCCCAAGGTACGGCCAGAAATATCAACACGATTGCCCAATTGGTTGAAATGGCGGCAGCACGCCATGAAGTTGCGACACGGAAAAAGCGCTGATACCCGCTTGAGCCTGTCGCACGCAGGCGGTGAAAGCGGCACAGCCACCTGACATCTCATCCTTTGTCTTGGCTCAGGCAGGCTCCTTCTATCCACTCTTGCTCATGAATGCATAGTGTTCTGCTGCCGGTACCGGCTTGCGTGCACTCGAATGTATGGAGCCCTGCTCCGTGAAGAGAAAAGGATAGAAGCTCATGCAAGCATCATTGCCCATGCCGGCCACCTCGGCTTCCCAGCCTTCCCAACGCAAATCACGGTAGAAGTCGCGCAGCCCACCTGTGAAAGCCCATTGCACAAAAGCCGTATGCCCCATCTCCAGCGATTCCCAGGCCCAGGTGTCCGGAGCCAGATAATGGACAGCCCCCAGATCCTCGCCCAGGGCCCCGCCATTGATGGCAAAGAATCCACCCACGGCATCGTCGGCAATCAGCAAAAATCCGCTGCTGCGCGCGCGATTCCACGCCGCGAGATCGCGTGTGAGCCTGGGATGCCCCGAGCCCAGCATTCTGAGCCAGCCCCCGTCGATGAGAATTCCACCGGTTCCATGAGCCATGGCCCCCAGAGGCGAGCGTGTCGTGACCTGCAAAGCAAGCAACACCGAGTCTCTCTGAGCCGACGGAGGAAGACATTCGACAGGAATGCTCGCATCCTGCGCCCAGGCTTGTATCAGCGACAAGGCCGGCTCGTCGCGCTCCAAAAGTTCTGCCAGTGCACGCATCGATCTCCTTTGATGCAAAAGTCAACAACATCGGAATTCTGACATTTGATCTTGGTATCCAGAAGCCTCGTGAAAGGCTTCAAATCGGTGCATGGCTCGACATTGACTTGATGGCTCATTCGCCAGGCATCGGCTTCGGCTGCTGGCTGACGCTTGGCAGTGTCTGGAGCGCTTGCTCCGAATGAGGATGTGACTGATTCAGCCCTATGGTGCAACCAAAGGGGTCAAGCAGCATTGCCGCAGCTGCACCAAGGCTTGTGACAATAGGACCTCGGTACAAAACTGCCCCTCTTTGTTCAAGTCTCCGTATCGCCTCCTGCAGATCAGCCACCTCCCAATAGACTGTCGCCCCGCCGACTCCACCCGGACACTTGCTGTCCTGCGGATGGAAACCAATCAGGCATCCCGGCGTCCTGATAAAAGCGTAGTGATGATTCTCGTATTGCACCTCGGCCTGAAACAATTCGGCATACCAGATAGCAGTGGCATCAATATCTTGGACAAACAGCACGACGGATTCAATTTGCTTCAGCAACATAAGCTCTCAAGGACTCTGCAAAACAGCGGTCCACAAAATATAGCGCTGGCCTGGTGCTAAAAGCAGCCGATATGCAGAAACCGAGATCTTCTGAGAAGCATGCCGCACAGGAGCCAGGAGCAACCGATCTCCGAGAATGTCGCTTCCTCCTCACCCTCCATTGGGCGGCACCCTGAAGCCCGCCCCTACTCGCGCCTCGGCACGCTCCAGCAAATTCCGGACTTGTGCCAGCCAGCGCTGTGCGCGGGCCTCCCCGGATCTTGCTGCTTCAAGCCCGTGCTTGGGCCCAGTTGCAGTCCTGTCATCCAATACGTCATAGCCCGTATCAGGGTCTTCAATTCGATGATTTTTCATGGTCGGTCAATGGTCTTGGGCCGCCAAACATCTGTAAAGTTGAATGATCTGACCATTCAGTTCAGAAAATCTGACTCAAAGTCCATGCGAAACCTGAATCTCGATCAGCTGCAGACGCTGATTGCCATCGCCGATCTCGGTACCTTTGCCGCAGCAGCCCAGGCGCTGCACCTGGCACCACCTACGGTCAGCCTGCACATCAAGGAGCTGGAGGCACGCATGAACGCCACGCTGTTGCTGCGCGGCAGGCGCCAGGCGGAGCTGACATCGGCCGGCCAGGTGCTGGTGCAGAAAGGACGCAAGCTGCTCGAGGCCGGCGACGACCTGATCGATCAGGTGCAGCGTCACGCCAGCGGCCGCGCCGGCCTGGTCAAGGTAGGCGTATCGGCCGGGGTCAATATCCGGCTGTTTCCGCTGATGCTCGACGCCCTCAGTCGTCACAGCCCGGGCATTGACATCAAGCTGGAGGCTGTGGGCTCAGCCGACTCCATGCAGCGCCTCAAGGCCGGAACACTCGATATCGCCCTGGTCGCCAGCCCGCAGGCGGAGACGGCCGAGATCATGCTCACGCCCTGGCGTAACGATCCCATGGTGGCCCTGTTGCCCTCAGCCTGGGAGGTCCCCGAACGGGTCAGCCCCGAATGGCTGGCAAGCCGCCCCTGGGCCTGCTTTGCTTCCGCCACGCAGATGCACGGTCTGATTGCCGGCTGGTTCGGCCAGGCAGGCCTGAGTCCTCGCCCATTCATTGCTCTGACCTATACCGAGGCGCTAAAAAGCCTGGCAGCCGCCGGTCAGGCTGCAGCCCTGCTGCCGCTGGAAGCCATGGAAGAGCAGCAGCAACAGAGCAGCGTGCAGATACGGCATCTGTCACCCACCTTGATGCGCCCCATGGCCATCGCCCATCGCCAATTGCCAACGCTGAACCCTGCGACCGCCAGCGTGCTGACGGTGCTGGCAGAGTTCGGCAATCAGGCAGCGGCGTGCGCGCCACAGCTCGCTTGACCTCAGCGCTGGACTGCCTAGAATTGAGAACTTTCGCTTTCAAACGAGACTCTTCACCCATGCGCCATTGATGCCGCCGTCTGATTGACGGCCACCTCCCCTCCTCCCAATCGCTGCCGTCCACATGTGCAGCCTGGGGATGTCAGGCATCACCCCATCGCATGGTCTTATGACAGAAACTCGCCTGACGCTGCATGGCGTCTCTTACACACTGCCCAATGGGCGGCCACTCTTTTCCAATCTTTGCTGCAACTTCGGCTCACAGCGCACGGCGCTGGTGGGCCGCAATGGAGTGGGTAAAACCGTGCTGGCACGCATTCTGGCTGGCGAGCTACCTCCCGGCAGCGGCGGCGTAACCCGTGCGGGCCGCATTCACTATCTGCCACAGAACCCTCTGACATCCCGTCCAGACCTGAGCATCGCTGCACTGGCAGGCCTGAGCGACACGCTGCTGGCACTGGAGCGTATTGAGCAAGGCAGCTGCGAAGCCAGCGACTACGAACTGCTAGCCGAGCGCTGGGACATACGTCAGCAGTTTCGGATGCAACTCGAGCGGATCGGCCTGCCTCCGCTGGCACCGCAAACACCTGCCAGCCAGCTCAGTGGCGGCCAGGCCATGCGCGTGGCGCTACTGGGTGCACAGCTGTCCCTGGCCGACTTTCTGATTCTGGACGAGCCCAGCAATCATCTGGACGCTGCCAGCCGCTCTGCCCTGGCGCAGCAACTGCAGCAATGGCGCAGCGGCCTGCTGCTGATCAGCCATGACAGAGTCTTGCTGGAGGTCATGGACTCAGTTGCGGAACTGACCCCCAGCGCAATCAACATCTACGGCGGAAACTACTCTTTCTACAGAGAAGTCCAGCGCCAGAAAACCCAGAATGCACAAGACGAACTGGCCCGCCTCAAGCTGGAACGCAGCCGCGCCGAGCAGGCCTTGCACACGCAGCAGGAGCGCCAGAGTCGCAGGCAGGCACGCGGTGAAAGACTGGGAAAGAACGGCAATCAGGCCAAGATTCTGCTGGACGCAGGCAAGGAACGCGCCCAGAGTTCGGGCGGCAAGCTGGCGACCCAGCAGGCCGCAGCGCGCGAAGCCCTGAACCAAAACGTGCGCGAGGCCGCCCTGGCACTGCAGCGCCAGGTGGACTGGCAGGCCGACAGCATCCACTGGCATGCGCCTCAAGAGCCGAGGAGCCAGGGAGACCGCATCGTTGCCGAGCTGCGTGATGTGCAACTGCCTCATGTTGGGCCGCACCCTCCTCTGAATCTGGTGCTGCGCGCCGGTCAGCGCCTGGCCGTCAGCGGCCCCAATGGCTGCGGCAAGTCCATGCTGTTGCAACTGCTGGCCGGGCAGTTGCAGCCGGTGACGGGCGAGCACTGCCTGAATACGCCGTTTGCGCTGCTGGACCAGCACCAGAGTCTCTTGCAAGCCGAATCACCGGTGCTGAGCCAGTTGCTGGCCGCCAGTCCGCGCACGCCCGAGTCGCTGCAACGTATGCGACTGGCACAGGTCGGGCTGGATGCGCGCCATATCGATCAGCCTAGCGGACAACTCAGCGGTGGCGAGCGCCTCAAGGCTGCCATGGCCTGTGCACTTTACCGTGACGAGCCAGCGCAATTGCTGCTGCTGGACGAACCCGACAACCACCTGGATCTGCCATCCCTTCAGGCGCTGGAGAACATGTTGCGCCAATACGCGGGCACGCTGATCATCGTCTCACACGACAGCATGCTGCTCCGGGCGCTGAAGTTGACGCACCAGCTGAGCTTTGCCGCTGAAACATGGACATTGACAACGCTCTGATCACTGCAACCGGCTCTGTCACCGTCATTACCGGCTAGCAGGTCCAGCCCTCGGTTGAATCTCGGTTGTGCAACGCCGTGCATTTTGCCCACGGTTCGGCAATGTTGAAGGCACCCTTACCCCCTGATTTCGACCTCAGGGGTTCAGGAGGTCTTTTTCCAGCTTCTTCCGTCCGTGGAGCGATAGTCACCACCCGTGGCACAGCAACCGCCCGCACCAAAAGCCATGCGCCCCAGTGTGACCCGCAGCACGCCTTCCTCATAGCGGATGGATTGACGCTGGCAGGAGGTGAAGAACGGGTATGGCTCGGGCGCCAGCACCTTTTCCCAGCGGACTTCGCCCTTTTCCAGAGGCTCCACAAGAAAGACCTCGCAATCGTGGACCAACAGGAGCACCGGCTGGCCTGCCAGCACGCCCTTGAAGACCTGCTCCGGCGCTGCATCACGCGTGGCCTGCGCCTGTTTGCTCAGAGGTGCTTGGGTTTCACCAGAGTTGCAGCCCGCCAGACCTGTCAGCGCCAGCAGCAGAAAGGAGAACAAGGGCTTTGCGATCATGAGAGTTCAGTATGCCAGTTGCTTGCCATCGCCACGACTGAAATCGTGTTGCAGAATCAAAGCAGTCATCCAGCATATTCCGTGTGATCCGCAATGTCTTCGTGCCCTACTACGCCGGCACGAGCGAGAAGCCCAATATCGCGCCCTCCTGGAGCACGGTGTCAGATCATCAGCGCAAGCTGTGTTTTTTCGAATCGGTCCACGCCCCATGCCCTCTGGGCGAATCTCAAGGCATTGGACTTCAACCCGAAAACCGACAAGATCAAGAAGCTTGAGCTGGGCGCAGGCCAGAGCCATGCCTCTTCGGGCAATGCCACGGCAGAACTCAAGCCCTCGGCACCGTTTCAATTTCTGGATATCCAAGGTCTGGCGGACTTGTAAAAAAAGCGACCAGCGCTGATGTATCAGCGCTGGTCGCTATGGTTGTAGTGATTGCGACTTAGCCGACCTTGGCGCCCACGCGTTCGCGCAGTGACGCCAGAAGCTCCGCCGGCAGAAATCTGAAAGCCAGTTGCAGCAGCAAAAAGCCGATCAGGCCATCGTCCAGCCAGCCCAGAATGGGAATGCTGTCGGGTACGAAATCTATGGGGCTGACGATATAGAGCGCCGCCAGCACGGTGACCAGCTTGGCCGCCCTGGGAGAACGCGGGTCGCGCAGCACGGCCCAGGCGAGCAGCAGCTCTTTGCGAAAGCGTGACAGCGCACGACCCAGTTTCCACATAGCAGTCACTCCGGCAAAAGTGAAAAAACCGAATCTTCAGTTGCGGTCGAACTGGACGATGGCAAGAGCGAGGCATTGCCGGTCTGCCACAGAATGTATCCAAGAGCCGAAACCCAAAAGCATCATTTGAATTATCGAAAAAGATTGATGCTCCTGATTTGACAGCAAATCAACCGTCGATAGGGTGTTCCGGCGTCTGCAGCGTGAGCTGGTAGAAGGCCAGATCCAGCCAGCGGCCGAACTTGAAGCCCACCTGGGGCATCAGTCCCACGGACTCGAAACCCAACCGCTTGTGCAGTGCAATGCTGCCCGCGTTGGCGGCGTCGATGGCACCGACGAGCACATGCACATCTCCACGCTGCCTGGCCTCGGCAATCAGCAGTTCCATCAATTGCTGCCCCAAACCTCGGCCCCGGTGCTGTGGATGGACATAGACCGAATGCTCGACCGTGTACTTATAGGCGGGGTAGGCGCGAAAACCTCCCCAGCTGCAAAAGCCCAGCAACCGGCCTTGCGCATCCTCGATGCCGATGACGGGGAAGCCGCCTGCACGTTTGGCCTCGAACCAGCTGACCATGTTTTGTGTCGTGCGCGGCTGGTAGTCGTAGAGCGCCGTGGAATTGACGATGGCATCGTTGAAAATGTCCAGAATCGCAGCGGCGTGGCGTTCGTGCGTGCATTGCACGATGTTCAGATCACTCATTTCTTGGCCTCAGGCACCCAAATCAGAGTCGGTATTATGGGCAAGGTCCAAGCAGTCGTGGCCCGCGCAGCGTTTAACTGCACAGGCGCGGGTGCTATAAGAATAGATTCAGCTTCCGTCCCGCCGGTATTTTCAGGAAACCCTCATGCAAAGCAGCGCACGCAACCAGTTCAAGGGCAGTGTCTCCCATATCAGCCACGGCATCGTCACCGATGAAGTCCAGATCCGTACCGAGCACAATGCGGAGCTGGTGGCGACCATCACGCATGGCAGTGCCGTCAGCCTGGGTCTGAAGGCCGGCAGTACGGTGATCGCCATGGTCAAGGCGCCGTCCGTGATGGTGGTGACGAATTGCGAAGGCGTGCGCTTCTCGGCGCGCAACCAGCTCAACGGCAAGATCACCCGAATCAAGTCCGGAGCAGTGAATACCGAAGTGACCATAGACGCCCAGGGCCTGCAGGTGGTGGCCATGGTCACCCAGGAAAGCACCGAAAACCTGGGCCTTGCCGTGGGCAAGACGGCTACGGCCTTGTTCAAGGCTTCTCAGGTCGTGCTGGCGGTGCTGCCCTGATGAACGAATCCATTGTTCTGCAGCCCATAGGCCGCGTACACAGCCCGTTCAAGCATGCCGTGGGCATGCCCATACAGACCGTGGCTGCCCAGCAGCATGAGGGAAAGATCGAGGTTTTTTCGCCTTTTGCCGCGGGTTTGCGTGATGTGCAGGAGTTTCAATACCTGATCCTGCTCACGCACTTGCATGAAGCTACGGAAAAGCTGGAAGTCGTGCCCTTTATGGACACCAGCAGCCATGGCGTTTTTGCCACAAGGGCGCCGGCAAGACCCAACCGCATCGGCCTGTCCATTGTCGAACTGCTTGGCATGGACGGATGCTGGCTGCATTTCCGCGGTAACGACATGCTGGATGGCACGCCCGTGCTCGACATCAAGCCCTATGTGCCGCAGCTGGATGTGCGCGAGACAGCACGCATAGGCTGGTTTGCCAGAGGGCTGGATCAGTTGCCGGGCAGGCTCTCCGACGAGCGCATGCGTTGAGAGCTATTTGTTTTCCGAGCTGGAACAGCTGATGCGTCTATCTCCAAAGCGCATGCGGCTACTTGATGTGTGGCATGGTACTTAACGCTCTTCGTACCTGCCGGTCACTCGCCCCTGGCTATCCGTCACCACACTGCTCTTGACCTGCCAGACCAGACCATCGAGTCCGGGCACGGTGTACTCGCCGTCGCGCCCCTTGACGGCCTGTTTCCAGGCCTGCATCTGAGCCTGGGTCAGGCTGAGCTTGAGCTCGTGGTCGCTATGCCAGTCCAGCATCCCGCCTTCACTGTCGCCGGCAGGCACCAGCTCCAGCGTGGAACCATCGCCTGCCAGAATCAGCGGGCGGCCATGAGGCAGGCGAGCCGGCAGCATGGCCTTTAGGTCGCGCACGCCCAGGCTTCCCAGACGTATCACGGTCTGCGGGCTGCGCAACAGGCGCTTGCGATGACTGAAGCCAAGCACATCGTTGTAGAGCACGCCCGTCTTGGAGCCTTCTCGTGCCGCCCCCGCATCGATGGCGGCCTGCATATCGGGCAAGTCATGCAGACTGGGCCGGGCCAGATCGGTGATCCACAACGGCATATAACTCTGCAGAGACTGCAGCGCTCCCAGCACATTCCAGCGGCGTACCTCGCGCAACTCGTCACTGGTCAACCCAACCAGCTGCAGAAACATCAGGTCACCATAGGGCGTGTGAATGGCCGGCAGCTCGGGATCCTGCACAAAGCCCATCTCGGTCAGCAGCGTGTCGGCATCGGCCTTGATAGGGCCGCTGGCCGTCATCCAGTGGCCGGGGGCCAGCACATTGCCGGTGCGAAATACATATCGAGCAATATTTTGCAAGAAGTTAACAGGCCAACTAGGCGGCTCCTGCTCGCTGACGGCACGCATCAGCCTGAAGCTCAACTCGAAACCATAGCCACTGGGCTTGCCTGGAGCGATGTCGTAGCTGTCGTCGAGATCGCCATACAAATCGCTGAAGCCATAACTGACATAGTGCCAGTGCGGCACGCCCTGCTCGCTGCGATAGACGCTGACGCCGTCCAGCGGCTCTTCTCCTCCAAGACGAAATTTGATCAGCGTCCCGAAATGCGCGGGCTGCTGATCGCCATAAACCGTCTGCAGCGCCCTATCGATTGCATCCCATCCCTGGCTGCCCTCTTGCCCGTTCGCGTGGGTTTGAGAGTCGTAGGTTTCGCGGGAATTCATGGCCTTTTTCTCCTTTGCCCCAAGTATCAAGGCTGGCGAAAGCCGTTCGAGCGGGATTACAAACGGAGATGTGAGCGAGCGTTTCTGGCAACCATGCGTTCAGAAACCTCGGTCGACCCCTTCGATCTGCCACCAGGCAGGCAACAGCGCACGCACCTCGGCGCGCGCGAAGCGGTCGTCCATCAGCACCAGAATGCCACGATCATTCTCGCCACGTATGACCCGGCCAGCCGCCTGCACCACCTTGCGCAAGCCCGGGTAAAGATAGGTGTAGTCATAGCCCAGCCCCACTCCCATGGCCTGATCCATGGCACGCTGCATGGCTTCGTTGACAGGATTGAACTGGGGCAGACCCAGCGTGGCAACAAAAGCACCGATCAGACGGCTGCCGGGCAGATCCACGCCTTCGGAGAACGCCCCGCCCAGCACGGCCAGGCCCAGGCCCTGACCGCCCTCGACAAAGCGGGCCAGAAATTCGGCACGCCCAGCCTCGTCCATGCCGCGCTGCTGCAGCCAAAGCGGCAGTTGCGGCTGCAGCCGCTCCAGGGTGGCAGCCAATTGCTGCAGATAATCAAAGCTGCTGAGAAAACACAGATAGTTGCCGGGCTGACGCGCATATTGCTGCGCGATCAACTCGGCCATGGGGATCAGCGATGCCTCGCGATCTCGCCAGCGTGTCGATATATGGCCTGCGATATGCACCTGCAGCTGCCGGGCCGCAAACGGCGACGGGACATCCAGCCAGGCAGTATCGGCAGGCAGTCCCAGCAGGTCACGGTAGAACCCGGGCGGACTCAGCGTGCCCGAAAACAGCACCGTGGCCTGTGCCGCCTCATGGCGTGGCGCCAGATGCGGCCCGGGCACCACATTGCGAATGCACAGCGTGGATGCCGGCGTACGCACTCTGCTCGCACGCTGCTGCTGCGGCGTGGCCAGTTGAATATCAAACAGCGCATGCGGCCCGAACTGATCGGCCAGCGCCTGAAAGTGCAGCAGTTCCCAGTAAAAATCCAGCAAGGCATGGTCGGCAAGCGCGGGCGGCCCCCCTGCGGTCGCATGCCCGGCTATTTCCTGCTCGGCCAGTTGCTCCGCTATTGCACCCACGGCCCGCTGCACGGTGCCCAGCAGTGTGTCAGGAATGCCCTCGTAGCTTTGGTAACTGGCCTGATCCTGGGCCTTGTTCAGCGTCTGCCACTGGCGCTGCAGTGCATCGAGTGCCTTTTTGACAGCTCCGGTCGCGGCCTGACGGGCCTGCGCCAGAGCAAACTGGGACAGCGGTGCCGTGTACATGCTGCGCGCGCGCTCCAGCAGATTGTGCGCCTCGTCCACCAGAACGCCCACACGCCAGTCCTGTTGCAAGGCCAGCGCATAGAGCATGGCGGCACTGTCGTAGTAATAGTGGTAGTCGGCCACCACTACATCGGCCCAGCGCACCAACTCCTGCGACAGGTAATAGGGGCAGATGCCATGTTCCAGGGCCAGAGTCCGTAACGCTGGCGCATCCCATAGCGGCAGTTGCAGCGCCAGCTGCCTGGCCGCAGGCAGTCGGTCAAAGAAACCGCGCGCCAACGGACAGGACTCTCCATGGCAGGCCTTGTCTGGATGCTCGCAGGTCTTGTCGCGCGCCTGCATATCCAGGACACGCAGTGGCGCAACCGATGCCGATGCCGATGCCGATGCCGATGCCGATGCCGATGCCGATGCCGATGCCGATGCCGATGCCGATGCCGATGCCGATGCCGATGCCGATGCCGATGCCGATGCCGATGCCGATGCCGATGCCGACAAAGCTTGCTGCAGCTGCCACAGTGCGTGCAGTGCCAGCCCATGTCCAGTCCCCTTGGCTGTGAGAAAGAACAGCTTGTCCAGCCCTGCTGAATCCGTGGCCCCCTTGCCCATGGCGGCTCCCATGCTCTTGAGCAGGGGGAAAATCGTGGCCAAAGTCTTGCCGATACCGGTCGGGGCCTGGACCATCAGGCAACGGCCTCCTTCGCTGGCATGGGCCGTGCGGTAGACGGCCACGGCCAGCTCCCGCTGCCCGGCTCTGAAGGCAGGCATGGGAAACTGCAGCTGCGCCATGGCCGCATCGCGCGCCTGACGGTGGGCGGCCTCGCTGCGTGCCCAGACGAGATAGTGGGCACATTGCGATTCGAAAAAGGCTTGCAGTTCGGTGGCAGAACATTCCTCCACCAGCACGGTCTCCTCTGCGCTGCCGATCTGGAAATAGACCAGCGCCAGCTTGATCCGCTCAAGACCGCGCTCCTGACACAGCAAATGACCGTAGACCCTTGCCTGGGCCCAATGCAGTGCCCGATGATGGGGGCGCACGCCGTCAAGCCGGCCCCGGTAGGTCTTGATCTCTTCGAGTTGCTGCTTGACGGCATCAAAGCCATCGGCCCGGCCGCGAACCTGCAACTCTTCGAACCGGCCGCGGAGCGCCAGCTCCGTCTCGTAGCCGCCCACTTTTTCACGCCGTTTCTGCACCACGGCATGGCCTTCCATGCCCTCCAGCGCACTAGGCGCGGGCGTGAAGCGCAGATCCAGATCACCGCCGCGCGCAGTGAACTCGCACAGCGCGCGTACTGCCACGCTAAGCGCAGGCTTCATGACGTGCCACCTTCGTCGCGCCACTGCACATGACAGACGCGCACAGGAATGCCCTGCTCCTTGCAATAGGCCAGCCAGCGAATCTGGTTGTCCTGCAGCTTGTCACCCGGCGCTTTGACTTCCACCAGCTCGTAGCGTGAACCGGCATCGGACCGCAGAGGCCAGAAGCGCACCAGATCGGGAAAGCCGGTGCGGTTGGCCTTCAGGTCCAGCAACAGCCGCGCGAACAGAGTCCGCAGATGGGCGGCAGGCATGCAATCGAGCGCCAGCTCCAGCAGCTCTTGCGTCAATGAGCCCCAGAACACAAATGGTGACTGAACCCCTTGCTTGTCGGCAAAACGCTGGCGAATCGTGGCCCGGTAGCAACCGTCCTCCAGCTCGGCCAGACAGGCATCAAACAGCGGCTGGCGGCGCAGCACAAAATCCGGTGCTCCCAGATCGGCCGGCCCACTCTGGAAGGGATGAAAAAACGCCCCCGGCAGCGGCGCAAAGATGGCGGGCCAGCACAGCAGACCGAATAGCGAGTTGACCAACGCGTTCTCCACATAGAACACAGGCGCATCGGCGCTATGCCAATGGGCTTGCAGCGCGTACTCCACCGCCATGGGCTGGGCGGGTCGGTCCAGCAGCACATCGCTGCGCAGGGCTGCCACGGCCGGGGCCAGAGCTGGCTGGCGCCCCACGGCCCCCAGTCCCAGGCTGCGGCTCAGACGCGGCAGCATGCGCGCCACACGCTGGCGCTCCTCCTCACTTTCAGGCGCGGCTTGCGCCTGGCTGGCAAGAGCCAGCGCCTGATCAAAGCATTGCATGCGCTCCAGCACGCGAATATGACGGTGGCGTGCACCCGCATAGCGGCTGGCCGTGTAGGCCTGAGCCGCCAGCGGCCAGTCCTGCAGCCTCTCGCACATCTGGCCAAGCTTCAGCAGAACCTTGGCCCGGCGCATGTCCAGCCATGGGTTCTCGCTATGATTTTCAATAAGCGCAGGCAGCAATTGTGCCGGCTCCACGCCTTCGTCGAGATCCCGACGCCGGGCCGATATCTCCAGATAGAAGTCCAGATCTTCGCGGCGTTGAAATGCGCGCGAGTCAGCATCCAGCGTCACCGGCTCATAGCGAAAAATACCGAGGTCGGCCAGCACGAACTCCGACCAGTCCTGGTAGAGATTGCCGAAGAACATCAGCCTCAGACGCTCTCCCAGCTCACCCACCATGACGCGCCAGACAGGTTCCACGGCCTCGGGATGCCAGACGGCATACGGCAGAGGCTCGGGTTGCCTCTCAGCCAGCAGTTGCAGCATCTCGGCCTTGCGCATGGAGGAGCACAACTCAAAGCCAGTCAAGATCTGCAGCAGCTCGGGTTTGGTGTGCAAGCCGAATAGTTCGACCGCCTCCATGGGCTCGGTGGTACTGAGCCAGCCACGCTCCAGCAAGGGCGCTGCAGCATCGACCGTCACCGGAATCTCCTCATAGGCCAGCTTGCTGGCTCGAAACCAGGGCCCGCGCCGCATCAGCATTCGTACCAGCAGCGCCCTGGAGTTCTGCGGCAAGCGCGCAAAGCCAGCGATGAAATCAGCCTCCTGCTCGCTGAGCAGATCTCCATAGCGCTGCGCCAGCCAATCCAGCGCCTGCTGGAAGTTGTGCAGATAGTAGAAGCGGTGCGGCGCAAGAATGGCGGCCTGGGATGCGGTCACGGTGACGCTCACAAAATGCTCGGCGAAAAGACGGCTGGATGCCGACAACGAACCTGTATTTTCATACAGCCCACAAATCCCTGCAGGCTCCTCCGAACCCAGTACTGCCGATCGTCGGACGAAACGCTTGCGACTTGAATGCCCTGTGACAGTGGCACACAATCAATGCTTCATTCAACAAGGAGCAGGCAATGCTGGACTGGAACGAATACCGCAAGGAATTGGCGGGCAGGCTGGGAGAGTTTTCCGAGTTGAGCCCAGGCACCATGGAGGGCTACAAGGCCTTGTCCGGTGCAGGCAGGAAGACCGGCCATCTCGATGCCAAGACGCGCGAGCTGATTGCCATTGCCGTGGGCGTGACCACGCGTTGCGACGGCTGCATTGCCGTGCATACCAAGGCTGCCAAGGCAGCTGGTGCCAGCCGGGAAGAAATCGCCGAAGCCCTGGGTGTGGCCGTGGCCTTGAATGCGGGTGCCGCCATGGTCTACTCGGCTCGCGCTCTGGACGCTTTGGACGAGTAACGTTCTAAAAAGATAGCAGCCAGCGCCTGTCTGGCTAGCCATACCTAGCCGTCAAAGCACAACCTGCGTGCCCAGCTCCACCACCTGGTTGGCTGGCAACTTGTAATAAGTCGCCGCACTGGCCGACTGGCGAGACATCCAGCCAAACAGCGCGCAGCGCCAGGCCGAGAGACCGCCTGGCCCGTCCACCACCTGCACCCTGGCCACAAAGAAGCTGGTCGTCATCGGGTCGAGGTTCGGTATCTCGCCATCGACGTCCGGCGCAATCCGCTGGAGCGCCGCCGGAATATCAGGCTGCTCGCGAAAGCCGAAATGCATGTCCAGTGCCCAGACCCCATTGCACATAGGCTTCAGCTGCAGGCGCTCGCCATCATGCACATAGGGCGTGTTCTCGTTGATCACGTGGAGAAACACCGTCTGCTCATGCATGACCTTGAAATGCTTGAGATTGTGGAACAGCGCATTCGGCACAAGCTTGGGGTCGGAGGTCAGATAGATGGCCGTGCCGGACACCACCGGCACGCCGCTCATGGGCGAGCTCATCAGATCGCTCATGGGAATATCAAGGCGACGGCGATGTTCGGCCACCAGCTGGGTACCGTCGCGCCATGTGGTCAGCGCGATGAAGATGATGGCGCCCAGAGTCAGCGGCAGCCAGCCGCCCTGCTCCAGCTTGGTCAGGTTGGAGGCAAAAAAGCCTATCTCCAGCACCGCAAAACAGGCCAGCGCCGCCAGTGTCATGGCTCTTGCTCGGCTGCGCCCCAGATAGACCACAAAGCCCACCAGCATGGTGGTGATCAGCATGGTGCCCGACACGGCAATGCCATAGGCCGCCGCCAGCGCTCCCGAGGACTTGAAGGCCAGCACCAGCGCGATCACGGCCAGCAGCATCAGCCAGTTCACGCTGGGGATATAGATCTGGCCCTGCTCCTGATCGGAGGTATGCAGCACGCGCACACGCGGCAGATACCCGAGGCGGCTGGCCTGCAGCGTCATGGAATAGGCCCCCGAGATGGTCGCCTGAGAGGCAATCACCGTGGCGGCCGTGGCCAACACCACAAAAATCAGCAGCCAGGACGGCGAAGCCAACAGAAAAAAAGGATTGCTGGCAGCCGATGCATCACGCAACAGCAAGGCGCCCTGGCCGAAGTAATTGAGCATCAGAGCCGGAAACACCAGTCCATACCAGCCCAGACGCACGGCCCGGCTGCCGAAGTGGCCCATATCGGCATAAAGAGCTTCGGCACCTGTCATCGCAAGAAACACTGCCGATAGCAGAAAGAAGGCCTTGTCCGTGTGTTGCACGGCGAAGCGCAGCGCATGCAGCGGGTTGACGGCCTGCAGCACCATGGGCGTCTGCACAATGCTGGCCACGCCCGCCCAGGCAATGCAGAGGAACCAGACAATGGTGACCGGGCCGAACAGCTTCCCCACCACACTGGTGCCCTTCATCTGAATGGAAAACAGTCCGATCAGTATGCCTATCGTGATAGGTACGATGAAATGCTCGAACTCCGGCGTGGCAATGCTCATACCCTCCACGGCAGAGAGCACGGAAATCGCCGGCGTGATGATGGCGTCCCCATAAAACAGTGCGGCCGCAAACACGCCGGCCCCGACCACAAAGCGCGAGCGGCGCGACTGATCGCCCATCACGCGGTGGGCCAGCGCCGTCAGCGCCAGCACGCCGCCCTCGCCATCGTTATCGTGGCTGAGCACCACCCACACGTATTTGATGGCGACGATGACGATCACGGCCCACAGCAGGGCCGAGAGCGCAGCCAGCACATTATCGGGACCCACCGTCAGTCCATGGGCGCCGGTAAAAGCCTCCTTGAACGCATAGAGCGGGCTGGTACCGATATCGCCAAACACCACCCCCAGAGCCGCCAATGTCAGTGCCGACTGGCTGCTGCCCTGCCCCGTATTCCCAGCCCCCTGAAGCCCGTGTTTGCTTTGTGACATAGCCATGCTTTTGCAGTGATAGAGGCCGCCGCAGTCGGGCGGCGGCAGCCCAGTATGGCACGCTGACGGAAATTGGAAAGCCTGGATGACGCCGGACCGAGCTGTCTTTCTTTATGCAATCTTGATAGCAGCAGCCACAATCCATACCAGGGCTTGACGCCTGATTTTCTAGATTCAAGGCTTCGCAACAACCGGCTTGCCCTTCAAGCCCGCCTCCCATGAAGCCTGTCGCCATCCTCCAGCATGAAGCATCGCAAGGCCCTGGCATCCTGCTCGACCATTTGCGCCAGCAAGACATTGCCCATGTGCTGATAGATCCCTGTGCCGAAGGCGCGGCCCCGGCCAATGCGCGCGACTATCGCGGCATCATCGTGCTGGGCAGCAACCATTGCGCCAACGAGCAGTTGCTCTGGATCGATGAAGAGCGCTGCTTGCTGCAAAGTGCCCTGCAGTACGACATCCCCGTGCTGGGCCACTGCTTTGGCGCGCAGATGCTGGCCCGCGCCATGGGCGCAGGCGTCTGGCGCAACCCCTGCGCGAATATCGGCTGGAGCGAAGTCCGCATCACCCCCTGCGCTCAGCAACTGATGAACCTGCCCGCGCAAGCCACCATCTTCAACTGGCACTACGACACTTTCGACATTCCGACGGCCGCCAGGCGCACTATGTACGGCCAGCATTGCCTGAACAAGGGCTTTGTCCACGGCCGGCAATGGGCGTTTCAAGGCCATCTGGAAGTGACCGCAGACAGCGTGCGTCAATGGTGCGGCGAGGGCCACGATGAGCTGCTGCAGGCCCGGGGTCCGGCCGTTCAGAGCGAGGCCCAGATCCTGGCCCGACTGCCGCAACACATAGACCAGTTGCATGCCATGGCACTGCGCACCTACAAGGCATGGACCGATCAGCTGGACAGGCCGGTTTCGGTTTCGTGCAACAGCCTTTCGGAGATTGTGAGCCGATTTCGCCTCAAATCCAATGAGTACTTGCACATGCAGCGATGAATTTGCAAGCGTCAGCCTCCAGCAATGCAACGAACAGACGTTTTGTTGCATCTAGCGGACAGTCTCTGGCAAGGCAGGGCCGCCGTCTGGGCCAGAATGGCCTGCAAACTCACTGCCCCAAGCTTCATGGACTTCACAACGCTTGAAAAACACCTGGATGCCTCGCCGCTGCTCAAGGCGCACAAGCAATACTTCCTGAATCTGGCCCAGCCCGCCGTCGCCAGTCGCCTGGGCCCCACCATGGGCGAGCCCTTGCAAAGCCGCTTTGGCGGCCAGCCCATGGTGCCAGCGGGCTTTGTCTGGCCCGAGCATCCGAACGGCCACTACCTGTTTGTCGGACAGATCAACTTTGCCGAGCTCCCCGGCAGACCCGGTCGCCCTGCAGAGCTGCCGGCCAGCGGCCTGCTGTCGCTGTTCCACGGCTTTGACGAGGACGACGCCATCTTCTGGCGCGACCAGGACTATCTCAAGGCGTTCTACTGGCCGGACATCAGCGGCATGCATGAAATCCAGGCTCCCCACCAGTGGGTCACGGACAGCCGTGCGCTGCAGTTTGAGAACGGCATCGACCTTCCTCGCCACGAGGAGCTGTGCAAGGACTGGCCCGTGGAGTTCGATGAACTCCAGGACTGGCTCCATGGGCTTGAGGAAAGCGGCGATCTGCCTCGCGACTATCTGCTGGGCCGCCCCTCCTGGGACAGCCTGGGCTACGACCCCACGCCCGAGGCCGAGGAACACCCCGGCAGCTCGCACTGGCGCTCGCTGCTGACGCTGCAGTCGCACGAGGAATTCCACTGGTGCTGGCAGGACGGTGCACGGCTCATGGCCTTTATCGAGGATGCCAAGCTGCACGCCAGGGACTTCAGCCATCTGCAAGTGGACTGCGGCTAACGCCTGGTTCAACAGCCACAACCTTGAAGAGCAGCCCATGCCCACACAGATTCCAGCAGAGATCCTCAAGCACTGGCAAAGCGGTCACAAGATCGAAGCCATCAAACAGCTGCGCGAGCAAAGCGGGCTGGGTCTGAAGGAGGCCAAAGATCTGCTGGAAGCCAGCGACGAGCCGGACTTTGTCCAGCATGGCGCTGCAGAGCAGACGCAGGCGATACAGCAGTTGCGCGAGCAGCTGGAAAAACTGAGCATGAAAGATGCCACGTTGCTGCTGGACCAGCTGAATCGGGACGACGCCGCGTCCAACAGTTCCTTCTCTTCCATCAAGACCACCACCACGACCGTCAATGGCAAGACCACCACCAGCGTCACCGTGAGCGGCGATCATGCAGAGGCCATAGAGGCGTTGCTGTCCGGCGCAAACGCAGTGCCTGCAGAGACCAGGGCCGAGGTGGAAGACGCCATGGCACGCGGCAACAAGATCGAAGCCATCAAGCTGCTGCGCGAGGCCACGGGCCTGGGTCTGGCCCAGGCCAAGGAACATATCGATGCGGCCATGGATGGCATTGCGCTGGACTGGCAGATCCTGCAGCGGCAATCGGTGCGGGCCAGCGCGCAAACCGACTCTCGGGCCACGGCAACCGCGCCCGGCGAAGTCCCCAAAGGACAAGGTCAGTATCTGTGGCTGCTGGTACTGGCACTGGCTGCTGCCGGCCTTTGGTACTACTTCAAGATGCCCTAAAACTCATAACAGACAAGCGAAGAGAACTCACTTTTCAGGAGCTTTCGACTCGAACTCAAGGTTGCGGGGCGGTCGTATCCGCCAGTTGCCAGCCGCCACCCAGCGCCTGGTACAGCGCCACGGCGTTTTCCAGCTGGCTCTGGCGCAGGCGCAGCACTTCCTGCTGCACGGCAAACAGATTTCGCTGGGCATCCAGCTCCTCCAGATAGCTGGCGTAGCCGGCCTCATAGCGATCCTTGGCAAAGCCCAGGGTACGACCCAGCACTTTTTCGCGTTCCTTGGCATGCTCCCACTGGGCTTGCAGTTGCTGGGAGCTGACCAGGGCTGTTTCCACATCGCCAAAGGCCTTGATGACCACGCCGCGATAGGCGTAAGCGGCCTGATCGCGCTGGGCAGATGCCGCATCGAACTGGCCCTGCAGGCGACCGCCGTTGAACAGCGGCGCCAGAATGCTGCCGCCAAGCGACCAGACCCGGGCCGGGTTGTAATCCAGCGCGTTGATGAACAGGCTGCCGAAGTTCGCACTCAGGCTCACCTGCGGCAAAAAGGCCGCGCGCTGTGCCGCAAGATTGCTGTCGCTGGCCGCCAGCAGCAGTTGGGCGCGCGCAATGTCGGGGCGGCGCTCCAGCAAGCCCGATGGCAAGCCAGGTGCAGGCATGGCGGGCAGGCTCATGGACTCGAGCCCAGCATGGGCGCTCAAGCTGGAACGGGCCAGGGCCTGTGCCTGGTCATCACCGCTGCCGCCCACCAGCTGCATCAGTGCTATGCGCTGGCGCTGCAGCGCCAGAGACAGCTGCTGCACCGATTGCCGCACGCTTTCCAGCTCGGCCAGTGCCTGGCTCTGCTGCAGCTGCGAGATATAGCCCACACGCACCTGGTCGGTGAGCAGACGCAACGCATCCTCGCGCGACTTCACCGTATCCTCGGCCACGGCGAGCTGGGCCTGCAGCGAGCGCAGAGCGATATAGGCCTGCGCCACGGTCGCGGCCACCGTCAGACGCATCGCGTCGCGATCCGCCTGGCTGGCCTGCAGGCGCTGATCGGTGGCCCGGCTCAGACTGCCCAGGCGATCCCAGAGATCCAGCTCCCAGCTCGCTTGCAGCACGGGCTGAGCCGAACGCACATGCACCATCTGGCCGGTTCGTGCGCTCAGGCTGCGGTTGGCCGAGCCCGGTGCGCTGAGTGACAGCTGAGGCGCAGCTGCCGAGCCCGTCACATCGAGATTCGCACGTGCCTCCTCCACCCGGGCCAGGGCGGTGAGCACATCGTTGTTGTGCTCAAGCGCCAGCTCCACCCAGCGACTCAGCTGCGCATCACCAAAGGCCTGCCACCAATCGGTCTGAACTGCGCTGGCAGCACCTGCAGCCCGTTCCGTGCTCCAGCTGGCTGGCACTGCAGGCCGGGCGCTGTCCGGGGCCCGGGTCAGACTGGGCACGCTGCAGCCAGCCATCAGCAATGCAAGCGCCAAGGGCAAGACACGCACGGTATGGAAGGCGTTCTTCATGGCTTGGCCTGTTCGGATGCGGAAACTGCGGGCGCTTGAGATTTTTGAGCCGAATTGGCCTCAATCGCTTGATGGGTCTGCGCTGAATGCTCTACTTTTTGTGCAGTATCGAGGCGCACGATGACCGACATCCCAGGGCGCAGCCGCGCCGCATCGGCCTGGCCCTCGTCGATGGCAATCTTGATGGGCAAACGCTGTACGACCTTGGTGAAATTGCCCGTGGCGTTGTCGGCCTTGAGTACGCTGAACTCCGAACCCGTGGCCGGTGCAATCTCCAGCACATGACCCTTGAGGCGCAAGCCGCCCAGCGCGTCCACGCTGAAGCTCACGACCTGGCCGATCTGCACCCGGGCGGTCTGGGTTTCCTTGTAATTGGCCACCACCCAGTAAGTGGGCGGCACCACATACATGAGCTGCGTACCGGCTGCCACGTACTGGCCCTTGCGTACCGATACCTCGCTGACCTGTCCATCGCTGGGTGCATGGACCACGGTGTTGTCCAGATTGATCTGTGCCTGGCGCAGCAGCGCCTCGACCATCTGCACCTGGGCCTTGAGAGAGTCACGGCCCACGGTCGTGGCCTTGATCTTTTCCTGGTTGATCGCGATGTCTGCCTGGGCCTTGGCCACGTTGGTCGCGGCCAGGCGCGAGGTGGCGCGCACCTTGTCGCGTTCGTTCAGAGACACGGAGCCTCGCTCGGCCAGCTCCTGCACACGCTTGAGCTCCGCCTGCGAGCGCTGGGCCTCAGCCTCCACGGCAGCCAGACCGGCGCGGCTGGCGCTCAGCGTGGCACGGTTCTGGGCCTGTGTCTGTTCGGAATTGCTCAGCTGCGCCTGGGCATTGGCCAGTTGCGCCTGGGCCTGGGCGACGGCCGCTTCATAGCTGCGGCTATCGATGCGCACCAGCGCCTGGCCGGCCTTGACCTGCTCGTAATCCTTGACCAGCACCTCGGTCACGTAGCCATTGACCTGCGGAGCCAGCACGGTGACGGCACCACGCACATAGGCATTGTCCGTGGTCACCACAGAGCTGTTGAAAGGCCACAGATTCCAGGCCCGCAGCACGAGCAGCATGCCTGCCAGGGCCACGACCAGCATGATGAGCACGCTGCGCAAAGAAGGTTTGATCTTCTTCGGCGTGGGAGGCAAGGCTGCAGCGGGTGAAGGGGCAGTTGTCGCCGCAGAGGCGGCGGGAGAATGGGGTTGTTGACTGTCGCTCATGCTCAATCTCTTGCTGTTATCGGTTTGAGTTCCTTGCCTGGGGGCCGGAGCCATCCCGGCCGCCATCGTCGGCCGCAGGGCTGCTGCGGGTGTCCTTGTCGATTTCCTGCTCCAGTTCGGCCTCGAGTTCGAGCGCCTGGGCGTTGTCCTGCAGGGGGTCGCGGCTGGCCAGCACGGCCTGCTCGCGAGTCTCGGCCGCCTGCGCAGCGGCAGCCAGGTGCGTGGCCTGCGCGCCTTCGATCACCACGGTCTGCGCCGGACTGGCGGGCCCGGCCTGAGCGCCCTCTTCCACATCGCCGTAGGCATCGGTGGCCGTGGGCTGCACCACGACCGTGACACGCTGCGATGCGTCGGGCTCATGGGCGTTCGCTGCCTCAGGCTCTGCAGCCGGCGCCACCGAAGGTGCGCGCTGGGGCGTACCGTCGGTCCCGGCGGCTGCCGCTACCTGGTTGCCGCTTTGCCGTGTCATGGCGCGCACCATGGCCGCAGCCTGGCGCACGCGCGCCGAGGCTCCCAGACTCCAGAGCAGATACAGCAAGGCGATGGCGGCCGTCAGCGCAAACACATCGTTATAGGCGCGCACATTGGCTTCGCGTCGCACAATCTGCGACAGCTGCAGCGTTCCCTGGTTGGCGCGCATGGCGGGATCGGGCGTCACCTTGCCGTAGATCTGGTTCTGTATCTTGAGCCGCTCGGCCACCACGGGGTCGGTCGGGTCCATCTGCGCCACCAGAGCCACGGAGTAGATCTGCTCGCGGTAGGTCTGGTAAGTGCTCAGCAAGGCCGAACCCAGCAAGCCGCCCATGGCCTGGGTCATGGAAATCGTGACCACGGCGGTGAGCATGTGGTTGGCACCGAATTTCAGCCCCTGGATGATGCCGGTCAGCATCAGCGGGCCCATGAAGACGCCCGAGCCCACCGCCAGCAGAAACTGGCTGAAGAAAAAGTCCGAAGGACGGTCCACGCTGCTGCGGTGGTGATCGAGAAACGCTGCCACGGCAAACAGTGCAATCGCCACCACGATCTGCTTGTCCATATTGGGAACACCGAAAGTAATAGCAGACAATGCAACACCTATAAGTGTCCCCACCAGAATCACCATGAATAGCGGCTGCATCTGGTCGGATGTCATGCCCAGCGTGCGCATCAACCCCACCACGCCGTAACTTTGCTCAGCCGTAAGAAAGCGCAGCAAGATGGCTCCGATCACGAAACGGATCGTCGGCATCTGCGCGAACCAGCGCGTGTGGAGCATGGGGTTGGCACGATGGTGTTCGATGTAAAGCGCGACGCTGAGCAGCGCGATCGCCGCCACCAGCATCCAGGCCAGCCCCGGCGTATCGAACCACCAGCGCGAGTAGCCCTGGACCAGCACCGCAATCAACAGGCCCAGACCCGGCACCATCAGGCTGAAGGTGACGAAGTCCAGCTTCTCGAAGGTCTTGATGTACAGGCCCGAGGGTAGCTTGAGCAGCACCACGGCGGCAAAGGACATCAGCGCCAGACCGGCTTCAAACAGATAGAGGTTGTGCCACTCGCTGTTATAGAGCAGACCCGGCGACAGAATCCAGGCCAGCGGCGTGGCCAGCTGGACCACGCCCACGCCGATCACCAGCATCTTGAGCACATAGGTGCGCGGTGCCGACTGCAGCATGTAGAGCGTGCTCAGCGACGAGCAAGTCGCGGCGGCCAAGCCGCTGGCCGCACGCAGCAGAATCAGGCTGTCGTAGCTGCCCAGCAGCAGATGCAGCACGCTGAGCGCCGCGTAGCAGCCCAAGCCGATCTCGGTGAACAGGCGCATGCCAAACTGCTGGCGGAATTTGTAGACCAGCAGATTGGCCGTCATATTGAACATGACGTAGGCGCCCGTAAGCCAGGCGGCCTCGACCGCCGTCAGCCCCAACTGTCCCTGAATCGTGGGCAGATTGGCGGTGAACAAGGCATTGCCCAGGCCGCCAGTCAGCCCGACCAGGACCGCAATCAGCCCATAGCAGACGCGGACCCAGGGCTCGTGATGGGGCATGGCCGGCGAGCCAGGCAGCGCGGGCTTTTCATGCTCGGCCCAGTCCGGCGGGCGGCGCAGCAGGATGACGGGCCCCTGCGCAATGGCTGGAGAAGCTGAAGCCTGGCTGCTGGGAGGTTTCGGGCCTTCTTGATTGGCTTGAGCCCCAGTGGCTTGTGCTGCAGCTTGACTCATAAACCTCAGGCCTTGATTCCGTCCAGAATGATTTGCAAGGCACGACGCGCCAGTTGCTTGCGTTGGGCAGGAGTTTCGCCACGCAGGGCACCGCCCAGCATGCCGAACACCAGAGACAAATCCTTGGCATTCAAGGCCTGCTTGCACAGGCCCTTGGCCACCGCACGCTTCATGGGCTCTTCGAACACCAGCCACATCTGCTGGCGCGCATGAATGACTTCTGCATCGCTCTGGTCCACCGTACGCCAGTAGTCCACCAGCGTGGCGGACACAGCAATGCGCTCGCCCACCAGAGCCAGCAGCTTGAAGAAGGCCTGGTCGTCGTCCTTCCAGGAAGCTGCGGCGGCGCGGGTCTTCTCGACCGAGCGCTCCAGCAGCGCCAGCATGATGGCGCGACGGTCCGGAAACTGACGATACAGCGTGGCACGGCCCACCTGGGCACGCTCGACGATGAGATCCAGGGGTGCGGTCACGCCATGCTCGGCAAACACGGCATCGGCCGCGTCCAACAACTGGGCGCGGCGTTCGGCGGATGGAGGACGGGTGGTGGACATGGCGCCAATTATCGGACAGTTTTGTCCGATAAACTGCAGCACTCGGCGTTTCCCCTGACCTGGCAAGGGTCGGACAGGACTGCGCTCAGTCGCGCGGCAGCGCCTGCAGGCTGCGCCGGCTGGTGAACTCGCGCCGTTGTCCAGTCAGGGGATCATCGAAGGCCAGGCTGCGCGCCAACAGCTGCAAGGGCCTGGAATAGTCGCCCGGCTCCGGGTCATTGACCATGGGATAGAACGCATCGCCCCTGAGCGGCAGACCCAGCGCCGCCATATGCACACGCAGCTGATGGCGCTTGCCCGAAACCGGACTGAGCCGGTAACGCGCCCAGGCGCTGTTGTGCTCGATGATTTCCATCAGGGTGCGGCTATTGGGTTCGCCAGCCACCTCATGCATGCGAAAGAAATGCCCGCTCTCCTCCATGCGGCTCGCGTGCTCGCGCGGAAAGCTCAGCTCCGCGCGGTAAGCCGCCACGGCCTCGTAGACCTTGTGAATGGCCCTGTCCCTGAACAGCCCTTGATAGATGCCGCGTGTGGCGCGCTGTACCGAAAACACCACCAGCCCCGCAGTGTCGCGGTCGATGCGATGAATCGGCGACAGCTCGGGCAGGTCGAACTCGCGCCTGAGCCGCACCAGCAGCGTGTTCTGCAGATAGTGGCCGGCTGGCACCACAGGCAGAAAATGCGGCTTGTCCGCAACGAGCAGATGCGCATCGCGATGGATGACTTCAGCCGCGAACGGAATCTCTGGCTCGGCCTCCAGTTCGCGATAGTAGTAATAGCGCAGCCCCGGCATGAATGCAGCATTCGGACCGGCCTTGTCTCCCGCTTCGCTGACCACTTGACCGGCTGCCATGCGGCGCAGCCAGTCTGCGCGCCCGACAGCGGGCAGGCGTTCGCACAGAAAGTCGATCAGCAGGCCCCCGCCCTGGGACGGCAAGACCACACAGCTGGGGCTGACGCCATCGCGCACCGGCAGAACCTTGGGATCGTGGGAGTTATGCATGGCGCGGGATTTTAGTGGCTGGCCCGGCTCCTGGCTTTCGTGGCCCCACGGGCCCTGGTCAGACCATGATGCGACTTCGCGCCGGCTAATCTGTTCGGATATTGGCTTTGCGAATGGTGTTCTCCAGAACTCTTTTCTCCTGCTCCAGATAGGCCAGAAACTGAGGATGCCCCATACGCATGGGCTTGAAGCCTGCGTCCGTCAGTTTTCTGACCATCTCGGGGTCCGCTTGCAGGATCGCGATTTCATCGGCCAGACGCTTCACGATACGGGCATCTGTATGAGCGGGAGCCAGCAAGCCTTGCCAGGCCTCGACTTCCAGATTGCGAAGGGCCGGCGTCTCCGAAAGACTTGGCGCCTGGGGCAGCGTGATCAGACGCTGGCGGGATGTCACACCCAGTGCCTTGACCTTGCCCTCCAGAACAAACGGCTGCGCCAGCGCAACAGGCAGAACGGCAAGGTCGATCTGACCACCTGCCAGCTCGGTCAGCACCTGCGGGCCAGATCTGTAGGGAACATGTACCAGATCGATACCGGACATCTGCTGAATCAGCTCCCCCGTCAGGTGCAGGCTGGTTCCGATGCCATCGGTGCCCAGGGTCAGTCGCCCCGGCTTCTGGCGCGCAAGTTCAATGAGATCGTCCGCACTGCCCGCAGCTAGTCCCGGGCGTGCGAGCAGCACAAAGACCGAAGAGGCTACAGGTGCCACGGGCTTCAGCTCCTGCAGTCCGTCGTAGCGAAACTTGGTCGGCGAGATCAGCGGCGCGACCAGCACCGAGCTGGCCACACCGAAGAGCAAGGTATAGCCATCGGGTCTGGCCTTGATAACACGCTGCGTTGCAATAGTCCCCGATGCCCCGACCATGTTCTCTATGATCACGGGCTGGCCCAGGCGCTCTGCCAGACGTGGCATGACCAGTCTGGCAGCCACATCAACACTGCCGCCCGGTGCGAAGGGCACCACCACCGTCAGTGCCTGGGAAGGCCAGGCCTGTGCCGTCGCCTGGCTGGCCAGTGGCAGTTGCTGAAGCAGTGGAGCGCCCAGCGCCCAGGCTGCAAACTGTCTGCGTCGTATTTGCATGATGATCTTTCTGCTGGGCCTGGAATGGCTCAGCGGGACAGCCAAGGCAGTTGCTCTGCCTGATAGCGCCAAGTCTGGAACACCGTGTTCAAGCGCCCCGGGCCTGTGCGGCGTGCAGCGGCATCGGAGTACTCGCCGAACCAGGGCAGAATGAACTCCCAGACCAGCTCGCCCTGCGGCGTCACTTCAAACAATCGCCCAGTGGCGGACTCCGTGATGTGCGTGTTGCCGTTCCAAAGCCGCTGCGCGCTGCCCATGAAGGCGGTGTAGAAGGCGTTGACCATCTCGTCCTGGTAGCTCCATGCGATCTCGTGGGAAACAGGATCTATCTCCAGCACACGCGAGAAAGCCACATGGGCTCCCTGGCGGAAGTTGCCGTTGTCAAAGGTCAGGACATGGCCGTTTGCCAGCGCAACCGGAGCATGCTGGTGCGAGACCACCGATGGCGGGATATGCAGCTTCACTTTGCCGCTGGCCTTGTCCACGCCAATGATTCCCGAGGTGGTGCGCAGACTCATGAGCACTGTCCCATCGGCGGCCAGCCCGAGTCCGTTGACCAGGGGCCAGTGATAGCGGCCGAAGCCCGGGTGAATGGGGAAATCCTCAGGCTCCAGATGCTCCCAGGCCTTCCATTCCCAGACCAATCGACCTGTGCGGTCCACTTCCCGGATCACATCGCCATACATCAGCTCATCAGCACCAAGGGAGGTGCCGCCGGGCACCCGTTCGGCAAAGCCCTGGGGAACAGGGGCACAGGCTGCATAGAGCAGATGACCGTTGGGCAACCACTGTGCGTCATGGTGGTGTGTCGGGTCTTCATAGCGCCAGACCACCTCCCCGTCGGGCCTGACCTCGTAGAAATCACCGCCATGCCACATGGACCAGGGCGCATAGAGATCAGGCGATTCACGATGGTTTCCGTTGTAGCCGAGATTGCCGTTAGGCAAGATGACCGCATGGCGACCGGCGCGTACAGGCAGCTTCCACTCATGCGCCACCTGACCGTGGATATCTATGAGGTAGACATGTCCATCGGCCGTCTGGGGGGCGATCAATGTGTAGCCGCCGGCGCTGAGAGCGCTGTCATGAGCGATAAGACCTGTGCCGCGTCGGCGTTGGGTGACCTGGTCAACGGTGGTAGCCATGGGGTTCTTTCTGTGACTTGAGGGATTGATGGCTGCCACTCTAGGAGTTCGTCAGCGTCAGGAATAGCTGATTGTTTTTTAATAGATGTCAGAAAAAACTTTACACTCAGCCCATGCCAGCGATTTCACAAGCCTTTCGGTGCTTTGACGAGGTGGCGCGCCGAGGCTCGGTGCGAAAGGCCTCGGTGACGCTGCACCTGACCGCCGCAGCGGTCAACCAGCAGATCCTCAATCTCGAAGCGCAGGTCGGTCAGCCTCTGTTCGACCGGTTGCCCAGAGGCATGCAGCTGACCGTGGCGGGCGAGATCGTGCTGGCAGCAATCAGGCGCAGTCAGCGAGACTTTGACAATGCCCTGGCCCAGGTCGAAGATCTGAATGCCTTGCGACATGGGCATGTAAGCGTGGGTGTTCCCCACGCGACGGCCGAATACCTCGTGCCTCAGGTGATTGCGGCAATGCATCAACGCTATCCCGATATCACCTTCAGCGTGCGCGCCGGAATCGGTGAAGAGCTGCTGCGCCATGTGGCTCAGGGCGAGATCGATGTGGCCTACTGCCTGCGCCGAACACCTCCTGCCGGTGTCGAGGAGATGCGCTCCTGGGCACAGCCCCTGGGCGTGGTGATGGCTCCGGACCACCCTCTGCGAATGCGTCCGCGACTGCTGCGTCTGCGTGACTGCCTGGCCTATCCGCTGATCATGATGACTCCCGACATGGAGTTGCGCAGCATGCTCGAGCGTCTGGGCGACGGTGCGCTGAGCCGGATCCAGCCGCTGGTGGAGACCAGCAGCATCCCCATGGCCCGTCGCCTGGTGGCAAGCGGCCAGGCACTGGCCTTCATGCTGCCGGACAATGTGGCGGAAGACATGGCCGCTGAGCGTCTGAGCTGGCGTGCGTTGCACGATGCCGGTTCGCTGCTGCACAGCTGCGCTTATCAGCGCACCGGCTATGCGATGGCAGCCGCAATGGAAATGTTTCTGACCGAGCTGGAACATGCAGCGGACGAGCTGAAGGCGAACTTCGATACCGGTGTTTCCTGGTCCATCGGCAATCTTGCCGTTTGACTGCACTGGTACGACGCGCGCTGGAGAAGCACAAGCGCCAGAAAGTCGATGCTGAAGTCTCTTGCGGAGTGGAGCTGCATTTCTTGAAGCGCTGTAGCCATTGCTGCAGACGATTGCGCCCACAACACAAGGAGGCTTCGAGCTGCTGCACCGTTTCCTCGACCGGTGTGGAAACTTCTGAACTCATAGCATGCGGACCTGCATGCGTCAGGCAATTGGATGACGAGGCAGTACCTCTATGCGTAATAGCATGTGGCAAAAGGATGCAACCGCCATGGTCGATAACGCCAGCACTTCAGCCTCTGAACCCAATCCTGCACATCAGCGCCTGACGCGCCACTGGCTGCGCTGGGCGGCCATTGCGATTGCGCTGCTGCTGGCCTTGATTCTGGCAGCGGCACTGCTGATTGCCTTCATGGACTGGAACAAGCTCAGGCCATGGATCAATGAAAAAGTCAGCACTTCCGCGGGCCGCGACTTTGCCATCAACGGTAACCTGCAGCTGCAATGGACCTGGCCACAGCCCCTCGATACGGGCTGGCGCCACTGGGTGCCCGGAGTGGTGCTGCATGCCAGCGATCTGACACTTTCGCAGCCCCAGGGCTGGCTGGTTCGGCAGGCACCTGAAAAAGCCGATGACAAACAGCCGGTATTGCCTGCGACACCCAAGGAGCTCAATACCGGTCGCCTGCCCGAGCAAGACCAGGTAGCGAACGAGAAAAAGACGAGCGTAGATGACGAAGACGCCATAGCAGATGCCGGCCGGCAACCGCCCGAGCGCGATGCTCGCACCATGATCACCGCAGCAAATGCCACGGCCAGCCTGCGCCTTTTGCCACTATTGGCGCGCCATGTACAACTCGACTCCTTGCTGTTGCAGGCCCCGGATATGGTGCTGGCCCGCAACGACAAGGGCGAGAACAACTGGACATTTGACAAGCCCGCAAGCAACGGCCCGAAGTGGAGTTTTGAAATAGGCCAGCTGCGCATCAGCGACGGCGTTCTGGGCTGGTCCGACGCCGTCAAGAACATGGCCGTGCGCGCCCGTTTCGACACGCTGCGCAGACCGGTCAGCGCCGATCAACCTTATGGTGTGCGCTTCGACCTCGCTGGCTATCTGCATCAAGGCAAGACCCGCGCGCGGATTCAGGCCCAGGGTCTGGCGGGACCGGTACTGGATCTACGTCAGGACAGGCTGCGCTTTCCGCTGCGCATATCGGCCAAGGCCGGCAGCCTGCAAGCGTTTGCTGAGGGGATTCTCGACAATCCCAAGACACTGGACGGACTGGACTTTCAAGTTCAGATACGCGGCAAGAGCATGGCCGACCTGTTCGAGCTCAGCGGCCTGCTGCTGCCCGCCACTCCGCCGTTCGAAACCAGCGGCCGTCTGATCGGCAGCCTAGCGCCGGGCAAAGCCGTCTGGCAGTACGAAAATTTTCAGGGCAAGCTGGGTCAGAGCGATTTGCGTGGCGATCTCCAATACCGCTCCGCCCAGCATCGGCCAAAGCTGACGGCACAGCTGCACTCCAAACAACTGCGACTGGTGGATCTGGGACCGGTCATAGGCGCAGCCCCGTCCGGCAGCCCCGACAAGCCCCAACCCGTCAACGGCAAGGTACTGCCACAAGTCCGGTTCCAGACCGAGAACTGGGACAAGATGGATCTCGACCTGCGCTATGAAAGCAGCCATATTCTGCGGCCCGAAGCTCTGCCCCTGCAAAACCTCAGCGTGCATGCGCTGCTGGACAACGGCAGACTCACCCTCTCGCCACTGAAGTTCGGCCTCGCCGAAGGCTCGCTGAATATCGACGCCAGCGTGGACAGCCATGCCAAGCCCGTTGCTGCCAAACTCAACGCACAGGTGCAGTCGCTCAAGCTCTCCGCCCTGTTTCCCACGATTGAAAAGATGAAGAAAAGCCTGGGCCGGCTCGATGGCGCAGTCGCGCTCACCGGACAGGGCGAGTCGCTGGCACAGTGGCTGGGCACGGGCAATGGTTCGCTGCGCCTGTTTGTACGCGACGGCACTTTCAGCTCGCAACTGCTGGACCTCGCGGGGCTGAACGTAGGCTCCATCGTCATCGCCAAGCTGTTTGGCAGTGACAAGGAAGTTCAGCTGCGCTGTGCCGTGGCCGACTTCAATGTGCAACAAGGCATTGCCCGCCCACGCATGGCCAAGCTGGCCACCACAGAAGCCGTTGTTGAGGCCACGGGCGAGATCAATCTGGCGCAGGAACAGCTCAATCTGCGCATCGTCCCCGAATCGCTGAAGTGGAAGTTCTTTTCGTTGCGCACGCCACTTTATGTGCGCGGCAGCTTTGCCAAGCCCGATGTGGGCCTGGAGCCAGGCCCCCTGGCAGCCCGTGCCGGCGCTGCAGTGGCTGCTGCCGTTTTTGCACCAGCGGCACTGGCTTTGGTACCGCTGACCGTACCTGCCGCTGACGACGATGTGAACTGCAAGCAGTTGCTGACTCAAGTACGCAACCGCTAATACGGGCAAGCAGCTCACAGCCCGATCTCAGCATCGAGTCCTGGCACACTGCAAAGAATGCAGGCAGCCGCTCGGACGGAATATGGCGGAAGTGCCTCACACCATATTTCATGTCTCGGAGATCAGCAAAGCGGAAGCGGCAACCGCAAGCCCTTCAGCCTGGACTGCGGCAGCGTCACGGAATCAAGCGCTCTTGAGGCGGAAGACGCTGACCATCTGCGACAGGTCGCTGGTCTGCTGCTGCATGGATTGCGCAGCAGCGGTGGACTCTTCCACAAGAGCGGCATTCTGCTGAGTCACCAGATCCATCTCGGCCACAGCGCGGTTGATCTGCTCGATGCCGCTGGTCTGCTCATGGCTGGCGGCTGTGATCTCACCCATGATGTCCGTCACGCGCTGCACGCTGCTGACGATTTCATCCATGGTCTGACCGGCCTGGCTGACCTGCGCGCTGCCCTCTTCCACCTTGGTGACCGAGGCCTGAATCAGCTGCTTGATTTCCTTGGCCGCTTCAGCGCTGCGACCGGCCAGAGAGCGCACTTCCGATGCCACGACGGCAAAGCCGCGACCTTGTTCGCCGGCACGGGCCGCTTCCACGGCGGCGTTCAGCGCCAGGATATTGGTCTGGAAAGCAATGCTGTCGATCACGCCGATGATGTCGGAAATCTTGCGCGAGGACTGGCTGATGGCCCCCATGGTCTCCACCACTTGCGACACCACCATGCCGCCCTTGACGGCCACATCGGAGGCTGACAGCGCCAGCTGATTGGCCTGACTGGCGTTATCGGCGTTTTGCTTGACCGTGGAAGTGAGCTGCTCCATGGAGGCAGCGGTCTGCTGCAGGGAACTGGCCTGCTCTTCCGTGCGCGCAGACAGATCATGGTTGCCCGCCGCAATCTGGCCCGACGCTGTGGCAATGCTGTCCGTGCCCTGACGCACCTGCCCCACCAGCCTATCCAGGCTGGTATTCATATCGTGCAAGGCCTGCATGAGCTGCCCGGTTTCATCGCTGCTGCTCACATGGATCCGGGCCGTGAGATCACCATCGGCCACGCGGCGGGCCACGCTGACCGCATGCTTGAGCGGAGCGGTGATGCCTTGCGTCAGACGCCAGGCGCTGACGGTGCCGATGGTCAGAGCCAGCAAGGCCAAAATCAGGAAGTACGTCCTGCTGCTGCTCTCGATCTGCTCCACCTCTGCCGCCTTGGCGTCGAGGCTGGCGCGCTGCAGGTTCAGCAGCTCGCCGAGCAGCTTCAGATAGCCCTGGGCGGCCGGCACATAGCTGTTGATCAACGTGGACTCAGCCTCTTCGGCCATGCCGTCGGCCTTGAGCTGACTGACCTTGTCGCGGCTGGCAATATAGGTTTTGCGCACCTGCATGATCTTGTCCAGGATCTCGCGTTCCGCAGGCTGGGTGATCAGGGGCTCGATCTGCTTTAGCACATTGGCCGTGCTCTTGGTAGTGGCGGCCGCATCTGCCGCCAGAAACTGCACCAGACTTGCGTCGCTGCTCTTGGCGATGGCCGTGGTGCGAGCCACCGCCACGCTGACATTGCTGTTCCAGTCGCTGATCAGGCGCTCCTTGGTCAGCGGCTCCTGCATCATCTGCTGCGTGGCCTTGCCCACCGAGTGCAGCTGCCAGATGCCGATAACCGTGATCACCACGGCAAATGCCAACACCACTGCGAACCCCAGGCCCAGTCGGGCACCAATGTTCAGCTTGGTCAATCTCATCGCTTTCATCCATTCCATAGAAAAGTAAATAGCCGGCAAAGCGGCCACTCCGATACATGAAATGAGGCCAACCCGGCAAAGCCGCTTGCTGCGTCGCTCGCCTAGCGCAAATAGCAACACAATGTAATTAGTATTATCAAGGGATTACGTCGCTGGATTGGCCGACCCGAAACATCATCTCAGCAAGCAAGGCGCTGCAGCCTTCGCCAAAACAAACAAGGGCGCAAAATGCGCCCTTGCTGTCTTTGTTACCTGGTCTGGCTACGCAAACCTGCCGGCTCATGAGAAGCGGGGAGCCCGCTTCTCGACAAAGGCCGTCACGGCTTCACGATGATCGGCCGTTTTATGGGCAATTGCCTGATACCCGGCCGATATTTCCAGCAGCGAAGCCAGCGTGGCGTTCTGGCCCTCTCGCAGCAAACGCTTGGTCATGCGCATCACCCCGCCCGGATTGGCAGCAATCTTGAGTGCCAATGCCCTGGCTGCCGGCAGCAGTTCATCCGGAGGCACGACCTGGCTCACCAGACCACAGGCCAATGCCTGGCCCGCGCTGATCGCCTCTCCCGTGAAAGCCATTTCGCTGGCCTTTGACATCCCCACCACACGCGGCAGCAACCAGGCCCCGCCATCACCGGGAACAATGCCCACACGAACAAAGCTCTCCGCAAAAGTGGCATTCTCCGATGCAATCCGGATATCGCACATGCAGCTCAGATCCAGACCCGCGCCGATAGCCGGGCCGTTGACGGCGCAGATCACAGGAACATCCAGCTGGTAGAGGGCATTCGGAATTTGCTGAATGCCCTGGCGGTATTCCTCGCGAATCATGTCGGGAGTGAGTGCGTCATCGAAATAGCGCCTCATGTCCTTGACATTGCCGCCGGAGCTGAAAATAGAGCCGGCGCCGGTCAGGATCAGCACCTTCACGCTGGCGTCCAGGCGCACGTCTGCGCAGAGCTGCACGAATTCCGCCACCGCCGTATTGCCGGTCAGCGCATTGCGTGTCTCGGGCTGATTCATGGTGACGGTCAAGATACTGCCATCGCGTTCAATATTCAGAAATGCCATGTTCCAGGTCTCCGTAGTTGTGGGGCAGCTTCAAGCCAGGGCCTCGACATCGGTGATCCGACGGATCAGATCCAGTGTCATGCCCTCGTGCGACATCAGGGCCTGTCCGGCCAATGCCTGCCAATAGGCTTCGCTGCCGGCCGTCAGGCGCCATGCATGCAGTCTGCGGGTAAACAGCTGTAGGTCATATTCCTCGGTGAAGCCAATAGCACCATGAATCGCATGCGCAAGCTCCGTGACCACCAAAGCCGCCTCGCTGCAGCGTGCCTTGGCGACGGCCACACGCAATCTGTCAGGCTCGATGCCGTCACCGCTGCAACCGAGCTGAGCCGCCATGCGGGCGGCAAACACATGCTCGCTCATAACTGCCAGCTGATGCTGGATCGCCTGGAACTTCCCGATAGCACGCCCAAACTGCTGACGCTCGTTCGCATATTGCAAGCTGCGCTGGAACACGTCACGCATGGCCCCCGCCATCTGCGCGGCCACCACGGCGGCCTGCAGGCTCCGGGCATCGAATTGCGGCCCTTGCCGGATGACGCCGGCGGCCCGCAACTGCTCTGGCGACCAGGTCAGCGACGCGTCCAGCGCCATAGCGTGTGGCGCAAGCCCAGCCTGAGACACGCTCAGCAGATACCAGACCCCGGCTTCCTCTTGCACTTGCACCAGCACCGAGTCCGCGACTTGCCCGCCTCGCACCAGCGCGCAATGCAAACCGCCATCTGCCTGCATCGCACCCTGCGCCAGCGCAATGCTACCGGCAGGGCAGGCCATATCCGCCTGCGCCAGCATGGCCCGCGCCAGCATGGTCTCTCCCAGAGGCAGAGGCAGGGCATGGGCTCCGCACTGCTCCAGCACGCCAAATATCTCACCCAAGCCCAGACCGGCGCCGCCCTCTTCTTCGGCCAGCAAGGCATCGGCCAGGCCGGTTTCCTCCAGCTGCTGCCATAGCCGGGCGACGGCCACCGAGCGGCTACCGGAGCTCTCGATCTCGCGAATCACCTGAGGGGTGCACCAGTCTGCCAGCACCTTGCGCGCGGCATCTGCAAACAAATCGTTATTGCTCATGAACTTGTCTCCGATCAGCGCAAACCCAGTCCACGGGCGATCATGCCGCGCAGAATGTCACGCGTGCCACCGCGCAAGGAAAACGAGGGAGAAGCTTCGGTGACGTATTTGAGCGTCAGCAGCAGCTCCACCGGAACATCCTCGGCCGGTCGGGCAAACAGCTCCTCGGCAATGGCCGCCGGGATCATCTGCTCCAGTGTCGTGCCCAGCTCCTTGACCAGCGCAGCTTCTACAACAGGACTTGCTCCCTGGGTCAGCTTCTGCTGCACCGATACCGACATCGCGCGCAGCGGTGCCAGTTGCGTCAGCACCTTGCCCGCAAGCCGCATGCCGGACTCGCTGCGTCCCTGCGGCGTGCGCGCATACTGCAGCCATTGATCGAACAGCACGATGCTGGAGAACAGGCGCTCCGGGCCACTGCGCTCGAAAGCGAGTTCGGCGGTAACCTGTTCCCAGCCCTGACCTTCGGCACCGATCAGCGCATCGGCAGACAGCTGCACATTCTCGAAAAAGACCTCGCAGAAATGGCTGTCACCCGATAGATCCTGGATGGGACGCACCGTCACACCGGGCAATGTCAGGTCCACGATGACTTGCGACAAGCCCTTGTGACGGTCCTCGGCACTGCCGGAGGTTCGCACCAGAGCAATCATGTACTGGCAATGATGCGCGTTGGTGGTCCAGATCTTCTGGCCATTGAGCAAGAAACCCTGCTCATTGGGAACCGCTCTAGTCCTCACACTTGCCAGATCCGAGCCGGCATTGGGCTCGCTCATGCCGATACAGAAAAACACCTCTCCCCGGCAGACTCTAGGAATGTAGAACTGCTTTTGCGCTTCCGTACCGTATTTGAGGATCAGTGGCGCACTCTGGCGGTCGGCAATCCAGTGCGAACCCACAGGCGCACCGAAGTTCAGACACTCTTCCACCAGCACATAGCGGGCGAACGCGCTGCGCTCGCCTCCGCCATAGGCCTTGGGCAAGGTCATGCCGATCCAGCCTTTTTCACCCAGCTTGCGGCTGAGGGCCGGGTCGTATCCGCTCCAGGATTTGGCGCGGACATGCACAGGAATGCCTTTGACAGCGTCCTGCAGAAAAGCACGCACCTCGGCGCGCAGTGCCTCGCCCTCCGGCGGAATGCCTGTCAGGCTCAGTCCATCGAGAATGGTCATCGTCTTGCTTTCTTTCAGTCCAGGGACACGCCCGTGCTTTTGACAACGCCTGCCCAGCGCTTGATTTCGCTCTGGATGTAGTCGCCATACGCTTTGGGCGTGGACCCCAGCGGCTCTGCTCCCTGCACGCGCAGCTTCTCCAGCACACCCGGGTCCTTGAGTGCCTTCATCAGCTCGGCATTCAGGCGTTCCACGACCGCAACAGGTGTTTTGGCGGGCACCATCACGCCTTGCCAGGCACCGGCCTCGAACCCTGTCATGCCGCTTTCGGCCAGCGTAGGCGCATTGGGAAAATTGGGAATCCGTCCGGCCGTGCTGACGGCCAGCAGCCGGAGCCTGCCGTCCTTGATGAAAGGCGCCACCGAATTGATGGTGTCGGTCATGAAATCGATCTGGCCAGCCACCAGGTCCACGTCGGCGGGGGCGCTGCCTTTGTAAGGCACATGACTTGCATCCATGTTGTAGTGCTGCACCACCTGAAAAGCCGCCAGGTGCGTGACATTGCCGTTGCCAGCCGAGCCGTAGGAGAGCTTGCCTTTGTGCTCCTGCGCGTACTTCACGAGCTCCTGCACGGTGTTGGCAGGCACCTTGGGATTGACGACAAGCCCCAATGGCACCACCGCCGTCAAGGCCACCGGGCGCAGATCCCTGGTCACGTCATAGCTCATCTTCTTGTAGAGCGACGAACTCAGCGCAATCGAGGAAGTGTTGTAGAGCACGGTGTAGCCGTCGGCTGGCGCCTTGGCCACCAGCGCATTGCCGATGTTGCCGTTGGCACCAGGCCGGTTGTCCACGATGACCGACTGCCCCAGTTGCTGGCCTACCTGCTGCGCCAGCACCCGTGCCACCATATCCGTGGGACCGCCGGGCGGGAAAGGGACGATCAGCGTGATCGGCTTGCTGGGCCAGTTGTCCTGCGCCTGCGCCGCACCACAAACTGCCAGCGCGGCAACCGCCGGCGCGGCAACGGCGAGCAGCGACGACCGACGTGAAAATCGATAACTCATCTTGTGTCTCCTGTAGTTTTTTCATCTCGGCGCACTGGAAAGTACGCACCGGTGCAACGGCATCCGCAGCAGCGCGGATCTAAGCCCCACGGCCGGCCAGCAGGCGCACGGCGGTATAGGCCATCACCTGCTGGTGACGTTGGTTGTAGACCTCGATCCGCGAGCTCACTACTGCGCGACCGCCTTTGCTCGTTGGCTTGATGTCGATCACTTCGACCAGCGCCTCAATGGTGTCGCCCACCACCACAGGAGCCAGAATCTTCTGGTGCAACTCGAGCATGGCCAGGCCCGTGCCCTGGATCATGCTTTGCAGGATGAAGCCTTCGATCAAGGTATAGGTGAGCGCACCCGGCACCGCGCGGCCCTGAATGGCACCGCCGTCATAGCCGTCCTCGATGAAGATCGCCTCGAGCATGCCTGTGGTGTTGATGAAGTTGACCAGATCGGTCTCGGTCACCGTACGGCGAAAGGTGCGCAGTTGCTGGCCTACGCGCAGGTCCTGCCAGACAAAACCCTGGCCCATGCGCGGCGTGTCTGCCAGCGCTGCGGCACGGTTTTCAGTGGATGAAATCAAATTGCTCACGCTCATTCTGTCTCCGCTTCTTACTGTTTGTTCAGCAGTCCTTCGACTGCAAGGCCGCAATGCGCGCGTCGTCCCAGCCCGCCTCGCGCAGCAATGCCTGTGTGTGCTCGCCCAGGCGCGGGGGCATGCCTATGGGTGGCTGGCTGCCGTTGATGCGCACGGACGAACGCGGAAATTTCACAACCCCCATCGCTGCGTCTTTCTTCTCGACAAAAAAGCCGGTGGCCTGCAAGTGCGGGTCATGGGGCAGATCGTCCATGCGTGTCACCGGGGCGGCTGGAATCTCCAGCTGTTCGCAGCTGGCCAGCCAATAGGCGGTGTCCTTTTGCGCCACGTAGCCGCTCATCGTCTCCAGCAGCTCAGCTATGTGCCGGGTGCGCATCGCCTGGGTGGCAAAGCGCTGGTCCTGTGCCAGCTGGGGCTGAGCGACGGCCGCAAAGAAACGGCGCCAGTGCGCATCGGTGTAAGGCATCAGGCAGACATGGCCGTCCAGCGTCCTGTAGGGCTTGCGCCAGGGCGCCATCACGCGCGGATAGCCCGCGCCACTCTGTGCGGGTGTGAAATGCATGCCGTAGAAATGCTCCACCAGGTTGAAGCCCGCCATGGTTTCGTACATGGGCACTTCCACATAACTGCCCTCGCCCCTGCGCTCGCGCTGGTACAGAGCCGCCAGCACCGCATGCGCGGCTACCAGAGCGCAGGTCTTGTCGGCCGCAATCGTGGGCAGATAGCGGGCCTCGCCCGTCTGGCGCTGCATGAGATCGGCCAGGCCACTCATGCCCTGGATCACGTCGTCATATGCAGGCTGTCCGGCATAAGGGCCGTCTTCGCCAAAACCGTGCAGGCCCACATAGATGAGGCGCGGGTATTGCTTGCGCAGACTGTCCGGATCGAGCCCGAGCCTGGCCAGCTTTTGCGGGCGCATGCTGTGCATGAGCACATCGGCGCCCTGCAACAGCGCATGCAGCGCGGCCTGCGCCTGCTCTTGCTTGAGGTCCAGCACCACACTTTTCTTGCTGCGATTGGAGCCCATGAACATTGCCGCCATGCCAGGCTCCAGCGCCGGGCCGGTGTGGCGCGTGGAGTCGCCCTGCGGCGGCTCGATCTTGATCACCTCGGCACCGTAGTCGGCCAGAACCTGGCTGGCCATGGGGCCGAAAATCACGCTGGAAAGGTCCAGTACCCGCACCCCTGACAATGCCCCCTGGGCTTGGTCCTGGCCCGCGATGCGCGTGTGCGTCAACGATTCCTGGCTGTTCATCCCAATACTCCGCTGTCCCGATAGGCCTGCATTTGCTGAACAGAGAGACCCAGATGGCGCTCCAGCAGCTCTTGTGTGTGCTGGCCCAGTTGAGGCGGTGCATGGCGGTACGTCACCGGTGTGTCCGACAAACGGATGGGACTGGCGACCAACGGCACCTGGCCCGCCTTGGGGTGTGTCATGGTGATCTGCATGCCGCGAGCCCTGACCTGCGGATCCTCGAACACCTCACGCACCGTGTTGATGGGGCCGCAAGGCACGGCATGCTGCTCCAGCAACTGCACCCAGGCCCTGGTGCTGCGCGTGAGCGTCACGCGGCGGATCATCTCCACCAGCTCGGCTCTATGGGCCAGCCGCGCCGCATTGCTCCGGAAGCGCTCGTCCTCGGCCCATTCGTCCCTGCCTGCCGCCTGGCAGAAACGGGCAAACTGGCCATCATTGCCCACGGCCAGAATCATGTGACCGTCTTCGGTCGGGAACTCCTGGTAGGGCACCGTGTTCGGATGTGCGTTGCCCATGCGCTGCGGCACCTGGTCCCCGTACAGATAGTTCATGCTCTGGTTGGCCAGACAGGCCACGCCGACATCGAGCAAAGCCAGATCTATGTGCTGGCCGCGCCCCGAATGCTCGCGGGCCTGCAGAGCCGCCAGAATCGCCGTGCTGGCATATAGCCCGGTGAGGATGTCGGTCAGCGCCACGCCCACCTTCATGGGACCGCCTCCAGGCTGGCCGTCGGCATGGCCCGAGATGCTCATCAGCCCCCCCATGCCCTGGATCAGAAAGTCATAGCCCGCACGGTGTGCATAGGGACCGTCCTGACCGAAGCCCGTGACCGAGCAGTAGACCAGACGCGGATTCAGGGCACTGAGGTTCGCGTAATCAAGCCCGTACTGCGCCAGACCGCCAGTCTTGAAGTTCTCGATCAGCACATCGCATCGGGCCGCCAGCTGACGCACGATCTCCTGGCCTTCGCCGCGGGTAAAGTCCACGGAAATCGACTGCTTGTTACGGTTGGTGCACATATAGTAGGCAGACTCCCCCGTGGGCAAGCCTTCGGGGTCGACCACATAGGGCGGCCCCCAGGCACGCGTGTCGTCACCGCTGCCGGGTCTTTCCACCTTGATCACCTCGGCGCCCAGATCACCCAGCGTCTGTGCCGCCCACGGGCCTGCCAGAACCCTTGAAAGATCAAGCACCTTGATGTGCTGCAGCGCCTGTGCCGGCTGGCTGTCATATGCCTTCATTGCAGGGGAACCTTGGCCTTGACGACGATGCGCTTCCACAGCGCGATTTCGTTCTTCTGGAATTCATGCATCTGTGCCGGGCCGCCGGTCATGGGAATGGCTCCCAGACGCTCGTAGAAGGCACGGGTTTCATCCATCTTCGAGATGGCGGTGAAAAGCTCGGCGAGCCTGGCAGTCTCTGCAGCCGGTGTCCTGGCGCTCACCATGGCACCCACCCAGGTGTAGGCCTCGAATCCGGGCAGGCCGGCCTCCGCGGCCGTGGGGATCTCGGGGGAAGTGCTCACGCGCTTGTCGGATGCCACCGCCAAAACCTTGACACGCCCTCCGCGGGCCAGTTCCTGCACTGCAGTGACTTCCGCGAAGGTGTAGTCCACCGTCCCTGAAGCGACTGCCGTGGTGGTTTCCCCCGCCCCCTTGAACGGGACATGCACGGTTTCGATCCTGGCAGCGTCGTTGAACAGCTCGCCCATCAGTTGATAGCCTGCCGAGCCGGCTCCGAAATTCACCTTCCCCGGGTTGGCCCTGGCATGGCTGATCAGACCCTTCAGGTCGGAGTAGGCAGCTTGGGGCATGACGGCCAGCATGGCCGGCGAGCGCATCATCATGGTCAGCGGCGCAAAGTCCGTTAACGGGTCGTAGGGCAGATGCCTGAACAGTGCCGCATTGACCGCCAGCGTCGAGTTGCTGCCGATGAATACGGTATAGCCATCGGCGGGCGCAGACAGCACCTGCTTGACAGCAATGAAGCCGTTGGCTCCTGCCTTGTTTTCGACGACCACGGGCTGGCCCGTGAGCTCCTGCAGCTTGCGCCCGAAATAGCGCGCCGAGGTGTCGGTGCCGCTGCCCGGACCGAAGGGCACGATGAGCTTGATCGGCTTGGCAGGAAAGCCCTGAGCCGGTGCCTGAGCCATGGAGGTCATGCCGACGCCGAGCAGGCCGCAGCCCAGCAGTGCCGCCAGCAGGTATCTGCGTGCTTGTTTCAAGTTTGTCTCCTGATACGGAATTGCTGCCGTGTTTTTCTTGTGAGCCCACTTTAGGCAGGCGTGGAATTAATGTCTAATATTAAAAATTTCGTTTCTGATATCGATTGAATATCAATGAATCTCAAGCAACTGCAGCAGTTCATTGCCCTGGCCGAAACCGGCAACTTTCACCGTGCCGCTGAGCAGCTGCATATGGCCCAGCCGCCGCTGTCCATCTCGATTCGCAAGCTGGAGGAGGAGCTGGGCAGCGCCTTGTTCGATCGCACCAGCACCGGCGTCGTGCTGACGCCTGCCGGCAAGGCCATGCTGGAGAGCGCACGCGCGACCCTGTTTCATGCCGAGCAATGCCGCCAGGCGGTGCGCGATACCAGGGAAGGCGTGGGCGGCCTGATCCGGCTGGGCTTTGTCGGTTCGGCCACCTACGAACTGCTGCCGCGCCTGATTCCCTCGTTTCGCGAGCGCTACCCCAAGGTAGGGCTGGAGTTCTACGAAGCGACCAGCGCCGAAATCCTCGAAGGGCTGGCAAGCCGGCGCTTCGATGCCGGCCTGCTGCGCTACCCCGTGCTCGAACTCGATGAGCGCATCGCGCTCACGCCGCTGGATCAGGACGAGTTCGTGCTGGCCGTCTCGGACAACAGTCCCCTGGCGCAGCGCGACGCTATCGCCCTGTCCGAGGCAGCTCATGAGCCTTTTGTGATGTATCCGCAGGACACGGTACCCAGCCTCGCCGCACTGGCCAAGCTACGCTGCCAGCAATCGGGCTTCACCCCTCGCATCGCCCAGGAGGCCATGCAGGTGCAGACCATCATGAGCCTGGTGGCTTCCGGCCTGGGCGTGGGTCTGGTCGCGGGCGTTTCGCATCTCGTTCAGCCGCGCGGCGTGAAGTGTTTGCCGCTGCTGGACAATCCTCCGGGCTTTCATGTGGGCATTGCGCTGGTGCATTCGCTCACGCCGGGCAGCCGGGCAGTGCAGACGCTCATTGAACATGCACTGCAATTTGCCAAGCTGCCGGCAGCGTCCTGAATTCGCAGCGGCCAGCGCGCACCAGCCTCGGCAGGCTCAATGAAAATCCCGGCTGTTCAGCCCGACCTCGGCAAACCGCCCCAGCCAGCGGGTCACATCCCTGGCCTTCATCACGACCAGATGGCGAACCGCAGGCTCATCCACTTTCTTGGCTGCAGGCATATTCCCTGCTGATTCCGGTGCCTCCAGTTGCGGGGCCGTGCTGCGCTGCCAGATGCCCTCCACGGCCAGCAGACGCGAGGCCAGCAACGCAGAGCGCCAGCGCGCAAAGGTCTGGCTCCAGACCACCAGGTTGATGACGCCGGTTTCGTCTTCCAGCGTGATGAACAGCGTGCCGTTGGCGGTAGGCGGGCGCTGGCGCACGGTAACGATGCCGCAGGCGCGGACCTTCTGGCCTGGCAGCATATGACGCAGCTCGGCTGCGGTCTTCAGCCCATGGCGCGCCAGCCTGGGACGCAGCAAGGCCAGCGGGTGGCGGCGCAGGCTCAGACCCGTGGCGGCATAGTCGAACATGATTTCCTCGCCCTCGGCGGCCTGGGGCAGCTCAAGTCCTGGCTCATGAATCGCGGCCTGCGCAAAAATAGGCGGCAGGCTGGCCTGCGCAGCAGCATCCCACATCTGCTGGCGACGGTGACCGGCCAGGCTGCGCAGCGCATCCGCTGCGGCCAGGGCTTCCATATCCGCCTTGTCCAACCGGGCTCGCATGGCCAGATCGCTCACGTCCTTCCAGGCAGCCTGCGCAGCTTCACCCTCGATTCGCAGCGCTGCGGCCTTGCCCAGCCTGGCAACCCGGTTCAGCCCCAGGCGCACGGCCGGCTGGGGCTGGGCCACGCCGCGCATGGCTTGCAAAGGGGCTTCCAGCGTGCAATGCCAGTGGCTATGACAGACATCGACGGGCAGCACGCGCACTCCGTGTCGGCGTGCATCCTGTACCAGTTGGGACGGCGAATAAAAACCCATGGGCTGGGCATTGAGCAGCGCCTGCAGAAAGATGGCCGGCTCATGGCGCTTGAGCCAGGCGCTCGCATAGGCCAGCAGCGCAAAGCTGTAGGCATGACTTTCGGGGAAGCCATATTCGCCAAAGCCCAGCATCTGCGCAAAGATGGCCTGAGCGAATTCCAGCTTGTAACCACGCGCCACCATACCGTCGATCAATGGGCGCTCGAACTTGTGTACGCCGCCCTTGCGCTTCCAGGCCGCCATGGAGCGGCGCAGCTCATCAGCCTTGCCGGCCGAAAACTTGGCAGCATCCATGGCGATCTGCATCACCTGCTCCTGGAAAATGGGCACGCCCAAGGTGCGCTTGAGCGCATTTGCAAGCTCCGGCTTCTCAAGCTTGAGCGGCAGCTTGCGGCGCGCGCGCTCACGTGCCAGCAAATAGGGATGGACCATGCCGCCTTGAATCGGGCCGGGGCGCACGATGGCAACCTCAACCACCAAGTCATAGAAAGTGCGCGGCTGCAGGCGCGGCAGCATGCTCATCTGGGCGCGGCTTTCGATCTGGAAAGTACCCACGGTATCGGCCTGGCAGATCATCTCGTAGGTCGCGGCATCCTCCTGCGGAATCTGGTGCAGCCCCCATGGTTCGCCACGCCAGCGGGCGCGCTCGTTCAAGGCATTGCGCAACATGGTGAGCATGCCCAGGGCCAGCACATCGACCTTGAGCAAGCCCACGACATCGAGATCGTCCTTGTCCCACTGAATGACGGAGCGCTTGGCCATCGTGGCGGGCTCCACGGGCACCAGGCGCGTGAGCTTACCCTCGGTCAGCACAAAGCCGCCCACATGCTGGCTGAGGTGGCGCGGGCTGTCCCTGAGCTGCCAGGCCAGCTCTATCCAGAGGCGCAGCCGATGCGCGCCCACAGCACAATTCATTTCGCTCGCCAGCACCTCGGCTTCCTGGAGCTTGCGCTGCCCCCAGTCTTCGGGCAAAGCTTCGGGCGCCTGGTCCTCCTCTGCCGAATCGGCCGCCTCGGCATGCGTCTGTGCTTGCGCCTGGGCATGTTCGCTGAACCAATACTGCCCCTTGGCCAGGGCATCGATCAGATCGGCAGGCAGGCCCAGCGCCTTGCCCACATCGCGCAGCGCGCTACGGCTGCGCCAGCAACTGACCACGGCCGTGAGCGCGGCGCGGTCGCGCCCGTATTTGTCGTAGATGTACTGGATGACCTCTTCACGCCGCGCATGCTCGAAGTCCACATCGATATCGGGCGGCTCGCTGCGCTCCTTGCTGATAAAGCGCTCGAACAGCAGATTGTTGTTTTCCGGATCTACCGCCGTAATGCCCAGGCAGTAGCAGACCGCAGAATTGGCCGCCGATCCGCGCCCCTGGCAGAGAATGCCGACGCTGCGCGCATAGCGCACGATGTCATGCACGGTGAGAAAGTACATCTCGTACTTCTGATCCTCGATCAGCGCCAGCTCTTTGTGCAATTGATCGTGCACGTTCTCGGGAATGCCCTGGGGATAGCGTCCCGCCGCGCCATCCCAGGTCAGCCAGGCCAGGGTCTGCGTGGCCGTCATGCCGGGCAGCACGCTCTCCTGAGGATAGTGGTAGCGGATCTCGTCCAGGCTGAAGCTGCAGCGCCCGGCCAGCTCCAGCGTCGCCTCCAGCATGACCCTGGGATAGAGCGAAGCCAGCCGCAGACGCGAGCGCAGATGCCGCTCGGCATTGGGCTGCAGCGCAAAGCCGCATTCGGCCACGGTGCGCCCCAGGCGTATTGCCGTGACCACATCCTGCAGCGGCTTGCGCGAGCGCGCATGCATATGGACATCGCCGCAGGCCAGCAGCGGCAGGCCCAGCACCACGCCAGCCTGCTGCAGGGTCTGCAGCCACAGGCTGTCGTCGGGCGCCAGATGCAGCTCCACACCCACCCACAGGATATTTGTCGAAAAATGCGCTGCAACGTTTTCCAGACAAGCGGTTACAGCTATCAAATCCGATGCATCGAGCTGCTCGCGCTGCGGCAGCAGCAGACATTCGCAGCCTTGCTGCAGCAGCTGCCAGGGACTGGATTCATCGACCAGATACTCCCCTTTGGCAGCCCGGCTGCGTGCAACGGTGATGAATTCACAGAGATTGCCCCAGCCTTGCAGATCACGCACCAGCACCACGATCCTGAGCGGGCCCCAGGCGAATTCGCTGCCATGGATCAGGTGCAGGTCGCTGTCCCGCGCCGCCTCATGAGCGCGCACGGCACCGGCTACCGAGCATTCATCGGTCAGCGCCAGCGCCGCATAGCCCAGGCTTTTGGCCCGGTGCACCAGCTCGGCCGGTGATGAAGCACCGCGCAGGAAGCTGAAGTGCGAGAGACAGTGCAGCTCGGCATAGGCCAGCGGCCCTCTGTCCATGCCCTGGGCCACGGGGCTGGCCGGTACAGCGGCAGGCGGCGGCCCTGCGAGACGCAGTGCGGGAGCGGGCAGCTCGGCCGTGATCTGCTCAGCCATACACGCCTTGCGCAAACCAGCTGGCGGGGCTGGCTGTCATGCTCATCAGGTGTTCGCTACGGGCGCGCTCGCGGTAAATCCAGACATGGCCGACCACGGCGTTATAGGCCACGAAATAGTCACGCACGGCCAGGCCGGCCGGCGCGCCGGCCTGGGCATCGCCAGCCGCATCCCACCAGCCGGACTCCAGCCTGTAGGGCCCGGCCCTGAGCTGCAGCGGCCCATGCCATTGGGGACGATTGCCCTGCACGGGCAAGGCCTGGGGCTTGGACAGCAGCCAGGGCGGCCACAGGGCTTGCCAGGGGTCGGCACAGCCGGTCTGACGGCGTGGCCCGAAGCCGGCTCCCACCTCGGCCCTGGCGCTAGCCCTGGTGCCGCCTGGCTTCTGGCTCTGCAGCAGCTTCGCCGCAGCTTGCCAGCACTGCATCTGCTCGGGCCGGTGATCGGCCAGCGGCCGCACCATTTGCACGGCTTCCTCGCCCCAGCGGGCGCTCAGGCGCTCCACCCATTCATGCCAGGCCAGGCTGTCCGACGGGCTCTGGCCCTGGACGGCAGGCAGACAGCTCAGCGGCTCTGCCGCCCAGGCAACCGTCTCCAGCGCCTGCAACTCCAGCATGTCCACGGGGGCGCGCCAGCGCTGCTGACCCAGGTGCTCACGCAACAGGCGCTGCAAATGCGCCATACCCTGCGTGGGCTGGGCCGTGCGGATGACAAGCGCTTCCCAGGCCGGTAGCTCCTGGCCGTCGATACGACGCAGATCATGGTGCCAGCGCAATCGCAGCGCCAGCACCGCATGGTGACGGGCCTGCAACCAGGACTGCAGCGCGCGCAACAGCGGCTGCGCGGCATGGAGCACGGCATCGGCATGGTGAGCCGGATAACCCAGGTCGTGGCGCAGCAGGAATTGCTGGGGCAGTTGCAGCCACTCAAGCGGCTGGGGCCGCAGACCATAGGCCTCGTCGAGCGCACGCAAGGCCTTGGCTCCAATGCGGCGCGACAGTCCCGCGCGCGGCAGTGCGCGCACATCGCCCCAGCTACGGCAGCCCAGGCGCAGCAGCACGGAGCTGTGCTGCTCCAGGGAGCTCAGCGTCCATAGCGGCAGCGCATCGGCATGCAGCGATGACTCGGACATGGACAGGGAAACAGGGACGGAGCCGCAAGGCCGGCCCTGCTGCAGCCGCAGCCGTGCCAAAGCCTGCCAGGCCGTGCCGCCCTGTCCGCGCAGCGGCTGCAATGCCGCATCGCCGCCCCCGGACTCCGGGGGGTCAGCCTGACAAGCTTGCGCAAAAGCACTGTCCAGCCGCGCCAGCAAGACCTCGGCTCCGCCCCAAAGACGCTGCACCATGCTGGTCTCCATGAGCAAGGCGTCTTCGAGCAAGGCCACACGCGGCGAGAACTCCAGCGCCCACCAGCAGGAACTCTCGGGCACCGGGCTTGACTCGCTCAGGCAGGCCAGAGGCCAGGCCATCCAGTGCTCTGCACTGCCCATCTCATGCCTCCGTCATCCAAGGCGAGGCCGTTGCAGGAGCGGCGGCTGTCATGCGCCCTTGCATGAGCATGGCAGCCTCCTCGCTCTGGCGCGCATGTCTTTGGGCCTGCGCCTGCAGCACGGGCTGCCAGGCCCACTGCGAAAGCGCGAGCTGTATGGGGCGCTCCAGCAAAGGCCCACGGCGCTTGAGTATCTGTATCTGCAAATCCGGCGTCTGCTGGGCAGCGGAGTCTGCCGTGACTCTCTCCAGCCTCAACCGCAATGCGGCGGGAGAGCTGTGCGGCTCGGCCTGCAGCTCCTGCCATAGCCACAGAGGCCGGCCCTGCGAAGCGGCAGCCAGCTGCAAGCGGCGCAGCGTGGACGCTGGAAGTTCGGGCAGCCAGGCCAGCACCGCCAGCACATCCCGGCAATGCAGAGCCTGCTCGCAGGCCCAGGCCAGATCCTGGGCACTGCGCCCCGGCTGCACCGCGCACAGCCGCTTCGCGTCAATACCGGCGGCCTGCAAGGCCGGAGCAAAAGGCAGATAGGGTGGCGCCACCAGCACCAGTTGCCCCATCCGCGAATCCCCGAGTGAAGCCGCATGCTGCTGGACACGGGCGGCCAGCGCGGGCAACAGCAAGGCCCACTCAGCATGACAGTGCGCGGGTTGCTGCAGCTGAATCAAGGCATTGCCGGGCCAGCCGCCGCCCGGCAGCTCGGCATCCAGCGCAGCATGGCCGCTGGGCCAGACCTGAGGGCCGGCGCCGGCCTGCCAGTCCGTGCCGCGCCAGACACCTGGAATCCGTATGGCGGACAAAGGCAGGCTGCCCGCAACGGGCAGACCCGGCCGCATGCCCTGCTCTGCACCTGTTTGCTGCCGGACAGACTCCGTCATGCCGGGCGGTGAGCCAGGATGGGCCAAGGATGTCAGGGGCTGGGTGTGCATGCGAAAGCTCTTGAATACTGTACAAATATACAGTTATTCAAGTTTCCGCGCAAAACAAGGTCTTAATATCGGTAGCAGATACGGTCGACTCTTGTAGATTGGACGTCGTGCGCTATCAAAAATACTTCTTCAGGATGGCGCAAGCAGACGCAGCAAAGCACGCCGCGCTGCGGCGTGATGCACAGAGTTTTGAAGAAATACCGGTTTGGCGCCTGTCAATCAAGCGCCTGCCGCTATCAGACTTGAGGCCAGCCGTCCCAGGCAAAACTCGCAGTCAATGCCTTCAATTGAGCGACTGCCTGTCGGCATTCATGGCCGAGCTGCGGCCGGCCTGCGGCATCAGCTGAGCACAGGCCTCGCACCATTCGGCCACGGCGACTTCCAGCGTGGAGCCGCCCTGCCCCAGCGTGGGCCAGCGGCGCAGGCAGTCGTTCATGATGGCCTGCAACTGCCACAGGGCCTCGCGGTTGACCAGGGCCAGCTCACTCATGCCCAGGGCATCATCCTTGAAATAGCTCAGCACGTCCAGCTGCTGGCTGGGGTGAGAGCCTGCCTCGGCCAGCTGTTTCTGCAGTTGCGCAAGACTGGCTTCCACGGCCACCGCCGCCTGCGCATCGGGCATTTGCTGCCAGTGCTCGGGAAACTCGCACCTGAGTTCGCTCCATTTGCGCAGCGCAGCCTCCAGGGCCGCAATGCTGTGGGAGAACTCGGCCTGCAGCGGCGCCAGCGGCTTGCCGGGACTGATTTCGTCGTAGAGCAGCGGCAAAATCAGGTGCACCAGATCAGCCGGATAGCTCTTGTGGTTCATGCGCAGCATGAGCGACAGGCGCTGGCCAGGCATGTCCGTGAATTTCTCGAAGAAGGCCGAGACCACCTCGGCCAGCAACAGCACCTGACCCATGGGAGAAATGGCGTTGCCCTTGATGCCGCGCGGATAGCCGGAACCATCCATGCGCTCATGGTGCTCGAGCACGGCGATTTCCACGGCGCGCGAATACAGTTCTGTACTGCGCACCACCAGCATGGCCGTGACGGAATGCGCGACCAAATGCTTGCGTTCCTCGCCGCTCAAGCGGTGGTCCGGGTCGGTCCAGACCGGGTCCATATAGAGCATGCCTACATCGTGCAGCAGCGCGGCCGTGGCCAACGGCACGCATTCGCGCTCGGTCCAGCCGTTCTTGAGTGCCAGAAAGATCGCCACCAGCGTCATCTGCAGGCTGTGCTGGTAGAGGTCGGAGCGCTGCTCGCGCATGACGGTGAGCTTGAAGGCAATGGCCTGAGGCAGCAGCAAGCTCTTGAGCGGTGCCAGCAGACGCTCGACATCACCGATGGACGCCACCATGCGATGCAGCAGATCGACCTGCTCGCATTGCTGGCGCGCCAGAGCGACCAGGGATGCCACGTCGACCAGGTCGCCCGTGATCAGGTTGGCATCGATGGGGTCACGCAGCTTGTGCATGACCAGACGGTCATAGAGACGACTGTCAACACGTGTGCCTTTGTCCACCAATTTCATGCCCTTGTCGGTATAGATTGCATCGCCTGTCATGACCTCCGTATGCTCGGCCATATCGGTGACTGCGCGCAAAAAATGTACATCGGTCTCGTGCCCCTGCGCACCAGCGTTCTCACTCATCAAAGCGCTCTTTTTCTGTCTGCTCAATCAAACTCGATTGTTGCAGATTGCAATAATTTGTGGGCCACAATTAAAGCAAAAACAGCTTACATCGCTTGTTCTATCAACTCCGGTAGCTATTAATTCTGCTGATTCCGCAGAAAAAGCATAAAAAAAGAACCGCCGCAGCGGTTCTTGCCCGGGAGCGCAGCGCCGCTTATTTCAGCAGCGTCACACCGGTCTTGGACTGGATCTCGTCAAAGCTCACGCCCTCGGCCAGCTCCACCAGCTTCAGGCCCTCGGGTGTCACGTCCATCACACCCAGATCGGTGATGATGCGATCAACCACGCCGAGCCCCGTCAGCGGCAGGGTGCAGCTGGGCAGAATCTTCAGGTCGGTCGTGCCGTCCTTTTTCTTGGCCACATGTTCCATGAGCACGATGACGCGCTTGACGCCCGCCACCAGGTCCATGGCTCCGCCCATGCCCTTGACCATCTTGCCGGGAATCATCCAGTTGGCCAGATCGCCTTTTTCGGACACCTGCATGGCGCCCAGAATGGACAGATTGATCTTGCCGCCGCGGATCATGGCAAACGACTGGTCGGAGCCGAAGATGGCCGAGCCGGGAAGCGTGGTCACGGTCTGCTTGCCGGCGTTGATCAGGTCGGCGTCGACCTGGTCTTCGGTCGGGAAGGGGCCGATGCCCAGCATGCCGTTCTCGGACTGCAGCCACACTTCCTTGTCGCCCGTATGGTTGGCCACCAGCGTGGGAATGCCGATACCGAGGTTGACGTAGAAACCGTCTTCGAGTTCTTGGGCCGCGCGCGCGGCCATCTGGTCTTGGGTCCAGGGCATAAGAGCCTCCTGAATAAATCTTGATTGACGTTATTGGTAGTCGCCGGAGTCGATCATGGGCTGCAGGTGCGAAATCACACCATCGAGCAAGTGCAGCAGATCGACGCTCTGGCCGTCTTCGAGCCGTTTGAGGACCATGTCGCGAGCCCCCACCTGGATGCTGGTTTCGCGGTAGCGCACAACGGGGTCGGTTCCCCAGTCGTCGCTCACCATATGCCAGTCCATATCGTCCATTTCGCAGCTCAGCGCGTCCCCCAGCACCACACCCAATCCTCGGGCCAGCAGCAGGTTGTCGGCCGACACTAGGCCACGATCGAGCAGCGGCTGCAACTGACCCAGGCCAGAGCGATCCATGCTCCAGTCGCTCAGCCCCAGTTCACGGGCCGCGACCTGGCACACCAGCAAGCGTTCGCGCTCCAGTTGCTCCAGTTCCTGCGCAGCCAGCGCACGAAAGACCGGTACGTCGGCCTGGGCGGCAGCCTCGGGCGAATAGGACGTATCCGCCATGTTTCAGGCTTCGCGCACGGTGCGCTTTTCGATGCGCTTTTCGGGATTGGCGTTGTGCACGATGCGGTGCACATAGATGCCGGGCAGATGGATGTCGTCGGGAGCGATCTCGCCCACTTCCACCAACTCCTCGACCTCCACCACGCAGACCTTGCCGCAGGTGGCTGCCGCAGGGTTGAAGTTGCGCGCCGTCAGGCGGAACTGCAGATTGCCGCTCTTGTCCGCGCGCCAGGCCTTGACCAGGGACACATCGGCCACGATCGCGTGCTCCATCACATAGGTCTCGCCATCGAATTCGCGCAATTCCTTGCCCTCGGCCACCAGCGTGCCCACACCGGTCTTGGTGAAGAAGGCGGGAATACCGGCGCCGCCGGCGCGCATCTTCTCGGCCAGCGTGCCCTGAGGCGTGAACTCCAGCTCCAGCTCACCGGCCAGGTACTGGCGCTCGAACTCCTTGTTCTCGCCCACATAGCTGGAGATCATCTTCTTGACCTGGCGGGTGTCCAGCAGCTTGCCCAGACCAAAGCCGTCCACGCCGGCGTTGTTGGATGCCACCGTGAGGTTCTTGACGCCGCTGGCGCAAACCGCATCGATCAGGGCCTCGGGAATGCCGCACAGGCCGAAGCCGCCAACGGCCAGCAATTGCCCGTCGGACACCACGCCCTGCAGCGCCGCTTCTGCGGATGGGTAGAGCTTTTTCACACATGTCTCCTTGAAATTGGATGCGCTACGATACTACGTACTTGAGTAAGTAGTTTTTCGTAAAGAGCAGTACCATGGTTGTGGATTACCGGCTGGCGTTCGACGCCGCCCCTGTAGGTCTCGTCATCTCGCGCAACCGCATCATGATTGACTGTAATCGGCAATTGTGTGAAATGTTCCATGCATCGCGCGAAGTACTCATAGGACAGACCTTTCAGGTGCTTTATCCCAGCGTTGACGAATACGAGCGCCTGGGCGCGCGCATTGCCCCGATTCTCAACACCACAGGCATCTATTCCGACAACCGCATCATGAAGCGCGCCAATGGCGAGGTGTTCTGGTGTCATGTCAGCGGCCGCACGCTGGACCGAAACGATCCCCATGCCTCGGGCATCTGGAGCTTCGAGGACCTCTCGGCCCATCGCCCCGTCAAGGCCGAGCTCACAGGCCGCGAACGCGAAGTCGCTGCGCGCCTTCTCGAAGGCATGACCAGCAAGGAAATCGGCAAGGCACTGGCCATCAGTCATCGCACCGTGGAAATCTACCGCGCCCGGCTGATGCGCAAATACGGCGCCTCCACCGCAGCCGATCTGGTGCACAAGCTGGTAGCCGGCTGAGCCGCTGCCACAGCTGAGGCCAGGTAGGTCAACGACCTGATTTGATGGCTCATGCTTGTGTAAACAGGCAGGCTCGCATACGCTCAAAAAGTCACAGTCTCAGTCACTTTGCGAAGTATCTGAACCCGACTTTGCGTCGGCTCAAGACTCGACCCATATTTCTTCCTATGGCGCTGCTTAGTAATTTCAATAGCACAACACGCCCTTCAAGCCAGCCGCGCACCGATAATTCATCTCAACCAATCGCAAATAGCTATTGAGTTGAATTTATTGATATCAATCATTGATTGATATCTGTTTCCTGGACCTACCGACCTGTCGGATCGTTGAAACGGAGAGCCCCATGACTACTGAATCCAAGTGCCCCTTCCACCAAGGACAGAACAGCGAAACCGCCGCCGCAGGCAACGCCACCAGCAACAAGGACTGGTGGCCCAATCAGCTGCGCGTGGATTTGCTGAGCCAGCACTCCGCCAAAAGCAACCCCTTGGGCGAAGACTTCAACTACGCCCAGGCTTTCCAGAAGCTGGACTATGAAGCCGTCAAACGCGACCTGCGTGCCCTGATGACCGACTCGCAGGACTGGTGGCCTGCAGACTTCGGCCACTACGGCCCTCAGTTCATCCGCATGGCCTGGCACGCCGCCGGCACCTATCGCATTCAGGACGGTCGCGGCGGCGCAGGTCGCGCCCAGCAGCGCTTTGCGCCGCTCAACAGCTGGCCTGACAACGTCAACATCGACAAGTCGCGCCGCCTGCTGTGGCCGATCAAGCAAAAGTACGGCAACCAGATTTCCTGGGGCGACCTGATGATGCTGTGCGGCAACGTCGCACTGGAAACCATGGGCTTTCGCACCTTCGGCTTCGGTGGCGGTCGCGTGGACACCTGGGAACCCGATCAGGACGTGTACTGGGGTGCAGAGAAGGAATGGCTGGCCCCCACCCAGAACCCGCACAGCCGCTACAGTGGCGAGCGCGACCTCGAGAACCCGCTGGCCGCCGTGCAGATGGGTCTGATCTATGTCAACCCCGAAGGCCCGGACGGCAATGGCGACCCCCTCTCGGCCGCGCATGACATCCGCGACACCTTTGCCCGCATGGCCATGGATGACGAGGAAACCGTGGCGCTGATCGCCGGCGGCCACACCTTCGGCAAGACCCATGGTGCGGGCCCCGCCAGCCATGTGGGTGCCGAACCCGAAGCCGCCGGCCTGGAAGCCCAGGGCCTGGGCTGGGCCAGCAGCTACAAGTCCGGCAAGGCCGGCGATGCCATCACCTCGGGCCTGGAAGTGACCTGGACCCAGACTCCTGCACAGTGGAGCAACTTCTTCTTCGAGAACCTGTTCAAGTATGAATGGGTGCAGGAAAAAAGCCCTGCGGGTGCCATTCAGTGGGTTGCCAAGGACGCTGGCGATGTCATCCCCGACGCGCATGGCGGCCCCAACAAAAAGCCCACCATGCTGACCACCGACCTGTCGCTGCGCATGGACCCGGCCTACGAGAAGATCTCGCGCCGCTTCCTCGAAAACCCGCAGGCTTTTGCTGAAGCCTTTGCCCGCGCCTGGTTCAAGCTGACCCACCGCGACATGGGCCCGCGTGCACGCTATCTGGGCCCAGAAGTCCCCCGGGAAGAGCTGATCTGGCAAGACCCCATCCCCGCCGCCAAGCATGAACTGGTCAACGACGCCGATGTGGCCGCCCTCAAGGCCAGGCTGCTGGCATCGGGCCTGTCGGTGCAGGAGCTGGTGGCCACGGCCTGGGCCTCGGCCTCCACCTTCCGCGGTTCGGACAAGCGCGGCGGTGCCAACGGTGCCCGCATCCGACTGGCTCCGCAAAAGGACTGGGCTGCCAACAACCCTGCGCAACTGGCCAAGGTACTGGGCAAGCTCGAGGAAATCCAGCGCGAATTCAACAAGGCTGCCGACGGCGACAAGCGCATCTCGCTGGCCGATCTGATCGTGCTGGCCGGCAGCGCGGGCGTTGAAAAAGCAGCGGCAGACGCTGGCGTGAAGATCAACGTGCCCTTCACTCCCGGCCGCGGCGACGCCAGCGACGAGCAGACCGATGCCGAATCCTTTGCGCCGCTGGAGCCCAAGGCCGACGGCTTCCGCAACCATCTGCAAGGACGTTTCCCGGCACCTGCCGAAGCCCTGCTGATCGACAAGGCCCAGCTGCTGACGCTCACGGCCCCCGAGATGACCGTTCTGATCGGCGGCCTGCGCGCCATCAACATCAACACCGCCGGCAACCACGGCGTGCTGACCCAGACTCCGGGCAAGCTGACGAACGACTTCTTCGTCAACCTGCTGGACATGGGCACACAGTGGCAGCCTCTGGAGGATGGCAACTACGAAGGCGTGGACCGCAAGAGCGGCGCCAAGAAGTGGACCGGCACCCGTGTGGACCTGGTCTTCGGCTCCAACGCCGTTCTGCGTGCCGTGGCCGAGGTCTATGCCGAAAAGGGCAACGAGCAGAAGTTCTACCGGGACTTCGTCGCTGCCTGGGTCAAGGTCATGGAACTGGACCGCTTCGACCTGAAGAAGTAACAGGGCGCGCCGGGGTGAAAGCCCCGGCTCCAGGAAAATCCAAAAAGAAAAAGCTGCCAGCGCCTGTCAATCAAGCGCTGGCAGCTGTTTTTTCAGGATCAACACATCACATCTCCAGCTCGACCGCTTCCTGCGACAGATCCCAGCCCAGCACAAAGACTTCGTAATGATTTTGCCCACTGTCATCGCTCCAGACCTCCGGGCCGAACTCGCTCATATTGCCGTTCAGACTCTGTCCTTCACGCAGCGCGCTGGAATCGGTCTGCTCGGCCAGCACAAAGCGGCCGTTGCCGGTGCGCAAGGCGACCCGTCCGGAAGACTGCTTGAAGGCGACGACGGTGGCTTGTTCTGACATAAGGACTCCTGTGCCATTGCTGGCTGTTGTGGATTACAGCCAAGTCTAATCAGACCTGGGCAAAGCGAAAGTCCTGCTATTTCGGCCTGTGTGTTCCACCCGTAGGACGATCTCCGTTAGGCTTGCGATGTCTCCCCCAATCAAGCCCCACAAACCATGCTTTTCATTCTGTTCAAACTTCTGCACCTTCTGGCCATCATCATCTGGGTGGGCGGCATGTTCTTCGCACATTTCTTTCTGCGTCCTGCCGTCCAGGGCCTGCAACCACCCGAGCGCGTGACGCTGATGCATGGCGTGCTGCAGCGCTTTTTTGCCTGGGTCCTCGTGCTGGTGGTCGTCGTGCTGGCCACCGGCATCGGCATGATTGGCAGCATTCACGCCATGGCCGCCCAGGCCGGCGGCCAGTTCAATATGCCGGTCAACTGGATCGTGATGAGCATTCTGGGCCTGGTGATGATGGCCGTGTTCGGTCATATCCGCTTTGCGCTGTTCAAGCGCCTGGATGCGGCCGTGCAGCTCAAGGACTGGCCCGCAGGCGGCAAGGCGCTGGAGAGCATCCGCAAATGGGTCTCCTTCAATCTGGCCCTGGGTCTGGTGATCGTGGTCGTGCTGCGCGTGCCGCTCTGAGCCTGAAGCAGCCTTCAGCAAGCCCGGTCTTCATGGCCGGGCTTTTTTATGAGTCCGGCAAGGCTCTAGCGCATACCAACAATGCTCAAACTGCTTTTGTTTTCATAGCAACAAAAACAGAGACTGCGCAGGCAGGTCCGGCCCCATTCAAAACCTTGCTGACATTTTTTTGCAGCTGCACAATAATTGCCGACTCAATCATTGACCAAGCAAATATTGGTGGCGCCATTGCAAAACCAGACCGACCCCATCATCGACCCGCAGGACGAATCCAGCTTCTTCTACCAGGCAGGGGTCTACGCGCCGGACAAAAGCATTGGCTTTCTCATGCGGCGCGTGCTCAGCTCCATCCTGCAGCTGGCCGACGCCCAGCTGGCCGAGCAAGGACTGACCTATGTGCAATGGCTGCCGCTGTACAAGCTGCTGATCTGCGCCGACACCAATAGCAGCACGCTGGCCAAAGACCTGGGCATGGACCCGGCTTCGGTGACGCGCGCGCTGGACCGCATCGAGGCCAAGGGGCTGCTGCGCCGCGAGCGCTCCACCACCGACCGACGCGTGGTGCACCTGGTGCTCACCGAGGAGGGACGTAGCGTCGCCACCCAGGTGCCCAAGGTTCTGACCAAGGTGCTCAACGGCCATTTGCGCGGCTTCAGCCACAGCGAATGCACGCTGATGCTGTCCATGCTGCAGCGCATGCTGGTCAACGGCGATGCGCTTCGAGAGGCCCTGACCCAGGAGCCAGGCAAGCCCCCCATCCAAACGAGCGAGGCAGGCCGCGCCCCCGGGGACTAGGCTGACCTGCTGCCTACTTTTTTACCGCCCTATTTCAATAAAAACCACTGGCACTTTTCCATGACCTCTAGACCTTCACGCAAACCCGCCGCAGAGCAAGCCCCTGGTCGCCCGCTGCTGGCAACCGCAGCACTGGCCGCCGTGCTCGCGCTGGCAGGCTGTGCCTCGCAAGGGCCGGCGCACCAGCCGCTGGCACGACTGGGCTCGGCCGATGTCGGCCTGAACGACTCCGCCAGCCTCAACACTGCAGATGCCACGGCACTCGCCTCCTCCCAATGGTGGACAGGTCTGGGCGATGCCCAGCTCGATCAGCTCATCGGTCAGGCCCTGGCCGGCAGCCCCAGCCTGGCCGCCAGCAACGCCCGCTTTGAAAAAGCCGCAGCCCTGGCCACGGCCAGCAGCACGGCCAGCGATGTGCGCGGAACGCTGAGTGCCGACGCCACACGCCAGCGCTACACGGCCAACGGCATGATTCCCGCCCCCATCGCGGGCAATATCTACAACAGCGGCAATCTGCAGGCCGGCCTGTCCTGGTCGCCCGACTTCTTCGGCAAGCATGGCGCGGACCTGCAGGCCGCGCTGGGCCAGGCGCGCGCCGCCAGGGCCGACAGCGCTGCTGCCGCCAACCAGCTGACCGCACAGGTGGCGCGCAGCTATATCGCCCTGGCCCGGCTGATTGCCCAGAAGGAAGTGGCAGAGCGCACGCTGGGCCAGCGCCAGTCCTTGCTGAGCCTGAGCGAGCAGCGCACCCGAGCGGGCCTGGACAGCCAGGTGGAACTGACCCAGGCCCAGGCCGGCATGCCCGATGCCCAGACCCAGATCGAGATGCTCGGCGAGCAGATCACGCTGGCGCGCCGCACGATTGCCGTGCTCTGCGCCCAGGCGCCCGATGCGCAAAATGCGCTCTCGCCCAGACTGTCGGTGCTGCGCATCCAGCCCGTGCCGCAGGCTCTGGGCGCGGATCTGCTGGGCCGTCGCCCCGATGTGGTGGCCGCGCGCTGGCGCGTGGAAGCGGCCACGCAAGGCATTGAATCGGCCAGGGCCGACTTCTACCCTGATGCGAATCTGACCGCCTTTGTGGGCCTCAACGCGCTGGGCCTAGACAATCTGCTGCAGGGCAGCTCGCGCCAGATGGGCATCACGCCTGCGCTGCGCCTGCCTATCTTCGACGGCAAGCGCCTGCGCGCCCAGCTGCGCGGCAAACAGGCCGATCTCGACACCGCCATCGCCCAGTACAACGGCGCCGTGCTCGATGCCGTCAAGCAGGCGGGCGACGCGATTGCCTCCGTGCAATCGCTGCAGCGCCAGCAGCAGTTGCAAACCGAGTCGCTGTCCAAGGCCGAGCGGGCCTATGACTTTGCCGTGCAGCGCTATCAGGCCGGCCTGGGCAGTCAGATCACCGTGCTCAACACCGAAACCCAGCTCATCAACCAGCGTCGCCTGGCCGTGGACCTGCAGGCACGCGAGCTCGATACCCGCGTGGCCCTGGCCGCAGCCCTGGGCGGTGGCTGGAGCGACGACACCCCGGCTGTTGCACTGCAATAGACATCGAACTCAACAAAATCAATAGCTGCTACCGCTTTACTGCCATTGCATTCAAGGCAAAAACACTCTCAATTCTTTTATTGATAAGCGCTAGCAGCTCCTCTTTTCAATAGCGCAAAACCGCTTCACAGATAACAAAGCGCCAACATCATGACCGACACCAAGCCTACTCAGAACGCTCCCCAAGCTCCTGCGGCAGCTACGCCCAGCGCCAACCCTGCGGGCCGCCGCAAGGGCCTGACCATCGTGGCGGCCGCTGTCGCCGTGGCCGCCATCGCCTGGGGCGGCTGGCACTGGATGGTGGCCCGCAACTACCAGACCACGGACAACGCCTATGTGGCCGGCAACGTGGTGCAGATCACGCCCCAGGTCGGCGGCACCGTGATCAGCATCGGTGCCGACGATACCGACTATGTCCGGGCCGGCCAGTTACTGGTGCAGCTGGACCCTGCCGACTATCTGGTGCAACTGGCCCAGGCCGAGTCGCAGCTGGCCCAGACTGCGCGCCAGACCCGCACCCTGTATGCCAACAACGCCCCGCTGGCCGCCCAGGTGGCCCAGCGCGAAGCCGATCTGCTGCGCCTCAAGGCCGATGCCGCCAAGGCCAACGACGATGTGGCGCGCCGCCGCCCGCTCACGGCCACCGGTGCCGTGGGCAAGGAAGAGTTTGACCATGCCAAGGCCCTGGCCACGGCCGCCGGCAACGCCGTGGCGGCCGCAGAAGCCGCCGTGCGTGCTGCCAAGGCCCAGCTGACGGCCGCCGAAGCCCAGACCAAGGGCACGACGGCCGAGGACTTCCCCGCCGTCATGGCGGCCGCAGCCAAGGTGCGCGAGGCCTATCTGGCCCTGCAGCGCACGCGGCTGATCGCGCCCGTGGACGGTTTTGTGGCCAAGCGCGGCGTGCAACTGGGCCAGCGCGTGGCCGCCGGCTCGCCGCTGCTGACCGTGGTCGACCTGCACAAGCTCTGGGTGGATGCCAACTTCAAGGAAAGCCAGCTGGCCGATCTGCGCATGGGCCAGAAGGTGGAGCTGACCGCCGACGTCTACGGCGACAAGACCACGTACGAAGGCAAGGTCGTGGGCCTGGGTGCGGGCACGGGTGCGGCGTTTGCACTGCTGCCCGCGCAGAACGCCACCGGCAACTGGATCAAGGTGGTGCAGCGCGTTCCCGTGCGCATCAGCCTGGAGCCCGAAGCGCTCAAGCAGCACCCGCTGCGTGTGGGCCTGTCCATGGACGCGAAGGTCGATATCCGCGACAAGGACGGCCAGGCCCTTGCCAGCACGCCGCGCAGCGAGCCCGTGGCCCAGACCACGGTCTATGACGGCAGCCTGGCCCAGGCCGAGCAGCGCATCCAGCACATCATCGCGGGCGACAAGCTGCCGGCACTGACCCAGCTGGCCGATCTGCCCGCAGCCCAGCCTGCGCAATAAGACGCGGAATCAGCCATGACTTCCTCGACTTCTGCCAATCCCGGAGCGGGTGCCTCGCCACCGGCTCCGGCGGCCCGCCCCATGCCGCCAGCCATCGCCCCGCTCAAGGGCGCGCAGCTCGCCCTGGGCACGCTGGCGCTCTCGCTGGCCACCTTCATGAACGTGCTGGACTCCTCCATCGCCAACGTGGCCATTCCAGCCATCTCGGGCGATGTGGGCGTCAGCCCCAGCCAGGGCACCTGGGTCATCACCAGCTTCGGCGTGGCCAATGCCATCTCCGTGCCGCTGACGGGCTGGCTCACCCAGCGCTTCGGTGCCGTGCGCCTGTTCACCATGAGCGTGCTGCTGTTCGTGCTGACCTCCTGGCTCTGCGGCTTTGCCTCCTCGCTGGAGATGCTGGTGCTGTTCCGCGTGCTGCAAGGCGCCGTGGCCGGCCCCATGATTCCGCTGTCGCAGACCCTGCTGCTGTCCAGCTATCCGCCCGCCAAGGCCGGTGTGGCGCTATCGCTATGGGGCGTGACCACGCTGGTCGCACCCGTGGTGGGGCCGCTGCTGGGCGGCTGGATCACGGACAATATTTCCTGGCCCTGGATCTTCTACATCAATGTGCCCGTGGGCCTGCTCTCGGCCCTCATGACCTGGAGCATCTACCGCAACCGCGAAACGCCCACGCGCAAGCTGCCTATCGACACCGTGGGCCTGTCCCTGCTTGTGCTCTGGGTGGCGGCGCTGCAGCTGATGCTGGACAAGGGCAAGGAGCTGGACTGGTTTGCCTCCAATGAAATCATCGCCTTTGCGGTGATCGCCGTCGTGGCCTTTGCCGTGTTCGTGGTCTGGGAGCTGACCGACGCCCATCCCGTCGTCGATCTGCGCCTGTTCAAGAGGCGCAACTTCGCGGCCGGCTCGATCGCGCTGTCCATCGCCTACGGCCTGTTCTTCGGCAATGTGGTGCTGCTGCCGCTGTGGCTGCAGCAATGGATGGGCTACACCTCCACCTCGGCCGGCCTGGCCCTGGCGCCGGTGGGCCTGCTGGCCATCCTGCTCACGCCCATGGTGGGCCGCAAGGTCGGTGTCTGGGATCCGCGCAAGATGGCCACGATTGCCTTCATCGTGTTTGCCATGGTGCTGTGGATGCGCTCGAAGTTCACCGTGGAGACCGACTTCGCCCATATCCTGATTCCCACGCTGATCCAGGGCGGCGCCATGGCCTTCTTCTTCATTCCGCTGACCACCATCACGCTGAGCGGACTGACCCCGGACCGCATTCCGGCCGCCGCAGGCCTGTCCAACTTCGTGCGGATCACGGCCGGCGCCATGGGCACCTCGATTGCCACCACGCTCTGGGAAAGCCGGGCTTCCATGCACCATGCCCATCTGACCGAGTTGCTGGTGCAAGGCCAGGGCACGTTTGCCAGCACGGTCAGAAATCTGCAGGCAGCGGGCATGAGTGCCGAGCAGGCCTATGCCCAGATCAACCGGCTGATCGATCAGCAGGCCTTCACGCGGGCCGCCGACGACATCTTTCTGGCATCGTCCTTTCTGTTCCTGAGCCTGATCGTGCTGATCTGGTTCACCAAGCGCCCGGCTTCTGCCGCAGGAGCCTCCGACGCGGCCGCTGGCGCACACTGACGAACTTCAGACAGAATTGGCTGGAAGCGATTGACCCACAATCGCTGCCAGCTATTTTTTGATAGTTTCTAGGCGCCGGCAGCCTGCTTGTCCAGGCGCCGCAAAAAAACCTGCAGCTCCTTGACGACCTGGGCATCGCCCTTGGCCTGGGCGCAGCTCAGCCCTTGCTGCCAGGCGGCTCGCGCCGCCTGCGCATCGCCCAGCGCCAGCTCCACCTTGCCCAGTTGCTTCCAGGCGACGGAGTATTCGGCATCCAGTGCCGTGGCCTTGCGCAGATGCTCGCGCGCCACGGCCATCTGCTCGTCGTCGGCATAGGCCTTGCCCAGGGTATAGCGCAGCAGCGCACCATCCTTGCCGGCCGCCAGCATGCTCTCCAAATTGTGAACCATGGGATTCATGTGCATTTGCTCCTCAGGCAGCGAGTGTCGCATCCGCCCCGAGAAAGCAGCTGAATGGCCGTGCCTGTGTTACGGCCTCTTGCAAGCCGGCTCTTGCAGCGCTGCAAACCGTCCCAAACTGCGGCCAATGTCTCAATAAGGCGCCTGATCTTGTTTCGCAAACCAAGTCTCTCCACCTCCATCACCGACTACGAGGACTCGCCCCAGTATTCGGGCGGGCGTTTTCGCAACACGCATCCGCGTCCGGTCAACAGCCCCAAGCCAGATGCCGGGACGCTATGGAAGTTCCTCTTCAACAAGCCGGCCGATTCCCAGCCGGGCAAGGCGCTGCCCGTTTTGCCGCTGAGCACGACCGAACTGAACCTCGCGCCCGAACGCAGCCTGTATCGCCTGGGCCATTCGACCTTGCTGATGAAGCTGCGCGGCGCCTGGTGGTTGACGGACCCCGTGTTTTCCGAGCGCGCCTCGCCGCTATCGTTTGCCGGCCCCAAGCGCTTTCATGCCCCGCCGATTGCCCTGGACGAGTTGCCTGCCTTGCGCGGCGTGCTGCTCTCGCATGACCACTACGACCATCTGGACCGCGCCACCATTCGCGTGCTCGCGCCCAAGGTGGGAGTTTTTCTCTGCCCCTTGGGAGTGGGAGACAGACTGGTGGCCTGGGGCGTGCCGGCCGACAAGATCGTGCAGCACGACTGGTGGCAGGGCAGCGAGGTCGACGGCCTGCGCTTCACGGCCACGCCGGCCCAGCATTTCTCGGGACGCAGCCTGCGCGACGGCAACCGCACGCTCTGGGCGTCCTGGACCATAGAAGATCGCCAGGCCGACAGGCCGCTGCGCGTCTTCTTCAGCGGCGATGGCGGCTACTTCGACGGTTTTGCCGAAATCGGCAGGCGCTTCGGCCCCTTCGATGTCACGTTGATGGAGACCGGCGCCTACGACGCCCACTGGCCCTATGTCCATATGCATCCGGCGCAGACCGTGCAGGCACACCGGGATCTCGGCGGCCAATGGCTGCTGCCCATACACAACGGCACTTTCAACCTCGCCATGCATGCCTGGTGGGACCCCTTCGAGCAGATCCTGAGTCTGGGCAGGCAGCACGGCATAGAGATCGCCACGCCCATGATGGGTGAGCGCCTGGACCTGGATGCCCCCCATGCCGGATCGCCCTGGTGGCGCGCCTGCGCCGAGGCCGACAGCAAGGGACTGGATCTGCGCCCCGCGCAACCCTGAAGGTGCAACCCGCATGGCCGACAATGTCCTCATGGACATTTCGCGCACCTCACACCTTGCCGCCGCCTGCGCCGCGTCTCTGACCGCCTTGCTGCTCGGAGCCTGCTCCCACCTCTCCGATGGCAGCCAGCCCAAGCAACCACCGAATGCCGGCATCTCGATCACAGTTTCCGGGCAGCCGGAGCCGACGCCGGCTCCGCCATTGGACACGCAGCACAGGCGGCCACAGAGCATGGAATGGCCTGCCTGGATCAAGGCAGACTGCACACCCCCCGCCCAGCTCGATCGGCAACCGCAGCCACGCCGCCACACCACGCCTTTCATCAGCGCCCACTGGTTTCCGAACGGGCTGGAGACCACGGTGGTCTTCCGCCTGGAAGTCACGGCCCAGGGCGAACTCGGCCGTGTGGCCTACCAGCCCGCCGATACCGATCCCCGCATCGTGAAGTCCATCATGCGCTCGCTCGAACGCTGGAAGTTCAAGCCCGGCATGCGCCAGGGCCAGCCCGTGACGTCCTGCTTCGAACAACCCTACCAACTGGTGTTTCCGCGCCAGGAGATCGATGTTCCTCGTACGCCCGCCATGAACACAGAACCGCAGTGAGACCGCAAGCTCAATTCCAGCGATCTGTGCTCGAAAACCCCAGAATCCATCCGATTCGGTGGTGCAAGCCCCTTGCCCACCGCTAGAATCGCCAAGGTCAGGAGAGAGTGCCTGCAGCTTGAAGCTGCCTCGCACCGCCGAAGGCGCAGACCCCCAACCCGGTGTCAAAACGCTCAGGCAAAAGGACTGACAAGCGCTGCAAGGTGTGCAAACCTGCAGCGTCCCTTGCTGGAGAGAGATGCAGGCCGTCATTTCGTATGTGCGCCGGCATCCACCGAAGGAGCAAACTGCCCGATGCAATGCGTGCAGTGAATCTCTCAGGTAAAGCGGACAGCAGGGCAAGCCCGCCACGCATGGCCCAGTCATGCATGGCCACTCATTTTGGTTTGACCACCGGAGCGCTTGCCTGTGACTGCTGCTGACACCTCTTCCGATCTGCGTTCCACACCGCTGTTTGCACTGCACCAGAAACTGGGTGCCCGCATGGTGCCGTTTGCCGGCTACGCCATGCCCGTGCAATACCCTCAAGGCCTGATGGCCGAGCATCTGCACACGCGCAAGGCTGCCGGCCTGTTCGATGTCTCGCACATGGGCCAGTTGCTGTTGCGCGGCCCCGATGCCGCCGCCGCGCTCGAATCGCTGATGCCCGTCGATGTCATGGACCTGGGCCTGCACAAGCAGCGCTACGGCCTGCTGCTCGATGAACAAGGCGGAATTCTCGACGACCTGATGTTCGTCAACCGCGGCGAAGATCTGTTCCTCATCGTCAACGGTGCCTGCAAAGAGGCCGATATCGCTCATATCCAGAGCCGCATCGCCAGCCGCTGCGAGGTCGTCCCACTGCCCGAGCGCGCCCTGCAGGCCCTGCAAGGCCCGCAAGCCGTCACTGCCCTCTCGCGTCTGATTCCCGGTGTGACGCAACTGCTCTTCATGACCGGCAATTACTTCGACTGGCAAGGCCATGCGCTCTACATCACGCGCAGCGGCTATACGGGCGAGGACGGCTTTGAAATCTCCCTGCCCGGCGAAGCTGCCGAAGCCTTTGCCGAAGCTCTGCTGGCACAGCCCGAGGTGGCCCCCATCGGTCTGGGCGCGCGCAACTCGCTGCGCCTTGAAGCCGGACTTTGCCTGTACGGCAACGACATAGACACCAGCACCACGCCGGTCGAAGCCGCGCTGAACTGGGCCATGCAGAAGGTTCGCCGCACCGGCGGCGAGCGCGAGGGCGGTTTTCCCGGTGCGGCCATCGTGCTGGAGCAATTGCAGAACCCTCAGTCGCTGCGCCGCAAGCGCGTGGGCCTGATCGCGCTGGAACGCATTCCCGTACGCGAGCCTGCCGTGCTGGAAAACATGGACGGACAGCATATCGGCCACATCACCAGCGGCCTGCTCAGCCCCACGCTCAACCAGCCTGTGGCGCTGGCCTATGTCGAGCCCGACTACGCCGCCATCGATACGGAAATCTTCGCCATGGTGCGCGGCAAGCCCGTGCCCATGAAGGTAGTCGCCACGCCCTTCGTTCCCACCCGCTACTACCGCGGCTAGGTCTGCCGCCGCGCATGAGACGGGCCAGTTTGCCAAACAGCGGCCAGAACACCGCTAAAGTGCGAGCTGGACCTTTCTCAAACAACACCCGATTCCCCTGAATCCCCCATCTGGAGCTTTCCATGAGCATCAAGTATTCCAAAGAACACGAATGGATCAACGCCGCTGACAGCAATGCCGCCATCGTCGGCATCACCGTACACGCACAGGATGCACTGGGCGATGTGGTGTTTGTGGACCTGCCTGCCGTGGGCTCCACCTTCAAGGCCGGCGATGTGGCTGGCGTGGTCGAGTCCGTCAAGGCCGCTGCCGATGTCTACATGCCCGTGACCGGCGAGATCGTCGAAGTCAACGAAGCCCTGCGCGACGACCCGTCGCTCGCCAACAGCGACCCCCTGGCCGCTGGCTGGTTCTTCAAGGTCAAGATGAGCAATGTGGGCGAGCTCGAAGGCCTGATGGAAGAGACTGCCTACAACGACTTCGCCAAGGACAACTAAGCGTATCAACGGCCCTCGCATTGCGAAGGCCGTTTTTGCATGCAGCCATGAGCACCATTCTGTATTTCGACGATCCGGACGTCGGTCTCGCCCGCGAGACCAGCCACCCGACCTTTGCGCGCATCGCAGCCCAGGACTTCTATTACGACTGCGGTGACGACTTCAGCCCCTTCGGCAGCGATGATGGCAGCGACACACTGGCCGCTCTTCAAGAGTGGTACCAGGAGCAGACGGGCGGCAAGTCTGCCAAGACCCTGCGCTTTCTGCACCAACAACTGAGCGGCTGGGATCTGCCCGTGCCCAAGGACATGCTGGCTCATGACGATGCGGCCAAGGCCCAGTGGCTGGCCAGCGACGACATGAACCAGATCTATCTGCGCTCGGTCTGTCGCGCCCACGTGGCCACCGCCTTTGGTCAGCTCAAGATCACAGGCAGCATCGATGCCGATCTGCAACAGCAAGCCCTGCTTGCCCTGGCCTGCCAGCAATGGCTGAACACCGTGGCACGCAGCAAATATCCCGATTGGGAATATGCCGACCAGGAAAGCGAACGCCTGGCTCTGATGAACACCGCGCTGGAACAAGCCAGCGCTGCTTGAAGCACCGGCCGCATGCCTTCAGGCATACGGCATTCACGCATGCCTGGCATGCAAACCGTCAGTCACAGTATTTGAGAATAGGTCCCTCCCATGCTGATGTCGCCTCCCGCCCCCGTCGCTTCCCTGCAAGCGCTGGAAAACAGCCACGAATTCATCCCCCGTCATATAGGCCCGGACGCCGATGAGCAGCAAAAAATGCTGGCCGCCATCGGCAAGCCCTCGCTGGATGCCTTGATTCGCGATGTGATGCCCGACTCCATCGCACGCGCCAGGCCCATGGATCTTCCGGCGCCGATTACCGAAGCCGCTGCGCTGGCCGAACTCAAGGCCATCGCCAGCAAGAATCAGGTTCTGAAGAGCTTTATCGGCCAGGGCTACTACGGCACGCACACGCCGGGCGTCATCCTGCGCAACATCCTCGAGAATCCAGCCTGGTATACGGCCTATACCCCCTACCAGGCAGAAATCTCACAAGGCCGCATGGAGGCGCTGGTCAACTTCCAGACCATGGTGACCGACCTGACCGGCATGCCGATTGCCAATGCATCCATGCTGGACGAGGCCACGGCAGCCGCCGAGGCCATGACACTGGCCAGGCGCTCCGTCAAATCCAGAAGCCATCGCATCGTGCTGGCCGGCGATCTGCACCCGCAAACAATTGAAGTCATCGAGACCCGTGCCCGGCCGATCGGCATCGAAGTGGTGATCGCCAACAGCCAGCAAGAGTGGGAGGCCGCGCTGGCAGGCGATCTGTTTGCTGCCGTCATCCAGTACCCCGCATCCAGCGGCTGGATCGTGGACTGGAAGGCCGATGTGCAAGCCATTCACGCCAAGCAGGCCGCCGCCATCGTGGCCACCGACCTGCTGGCTCTGACCCTGCTGACACCGCCCGGCGAATGGGATGCCGATATTGTCGTGGGCAACAGCCAGCGCTTCGGCATGCCCATGGGCGCAGGCGGTCCACACGCGGCCTTCATGGCCTGCCGCGACGAATACAAACGCAGCCTGCCCGGCCGTCTGGTGGGTGTCAGCGTCGATGCGCATGGCAAGCCCGCCTACCGCCTCGCGCTGCAGACGCGCGAACAACATATCCGCCGCGAGAAAGCGACATCCAATATCTGTACGGCCCAGGTCCTGCCGGCAGTGATTGCCAGCATGTATGCCGTCTACCACGGCCCCCAGGGGTTGAGGCGCATTGCCCAGCGTGTGGCACGCTTCACAGCGATTCTGAGCCGTGGCCTGGCCCAGTTGGGCTTCAGCGCCCATCACCACGACACAGCCTTCGACACCGTGAGCCTGCACACCCGGGAGGCCACCGACGCCCTGGCGGCTCGCGCCGTCTCCCGAGGCGTCAACCTGCGCAAAGCCTGGGATGAATATCTCTGCATCAGCCTGGACGAAACCACGACCCGGGCCGATGTCGAGCTGCTCTGGAGCATCTTTGCCCAGGAGGGCCAGGCCCTGCCCACCATCGAGGCCATGGACGAAGGCCCGACCTCGCTGATCCCCGAATCCCTGCAGCGCAGCACGGCCTATCTGACCCACCCGGTCTTCAACACCCACCACTCCGAAACCGCCATGCTGCGCTATATACGCAGCCTCAGCGACAAGGACCTGGCGCTGGACCGCAGCATGATCCCGCTGGGCAGTTGCACCATGAAGCTCAATGCCACCAGCGAGATGATTCCCATCACCTGGCCAGAGTTCGCCGACATCCACCCGTTTGCGCCCGCCAACCAGCTGCAAGGCTATGCCGAGCTGGACCGACAACTGCGCGACTGGCTGTGCCAGGCCACGGGCTACGCGGGCATCAGCCTGCAGCCCAATGCAGGCAGCCAGGGCGAATACGCAGGTCTGCTGGCCATCAAGGCCTTCCATGAATCACGCGGCGAGGCACACCGCAATATCTGCCTGATTCCCAGCAGCGCCCACGGCACCAACCCGGCCAGTGCGCAAATGGTGGGCCTGCAGGTCGTGGTCACCAAGTGTGATAACAACGGCAACGTGGACATAGCGGATCTGAAGCTGGCCTGCGAGAAGCACAGCGCCAATCTGGCCTGCATCATGATCACCTACCCCAGCACGCACGGCGTGTTCGAGACCCAGGTCAAGGAACTGTGCCAGCTGGTGCATAGCCATGGCGGCCGCGTTTATGTGGACGGCGCCAATATGAACGCCCTGGTAGGTCTTGCCGCACCCGGCGAGTTCGGCGGCGATGTCAGCCATCTGAACTTGCACAAGACCTTCTGCATTCCTCACGGCGGCGGCGGCCCCGGCGTCGGCCCCGTGTGCGTGGTCGAGGATCTGGTGCCCTTTCTGCCGGGGCATGCCACCGCAGGCGACGTCCGCCAGGTGGGAGCTGTCAGCGCAGCGCCTTTGGGCAATGCAGCCGTGCTGCCTATCAGCTGGATGTATATCCGCATGATGGGCGAGCCGGGCCTGAAGCTGGCGACCGAGACCGCCATCCTCAACGCCAACTACATCAGCGCGCGGCTCATGCAGCACTTCCCCACGCTGTATGCGGGCGAGTATGGTCACGTAGCCCATGAGTGCATCGTGGATCTGCGCCACTTCAAGGACAGCTGCGGCGTGATGGCCGAGGACGTGGCCAAGCGCCTGATCGACTACGGCTTCCACGCACCGACGCTGTCCTTTCCCGTGCCCAACACGCTGATGGTGGAGCCGACCGAGAGTGAAAGCCTGTCTGAGCTGGACCGCTTCATCGAAGCCATGATCGCCATCCGTGCCGAGATTGCCGAAGTGGAGGCCGGCAGACTGCCCAGGGATGACAACCCGCTCAAGAACGCGCCCCATACGGCAGAGGCCTTGCTGGCCGCAGACTGGCAACATGGCTACAGCCGCGAAACCGCCGCCTATCCCGTGCCTGCCCTGCGCCGCGCCAAGTATTGGAGCCCCGTGGGCCGCGTGGACAACGTCTATGGCGACCGCAATCTGTTTTGCAGCTGCGTGCCCATGGACGCTTACGAAGACTGATAGCCAGGGTCTCCCCCAAGCCAGTGCGCTCTGCCGCACTGGCTTTTTTATGCTCAATCAATGTCGAACACCAGCCCGCCCGCTGCTGTTCGCCCGCAGTGAATGCATTCACGACATCAATGCAATCGGCGTTGCTGCCGCCAAACCGAGCATCGAGTTGCCTGAATACAGGTTGACTGCCCGCCTTTTTCAAGGGCAGGTGCAGGGACCGGCTTACACTGCCAAGGTCTTCTGCCTGTCTCATGAGCTCCTCTGAACCCACTCCCCCTCCCTTGCTGCCTGTCATTGATGGCGGCCTGCCTCTGCATGCCCTGCTGGCCCCCGGTGCTGCGCCGCTGGGCCTGAGCGCCAACACCCAGCCATTGGTGCCGGAGGATGAAGACCCGCTGCAGGCCCTGGTGGCGGAGTTGCGCAACTACCAGCACGAGCTGGAGCTGCAAAACGAGGTACTCAATTACAGCCAGGCCGTGGCCGAGAGCGCATCGGAGCGGTTTGAAACGCTGTTTGCAAGCATTCCGCTGCCGCTGCTGGTGGTTGATGAATACGATATGGTGGTCCAGGCCAATGCCATGGCTCACCGCGCATTTCAGCCCACCGAAAAAGACCGGCTGCTGATCAACTTCAAGCCCTTTGTGCATGTCAACGACGCAGAGCGCGTGACTACGGCCTTCGAGCAGGCCAAGGCGATGGGACGCGCCGAGGTGCACGAGGTTCTGTTCCAGATCACCGAAGAATTCGAGCTCTGCGGCGACCTGCATGTGGCCGGCGTGGTCGTGCCCCAGCAAAACGGTCCGGCCACCTGGCAGTATTTGTGTGCCGTTGTCAACCAGGGCCCGCTGCTTGCCGAGCGCAAGGCGCTGCAAGAGCGCAACCAGCAGCTTTATGCCAGCGAGAGACGGCTGGAATCGGTCATCAACTCTGCGCTGGACGCCATCATCTGCGTCGATCAGCATCAGCGCATCACTGTCTTCAACCCCACAGCGGCAGCCCTGTTTCTGTGCTCGCCTCAGGATGCCCTGGGCAGCCCGCTGGAGCGCTTTTTACCCGATGCCGCTCGGGCACTGGCTTTTTCCTCGCTGACCACACAGGCCGTGCTGGGCGAGATGACGGGGCTGACCCTGTCGGGGCGCGAGATTCCCATGGAAATCAGCGTCTCCTTCGAACACCACAGCAGCGGCGACACCACCACCATCTTTGCGCGCGACCTGACCAGCCGCAATCGCGCCGAAGCCCAGCGCAATGCGCTGGAAACCCAGCTGCGCGAATCCCACAAGATGCAGGCCGTAGGCACCATGGCCGGCGGGATTGCCCACGACTTCAACAACATCGTGGGCGCAATCCTGGGTAATGTGGAGCTGGCCAAGGCCGATAGCTGCGGCAACCCGGCTGCCATGGAAAGCCTGCGCGAGATCGAAAAAGCCGGTCGCCGCGCCCGCGATCTGGTGCGCCAGATTCTGACCTTCAGCCGCAATGACCTGCCCGAACGCCGTCCGGTTCAGGTGCAGGAAGTCATGTCCGACACGGCTCGCCTGCTGCGCGTGACCCTGCCTCCCTCCATAGAGCTGCAGGTGCAGGAGTCCAACGATCTGCCGCCGCTGCTGGCCGACCCCACTCAGGTGGAACAGGCGCTGTTCAATCTCTGCAACAACGCCATGCAGGCCATTGGCAGTCAGCGCGGCATCATCCAGATGCGGGCCATGCGCATTGCTCCCGACAGCTACCAATGCGAACGCCTGGGTCTGGCCGTGGCCGAATACCTGGTCTTTATGGTGCAGGACTCTGGTCCAGGCATGGACGTCGCGACTCAGCGACGCATCTTCGAGCCTTTTTTCACCACCAAACCGGTCGGCCAGGGCACAGGCCTGGGCCTCTCGGTCGTACATGGCGTGATGCGCACCCATGGCGGCGCTGTCGATGTGCACAGCGAACTGGGCCAGGGCAGTTGCTTCACGCTGTACTTTCCTCTCAGCGACCCGACTTCCAGCCACTCTGCGCTGCCGCCCATGCGCATGGACAAGCCCGAAGCCCCGCTGCCCGAGCCTGTCCTGGCCACGCGCGCCAGCCATGTCATGTATGTGGACGACGATCAGGCCCTGGTCTTTCTGTTTCAGCGCCTGCTGCGCCGTCGCGGCTATGAAGTCTCGGGCTTTACCGATCCCCATGAGGCCATGGCCGCCCTGCATCAGGAGCCGCAGCGTTTTGACCTCATAGTCACCGACTACAACATGCCCGGTTTCAGCGGACTGGACTTGCTCAGACAGGCTCTGCAGATCAACCCTCAACTGCCGGTTGCACTGGCCTCCGGCTATGTGACGGCCGAAATCGAGCAAGCTGCGATCGCAGCCGGAGCCAGAGCCTTGATCCACAAGCCCAACGATGTGCAGGAGTTCTGCGCCACGGTGCATGAACTGCTCAACCCCTGAAACAATCGATAGCTGTTTGAATGAGTGCGTTGAACTGTGTGTATGAAGACGAGCACCTGCTGGTGCTCGACAAGCCCTCGGGCCTGCTGTGCGTGCCCGGTCGCGGCCCCGACAAGCAAGACTGCCTGAGCCTGCGTGCCCTCCGGCATTTCGGCGATGCACTGGTCGTGCACCGGCTCGATCAGGCCACATCGGGCCTGGTCGTCATGGCTCGCAATCCGGCCGTCCAACGCCAGCTCAGCCAGGCCTTTGCCGAACGCAAGGTCGACAAGCGCTATATCGCCGTAGTGGCCGGCGAGTTGCAGGCGCACAGCGAAGCAGCGGATGACAGGGGCTGGCAACTGATAGACCTGCCGATTGCGGCCGACTGGGAGCGTCGGCCGCTGCGTGTCATCAACCACGAAACCGGCAAAAGCAGCCAGACGCTGTGGCAGGTGATTGAGCACACCGACCAACCAGGAATACCCCGCACCCGGGTTTTGCTGAGCCCGCTGACGGGCCGCACCCATCAATTGCGCCTGCATATGGCGGCCATAGGCCACCCCATGCTGGGCGATGCGCTATATGCTAGCGAAGCCGTGGCCTGCGCCAGCCCACGCCTGTTGCTGCATGCGGCAGCACTGGAGCTGGTGCATCCGGTCACCGGCGGACTGCTGCAGCTAAAAAGCGATCCACTTTTTTAATCCCCCTCAAATCGGCAGCAACCGTCAAGCTCTCAAAGTTGCCACGCCGCAACAGAAAACCCTTCGGTACAGCTCTGAGGCAGGACAGAAATCTGCGCAAAAAGACCGCTGATGCAGACACTTGCCGCACAGTTCAGGCATGGACTGCGCATATACATCACAAATGCAGGCTGCGCCATAGCCCTTGCGTACTAGCTGCTATGCACGACATAGCAAAAACCGAAAGCCTGCACCAGCCCCTGCATACCCTGTTGCCTTCGTTGACCACTCGATTAATCTGAGCTTCTTTGCGCGAACTGCTATGGCAGCAATCGCGCTTTTCGAACATCTCTCGAGATTAAGGAAGTCCTCATGAGCATTCCGTTCCGCATGCAAACCGTTGTTGCCGCCCTGGGCCTGGCTGGTGCCGCCCTGGTCTCCACCGCGCATGCCCAAATCAAGATCGCCCTGGTCATCCCCACCACCGGTGCGCTGACCCAATACGGCGACATGGTCAAGGAAGGTGCCACCACCGCCGTTGAAATGGCCAATGCCGCTGGCGGTGTCAATGGCAAGAAGATCGAGTTGGTACCCGTGGACGATGCCTGCGAACCCAAGCAAGGCCCCGTCGCTGCCAACCGCGTGGTCAACAGCAAGATCGGCTACGTAGTCGGCCCCGTCTGCTCGGGTGCCTCGATTGCCGCAGCGCCCATCTACAACAACGAAGGCGTGGTGGTCGTCACTCCTTCTGCCACCTCGCCCGCTCTGACCGACGGCAAGAACTACCACTTCATCTTCCGCACCATTGGCCGTGACGACCAGCAGGGCCCGGCAGCCGCCAAGTTCATTGCCGAGAAGCTCAAGCCCAAAAAGGTTGCCGTGCTGCATGACAAGCAGTCCTACGGCCAGGGCATTGCCTCTTCCGTGCGTGACGACCTGAAGAAGGCCAAGATCGACGTGGCACTGTTTGAGGGCATCAACGCAGGCGACAGCGACTACTCCGCCGTCATCACCAAGCTCAAGGGCGCAGGCGTGGACTTTGTCTATTACGGCGGCTACCACCCCGAAATGGGTCTGCTGCTGCGTCAGGCTGCCGAGCAAGGTCTGAAGGTCAAGATGATGGGTCCTGAAGGCGTGGGCAACCCCGAAGTCAACGCCATTGCCGGCCCTGCCGTCGAAGGCATGCTGGTAACCCTGCCCGCCGACTTTGCCGCCAATCCCAAGAACGCTGCCGTGGTCAAGGCCTTCCAGGACAAGAAGCGCAATGCTTCGGGCGCCTTCCAGCTGACCTCGTTTGCCGCCACCCAGTCTCTGTTGGCCGCCATCAAGGCCGCTGGCGACAGCCCCGCCAAGGTGGCCGACTGGATGCACAAGACCACAGGCGTGGACACCGTGCTGGGCCCTGTGTCCTGGAACAAGCAGGGTGACCTGAACTCCTTCGATTTCCAGGTCTTCCAGTGGCACAAGGACGGCAGCAAATCGCTCGCCAAGTAATTCCACCACTCTCTCCGGAGGCAATGGCAGGGGCCATGCCTCCGGATGTTTGTTATCTGGCCCTCGGGCCTTTTCCTGTTTCAAGGGTGGCGTTACATGTCAGACTTTCTCCCCCAGCTGATACAACAGCTATTCAACGGGCTCTCACTCGGAGCCATTTACGCCCTGATCGCCATTGGCTACACCATGGTCTACGGCATCATCGGCATGATCAATTTCGCACACGGTGACATCTACATGATCGGGGCCTATATAGGCCTCGTGACGCTTTCGGCGATTGGCACGCAAAGCGGTCTGCCCATATGGGCCATCATCGGCCTGATGCTGGTGGTGGCGGTATTCGTAACCGGTGTCTACGGCCTGGTTGTCGAACAGGTGGCCTACAAGCCCGTGCGCCAAAGCCCGCGTCTGGTTGCGCTGATCTCGGCCATCGGCATGTCCATATTCCTCCAGAACTGGGTGGCTCTGGGCCAGGGCGCGCGCGATATGGCCGTGCCTTCGCTGTTGCCGGGCGCCATCAATTTCCACATGGGCAATTTCGAGGTCTTCATCCCCTATACCCGCGTGCTCATCATCGCAGTAACCGTGGTGCTGATGATTGCACTGACCATGTACATCAAGCATTCGCGCATGGGCCGTGCCTCGCGCGCCTGCGCTCAGGATATGCATATGGCCAATCTGCTGGGCATAGATACCAACAAGGTCATCTCCTTCACCTTTGTGCTGGGCGCCGTGCTGGCCGCCGTGGGCGGCGTGCTGATTGCGCTGGCTGTGGGCAAGCTCAATCCCTTCATCGGCTTCCTCGCCGGCATCAAGGCCTTCACGGCCGCCGTGCTGGGCGGCATAGGCTCCATCCCCGGCGCCATGCTGGGCGGTGTGATTCTGGGCGTAGCCGAGACCTTTGCCGCCGCCTACATCTCGTCGGAATACAAGGACATCGTGGCTTTCGGCCTGCTGGTGACCATATTGATGTTCCGCCCCTCGGGCCTGCTGGGCAAACCTGAAGTGGAGAAAGTCTGATGAAGTACAGCTTTTCCGCCGCTTTGCGCGATGCGCTGATCGCCACCGTGATGACGGCCATCGTCGTCACCCCCATCTTCAGCCTGCACCTGGAGCGCGCCGGCGTGCGCACCATCATCACCCCCGACTGGAGCATGACCGGCTGGGCCTGCCTTGCCATCTTCGTCGTGCAGATGCTCAAGCCCCTGCTCGCTGGCAAGCTGCCCAAGGTCAATCTGCCGGCTGTCCCGCAGATGAAGTCGGGCACGCGCAACGTCGTCATCTTTGTGGTGCTGATGATGGCCGCCTCCTGGCCATTCTTCGCGGGCCGCAATGCCGTCGACATCGCGACTCTGGCCATGATTTACGTCATGCTGGGCCTGGGTCTGAACGTTGTGGTCGGCTTTGCCGGCCTGCTGGACCTGGGCTTTGTGGGCTTCTATGCCGTGGGTGCCTACACCTATGCGCTGCTGTTCCACTGGGCTGGCTGGACGTTCTGGGAAGCGCTGCCGCTGGCTGGCGCAGCCTCGGCTCTGTTCGGCTTCGTGCTGGGCTTTCCCGTGCTGCGCCTGCGCGGTGACTATCTGGCCATCGTGACGCTGGGTTTCGGTGAGATCATCCGCCTGCTGCTGACCAATCTGACCAGCTTCACGGGCGGTCCCGACGGCATCTCCAGCATTCCCAAGCCTACGGTGCTGGGCCTGCCCATGACCCGCTCGCCCCTGACCGAGGACGGCACGACATTTCATCAGTTCTTCGGTATGGAGTTCAACTCCATGCACATGGTGATCTTCGTCTACCTGATGGCCCTGCTGCTGGCCATGGTGACGCTGTTCATCAGCAACCGACTGATCCGCATGCCCATAGGCCGCGCCTGGGAAGCGCTGCGCGAGGATGAAATCGCCTGCCGTTCGCTGGGCCTCAACCCCATGAAGATCAAGCTCTCGGCCTTCACGCTGGGCGCCATGTTCGCGGGTTTTGGCGGCGCCTTCTTCGCCGCTCGCCAGGGCATCGTCAATCCCGAGTCCTTCACCTTCATCGAGTCGGCCCTGATTCTGGCCATTGTGGTGCTGGGCGGCATGGGCTCTCAGCTGGGCGTGATCGTGGCCGCCATCATCCTGACCGTGCTGCCCGAGCTGGCACGCGAATTCTCCGAATACCGCATGCTGATCTTCGGTCTGGTCATGATTTTGATGATGGTCTGGCGCCCTCAGGGCCTGCTGCCCATGAAGCGACACCAAGTGGAGGTGAAGTCATGAAGCTGCACCTGAACGCTATTATTTCAATAACTACAACCACAGGCAGGGCAAACGCATGAGCGAGTATTTGCTGGAAGTCAAAGACCTGTGCATGCGCTTCGGCGGCCTGCTGGCCGTGGACAACGTGGGCTTTAACGTACGCCCTCAGGAAGTGTTTGCCATCATCGGCCCCAACGGCGCGGGCAAGACCACGGTATTCAACTGCATCAGCGGTTTCTACCAGCCCTCGGGCGGCTCGGTCGTTCTGGACGGCCAGAGCATTGCAGGCCACAGCAGCCACCAGGTCGCCAACCACGGTGTGGTGCGCACATTCCAGAACGTGCGCCTGTTCAAGAGCATGACGGCGCTGGAAAACCTGCTGGTCGCACAGCACCGCCAGTCGCGCGCCACGCTGCTCGGCGGCCTGTTCAACACGCCAGGCTATCGCCGTGCCGAACAGGAAAAGATCGACAACGCGCTCCAATGGCTGGACGTGATGGGCCTGCGCCAGTTCGCCAACCGCGAGGCCGGCAATCTGGCCTACGGTCACCAGCGCCGGCTGGAGATTGCGCGCTGCATGATCACCAAGCCTCGCGTGCTGATGCTGGACGAACCCGCCGCCGGCCTGAACCCGCAGGAGAAGAAAGACCTGCAGCATCTGATCGACGATCTGCGCAAACAGTACGGCGTGGCCGTGCTGCTGATCGAGCACGATATGGGTCTGGTCATGGGAGTGTCCGAGCGCATTCTGGTCATGGAATACGGCAAGCCCATCGCCATGGGCCTGCCCGAGGCGATTCGCAATGATGAACGGGTCATCAAGGCCTATCTGGGAGAGGCCTGATGAGCCAGCATATGTTGCAACTGGAGCAGGTCTCCACCCATTACGGCGCGATCTGCGCGGTCAATCATGTCAGCCTGCATGTCGATCAGGGCGAGATCGTCACCCTCATCGGCAGCAATGGTGCTGGCAAGACATCGCTTCTGATGACGATCTGCGGCAACCCTCGTGCCAGCGGCGGGCGCATTCTGTTCGAGGGCGAGGACATCACCCAGATGTCCACCCATCACATCATGCGCCGCGGCATTGCCATCTCGCCCGAAGGCCGTCGTGTCTTCAAGGACCTGACGGTGACCGAGAACCTGCAGATGGGCGGCTTTTTCCTGAGCAAGGCCGAGATCGCCGACGGCGTCGAGCATGTGTTCAAGCTCTTTCCTCGTTTGAAGGAGCGCGCAGCGCAACGCTCGGGCACCATGTCGGGTGGCGAGCAGCAGATGCTGGCTATAGGCCGCGCACTGATGAGCAAGCCGCGCCTGCTGCTGCTGGACGAACCCACACTGGGCCTGGCGCCGCTCATCATTGCGCAGATCTTCGAGATCATTCAGACCATCCGCGCAGCGGGTGTGACGGTGTTCCTGGTCGAGCAGAATGCCAACCGCGCCCTGCAGATTGCCGACCGAGGCTATGTGCTGGAAACCGGCAAGGTGGTGCTGGAGGACAGCGGTGTCAACCTGCTGAGCAATGACGAGGTGCGCAAGGCCTATCTGGGTCATTGACAGCTCGCTGAGGTCATCGCCAGGCCCCGCCGGACGCAAGTCTTGCGGGGCTTGCTCTTTTCGGTCTTCAATCAACCGTAAGATGCTTCGCATGACAAAGCACTTAACGATTCTGACCGGTGGCTCTCGCGGCATGGGCCTGTCCATGGGACAGCAACTGCTGCAGCAAGGCCATCAGTTGCTGAGCATTGCCCGCAAGACCAGCGCCACCCTAGCCTCCAGCGCCAGCAAGCCTGCACAGCTATTGCAATGGGAGCAGGACCTGGCACAAAGCGCTGCTGCTGCGCAGCGCCTGGCGACCTGGCTAGGCACGATAGATCCGCGTGAATGGGCCAGCATCACCCTGATCAACAATGCGGGCGTCATCCCGCAGATTGCGCCGCTGTCTCAGGTGCCTTCAGCCGACATGATCAATGCCCTGCGCGTGGGTCTTGAGGCCCCCATGGCCCTGACCGGAGCCTTTCTCGGTGCAACCGAGAGCTGGAGGATTCCCCGCAAGGTGCTCAATATCTCCTCGGGCCTGGGCCGCCGCGCAATGGCCTCGCAAGCCAGCTATTGCACGGCCAAGGCCGGCATGGACCAGTTCAGCAGTTGCGTGGCGCTGGAAGAGGCTGCCAAGCCCAACGGCGCACGCATTGTGTCTCTGGCGCCAGGCGTCATCGACACCGATATGCAGGTACAACTGCGCAGCGCAGCTTCAACCGACTTCCCTGACGTGGGGCGTTTTGCTGGTCTGCACAGCAACGGGCAGCTGACCTCGGCCGATGACGCCGCAGCCCGCGTGCTGGCCTGGCTGGCACGACCGGACTTCGGCGACCAGGTGGTTGCCGACGTACGCCAGGCTTGAGATAGCACTCAGAACGGTTGGACTCCAAAACATGGCTGCAGCCACCTTATCCAAACCAATGACCAAAGGCACCTGCAGCTCTTGTTGCCGTGAACTACCGGGCCAGGCAAAAAATCTGGAAACAGGCGCAGCCTATTCTCGAACCAAGCCCTGGCAAGTCTTTCATGCGTGGCAGAATGTTTCCACTGGTCTGCAGCAGCCTCCGTGGCTGTGCGCAGAACCACAATCCGCACCCGTGGGCCACATAGACAGCGACACCCGATCGGTACGCTGCCTCCGTGCTAGCAACGGCAGCAACCCTGTCGTGCAGCGCGTGCGGATGGCGATCATGTCCGTACGGCATGGCTCGCGCTCCCCGGTAAAGACAAATACCCATTGATGGCGGAACCACCGTCCCCGATCATCGAAAAGCCCACCTTCCGTGACTCTGGCTGCCGAGCTCAAGGCTCAGGCACCAGCCGCGACTGCGCCGCCCTTGTTTGCGGGCCAGCGCTCCCCCGTTCGTCTCTGGAGCTTCTTTTTCATGATTCGCCAAATTCTCATCAGCACAGCCGTGATCGCAAGCGCGGGCCTGAGCTTTTCAGCCGCTGCACAAGACCCCGCAGCCGACTACCCCAACAAGCCCGTGCGCATGATCGTGCCGTTCCCACCTGGCGGCGGCACCGACATCCTCTCGCGCGTGATTGCCAGCAAGCTCACCGAAGTCAGCAAATGGACCGTGGTGCCCGACAACCGTGCTGGTGCAGGCGGCACCATCGGCATCACCGAAGCGGTCAAGGCGGCGCCCACGGGCTATGACATGGTGATGGGCCAGAAGGACAACGTGGTCCTTGGCCCCTACCTCTACAAGAACCTGCCCTGGAACCCCAGCAAGGATCTGACCCCCGTGGCTCATGTGGCCTACACCCCCATCGTGATCGCCACGGCCGCCAACTCGCCATACAAGACGCTGGCTGACGTGGTGGCTGCAGCCAAGAAGAACCCGTCCAAGATCACCTACGGCTCGCCCGGCAACGGCACCAGCATCCACCTGGCCGGCGTGATGCTGGAAAAGGCCTCGGACATTCATCTGACTCACGTGCCCTACAAGGGCTCCAACCCCGCGATGATGGATGCACTGGCCGGCAATGTGGATCTGCTGGTGTCCTCCGTACCCTCGGCCATAGCCCAGATCAAGGCCGGCAAGCTGCGCGCCATCGCCGTGACCTCGGCAAAGCGCTCGTCCTCGCTGCCAGACACCCCGACACTGGCCGAGTCCGGTCTCAAGGGCTTTGATGTGAGCACCTGGTACGGCCTGTTCATGCCCAAGGGCACACCCGCAGCCATCGTGACCAAGGTCAATGTCGAAGTGAACAAGCTGCTGGCCATGCCCGAGGTGCGCGAGGCCATTCTGACCCAGGGCGCCGAGCCTCAGTCCATGAGCGTGGCCAACTTCGACAAGATGTTCCAGGCCGACTTCAAGCAGTCCAAACAGGTCGTCGAATCCTCGGGCGCCAAGATCGAGTGACATCCCGACGCGGCGCGCAGGATTCGCGCCGCCCTGCCCGGCGCGGATAGGCCTGATCTGCATCAATGCGGCATATGACAGGCTCGTGAATACTTCTGCGGAAACCCTTGAATTTCTGGAGAACATCATGGCATTGCTGGTCTGGGTCCCCGAGCTGGACACCGGGATTGCGGAGATCGACCGGCAGCACCGCCGCATCGTCGATTACATCAACCGGCTTTATGAGTTGCGCAGCTCGCCAGATCGCGAAGGTCTGGGCGATGTCATCGGCGAGATGATCGACTACACCGTCTCGCACTTCGTCTTCGAGGAAAGCCTGATCGAGAGCGCCGGCTATATGTTCGCCGGCCCGCACAAAAAAGTGCACGAGCTGTTCACGCGCCGCGTGATCGAGATGCAGACCCGCTTCGATGCGGGTGAGGATGTGGCCGCCGAACTACACGGCATGCTTTCGCGCTGGCTGTTCAACCACATCCGCAACGAAGACCATGGCTATGTGGACTCGGCCAAGGTCTATCTGCGCATGATGTCCAAAGAGAGCGGACAAGCTGCACAGAAGGAACAGCTCAAGGCCGAGGTGCTTCAGGAGCTGGAATTGCAGCGCAAGAAAAAAGGCTGGCTGGCCCGGCTGCTCAATCGCTGAGCACTCTGGCTCATCAGAAAAACGGCTCCCTGAGGAGCCGTTGCTTCGTGGGCAGCCGCCTTACGCTCACTCGCGCACCACAAGAACCGGGATTTTGACTGCGCCCAGCACACGTTGCGTGACGCTGCCCAGCATCAGCTTCTCAAGGCCGCGTCGCCCCTGCGAGCCCATGACGACAAGGTCTGCGCCCACGCTCTCCATGGTGCGAACGATGCCTTCATGCACTGCATGACCCTCACCCACCAGGGTCTTCACGGGCACACCCGCCTCATCCATGATGGCCTTGACCGCATCCAGGGCGGTGTTGGCTTCGGCGGTGGCCGCGCTCAGATACTGGGACTGGCCATAGGCAAAGTCGGCGCCCACGCCGGTGAAAGGATAGGGATCGACCACATACACCGCCGTCACGGCGCTGCCGAAAACCTTGGAGAGTTCAGCGGCCTTGCGTGCGGCCAGCATGGAGGGCTTGGAGCCGTCGACCGGAACCAGGATGTGATTGAACATGGACATATGTTTCTCCTTCTAGGTTGCAGGCGACACGGAACCCGGACCAGGGACCCAGGGCAAATGCCGCTCTTGGAATAGCATGCAGTCTGCCTTCATCATGCCTCAGCGTGTTGACATGAATCAACCCTAAAGTTCACTCCAAGCCATCTGCCTCAGATGCAGACATGGGCCGCCTGGTACTCGTAGCACTTGTCCAGCAGAGTGTCGGACTTGTCGGTGATAGTGATGCGCGTGCCGTCGGGACGCAGCAGGGAGACGTTCTTGAAAGCCGGCTCATGAGGCTTGCTCGGTGCATCGCGGCGCACGGTCCATTCCTCCTGGACGATGCCGCCCGGCAGGTCCAGCATCACGACGATCTGCTCGGTATCGTCCGACAGCCTGATGCACTTGGCATCATTGAGCTCGACCACGGCACCGGCCGGCGCGGCCAGACCATAAGGGCATTCCTCCACCCCGTGAACCGGCACCGAGGCATCGCCGAGGGTAATCTCAAGGCCATTGCGAAAGTAGATCGTGGGCTCCTTGGTGTAGGCCGCCTGTGCCGGACGGTCTTGCGAAGGCTTGCAGGCCGCTACTGTGACAAGAGCGGTCAGCACTGAAATACTAAGGGCGTAAAAGCGATTCATATAAAAAACCACGCCCTGCAGGGCGTGGTGTCGGCCAGCTGTTCTGGCTTGTTGGATGCAGGAAAGACTTGAAGGGGCGAAAGCTTCGCCGCAACAAGCCTGCATCATGCAGTGTCGAGGGCGTCACTTTGATGCATTGAGCACGTTACAGTTTTGCTCAAATTTTCAGAACAAAGCCGTCCGGCCCAATCAAGCTCAAGCGGCCTGGCCCTGCTGCCCCTGGAGCTCGGCCCCCTGGAAGTTGCCGCGGCGATAGGTCAGCACCAGCGTGTCGCGCACACCACCGGGCTCGGCAGGTTGGATCGGCGTGGTCTCATGAATCATGCGCGCATCGTCGAGCAGCATCACCGACCAGGGCTCGGTCAAGGTAAAGCGCTGGCCATTGGGGCCGGTCGCTTCGAACACGCGGGTCTCGCCCCCTTTGACGCCCTTGCGTCCCACCAGCAGCACGGCGACCAGATCGACGCCGTCGCGGTGAGCGCCTTCGGGCGTGGGACGGCCGATGCCGTCCGTGGTGTCGATGCGGAACTGGTGCGCCTCGACAAACCAGCGCTCATGCAGCTCGTCGGTGCAGAACACCTGATCGGCCAGCTGCCCCAGAGCATTGATCATCTCCAGCCATGCCGCGCTCGTCGTCGTGCTCTCCAGCATGGGCTCGAACATGCGGTGCATGCCGCCATGCAGCGCGTTGTATTCCACCGGCTGCCAGTGCGCGCGGTGGGGCACTTGCTGCACCTGATCGCCTTCGCTGACAAAGCAGGAATGGCGGCGGCGGCGATAGCGGCCTCCATCCTTGAGGAAGGCATCGGGCGGCAGACCCTGCCAGTCCGCATCCATGGCGTGCAGATCGGCCACACTCAGGCCCATCCACTGGGCGAAGTCCTCGGGCTGCAGCACGGCATAGCCGCGCGTGCGCAAGGACTGGGCTGCCTCGGCAGCGGCAATATAGGGAGGGGAAAACATGATGTGCGCCATAAGGTCGGCAAGCTTACTCCTCGCAGGCCCCGCTGGCTTGTGCCCCGGCATCAAAATTTACGCAAGGCAGCATCAACCAAATTGCATGGATGAAAAAATGCCTGCATCGCACACAGCAATGCAGGCAGAACACGAGGCGCCGTGATCGGGCACCCGGCCTTCATCACCTAGGTGACGAAGGCAAGGCGGTCTCGGGCTTAAACCAGAGGCAGACCCACATAGTTCTCGGCCAGCGAGGTCGAGCCGGCTTCGGAGTGGACGATGTAGTCCAGCTCGGCTTCCTGTACCTTGGTGTTGAACTCGCCCTCGCCGGGGAAGTTGTGCAGCATGGAAGTCATCCACCAGGAGAAGCGCTCGGCCTTCCAGACACGGCGCAGGCACTGCTCGGAGTAACGGTCGATGCCAGCCTCGGACTGCTCCTTGTAGTACTCGACAAAGGCTTGCGACAGATAGCCCACGTCGGAAGCCGCCAGGTTCAGGCCCTTGGCGCCGGTGGGGGGAACGATGTGCGCGGCGTCGCCTGCCAGGAACATGCGGCCGAATCGCATGGGCTCGGTCACAAAGCTGCGCAGCGGCGCAATGCTTTTTTCCAGCGATGGCCCGGTCACCAGATTGGCGCGGGCTTCGGGGTCCAGGCGCTTCTTGAGCTCTTCCCAGAACGCCTCGTCGCTCCAATCCTCGACCTTGTCGGTCAGCGGCACCTGCAGGTAGTAGCGGCTGCGCGTGGCGCTGCGCTGGCTGCACAGGGCAAAGCCGCGCTCGGTGTTGGCGTAGATCAGCTCGTGCGACACGGGCGGCGTATCCGAGAGCAGGCCCAGCCAGCCGAAGGGATAGACCTTCTCGAAGGTCTTGATCTTGTCCTGAGGAGCGCTGGCGCGGCAGATGCCGTGAAAGCCGTCGCAACCGGCGATGAAGTCGCACTCGATCTCATGCACCTGGCCGTCTTTTTCGTAGCGCACCTTGGGCTTGTCGCTCTCGAAGTCCACAGGCTGCACATGACTGGCTTCGTAGACTGTGGTCAGGCCTTCCTGAGCCCGCACCTCCATCAGGTCACGGGTCACTTCGGTCTGGCCGTAGACCATCACGCGCTTGCCGCCGGTCAGACCATTCAGGTCGATGCGGTGGCGCTTGCCCTTGAACAGCAGCTCGATACCGTCGTGGGGCAGGCCTTCCTCGTTCATGCGCTTGTCGGCACCCGCCTGCTTGAGCAGATCCACCGTCACCTGCTCCAGCACGCCGGCGCGGATGCGGCCCAGCACATAGTCGGCGCTGCGCTGCTCGATGATGATGTTGTCGATGCCCGCCTTGTAGAGCAGCTGCCCCAGCAGCAGACCTGAGGGACCGGCACCGATGATGGCGACTTGTGTACGCATGATTGTGACTCCTTGTTATGGCTCAAAAACCTGTCAATCGGCGAGCGTGACGACGCCGGTTGCGCTGTGCAGCAAGACTAAGTTTTGTGCTGCATCAAGACAAAGGAGAGAAGCGTTGTTTGCGCGATAATCGCACAATGAGAACGATGATCGCGCAAAACAAGAACTGCGGAAGCCTCCATGAATGACCATGGCTCATCCTCCATCGCCCCGGCAGACTTCATTGCCGGCCTGGCCAAGGGCCTGGCCGTACTGGAAAGCTTCGACACCGAGCGCCAGCGCCTGAATGCCACCATGGCCGCCGAGCGCGCCGGCATCACGCGCGCTGCCGCCAGGCGCCATCTGCTCACCCTGGCCTATCTCGGCTATCTGGAAACCGATGGCAGCTATTTCTGGCTGGCTCCCAAGGTGCTGCGCCTGTCGGGCAGCTATCTGGCCTCGGCGCGGCTGCCGCGCATCGTGCAGCCCGTGCTGCACAGGCTGGCAGCACAGACCGGACTGTCCTACTCCTGCGTGGTGCGCGAGGGCCGCGAAGTCGTCATCGTCGCGCGCAGCGCCGTTCATGAGAAGGGCGAGCGCCTGATGGCCCACGGACTGCATCTGGGCACGCGCCTGCCGGCGCACGCCACGTCCACCGGCCGGGTGCTGCTGGCCTCGCTCTCAAGCTCGGAGCTCGACGACTGGCTGGCCAGCTATGACCTGCCCAAGCTGACGGCACACACGGTGTCCGATGGTGCGGCGCTGAAGGCCTTGCTCGACGAGGTGCGCCGTCTCGACTACTGCATGGCGCTTGAGGAGCATGAACTGGCCATTCAGGCCGTGGCCGTGCCGTTGCGCAATATGCGCGGGCGCACCGTGGCAGCGCTGAATGTGGTGACATCGGCCAAACGCATGAGCCCGCAAACCATGCAGCAGGAAATACTGCCGCTGCTGCAGGAAGCCGCGAGAACCTTGCGCCCTCAGCTTTGACGCTATCAATATCAAAGCTTATTGCGCTTACCATTCATTGATTTCATGTACAAACAAGTTTGAAATCCTTATTCAACAAGCGCAACCAGCTCCCCTAAAAGGAGCATGAACCAGCAGCGGCAGTGCCCCGGAGCAGGCCGGTCGTTCAGATATGCCCGCTTTCCACCGAGCACACCTGCATGCTGAGGCGGCGCAGCAGCTCGGCCGTGCGGCGCATCAGCGGCGTGGACTTCTTTTTGGCGGGCTGCACCAGGCACAAGGTGCTGACGATATGCGGCGACTTGATGGGCACCTCCACCAGCGATGCATCCGTGGCATGACTGTGCATGGCGCTATCGGTCAGCGCCGCATAGCCATAGCCGCCGCGCACCAGATCCAGAATGGCGGGCACGCTGGAAACCTCCCAGACCACATTGAGCTTGACCTGGGACAGCGTGGCCTGGGCCTCCATCAGCTTGCGGAAAATCTGCCCGTGCTGGGGCATGATCAACGGAAACTCGGCCAGATGCTCGAACGGAATGCTGGTGCGCCCTGCCAGCGTGCTGGCCGGGCCGATCAGGCACAGGCGCTCTTCGAGCACGGGCGAGACCTCGATCTGCGGGTGCGGCTCCGGCGTGTAAACCAGGCCCAGATCCATGCGCCCCGAAGTCAGCCACTCCGAGATATTCATCGAAAAACCTTCGACCACCGCCAGCCTGGCCTTGGGCATTTCGCGGCTGAAGCCGTCGATCAGGGGCAAGGTCAGGCGCCGCGCCAGGCTCGGCGGCAAGCCGACCGTGATACGCCCCACGGGCTCGTCGCGCTGACTGCCCAGGTCTTCCTTGGCCATGGCCACGCGCTGCATGATGGCATGGCCATGCTCGAGCAGGCGGCGCCCCGCATCGGTCAGCGTCACGCCGCGCCCGGTGCGGATCAGCAAGGTCTCGCGCAACTCGGTTTCAAGGGCCCGCACCTGACGACTGAGCGCTGGCTGGGCGGTGTCCAGCAGTACCGCAGCCTTGCTGAAGCTCCCCACTTCGGCCACCCGAACAAAGGTCTCTATCTGCTGCAGATTCATGCTCACACCTTTCAAAACAAGCTATGCTATTTTGCTATAGCTGCTAGCCTCAGCTAGACCTAGGTGTTTATGCCCCAAGTGACACAATGTAATCAACTGGGCCTGAATATCTAAAAATAACAGCCGACGATATCAACAATGCGTGGTCCACACGCAATTCATCATCGACATCCTTCCAGGGAGACAAAATGACCCATCAGCTCAATATGAGCCGTCGCCAAGCTGCATTCGCACTCGGCGCCATTGCCGCAGCCGTGGCAGCCCCCTCTTTCGCCCAGAGCGACAAGTGGCCCACCAAGTCCTCACGCATCATCAACCCCTTCCCCGTAGGCGGTGGCCCCGATGGCCTGTCGCGCCTGGTGGCCGACAAGCTTGGCCGCGCCTGGGGTCAGCCCGTGGTGGTGGAAAATCGTCCCGGCGGCAACGGCTTCATCGCCATCAATGAATTCAAGCGCGGCGCCACCGACGGTACGGACATGATCCAGCTGGACAACGTCCATATCGCCGCCTACCCCCACCTGTTCAAGAAGCTGCCCTATGACTTGAACAAGGACTTCGAAATCCTGATGCCCTTGTTCCGCAACTTCTTCTTTGTCTGCGTGCCCGTCAACAGCCCTTACAAGACCATCGGCGACCTGATTGCCGACGCCAAGGCGCACCCCGGCAAGCTGAACTACGGCTCCTGGTCCGTGGGCAACCCTGTTCACCTGGGCTCGGCCCTGCTGGAAAACCAGACCGGCACCAAGATGGAGCATGTGATCTACAAGGAAACCAGCCAGCTGTACCAGGGCGTTGCCAATGGCGAGCTGACTTTTGCCCTGGGCTCCCTGGGCACGGCAGGCCCGCTGGTGCGTGGCGGCAAGCTGCGCTTCCTGGCCGTGGCAGCTCCCAGCCGTATTGCCGGCTTCGAGAACGTGCCCACGGTGTCCGAATCGGGCGGCCCCAAGGACTTCACTGCCATCGGCTGGAACGCCCTGGCCGTGCGCCCCGGTACACCCCCCGCCGTGATCGAAAAGATCCGCACCGATGTGCGCCAGGCACTGACAGGGCAGGACGTCAAGGACAAGTTCGCAGCCTTCGGCTACGAATCCTTCAATCCCACGCCTGCCGAGTTCAAGGCCTTCATGGCCTCCGAGAGCAAGCGTTTCGGTGATGTCATCAAGAAGGCCGGTCTGGCTCTGGACTGATCCGTCTTCCAATCGATAAAAAGCCGCCTCTTGCAGGCGGCTTTTTCATGTCCTCTGGTATCAAGAAAAACGCCCGATGCAAGCACCGGGCGTTTTTCAGGGAAGTTCACTGACTTCTTATTGGTCGCGCGCCTCGATGGCACGGTTGATGCCCAGGGCCGCCAGCGTGCACAAGGCGCCCGACAGCAGATAGATACCCAGAGCCACCAGGCCGAACTTTGCCGAGACACCCAAGGCCACCAACGGAGCGAACGCCGCGCCGATCAACCATGCCATATCGGTGGACAAGGCCGCACCGGTGTAGCGGAAGTGAGGCGAGAAGTTGGAGGTCACGGTACCCGATGCCTGCCCGTAGGACAATCCCAGAAGGATGAAGCCCACAATGATGAAGACATTGTTTCCCACCGTACCGCTGCCCAGCAGCCAGGGCGCCAGGAAACTGAAGATGCCGATCAGACAAGCCATGGTGCCCAGCGTATTGCGGCGGCCCACACGGTCGGCCAGCCAGCCAGAGAGCATGATGGCCATCCCCGCCAGAAGTGCGCCGATGATCTGCACCACCAATACATCGGTCACCGACTGATTCGAGTACATCGAGATCCAGGACAGCGGGAACACGGTGACCAGATGGAACAGTGCAAAGCTGGCCAGCGCCGCGAATGCGCCGATCATCACATTGCGGCCTTCGCTGGCCATCAAACGTGTGACGCTGACAGGCTCCAGTTCGCGCTCCTGCAGCGCCTGTGTATAGGACTGGCCCACAACCAGGCGCAGACGAGCAAACAAGGCCACCACGTTAATCGCAAAGGCAACGCAGAACGGGAAGCGCCAGCCCCAGCTGAGAAAATCGTCGGCACTCAGGCTCGAATACAGATAGGCGAACAGCGCTGCGGCAATGATGAAGCCCAGCGGAGCCCCCAACTGCCCGATCATCGAATACCAGCCGCGCTTGTCCTTGGGTGCCGACATGGCCAGCAGCGAAGGCAGACCGTCCCAGGTACCGCCAAGAGCCAGGCCCTGCCCGACGCGCAGGATCACCAGCGCCCAGACCGCTTTCATGCCAGCGACTTCATAGCTGGGCAGGAAGGTCATGCCCACGGTGCAGACGCCCAGCAGCAACAAGGCCAGAGTGAGCTTGGTGGCTCGCCCCCAGCGGCGCTGCACGGCCATGGATAGCGCCGTGCCGACAGGACGGGCCACAAAGGCCAGCGAGAAAATGGTAAATGCCGCCAGCGTGCCATCGAGCTTGGACAGATCGGGAAACAGCAGTGAAGGAAACACCAGCACGCAGGCAATGCCGAACACGAAGAAGTCAAAGTACTCGGAAGAGCGCCCGATGATCACCCCCACGGCAATCTCGCCGGGGGTCACATCCTCGTCGGTATCCGCGTAGGCCAGGGTTTCCGAGTTCTCATAGTCTTGCTGAGTAAGACCAACGGACGGGTTCATGCTTGTCATAAAGGTACAACTCCTTGTCTTACTTTTCAGTCCTGGGGACGCTTTCCGTTCTACGCCCAAGCATGTGCAGCTGCAATAGAGTTTTTGCCCTGAACACTGTCAGCCCAGCCCTGTGCTGGCCCCGTTTCTGAGGGCTGATTTGACAATTTCAAGCCCTGCCAGCTCAAAGTTTGTCCACACGCCAAAGCCGCTAAACCCTTGTCGCATAGCGCATTTCCAATCCCAAGCTGTTGACCTTGGACAAAATGTCCAATGGACAAGCCCCTGTTTGGTATTACATTTGCCGAGATCCAGTAATCCGCGTTTACACCTAAGCGCGACTTTGTCACGCCCAAAGCATGTTAAAAATCAAGGAAATCCGTGGGCCCGCGTGGCTCTCAGCGGCCGCTTTGACCGCAACCCTCGCCGGTTGCAGCAAGGCCGTCGTCCTCAACCCAGCTGGCGATGTCGCCAAGCAGCAAGGCGATCTGGTCATTACGGCCACTTTGCTGATGTTGCTCATCATCGTCCCCGTCATCTTTTTGACGCTGCTGTTTGCCTGGAAATACCGCCAGTCCAACACCGAAGCCAAGTACGACCCCGAATGGCACCACTCCACCGCGCTGGAGCTGGTGATCTGGACGGTTCCCCTGCTCATCATCATCGCTTTGGGCGCCATTACCTGGATCAGCACCCACAAGCTCGACCCCTATCGTCCCCTGGACCGCATCTCCGCCACCAAGGCTCTGGACCCCAACGTCAAGCCTCTGGAGATCCAGGTCGTGTCGCTGGACTGGAAATGGCTGTTCTTCTACCCCGAGCAAGGCATTGCCACCGTCAACGAAGTGGCTGCCCCGGTGGATCGCCCCATTCACTTCAAGTTGACCTCCACCCACACCATGAACGCGTTCTACGTTCCTGATCTGGCCGGCATGATCTACACCATGCCCGGCATGCAGACCGAGCTGAACGCAGTGATCAACAAGCCCGGTGTCTATGGCGGCAAGTCCTCTCATTACAGCGGCGCTGGTTTTGCGGGCATGACCTTCAAGTTCCACGGTCTGGAAAACGAGCAGTTCGATCAGTGGATTGCCAAGGCCAAGACCGAAGGCAAGGTTCTGACACGCGATGCCTATATCGATCTGGCCAAGCCCAGCGAGCGCAACCCCGTTGAACGCTTCGCCAGCGTGGACGAAGGCCTGTACCACAAGGTCCTCAACCGCTGCGTGGAAGACGGCAAGATGTGCATGAACGAGATGATGGCCATCGACGCCGCCGGCGGCAGGCCACCTGCACACCACAGCAAGACCTCCAGCGTGACCCTGCCCCTGGATGTCTGCACTTCCAAAGACGCTGACCGCGTTGTCGCCCTGCTCGACGAAGTCGCCGCCTCCGGAGCTGTCGCACAGCAATAAGTAGTTCACGGTGCGGATGCGCTCAGCGCTCAGCCGCTCCAATACGACAAAAGAGACTCAACATGTCTGAAACAACAACCCCGGCCTCCCACTGGCTGTTGGGCCGTATCACATGGGACCAGATTCCCATGACGCATGAGCCCATCGTGCTCATGACCTTTATTGCCGTGGTGCTTGGCGGCCTCGTCGTGGTCGGCGGCATCACCAAGTTCCGCCTCTGGGCTCCGCTGTGGAACGACTGGATCACCTCCATCGACCACAAGAAGATCGGCATCATGTACATGATCCTCGGTCTGGTCATGTTCCTGCGCGGCTTTGCCGATGCCGTGATGATGCGTCTGCAGCAGTCCATGGCCTTCGGCGACAACATGGGCTACCTGCCTCCTCACCACTACGACCAGATCTTCACGGCCCACGGCGTGATCATGATCTTCTTCGTGGCGATGCCCTTCGTGACCGGTCTGATGAACTACCTGGTTCCTCTGCAGATCGGCGCACGTGACGTGTCCTTCCCGTTCCTGAACAACTTCAGCTTTTGGATGACTACCGGCGGCGCCGTGCTGGTGATGATCTCCCTGTTCCTGGGCGAGTTCTCGACCTCCGGCTGGCTGGCTCTGTCCAATCTGGGGCACCAGAGCGGCAGCACGGGTCTTGATTACTACATCTGGGGCCTGCAGGTCGCCGGTGTGGGCACGACCTTGTCAGGTATCAACCTGATCGTGACCATCATCAAGATGCGCGCTCCCGGCATGAACCTGATGAAGATGCCCGTCTTCACCTGGACTGCCCTGTGCACCAACGCCCTGATCGTGGCCTCCTTCCCCGTGCTGACCGCAGCTCTGGTGCTGATGTCGCTGGACCGCTACGTCGGCACCAACTTCTTCACGAACGAACTGGGCGGCAACCCCATGCTGTACGTGAACCTGATCTGGATCTGGGGCCACCCCGAGGTCTACATCCTGATCCTGCCCTGCTTCGGCGTGTTCTCCGAAATCGTGGCAACGTTCAGCCGCAAGCGTCTGTTCGGCTACACCTCGATGGTTTACGCCACCGTGTGTATCACCATCCTGTCCTACCTGGTGTGGCTGCACCACTTCTTCACCATGGGCTCGGGTGCCAGCGTGAATACCTTCTTCGGTATCACCACGATGATCATCTCCATCCCCACGGGCGCGAAGATCTTCAACTGGCTGTTCACCATGTACCGCGGCCGCATCCGCTTCTCGGTGCCCATGCTGTGGACGGTGGGCTTCATGGTCACCTTCGCCATCGGCGGCATGACCGGTGTGCTGCTGGCCGTGCCTCCCGCAGACTTCGTGCTGCACAACTCGCTGTTCCTGATCGCCCACTTCCACAACGTGATCATCGGCGGCGTGGTGTTTGCCGTGTTTGCCGGCATCAACTACTGGTTCCCCAAGGCTTTCGGCTTCCGACTCAACGAGTTCTGGGGCAAGGCTTCGTTCTGGTTCTGGCTGGTCGGCTTCTGGGTTGCCTTCACTCCCCTGTACATCCTGGGTCTGATGGGCGTGACTCGCCGCGCCAACCACTTTGACGATCCCTCGCTGCAGATCTGGTTCATCATCGCTGCCTGCGGTGCCGCCCTGATCGCTGCCGGCATCGGCTGCTTCTTCATCCAGCTGGCCGTGTCCATCTGGAAGCGCGACGAACTGCGTGACGTAACCGGCGACCCATGGGAAGGCCGTACCCTGGAATGGGCCACTTCTTCGCCCCCTCCCCAGTACAACTTCGCCTTCACCCCCGTGGTGCACGACATCGACGCCTGGACCGACATGAAGAAGCATGGCTATCAGCGTCCGCTGAACGGCTTCGAGCCCATCCACATGCCCGCCAATACCGGCGCCGGCGTGGTGATTGCCGGCCTGTCCACCGTTCTGGGCTTTGCTCTGATCTGGCATATGTGGCCTCTGGTGATCGCTTCGTTCGCCGCGACCATCCTGGCTTCGATCATTCATACCTTCAACTACAAGCGTGACTACTACATCCCTGCGGCCGAAGTGGCCACATCGGAAGAAGCACGTACCAAGCAGCTTGCAGCAGCCCATGTCTAATACACATATCAACGCTGGCGGCGCTGCCGCCCTGGCTACTCGCGAGTACCACCTCGCGCACGAGCCTCATCCGGAAAACGGCACCTCGCTGGGCTTCTGGCTCTACCTGATGAGCGACTGCCTGATCTTTGCCGCACTGTTCGCCACCTATGGCGTGCTGGGCCGCAGCTATGCAGGCGGCCCCTCGGGCAAGGATCTGTTCGATCTGTCGCTGGTGGCCGTCAACACGGCTTTCCTGCTGATGTCGTCCATCACCTTCGGCTTTGCCATGCTTCAAAAGCAGAAGAAGAACGTGAACGGCACTCTGCTGTGGCTGGCCGTCACCGGCCTGCTGGGCGCAGCCTTCCTGGCCGTGGAACTCTATGAGTTCCACCACCTGATCCATCAAGGTGCGACGCCTCAGAGCAGCGCCTTCCTGTCGTCCTTCTTCACGCTGGTGGGCACCCACGGTATCCACGTGACCTTCGGTCTGGTCTGGCTGATCACCCTGATGATCCAGATCAAGAAGCACGGCCTGATCAACGAGAACGTGCGCCGTATCAACTGCCTGTCCATGTTCTGGCACTTCTTGGACGTGGTCTGGATCGGTGTGTTCACCTTTGTGTATCTGATGGGGGTGCTGTAAATGAGCGCACACGATATCCACGCCGGTCATGACGATCACCACGATCACGACGACCTGCACGTCACCATGGGCGACTATGTGAAGGGCTTCATCCTGGCCGTCATCCTGACCGCCATCCCCTTCTACCTGGTCATGAACAACATCATCACCGACCGCACCACGGCTGTGGCCGTGCTGGGCCTGTTCGCGGTGATCCAGGTGATCGTGCACATGGTGTACTTCCTGCACATGAACGGCAAGATCCAGGGCGGCTGGACCATGCTGTCCACCATCTTCACGGTGATCTTCCTGGCGATTGCGATCTCCGGCACGCTTTGGGTCATGTTCCACATGAACACCAACATGATGCCCGGTCATGAAATGCACCAGGCTGCAGGCCATGCAGATCACGCAGGTCACACGGCTCCCGCAGCTGTCACACCTTGACTGACCTCATGAAGAACCAGAGCGCTGCGCGGCAGCGCTCTCCCTTCGCCAAGGCGATGCTCGCGTTTGTGGGCATCGCCTTGTTTTTAGGGTTCATGGCTCTGGGCACCTGGCAGGTGCAGCGCCGCGCCTGGAAGCTCGATCTCATCGAGCGCGTGGAGCAGCGCGTGCACAGCGCCCCCGTGGCGGTTCCCGAGCCCGGCCAGTGGCCGCAGATCAATGCCGCCAGCCACGAGTACCTGCCTGTCAAGGCACAGGGCCAATGGCTGGACAAGCAAAGCGTGCTGGCCAAGGCCTTGACCGAGGCCGGCGCGGGCTTCTGGCTCATGACGCCGCTGCAGCTGGGCGATGGCACACAGGTTCTGGTCAACCGCGGCTTCACGCCCGAGAAGCTGCGCGGCCAATGGCTCAAGCAGATTGCCGAAGCCGGCCCGTCCGCCGAGACCGTCACCGTCATCGGCCTGATGCGCATGAGCGAGCCCGGCGGCGGCTTTCTGCGCCAGAACGACCCGGCCAACGGCCAGTGGTACTCACGCGATGTCGCCGCCATTGCCCAGGCCCAGGGCCTGAGCAGGCCCGCCCCCTACTTCATAGACCAGGGTGTGCCCGCCAGCAACCCGGCCTATGCCCGGGCAGAGGCCGGCACCGAAGTCCTGCGCCCCGGCATGACGGTCATCCGCTTCCCGAACAGCCATCTGGTCTATGCGCTTACCTGGTATGGGCTGGCCATCATGGTGATCGGAGCGGCCTGGCTGGTACGCCGGCACGACAAGGCGGTTGCCAAAAGCTGATGCCTCCCCCTGAAAAGCGCTCCCCGGAGCGCTTTTTTTCGGCCCATTCAAACTGTTCCTACATCAGGAACGCATAGCCCCAGAGGCGTCCGTGGCAGGCCTGCTCGGTGACAATTGCGCGGTGAGCCAAATTTCCGATTCCCTGTTTCGCGTACAGCGCCTGACCGAGCGGCAGAACATGCAGCTGCTGATTCAGCTGCGCTGGATTGCCGTGGTCGGCCAGGTCGTCACCATCTCGCTGGTGCACTACGGCTTTCAGATTGCACTGCCCTTGCTGCCCATGGCGCTGGTGCTGGTGGCCCTGGTGGCCACCAACCTGGCCTATATCTACTGGAGCCAGGGCCTGCACCGCCCCGTGACCTCGCGCAGCGTCTTCTATGCGCTGCTGGCCGATGTGCTGGCCCTGACCATTCAGCTGTACCTGAGCGGCGGTGCCAGCAACCCCTTTATCTATCTGTATCTGCTGCAGGGCATTCTGAGCGCTGTGCTGCTGCCCGCTCATTACACCTGGTGCGTGGTCGCGGCCTCTTTTGTCGGAGTCCTGGGCCTGACCCTGTTTCACCAGCCCCTGCATGTGCAGTTCGTGAGTCAGGAAGGCCTGCCCAGCCTCTATGTGGTGGGCGTGCTCATCAGCTTTGCGCTGACCAGCATCCTGACCATCGTCTTTCTGACGCGCATCGTCGAGAACACGCGCCGCCGCGACAAGCGCATCTCCAATATGCGCCAGCGCGCCAGCGAGGAAGAGCACATCGTGCGCCTGGGCCTGCTGGCCACCGGCGCGGCCCACGAACTGGGCACGCCCATGGCCACCATGTCCGTGATCCTGGGCGACTGGCAGCATATGCCGGCCCTCATGCAGGACGAGGATCTGCGCGAGGACCTGCAGGAAATGCAGCGCCAGCTGCTGCGCTGCAAGTCCATCGTCTCGGGCGTGCTGCTGTCGGCCGGCGAGACCCGGGCCGAAGGCACGGAAAGCACCACCTTCGCGAGCTTTGTGCAAGGCGTGGTCAGCCACTGGCAGACCCATAACAGCCTGCAGCACTTTGCGCTGCACCAGCAGGGCGTGAACGACTTCGCCATGCTCTCGGATACTGCATTGCAGCAAATGATTTGCAATTTGCTGGACAATGCCCTCGAAGCCTCGCCCGACTGGGTGGAGCTGACCCTGAGCAGCGATCACGACCAGATACGCATCCAGGTGCGCGACCATGGTCCGGGCTTCGATGCCGCCGTGCTGCAGCAGTTGGGCCAGTGCCATGTCTCCACCAAGCAAGAGCGCCCCGGTCGCGGCCTGGGCCTGTTTCTGGTGACCAACGTGGCCCGCGCCCTGGGCGGCCGCGTTCATGCCGGCAATCTGCCGGCTCAGCAAGGCGGAGGTGCTCTGGTGGAGGTCAGCCTGCCCCAGTCCGCTCTCGCGATTTAAGACATTGTGGTTTGCATGGAAGAAGACCGTTTACTGCTGCTGGTTGAAGATGATGCGGCATTTGCACGCACCCTCAAGCGCTCGTTCGAGCGCCGGGGCTACCGCGTGCTGCATGCCACCAGCGGCGAGGAAGTGCAGCTGCTGCTGACCCAGCACCGGCCGCAATATGCGGTCATGGACCTGAAGCTGGCCGGCAATGCCTCGGGCCTGAACTGCGTGCAGATGCTGCATCTGCACAACCCCGATGCGCTGATTGTCGTGCTCACCGGCTACGCAAGCATTGCCACGGCGGTGGAAGCCGTCAAGCTCGGAGCCTGCCACTACCTGGCCAAGCCCTCGAATACCGACGATATCGAAGCCGCCTTCGGGCGGGTCGAAGGCCGCACCGACGTGGAGGTCAGCAGCCAGACCACCTCCATCAAGACGCTGGAATGGGAGCATATTCACGAGACCCTGGCCGAGTCCGGCTTCAATATCTCCGAGGCCGCACGCCGCCTGGGCATGCACCGGCGCACGCTGGCGCGCAAGCTGGAAAAGCGCCAGGTCAAGTAACTGGCGTCTGGCGCAAGCAGCAATGTTGATAGCTGACTCCGCTCTTCAGCATTGCCTTTCAAATATGAAAGTATCTGAAATCGTCATGCAGCAAGCGATAACAGCTCCTTTTTTCATTGGTTTCGCGACCTCGTTCCAGCGCACCGGCAGACGTCCATGAAGCAGCAGCAACAGCGGCAACCCCGACTCATAGGAGCCACCGGCCTCGGCCTGCTGGTTCTGTCCTATGCGACGGCCCTGCCCTGGCTGCTACGGGGCGAAGCAGTGGACCTGGTGCCTTTTCTCTGCGCCCTGGTCTTTGGCTGCTGCCTGATCCGCCCTGTCACGCTCGCCTTCGAGCGCGCATCCAAACGTACCAAGGCCCTGGCCGTCACGCTGCTGGCCCTGCTCGCCGCCGCCATCGCGACCGCCGTGGCCGGCGGCCATGTTCAAAGCTGGCTCGCACATCTGCGCACCATGCCGCTGTGGCAGGCCAACCACCTCTTCTTTTTGTTCTTTGCCTTGCTGCCTCTGACCAAGGGCATCATCGTCGCTGCGCTCAACTTCATCAGCCAGGCCGCACGCGGTACAGCAGGCAGGACCTAGGCATGCTCCAAAGCCGTTTTCTTGCGGCAGTCCGGCTCAGCACCTCGGCCGGCCGTCACGACAGGGCAGCGCACCGGGTCCGGTCCGAGTCGGCCGCGAAGCCCCGCATTCACGGCTGAGCCATCTATAGTTGCCGCGGAGATGCACGATATGAAAACCCTGAGCCGACTTGTTTTCTCCGCCTTTCTGGCACTGCTTGCCAGTCTCGCCGTGGCGGCGCTTTTTCTGCCGTTTCACAGCATCTTCCTGCCGCCCGACGGGGTCAGCTGCCTGAATGAAGGCATAGCGGAATGCATGCGCGCCCTGGAGATAAGCCTGCTCGTCTACGGCCCCCTGTTCTCCATCATCGGCGTTCTGATCGGCACTCCGATCTTCATGCTGCTTCTGTACCTGCGCGATTGATCAGGCAGCCCTGCCTGGGCATTGACGTACGGCCCTATCGTGGTCCGCAGGACAAAACATCCTGCCAAAGCCTGCCCCCATTCAGGCTACAAGCACCGAAACGACCGCATTGGCAGCTGCTGCATCCGCCAGGACCAGTCCATAGAACCTGATGGGCGAATCATCATTCATAGCTGACTTCGACCGCGACCAGCAGCACTCAAGCATAAAAACACCTGAATTACATGCTACACAATCGATAGAAGCTCTCATAAAGAGAGCAAATACAGGCCAGGCGGACAACAAAAAACCGACAGTGTCGCCACTGCCGGTCTCTGGTTTCAGCACCCCATACGGGCGCTGACGAAGGCCTTATTCGGCCACGGCCTGCTCGGGCTCGGCCTTGGGTGCGTCCTTGGGCAGCTCGGTAATGGTGAGCTTGACATCACCCTTGCCTTCGTTGCCCGCTTCGTCCCACTCCACTTCCAGGCGCCCGCCATTGGTCAGACGACCGAACAGCAGCTCATCGGCCAGCGAGCGGCGGATGGTGTCCTGGATCAGGCGCTGCATGGGGCGTGCACCCATGAGCGGATCGAAGCCCTTCTTGGCCAGATGCTTGCGCAGGTTGTCGCTGAAGGTGACCTCCACCTTCTTCTCGGCCAATTGCTGCTCGAGTTGCAGCAGGAACTTGTCGACCACGCGCAAGATGATCTGCTCGTCCAGCGGCTTAAAGCTGACGATGGCATCCAGACGGTTGCGGAACTCGGGCGTGAACAGGCGCTTGATATCGCCCATTTCATCACCGGCTTCACGCGGGTTCGTGAAACCGATGGTGGCCTTGTTCATGGTCTCGGCACCCGCATTCGTGGTCATGATGATGATCACGTTGCCGAAGTCGGCCTTGCGTCCGTTGTTGTCGGTCAGCGTGCCGTGATCCATGACCTGCAGCAGCACGTTGAAGATGTCCGGATGCGCTTTTTCGATTTCATCGAGCAGCAGCACCGAATGCGGCTTCTTGGTCACGGCCTCGGTCAGCAACCCTCCCTGGTCAAAACCCACATAGCCGGGAGGAGCGCCGATCAGGCGGCTGACCGCATGACGCTCCATGTACTCGGACATGTCGAAGCGGATCAGGTCCACGCCCAGGATATAGGCCAGCTGTTTGGCAGCTTCCGTCTTGCCGACGCCCGTGGGGCCGGAGAACAGGAAGGAGCCGATCGGCTTGTCCGGCTTGCCCAGACCCGAGCGCGCCATCTTCACGGCCGAGGACAGCACTTCCAGCGCCTTGTCCTGGCCGAAGACCACGCTCTTCAAGTCACGCTCCAGCGTCTGCAGCTTGCTGCGGTCGTCGTTGCTGACATTGGCCGGCGGAATGCGGGCGATCTTGGCCACGATGGCCTCGATCTCGGCCTTGCCGATGGTCTGCTTGCGCTGTGCTTCGGGCGCGATGCGCTGGGCAGCACCGGCCTCATCGATCACGTCAATCGCCTTGTCGGGCAGGTGACGGTCGTTGATGTACTTGGCCGACAGCTCGGCAGCAGCCTGCAGGGCTTCCTGCGCATAGGTGATGCTGTGGTGTTCCTCGAAGCGCGACTTCAGGCCCTTGAGGATGTCCACGGTCTCGGCCACGGTAGGCTCGACCACATCCACCTTCTGGAAACGGCGCGACAGGGCCGCGTCTTTCTCGAAGATGCCACGGTATTCCGTGAACGTGGTCGCACCGATGCAGCGCAGCTGACCGCTGGACAGCGCAGGCTTGAGCAGATTGGACGCGTCCAGCGTGCCGCCCGAGGCCGCACCGGCGCCGATCAGCGTGTGGATCTCGTCGATGAACAGGATGGCATGCGGCTTGTCCTTGAGCGACTTGAGCACGCCCTTGAGGCGCTGCTCGAAATCGCCGCGGTACTTGGTGCCGGCCAGCAGCGCGCCCATGTCCAGCGAGTAGACCACGCCTTCCTTGAGCACCTCGGGCACCGTGCCCTCGGTGATGCGCCAGGCCAGACCCTCGGCAATCGCGGTCTTGCCCACACCGGCCTCGCCCACCAGCAGCGGGTTGTTCTTGCGGCGGCGGCAGAGGATCTGGATGGTGCGCTCCACCTCGTACTCGCGCCCGATCAGCGGATCGATCTTGCCTTCCTTGGCGGCCTGGTTCAGGTTCAGCGTGAACTGCTCCAGCGGCGAGGCCTTTTCATTGCGCTCGCCAGCCGCGCCTTCTTCGCTCTCCGAGGGAGATTCGGCCTTGGCAGGCTCGGGCGGCTCGCCCTTCTTGATGCCATGAGCAATGTAGTTGACCACGTCCAGGCGTGTGACGCCCTGCTGGTGCAGGTAGTACACGGCATGGGAGTCCTTTTCGCCGAAGATGGCCACGAGCACATTGGCGCCCGTCACCTCCTTCTTGCCATTGCCTGTGGACTGCACATGCATGATGGCGCGCTGAATCACACGCTGGAATCCCAGCGTGGGCTGCGTATCCACCTCTTCGGTGCCGTCCACCTGAGGTGTGTTGTCCTTGATGAAGTTGGACAGCGATGAACGCAGGTCGTCGATATTGGCCGCGCATGCGCGCAGCACTTCAGCTGCACTGGGGTTGTCCAGCAGGGCGAGCAGCAGATGCTCCACGGTGATGAACTCGTGGCGCTGCTGACGGGCCTCGACAAACGCCATGTGCAAGCTGACTTCCAGTTCTTGAGCGATCATGTGCGACTCCTTTCGGCTTGCTTGGTTGACTCTCTGCTAACTAATCTGAGGGCGGACTGCGCTTATTCAACAGGCTCGAATGTGGCCTGCAAGGGATGGCCCGCTTTCTGGGCCGCCTGCAGTACCTGCTCGACCTTGGTCGCCGCCACATCCTGGCTGTAGACGCCGCAGACACCGCGGCCGTCCAAATGAATTTTGAGCATGATCTGCGTGGCCGATTCTCGGTCCTTGCCGAACAGGTCCTGCAGCACGGCAATCACGAACTCCATGGGTGTGAAGTCGTCGTTGAGCATCACCACCTGATACATGCGTGGCGGCTGCAGCCGCTGGCGGCGCCGCTCGAGCACCAAGGAATCTCCATCGTCAGGCGTTCTGATCGCTGGCGAGACCGGGGGAATTGATGGGAGTTGGGTAGCCATGAAATCCATTCTAGCGAGCCGTTGCAATGTTTTTGCGCTGGCATATGCATAGCATTGTTAGGGATTTCAAGGCGACCGGAAGCAAATTTGGCAAAACCAAGGGAAATCCATGGAAATCCCTTAACCAGCAAGCGCTCTGCGCTATCAAAAAATCAGGCTCTTATCCGACATTCGAGTGCAATCGGCCCTCAAGGCCAGCCATGATGTCTATTCATAAACCACTTTGACCTGGCCTGCTGCGGCCGAGCCATACCAGGCAGCCAGTGCGGCATCCGAGGGATAGAAGCGGCTGCTCTCTCCCAGCGCCAGCTCGCAACTGGCCGAGCCGCGCTCGTCGCGGCATATCAAGTCCAGACGTACCTTGACGCCATGGTTGATATTGCCGCTCTCGGTTTCCTCGACCTTGGCCGGGAACTGGCGCAGCAGCGCCGGCACATCGGGCATCTTCTCCCCGACGCTGACCTGCAGATAGCGCGCAAAACGGCAGCGTGCATCGGCCAGGCTCCACATCTGCTGCACCTTCATGCGCAGGCCGCCGCTGAAGCGGTCGGGCTGGAGACGACCCGAAACCACGACAAACTCGTCTTCCTTGAGCACATCGGCGCAGGCTGCCATGGTTTTTTCGTCGACCGAGGCCTCGATCACCGCCGATTTGTCGTCCAGCGTGAAGATGCTGAGCCTGCCGCGCTGGCCGTTGATGGTGCGCAGCCCGCCGATGATGCCGGCCATGGTCTGCGGCTCGCGGCTGTCGCGCATCTCGCCGATAGGAGTGCGCACGAAGCGGCGCACTTCGGCCTCGACCTCGTCGAACAGATGGCCCGTCAGGTAGAAACCGATGGCCGTCTTCTCCAGCGTCAGCTTTTCCTTGACGCCCCAGGGCAGCACATCGGCCATGGGCGGCTCCGCCGTGCTCGAGCCCAGCGCATCATCGCCCATCATGTCGAACAGACCGCCCTGATCGGCATTGGCAATCGAGGTCGCCGCAAAGCCGAATGCCGTGTCCAGCGTCGCCATCAGCGAGGCGCGGTTCATGTCTATCGTGTCAAAGGCGCCGCCCTTGATCAAGGCTTCCACGGTGCGCTTGTTGATGCGGCTGCGATCCACGCGCAGGCAGAAGTCGAACAGGCTCTTGAACGGGCCTTTCTCGTGGCCGTTGGGGCCTGTGCCCTCGCCGTTGCGCGCAGCCACAATGGCTTCGATGGCCGCCTGCCCCGTTCCCTTGATGGCTCCGAGGCCGTAGCGTATGACCTTGTCGGTCACCGGCTCGAAGCGGTACACACCGCGGTTCACATCGGGCATCTCGAAAGTGATGCCCATCTTGAGCGCGTCCTCGTACAACACCTTGAGCTTGTCGGTGTTGTCCATTTCCACGGTCATATTGCCGCAGTAAAACTCGGCCGTGTAGTGCACCTTGAGCCAGCCCGTGTGATAGGCCAGCAGGGAGTAGGCTGCCGCGTGCGACTTGTTGAAGCCGTAGCCCGCGAACTTCTCCATCAGGTCGAAGACCTCGTCGGCCTTTTCCTCGCTCAGTCCGTTCTTGGCTGCACCCTCGCGGAAGATGCCCCGGTGCTTGACCATCTCCTCGACTTTTTTCTTGCCCATGGCCCGGCGCAGCAAGTCGGCACCGCCCAGCGAGTAGCCGCCCAGCACCTGGGCGGTCTGCATCACCTGCTCCTGGTAGACCATGATGCCGTAGGTTTCGGCGAGCACCGACTCGACCAGCGGATGCGGGTACTCCACGACTTCCTGCCCGTGCTTGCGGGCAATGAAGGTGGGAATCAGGTCCATGGGACCGGGGCGGTAGAGAGCGTTCAGCGCAATCAGGTCTTCCAGACGCGAGGGCTTGGCCTCCTTGAGCATCTGCTGCATGCCGCGCGATTCAAACTGGAAGACGGCTTCGGTCTTGCCGTCGGAGAACAGCTTGTAGGTCGGGTAATCGTCCAGCGGAATGTTCTCGAACTGGAAGTTCTCCTGGCCCTTGTGGCGCTTCATGATGAATTCGCGCGCAATCTCCAGGATCGTCAGCGTGGCCAGGCCCAAGAAGTCGAACTTCACCAGGCCCACGGCCTCCACGTCATCCTTGTCGTACATGGCCACGGCCGAGGTACTGCCGGGTTGCTGGTACAGCGGACAGAAATCGGCCAGCCTGCCCGGCGCAATCACCACGCCGCCGGCATGCATGCCGATGTTTCGCGTCATGCCCTCCAGGCTCTGCGCCATCTCGATCAAGGTCTTGACGTCTTCCTCGCGCTCGATGCGCTCGGCCAGAATCGGCTCCTCCTTGATGGCATAGGTGTATTTGTCGCCTTCCTTGGGCGGATTGGGCGGGTACTTGAGCGTGACATGCAGGCCGGGCTTGTTCGGGATCAGCTTGGAGATGCCGTCGCAGAAGGTGTAGCTCATGTCCAGCACGCGGCCCACGTCGCGGATGGCCGCACGTGCGGCCATGGTGCCGAAGGTGGCGATCTGGCTGACGGCATCGCGGCCGTAGCGGTCCTTGACATAGTCGATCACGCGGTCGCGGTTCTGCTGGCAGAAGTCCACGTCGAAGTCGGGCATGGACACGCGCTCGGGGTTGAGGAAACGCTCGAACAGCAGGTTGTATTCCAGCGGATCCAGGTCGGTCACCTTGAGCACATAGGCCACCAGCGAGCCGGCACCCGAGCCACGGCCCGGCCCCACTGGGCAGCCATTGGCCTTGGCCCACTTGATAAAGTCCGACACGATGAGGAAGTAGCCCGGAAAGCCCATCTTCATGATGGTTCCCAGCTCGAACTCCAGCCGCTCCACATAGCGCGAGCGCTGGGCGTCGCGCTTGGCCGCATCGGGATAGAGGTGGACCAGGCGCTCCTCCAGCCCCTGGTAGGACTCGTGGCGGAAGAACTCGTCCATGCTCATGCCGGACGGCACGGGGAAATTGGGCAACTGCGGGTTGCCCAGCTCCAGCGTCAGGCTGCAGCGGCGGGCAATTTCCACCGTGTTCTCGATCGCGCTCGGAATGTCGGCAAACAGCTGCTCCATCGCGGCAGCGGTCTTGAAATACTGGTCGCGGGTGAACTTGCGCACCCGCTTGGCATTGCCCAGGATCTCGCCTTCGGCAATGCAGACGCGGGCCTCGTGGGCCTCGTAATCGTCGGGCTTGGCATACTGGATCGGGTGTGTCGCCACCACAGGCAGATTCAAGCGGCTGGCCAGCTTCACGGCCGCCAGCACATGCGACTCGTCATCGGCACGGCCCGCGCGCTGCAGCTCGATATAGAAGCGGTGCGGGAACATGGTGGCCATGCGCTGGGCAATCTCGGCCGCCCCTTTTTCATCACCACGCGTCAGGGCAATGCCCACGGGGCCGGCTTGCGCACCGGACAGCACGATCAGTCCCTCGCCCAGTTCCTGCAGCCATTCCCACTTGTGCTGCGCCTGATCACGCACTACATTGCGCGTCCAGCCACGTGCCAGCAGCTCGGCAATATTGTGGTAGCCCTGCTTGCTCTGCACAAGAACGATGATCCGCGAAGGCGGCGCGTCGCCCAGCCCTTCGAGCATGATCTCGGCGCCCAGCAGAGGCTTGACGCCCTTGCCACGGCCTTCGCGATAGAACTTGATACCGCCAAACAGATTGTTGAAGTCGGTAATGGCCATCGCCACCTGCCCGTCTTCGGCAGCGGCCTTGATCATGGCATTGACGCGGGTGGTTCCGTCGACGACGGAGAATTCGGTGTGCAGGCGCAGATGGACAAACATGGCCGCTATTGTAGGAAGAGCGCTTCGTCCCTGCGGACTCAATGCCTCTAGATTCGCTGTAGCCGTAGCGTAAAGACGCCAGCAACTCGCGAGCGCGATCCGGCGGCCCATTACAATGCGTCGATCCTTTTTCAGGAAGGTCCGGGCCTGGTGGTGTATGGTGTAGGTTTTGCGCCTTGCCGCCAGATGCGACGGGCCTGCCTCCTATTACCGCTAATGATTGTCAGAAAACTGTCCACCATGCCGCGTATTTCACTGACTCTAGTCCCTGCCGTGTTAATCGCCGCCACGCTGGCGGGATGCTCCAGCACCAAGGACGACCCGACGGCCAAGTGGACACCCGAGCGCATCTATACCGAAGCGCGCGATGAATCTTCCTCCGGCGCCTATGACAAGGCCGTGCCGCTGTTTGAAAAGCTCGAAGGCCGTGCCGCCGGCACGCCACTGGCCCAGCAGGCTCAGCTGGAAAAAGCCTATGCCCAGTACAAGGCCGGCGAAAAAGTGCAGGCTCTGGCCACGCTGGACCGCTTCACCAAGCTGCATCCTGCCAGCCCTGCCATGGACTATGCCCTCTACCTCAAGGGCCTAGTCAACTTCAATGACAACCTGGGCATGTTCGGCTGGCTGACCCGCCAGGATCTATCCGAACGCGACCAGAAAGCCGCCAAGGACTCCTTCGAGTCCTTCCGCGAACTGGTGACCCGCTTTCCAGATTCCAAGTACTCCGATGATGCCCGCCAGCGCATGCAGTACATCGTGAACTCGCTGGCCCAGTACGAAGTCCATGTCGCCAAGTACTACTACAGCCGAGGCGCCTATGTGGCGGCCATTGCCCGTGCGCAGGCTGCCATCAAGGACTACCAGAACGTGCCTGCGGTGCGCGAAGCCATGGTGATCCTCGTCAAATCCTATGACGCCCTGGGCATGACTCAGCTGCGTGACGACGCCCAGCGCGTGCTGGAGAGCAGCTATGGCGCCAACACCGAGCAAAGCGTAGAGAAGAAAAAAGAATCCTGGTGGAAGCTCTGGTAAGCAGCGTTTGCCGCCCAAGGGACAAAAGGATGCGTCAAGCGCATCCTTTTTCATTTCTACACCTCTGAATCCTGCGCCGGCGCCTGCTCGCCGTCACGCCCGGCATGTTGCGCCGACAACTGCTCCAGCGCCGCCTCGAACTCCGGCTGACTTCCCAGCACGCGCATGGGAGGCAGCGCCGACATCAACTCCGCTCCATAGCCCATAGTCATCAAGCGGCTGTCGCAGATGACCAGCACGCCACGATCGGCTTCACTGCGGATCAGACGCCCGCCCCCTTGCTTGAGGGCCAGTGCCGCCTCGGGCAGCATGTAATCATGAAACGCTCCTCGCCCCACGCGCTCCAGCAGTCGCGAACGGGCTTCGACCAGCGGGTCGTCAGGCGGCGGAAACGGAAGCTTGTCGATCACCACCAGCTGCAGCATGTCGCCGGGCAGGTCCACCCCCTCCCAGAAAGTGGCGGAAGCCACCAGAACAGCTCCTCGTCCGGCGACTGCTCCGGCGGCCATAAAGCGCTGAATCAAGGCCAGCTTGGGCGCCTCGCCCTGTACCAGCACATCGAGATCAGCAAACAGGCCCAGGCTGGTGCGCAGCGATGCGCTGATCGCGTGCAGGGCCTTGAGGGTGGTAGTCAGCACCAGGGTGCGGCCGCCTATGCGCTGCGCTGCATCCAGCACCAGCTGGGCGACCTGCTGGCTGTGCTGTGCGCTGCCGGCCGCAGCAAAGGGCTGGGGCACATAGACACCGGCTTGCCGATGGTAGTCAAACGGGCTTTCCACCTGCAGCACCTGTGCTCCGCGCAGGCCGCAGGACTCGACAAACCAGCTCAGCTGGGCGTCATTGCCCAACGTGGCCGAGGTGAAGATCCAGGCCTTCTTCCTTGAAGAATCGGGCTCCTCGCCCTTGTCCGTGCCGGCATCCTCCAGCGAGCGCTGAAGCAGCCGCTGCTGCATGATGCGGGCAATCGACAGCGGAGACTCCAGCATGCGCAGATACTGCGCCCCGACCTCCAGCCAGCGCACGCATTCATCATCTGCAGGAGCAGCAAAGCGTGCCAGTCGCGCGAGCAACTCTGCTCCGCGCTCATACAGACGCTGCAGCTCTGCCCCTGCCCCCTCCAGGCTTGAGAGTGGAATCAACAAGGCACGCAGGCTCTGCCCCAGCCGCACCAGTGCCGCACGCCATTTCACCGCATCCAGTCCCTGCGGGGTCACCGCTTGCCACGCAAGCCGTCCTCCGACCGGAGGCTTGCCGGCCTGCAGGCGCAACTCACGCATGGCCTGCTCCAGCGTGGCACAGAGCACCAGCCAGTCGGCCATGCCGCGTGCATGTTCCTGCGTCAGCCTGAGGGCATCGCGTGCATACCCCACCAACTGCTGACTGGACAGAGCCTCTCCGGCAAACTGCACGCCGATATCGTTGAGCCGATGGGCTTCATCGATCACCACCACGCCGGTGTTGGGCAAAAGATGAGCCATGCCGCTATCGCGCACATCGAGGTCGGCAAACAGCAGGTGATGATTGACCACCACCACGTCGGCCTCCAACGCCTGCTGACGCGCCTGATTGACATGACAGCCCTGCCAGTGCGGGCAGTCAGACCCCATGCAATTGTCCTTGGTGGAGCTCACCAGGGGCATCACAGGGGAGCGCTCATCCAGCGCCGTCAGCTCGGCAAGATCGCCGGTACGCGTGACCCTGGCCCAGCGTTCCACATCGGCCACGGCGCGCAGCACCTGCGGATCCTGGGGAGCCGTGCGACCCTGGCGCACACGCTCCAGTCGCTCCGTACATAGATAGGAAGAACGCCCCTTGAGCCTGGCCATGCGCAGAGGCAGGCCCAGACCATGAACCAGGCGCGGAAGATCACGGGCAAACAACTGATCTTGCAGCGCCTTGGTGGCCGTGGACACCAGCACGCGCTGACCGCTGAGCAAGGCAGGCACCAGATAAGCGTAGGTCTTGCCAACACCCGTGCCGGCCTCCACCACCAGCACCCCGCCCTCCTCTATGGCCTGAGCCACCGCCAGCGCCATGCGGGTCTGGCCTGGGCGCGGCGTGAATGCGGGCTCAGCCAGCGAGAGCGCACCTTGCTGTGCAAACACCTGCGCGACCGCCTCCTGCAAATGAGTCAAAACCGTTTCACCTTCCAACAAGCCAAGTCAGCGCAAGCTCACATAAGATCGCAAATATTCGCCGAGGCCCAGCCTCCGCCCGATAAAATGTAACGCAACGTTAAATCTCGCTCCGCGAGCGCATTCGCACACACTCATGTCATCCAGCTACCGCATTCAGGCGGCCACCGGCATTCATCGCGGTGACCGAGAATACCAGCAGGACCAGGTTCTGCTCATGGCGCATCCCTATGCCAAGGGCTGCATTCTCGGCGTGGTAGCCGATGGCATGGGCGGGCGCAGCGGCGGGAGAAAGGCATCCGATCAGGTCATGCTGACGGCCCGCCAGGTTTTCGAGCGCTTTGAGCCCGCCAAGGAAGACTGCACACGCATGCTGCGCACCATTGTGCAGGATGCCCACACCGTCATTCGCCTTACCGCCATAGCAGCGGAACAGGAGCCCCACAGCACCATCGCGGTCTTTGTGGTCCTGCCCGACAGTCGCTGCCACTTCATGCACTCCGGCGATTCACGGCTCTACCATTTTCGCGGCTCTTCCCTCGTGCACCGTTCGCTTGATCACTCCTATGTACAGGCACTGGTCGACCGCGGCGAGCTCACCGAAACCGAGGCTCAGCACCACCCACAGTCCAATATCTTGCTGGGCTGCCTGGGTGCCGAGCCGCCGCCGCCCATGAGCCACCACATGATTGAGAAACTGCTGCCGGGCGACAGCTTGATGGCCTGCTCGGACGGCCTGTGGCATTACTTCACCGCACAGGAGCTGGGCACTGTGCTCGACGGACTCTCGCCACGCGAAGCCTCGCAATTTCTGATTGAAAAAGCCAGGCGGCGCGCGGCCGGGGGTGGTGACAACCTCTCGCTGGCAATACTCAAGCTGGACACCTCAGCCGCAGCGGCAAACGCTTGAAGAGCTATTCAGTCCAGCCAAGACTGCTTGAGCGCCTTGGGAACAGGCGCTTGCAGCCATTCTCTCGGCAGCACCCTGCTGTAGAGCACTGTCGATCCTCAATGTATCAGGGAGCAGGTGCTGGCAGCGGCGCCGCCGTCTGACCGCGCTCCTTGGCCTGCTGCAAAGCCCTGGCTTTGTGTTCGGCTGCAGCCTTTAGCTTGGCCTCATGATCTGCCCGGGCCTTGGCTTCACGCTCGGCTCGCCCCTGATCGGCTTGTGCACGGTTTTGCTCGTGGCGGCGCACATAGTCGGCCTGTTTGCTGGCACGCTGCAGAGCCTCGGTCTGGCGCTGTGCCTGCGCCGCCTGCTCGTCAACCGCAGGTTTGGCACCCGGGCCGGTGGGCTGGGGCTGACTCTTGCCATTCTTCTCGCGTTGCTGAGACTTCATGGGAACGGCAGCGTTTTCGGCTTTTTTCTCTTCAATGGCCTGCAGCTTGGCTGCCGCCTTTTCCTTGCGCTCCGCGTCGTTGATTTCCAGCTCGCGCGCACGCAGCGGCGCATCTTTTTCACGTGCCGCCCTGCGGGCATCGGCCAGACAGCCCTCCACGGCAAATTTCTGGTAGCAGAGCTTTTCATCAGCCACCCGCTGCTGCTCGATAACGGCGCGCTTGCCGAGAATCTCGTCGCGCTCGGCTTCGCGCTGCTGGTGCAATTGCTGGCGCGCCTTGTCGGCAACTTCCTTCTGCGCCAGCTTGTCGGTCTGCTGCGCCGAATCCACCTTTACCTGGGCCATGGCCGGCACACAAGCCAGCCAGATGGCGGCCAGGGGCGCCAGTGCAAAGCCTGCAATGCGGTGGCGGATCGGCTGGGCAAGGATAGTGGGCATCGTCATCAACTCAGAACTCGAAGTACAGGCTGGCATCTTAAGGCCGCAGGCAGTTGCCCGCAGGCGATCAGGTCAAGCTGGTGTCCACCACGCGGCGCTCAAGCGCCAGATATTCCTTGGAGCGCATCTCATTCAGGCGCGAGACGGTGCGCGGGAACTCGTGGGACAGAGGACCTTCGGTATAGATCTTCTCGGGCGGCACGGCAGCCGACAGAATGAGCTTGACATGGCGATCGTAGAGCACGTCCACCAGCAGCGTAAAGCGCCGTGCGGCCGAAGCCATGTTCACATGCAGCTCGGGCACATCGGACAGCAAGATGGTGTGAAACTGCGTGGCAATTTCCAGATAGTCATTTTGCGAGCGCGGGCCGCCGCAGAGTTCACGGAAGTCAAACCACACGACGCCGCCGGCACGGCGCTTGGCTGCAATCTTGCGGGTTTCGATCTGCATCACCGGCTCTTCGTCATGGGCTTCGGCCAGGCGATCGAAGGTCTCCTGCATCGCAGCATCGGCGTCCGGGCCCAACGGGCAATGATAGAGCTTGGCATCTTCGAGAGTGCGGCGGCGATAGTCGGTGCCGTTATCCACATTCACCACTTCCATGCGCTCCTTGAGCAGGGCAATCGCAGGCAGGATCCGGTCGCGGTGCAAACCACCAGGATAGAGACCGTCAGGCTCGAAGTTGGAGGTCGTCACAAAGCCCACGCCGTTGGCAAACAGCGACTCGAGTAGCTTGTAGAGAATCATGGCATCGGTGATGTCGGCGACATGAAACTCGTCAAAACAGATCAGCTTGTACTTCTTGGCGATCTTGGCGCCAAGGGCATCGAGCGGATTCTGCGTGCCTTGCATGAGATGCATCTCGCGGTGCACCTCGCGCATGAATTCGTGAAAGTGCAGTCGCACCTTGCGCTTGAGGGGCACGGCATTGAAGAAGCATTCCATCAGAAAGCTCTTGCCGCGCCCCACCCCGCCGTACATATAGACGCCCTTGGGCAGATCGGGGTGATTGATCAGTTTCTTGAGAGCATTGGAGCGTTTGCCCTTGTACACGGCCCACTCGTCGGCACAGCGCTGCAACGCATCGACTGCACGCAACTGCGCGGGATCGCTTTTGAAACCCTTGGCGGCCAGTTCCGCCTCGTAGGCTTGTCTTACATTCACCGTCTTGTCTCCAGATGCTCAAAAAACAATAGCTGCTACCGCTTATGCACTAAGCGTTAGCAGCCATTTTGTTCTGAATTCTAAAAGAAACTCAGCCTGCGCGCGGGCACTTCACAGCCATGTCAAAACCTGCGCGCAAGACTGAAAAAACTTAGAAGTTCAGGGTACGCTTGTCCACAGCCAGAGCCGCTTCCTTGGTGGATTCGGACAGCGAGGGGTGAGCGTGGCAGATACGGGCGATGTCTTCGCTCGATGCCTTGAACTCCATGGCCACCACGGCTTCGGAAATCAGCTCGGACACCATGGGACCCACCATGTGCACACCCAGGATTTCGTCAGTCTCGGCGTCGGCCAGGAACTTGACCATGCCGGTCGTGTCGCCCAGTGCACGCGCGCGGCCGTTGGCCAGGAAGGGGAAGGAGCCAGCCTTGTACTTGACGCCTTCGGCCTTGAGCTGCTGCTCGGTACGACCCACCCATGCCACTTCGGGGCTGGTGTAGATCACCGAAGGCAGAGTGGCGAAGTTCACATGGCCATGCTGGCCGGCAATGCGCTCGGCCACGGCCACGGCTTCTTCCTCGGCCTTGTGCGCCAGCATGGGACCACGCACCACGTCGCCCACAGCCCACACGCCAGGCAGATTGGTCTTGCACAGATCGTCCACCACGATGGCGCCGCGCTCGTCCAGAGCCAGGCCCACGGCTTCTGCGTTCAGGCCGATGGTGTTGGCGGTACGGCCGATCGACACGATCAGCTTGTCCACTTCCAGGGTCTGGGCTTCGCCCTTGGCGTTGGTGTAGGCAACGGTCACGCCCTTCTTGCCGGACTTGACTTCACCGATCTTCACGCCCAGCTCGATCTTCAGACCTTGCTTGTCGAAAGCCTTCTTGGCTTCCTTGGCGATCTGCTCATCCACCACGGGCAGGAACTTGTCCATGCCTTCGAGCACGGTCACTTCCGTACCCAGACGGCGCCAGACCGAGCCCATTTCCAGACCGATCACACCGGCACCGATCAGGCCCAGCTTCTTGGGAGCCTTGCCCAGGCTCAGAGCGCCGTCGTTGGACAGGATGTTCTCTTCGTCGAAAGCCACGCCGGGCAGGGCACGGGCGTTGGAGCCAGTGGCCACCACGATCTGCTTGCCGGTGATGACTTCCTCTTCCTTGCCGGCAACCTTGATTTCATAGCCGCCTTCGACAGCCTTGACGAAGGAGCCGCGGCCGTGGAAAAAGGTGACCTTGTTCTTCTTGAACAGGTACAGGATGCCGTCGTTGTTCTGCTTCACGATCGCTTCCTTGCGGGCGATCATTTTGGCCACGTCCATCTCGACCTTGCCGGTGGAGATGCCATGGTCGGCAAAGTGCAGCTTGGCATGCTCGAAATGCTCGGAAGACTGCAGCAGCGCCTTGGAGGGAATGCAGCCCACGTTGGTGCAGGTGCCTCCGGGGGCAGCGCCGCCAGCGGCGTTCTTCCACTCGTCGATACAGGCGACGTTGAAACCCAGTTGTGCAGCGCGGATGGCAGCGATGTAGCCGCCGGGGCCTGCGCCGATCACGACGACGTCAAATTGCTTGCTCATGATTTGAATCTTTTCTCTGTTTAACTCGAAAAAAGCCCACCGCTTTTGGTGGTGGGCTTTGTAGAAGCTCGATCTGCTGAATTACAGATCAAACAGGAGGCGAGAAGGATCTTCCAGCGCGTCCTTCATGGCCACCAGGCTCAGCACGGCTTCGCGGCCGTCGATGATGCGGTGGTCATAGGACATGGCCAGGTAGTTCATGGGACGGATCACGATCTGACCGTTCTCGACCACGGCGCGATCCTTGGTGGCGTGCACGCCCAGAATGGCGGACTGAGGGGGGTTGATGATGGGGGTGGACATCATCGAGCCGAAGGTGCCGCCATTGGAGATGGAGAAGGTGCCGCCGGTCATTTCTTCAATGCCCAGCTTGCCTTCCTTGGCCTTCTGACCGAATTCGACAATCTTCTTTTCGATGTCGGCAAAGCTCATCTGGTCTGCATTGCGCAGGATGGGCACCACCAGGCCGCGAGGCGAGCTCACAGCGATACCGATGTCGAAGTAGCCGTGGTAGACGATGTCGTTGCCGTCGATGGAGGCATTGACTGCGGGGAACTTCTTCAGGGCATGCACTGCAGCCTTGACGAAGAAGGACATGAAGCCCAGCTTCACGCCATGTTCCTTGGTGAACTGGTCCTGAAACTTCTTGCGCAGTTCCATCACGGGAGCCATATTCACTTCGTTGAACGTGGTCAGGATGGCGTTGGTGGCCTGGGATTGCAGCAGACGCTCGGCAATACGGGCGCGCAGACGTGTCATGGGCACGCGCTGCTCGGGACGGTCGCCCAGGTTTTCCTTGGTCACGGGAGCTGCCACCTGAGGCAGAGCCGCCTTGGGAGCGCCGGTGGGGATGGCTGCGCCAGCCTTGATGGCACCCAGAGCGTCACCCTTGGTCACCCGGCCGTCCTTGCCTGTGCCGGCCACGTTGGCAGCGGACAGGTTGTTGTCGGCCAGGATCTTGGCAGCAGCAGGCATGGCCACGCTGCTCTTGTCGGCGCCGGCAGGAGCTGCGGCCACGGGGGCAGCAGCAGCGGGGGCGGCAGCAGGAGCAGCGGCGCCTGCGACGGCTTCGGAGTCGATCTTGGCGATCACTTGCTCGGCAGCCACGGTTGCGCCGTCGCCTTGCAGGATTTCGGTGATCACGCCAGCCGAAGGAGCGGGCACTTCCAGCACGACCTTGTCGGTTTCGATTTCGATGAGGATTTCATCGACGGCCACGGCCTCGCCGACCTTTTTCTTCCAGGTCAGCATGGTGGCTTCAGTGATGGATTCGGACAGCTGGGGGACTTTAACTTCAACGATTGCCATTTTGAATTCTTTCCAAAGATGTTTCTTGTGCCCCCTGTCCTCGGACAGGGGGTGTCGCCTGTATTACTTGGTCAGGACAAAGCCCTTGAGCTTGGCGAATGCGCCTTCCACCAGTGCCTTTTGTTGCTCTTGGTGCAGATGTGCGTAGCCAACGGCGGGCGAAGCGGACGCAGCGCGACCGGAGTAGCCCAGCTTCTGGCCTTCACGCATGTTCTCGTGGATGTTGTGCTGGATGAAGAACCAGGCACCCTGGTTCTGAGGCTCATCCTGGCACCACACGATGTCAGTAGCGTTGGCGTACTTCTTCACTTCGGCGGCGAACGCCTTGTGGGGGAAGGGATACAGCTGCTCGACGCGGATGATGGCGACGTCCTTGGATTCCTTCTCGGCACGCTTCTTGACCAGATCGTAGTACACCTTGCCCGAGCAGGCGATGATGCGCTTGACCTTGGCAGCGTTCTTGACGATGGTTTCGTCCTGCTCGGGGATCACGGTCTGGAAACCACCAGAGGTGAATTCGGACAGGGGCGACGTGGCGTCCTTGTTACGCAGCAGCGACTTGGGAGTCATGATGACCAGCGGCTTGCGCAGGCCACGAACCATCTGGCGACGCAGCACGTGGAAGATCTGGCTGGCCGTTGTGGGCTGCACGATCTGCATATTGGTGTCGGCAGCCAGCTGCATGAAGCGCTCCAGACGCGCCGAGCTGTGCTCGGGGCCCTGGCCTTCATAGCCGTGAGGCAGCATCAGTGTCAGGCCGTTGACACGACCCCACTTCACTTCACCCGATGCGATGAACTGGTCGATCACCACCTGGGCGCCGTTGGCGAAGTCGCCGAACTGGGCTTCCCACACCACCAGGGTGTTGGGATCGTTCGATGCATAGCCGTATTCAAAGCCCAGCACTGCCTCTTCGGACAGGATGGAGTCGATCACGACAAACGGAGCCTGATTCTCGGCAGCGTTCTGCAAAGGAATATATGTGCCCTCGTCCCACTTTTCACGCTTCTGGTCATGAACCACGGCGTGACGGTGCGTGAAGGTGCCGCGACCCGAGTCTTCACCCGACAGACGCACTGGATAGCCGGAAGCGACCAGGGAGCCGAAGGCCATGGTTTCACCCATGCCCCAGTCCACGTTCACATCGCCGCGGCCCATGGCTGCGCGGTCGTCGTACACCTTCTTGACCAGAGCATGAGGATTCACGCTGGCAGGCAAGGTGGTGATCTTCTCGGCCAGGCGCTTCCACTCGGTCAAGGGAATAGCTGTGTCGCCGGCGTCGGTCCAGGTCTTGCCCACGAAGGGGCTCCAGTCCACTGCGTACTTGCTCTTGAAGTTGGTCAGCACCACGTCCTGGGTGTGACGGCCTTCGTCCATGGCGGCGCGATAGGCCTTGACCATATCGTCGCCCAGCGTGTCGCCCAGGCCCTGCGTCGCCAGCTTGTCTGCGTACAGCTTGCGCGTGCCGGGGTGGGCAGCGATCTTCTTGTACATCAGAGGCTGTGTCAGTGCAGGTGTGTCCTGCTCGTTGTGACCCAGCTTGCGGAAGCAGATGATGTCGACCACCACGTCCTTGGAGAACTCCATACGGAATTCCAGGGCCAGCTGCATGGCCAGGCACACGGCTTCGGGATCATCGCCATTCACGTGCAGCACGGGCGACTCGATCATCTTGACGATGTCGGTGCAATACAGCGTGGAACGCAGGTCGCGAGGGTCAGAGGTCGTGAAACCGATCTGGTTGTTGATGATGATGTGAACCGTACCGCCGGTGGTGTAGCCACGGGTTTCGGACAGTGCCAGGGTTTCCTGGTTCACGCCCTGGCCGGCGAAGGCTGCGTCACCGTGCACCAGCACGGGCAGCACTTGCTTGCCCATGGGGTCGTCGCGACGGTCCATGCGCGAGCGCACCGAACCTTCCACCACGGGGTTGACGATTTCCAGGTGCGAGGGATTGAAGGCCAGCGACAGGTGAACGGGGCCGCCCTTGGCAGACACGTCAGAGCTGAAGCCCTGGTGGTACTTCACGTCACCGGCAGGCAGATCTTCAGGAGCGGTGTGGTCGAACTCGGCAAACAGATCCTTGGGCGCCTTGCCCAGGGTATTGACCAGCACGTTCAGACGGCCGCGGTGAGCCATGCCGATCACGACTTCCTGCACGCCCTTGGCGCTGGCGGAGTTGATCAGCTCGTCCATGGCGGCGATGAAGGACTCGCCACCTTCCAGCGAGAAGCGCTTCTGGCCCACATACTTGGTATGCAGATAACGCTCCAGACCTTCAGCAGCGGTCAGGCGGTCCAGGATGCGCTTTTTCTCGTCCGCATTGAAGACGGGCTTGGAGCGGATCGATTCCAGGCGTTGCTGCCACCAGCGCTTTTGATTTTGATTGGTGGCATACATGTACTCGGCGCCCAGGGTGCCGCAGTAGGTTTCGCGCAGAGCATTCATCAGCTCGCGCAGAGTCATGCTTTCCTTGCCGAAGAAAGTGTTGCTGGTGTTGAACACCACTTCCTGGTCGGCGTCGGTGAAGCCGTAGAAAGAAGGCTCCAGCTCGGGAATTTCGGGGCGCTCGGTGCGCTTCAGAGGATCCAGATCGGCCCAGCGTTGACCCACGTTGCGGTAGGCAGCAATCAGTTGCTGCACGGCCGTGCGTTTGCGACCCAGCTCGGAGTCAGCGCCGGAAGCCACCACCACCTTGGTACCGCCCTGCTTTGCGCGCTCTGCGAAAGCATTGATCACGGGCAGGTGGGGAACGTCCTTGTTGTCGGTGCCGTCGACTGCAGGCACATGCTGCAGGGCATCGAAGTATTCACGCCAGGAATCGGGAACGCTGCCGGGGTTGGCCAGGTAGTTCTCGTACATCTCTTCGACATAGGGCGCATTGCCGCCGAACAGATAGGTGTTGCCTTGATAGGCTTGATAGATCGTTGACTGATCGCTCATATCTCGCTGACCTCCGCTTTCCTTCGGAAAGCATTAGCTGGTTTGTAGAACCTCCCGCGACACGGCTGTACCGATTGGCGGATGCGACTGTGGCTGGGGAAGGGCCTTGAGTTGCGGCAGCCATTGTGCCACTGTTCAAAGTCTTGGTCTTATAAAAGACAAGATGTTTACCCCCCCTGGGAGTCGCTTACATTGCGGGAACTCCATAAACAAGGACTCGCATGCCGCTTTTGCCGCTTCACAAACGTGCATTCATTCTTCTTTTAATAGCAGTAACCACAGGATTCGGCTTGGTTCTAGAGGAATATGCCGTAGCCATCTTCTGGGGCGTGGTGTTTGCCATCGTCTTCGCCCCCCTGCACCGCAAGCTGCTGATGCGCATGCCCAACAAGCCCACGCTGGCCGCGTTGGCAACCTTGCTAATTAGTCTGGTAATGGTCATTTTGCCGCTGTCTCTGATAGGCCTCTCGCTCATCAAGGAGACTGCCGCCATCTACGATCGAATCAGCAGCGGCAACCTGTCCGCCGGCAGCTACGTGGAGCAAGTCTTCAATGCACTGCCATCCTGGCTGACGCCATGGATGGAAAAACTGCACCTGGGCACTCTGGAGGAAATCCAGACCAAGCTCTCCAACATCGCCCTACAGGCCAGCAAGCTCGCCGCCACCAAGGCTGTGGGGCTGGGTCAGAACACCCTGGGCTTTGTGGTGGGCTTTGGCGTCATGCTCTACCTGATCTTTTTTCTGCTGCGTGACGGCAAGGAGTTGGTCGCACGCATCTGGGCAGCCACGCCGCTCGCACCCGAACACAAGCGCGAACTGGCCATCAAGTTCATTACCGTCATCCGGGCCACAGTCAAGGGCAATCTGGCCGTTGCAGCCGCCCAGGGCGCGCTGGGTGGGCTGATTTTCTGGATTCTGGGCATTCAGGGCGCAGTACTCTGGGCCGTGGTCATGGCCTTTCTGTCGCTGCTGCCAGCAGTGGGGGCAGGCCTTGTCTGGGGGCCGGTGGCTATCTACTTTCTGGCCACGGGCGCCGTCACCAAGGGGCTGATCCTTGCTGCTTATGGTGTGCTGGTCATCGGTCTGGTGGACAACGTGTTGCGCCCCCTGCTGGTCGGCAAGGACACCAAGATGCCCGACTATGTGGTTCTGATCTCCACCCTGGGGGGCATGGCCTTGTTCGGTCTTTCGGGCTTTGTGCTCGGTCCCGCCATTGCCGCCCTGTTCATGGCGGCCTGGGAGTTGTTTGCCACCATGCAGGAGCAGGAGGAAAAGCTGCTGAACCGGGAAATCGCGCAAAAGCGCACAACAACCGATCCGCAACAACCTGTAGAAGGCCCTGCCCCCACCGTCGCCCCCCCTCCTGCCGAAACACGCAAAAGCGACACAGATTAGGGATTTCCTGTTCAACCCGGCCTGCTGACCGATGGCTTTTCGAGCAGAAAGTTGATAGGTTTAGAGGTGCAGGTTGAAAACTATCGCCGTCATTAAGAAAAACAAAAACGAAACATAAAACTCAAAGTCGCTCAACGTTACTCAAGAATTAAGGGTTTGTAACTGCTATCAAAAATGGGGGGGGTCGTAAAATTTGCTTTCACATAAGCGTTCATACGAAAAGGTACCCCACAATGGACCAATTCTCCAGACGCCAGTTCATGAAAGTGACTGGTTCGACTCTGGCGGGTTCAAGCTTGGCGCTGATGGGCTTCTCACCCACAGCCGCCCTTGCTGAGGTGCGACAGTACAAACTGTCAGCCACCACCGTAACCCGTCAAACCTGCACCTACTGCTCCGTAGGCTGCGGCATCCTCATGTACTCCCTGGGCGACGGCGGGAAAAACTCCCGTCTGTCCGTGATGCACGTGGAAGGCGACCCGGATCATCCGGTCAATCGCGGCACGCTGTGTCCCAAGGGCGCATCGCTGCTGGACTTTGTCCACAGCCCCAGCCGCCTCAAGTACCCCGAATACCGCGCCCCCGGCTCGTCCGAGTGGAAGCGCATGTCCTGGGACGAGGCACTGAACCGCATCGCCAAGCTGCTCAAGGAAGACCGCGACGCCAATTTCGTTGAAACCAACGAAAAAGGCCAGAAGGTCAACCGCTGGCTGACCACCGGCATGCTGGCCGCTTCGGCCTCCAGCAACGAAGCCGGCTACATCACGCACAAAGTGGCCCGCTCCTGGGGCCTTCTTGCACTCGATAACCAAGCACGTGTCTGACACGGCCCGACGGTGGCAGGTCTTGCCCCGACGTTTGGCCGTGGAGCGATGACGAACCATTGGGTCGACATCAAGAACGCGGACGTTATTTTGATCATGGGCGGCAATGCCGCCGAAGCACACCCCTGCGGCTTCAAGTGGGTGACCGAAGCGAAGGAGCACAACAAGGCTCACTTCATGGTGGTCGATCCGCGCTTCAACCGCTCGGCATCCGTGGCTGACTTCTATGCGCCGATCCGCTCCGGCTCGGACATCGTCTTCCTCGGCGGCGTGATCAATTACCTGCTGACAAACGACAGGATTCACCACGAGTATGTGAAGAACTACACGGACTTCTCATTCATCGTGCGCGAGGACTTTGCGTTCGACGAAGGTATTTTCTCCGGCTACAACCCTGAAAAGCGTACCTATGACAAGGCGTCGTGGGACTACGAACTGGGTGAAGACGGCTTCGTGAAGGTCGATCCCACTCTGGAACACCCTCGCTGCGTCTATCAGTGGCTCAAGAAGCACTACGCCGGCTATACCCCCGAGAAGGTGGAATCCATCTGCGGCACACCCAAGGAAAAATTCCTGCACGTGTGCGAGAAGCTTGCTTCGACCGCCGAAGCCGGCCGTGTTGCCACCATCCTGTACGCACTGGGCTGGACCCAGCACACCACGGGTGCGCAGATCCTGCGTACCGGTGCCATGATCCAGCTGCTGCTGGGCAATATCGGTGTCGCTGGCGGCGGCATGAACGCGCTGCGCGGCCACTCCAACATCCAGGGCCTGACGGACCTGGGCATCCTGTCTGCTTCGCTTCCCGGGTACCTGACGCTGCCGAACGAAGCCGAACAGGACTACAACCAGTACATCGCCACTCGCACGCCAAAGCTGCTGCGTCCCGGTCAGATGAATTACTGGTCGAACACGCCCAAGTTCCATGTCAGCCTGATGAAGGCATGGTGGGGCCCGGCCGCAACTGCTGAAAACAACTGGGCGTTCGACTATCTGCCCAAGTTGGACAAGCAGTACGACATGCTGCAGATCTTCGAGATGATGACGCAGGGCAAGGTCAACGGCTATATCGCTCAAGGCTTCAACCCCTTGGCGGCTCTGGCCAACAGCAACAGCGTGCGCGACGGTCTCAAGAAGCTGAAGTTCCTGGTCATCATGGATCCGCTGGTTACGGAAACTTCGGAATTCTGGAAGAACCACGGCGAATTCAACGACGTGGACTCGGCTTCGATTCAAACCGAGGTGTTCCGCCTGCCAACCACTTGCTTCGCTGAAGAAGACGGTGCCGTGGTCAGTTCCTCGCGCGTGCTGCAGTGGCACTGGAAGGCTGCCGAGCCCCCAGGAGAGGCCAAGACCGACATTGCCATCATGTCCGGTCTGCACCTACGCCTGAAGGCTCTCTATCAGAAGGAAGGCGGCAAGTTCTCCGAGCCCATCACCAACCTGTACTGGCCTTACGCTGAAGCCGATCATCCCTCTTCCGAGGAAGTAGCCAAGGAATACAACGGCCGTGCGCTGGTGGATCTGTTTGATCCCAAAGACCCCACCAAGCTCATCCGCAAGGCCGGCGAGCAGTTGGCAGGCTTTGGCGAAATGCGCGATGACGGCACCACCCTGGGTGGCTGCTGGATCTGGGCTGGCAGCTGGACCTCGTCCGGCAACCAGATGGCGCGCCGCGACAACAGCGATCCCACAGGCATAGGCAACACGCTGAACTGGGCCTGGGCCTGGCCTGCGAATCGCCGCGTGCTTTACAACCGCGCATCCTGCGACCGCCAGGGCAAGCCCTTCAACCCAGAACGCGTGCTGATCAAGTGGAACGGCAAGCAGTGGGGTGGAGCGGACGTGCCGGACGTGGCCGTGGGCCTGGATCCCGAGGTGATCAATCCCTTCATCATGAACCCCGAAGGGGTGGCCCGTCTGTTTGCCCGCAAGGGCATGGCAGAAGGTCCGTTCCCCACGCACTACGAGGCGTTTGACAACCCGCTGGGCTACAACCCTATGTACCCCAACAACAAGCAGGCCGTCATCAGCCCCGTGATGCGCATCCTGGCAACTGCCAAGGACACGCAGGGCGACCCCAAGGACTACCCGCATGTAGGCACGACCTACCGCCTGACCGAGCACTTCCATTACTGGACCAAGCATGTTCAGCTGAACAACATCGTTCAGCCCGAGCAGTTCGTGGAAATCGGCGAGGCACTGGGCAAGGAACTGGGCATAGAGACCGGCCAGAAGGTCAAGGTTTCGTCCAAGCGCGGTTTCGTGAAGGCCGTGGCCGTGGTGACCAAGCGCATCAAGCCCATGAAGATCGATGGCAAGACCATCCATCACGTGGGTGTGCCGATTCACTGGGGCTTCTCCACGACGGGACGCAAGGGCTATCTGGCGAACAACCTGACAGCCTCCGTGGGTGACGGTAACAGCTTGACCCCTGAATCCAAGACCTTCCTCGTGAAGGTGGAAAAGATCTAAGGAGCCACGCTGATGTCCTCAACCATGTCTCTCGATATCAAACGCCGTTCGGCCACGACAACCCCCGCACCCAGCGCACGCGGTGCGCACGCAGGGGAAGTCGCCAAGCTGATCGACGTCTCCAAATGCATTGGCTGCAAGGCTTGCCAGACCGCCTGCATGGAGTGGAACGACCTTCGCGACGAAATCGGCACGGTTGCCGCAGGCGTCTACGACAACCCGACGGATCTGACGTCGGAGTCTTGGACCGTGATGCGCTTTGCCGAGTACGAAAACGAAGCCACAGGCAACCTGGAGTGGCTGATCCGCAAGGACGGCTGCATGCACTGCGAAGACCCGGGCTGCCTGAAGGCCTGCCCCTCGCCTGGCGCCATCGTCCAATATGCCAACGGCATCGTGGACTTCCAGCAAGACCAGTGCGTGGGCTGCGGCTACTGCGTCACGGGCTGCCCCTTCAACATTCCGCGCATCTCCAAGAAGGACAACAAGGCGTACAAGTGCACCTTGTGTTCGGATCGCGTGGCTGTTGGCCAGGAGCCCGCCTGCGTCAAGACCTGCCCCACGGGCGCTATCCAGTTTGGCACCAAGGAAGCCATGCAGGAGCAAGCGTCCCGCCGTGTCGTGGACCTCAAGGAACGCGGCTACGAAAAGGCAGGCCTCTACGACCCGCAAGGCGTGGGCGGCACGCACGTGATGTACGTTCTGCATCACGCGGACAAACCTTCGCTGTACAAGGGCCTGCCGGACGATCCGTCCATCAGCCCGATGGTGTCGCTGTGGAAGGGTGTAGCCAAGCCTCTGGCCATGGCCGCACTGGGTGCAGCCGCAATCGGCAGCCTGTTCCACTACATCACCAAGGGACCCAACGACGTGTCCAAGGACCTTGAGGATGAAATGGAACGCAAGGACGCCGAAGCGCTGAACAAGGAGAACGGCAAATGAAACGCAATCCTCGCGACCTCGTGCGCTACAACGCATCGGAGCGCGCCAACCACTGGGTGGTAGGCATTTGCTTCATCTTGCTGGCCCTGTCTGGTCTGGCGTTCTTTCACCCGGCTTTCTTCTGGTTGACCAATCTGTTCGGTGGCGGTCCCTGGACCCGCATCCTGCACCCCTACATCGGGGTTGTCATGGGCGCATTCTTCGTCATCATGGCCTGCCGTTTTGCCAAGCTCAACATCGTTGAGCCGCGCGACATCGAATGGCTCAAGAACGTCAACAAGATGATCGATGGCGACGACCACGACATGCCCGAACAGGGCAAGTACAACGGTGGTCAGAAGCTGTTGTTCTGGGGCCTGGTAATCGGCATGCTGCTGATCGTGATCACCGGCTTTCTGATGTGGCGCGCCTGGTGGACATTGCCGGTCAACGTGGTCCGAGCGGCCTCGGTGGTTCACGCCATCGCTGCCGTGTGGATGATCGGCCTGATCATCATGCACGTGTATGCCGCCATCTGGACTCGTGGCACCATTCGCGCCATGCTTTATGGCACAGTAACGCGAGCCTGGGCCAAGCAACACCACCGCGGCTGGTACCGCAAGATGACGGGTGACAACGACTAAGGTTTTTAGTCCTCTCCCCTAACAACCCAGCCGCCAAGCGTTTATCGGCGCTCGGCGGCTGATTCATTTGGAAACCCTGTCAATGCAACGCATTCTTCAACCCGGTGAAATCGAAGCACTGGATCACACCAGCTTTCCCCGCATCTTGCTGCCCCAGGTAAGCAGTCTGTTCGCCGAACGCGCTGCACGCCTGCGCCAGCTGGCCAACGGCAATCCCATTGCAGACTATCTGCTGTTTGTGGCCCAGATCATGGATGCGCAGCACAAGGCTGCCGCCACCATCGAGATATCTGCGCCCGATGCCGAACTCATGGCGCGTGCTCAGGAGCACTCCATGCCCCTGCTGCCCGCAGTGGACACCATCGATCCCGCCTGGCAAGCCGTACTGGACAATATGCTCGACACGCTGCAGGGTAGCGAAGGCCTGCCTGCACCGCTGCAGCCCCTGCTCAAGGAGCTGCGTGCACTGACTCCCGAGACCCGTGCAGACATTGCCAAAAAGCTGTTGCAAAAGGAAGTCGCCGCCCGCCACGTGGGCATGGCACCCTTCATCATGGCTGCGCTGCAAGTGACCTTTGCCAAGCGCTCGGCCAGGCTCAGTGGCCGCGACGTTCCCTACACCGACCCCGCCAGCATCTGCCCCGTCTGCGCCAGCGAGCCTGTGGCCAGCGTCATCCGCATTGGCGGCAAAGTGGCCGGTCACCGTTACGCTCATTGCGGCACCTGTGCCTGCGAATGGCATATGGTTCGCGTCAAGTGCACGCACTGCGAATCGACCAAGGGCATCCACTACCAGGGCATTGACGGTTCGGGCGAAGAAGTTCTGGCCGAGACATGCGACGAATGCGGCAGCTACCGCAAGATCGTGAATCAGGAAAAGAACCCCATGGTCGAACCTCTCGTCGACGATCTGGCCAGCCTGATGCTGGATCTGCTGATGAGCGAGACCCAGTTCCAGCGCGCCAGCGCCAATCCTCTGTTGTTTGTGGCCGTGGCCGAAGAGCAGCAAGGCGAGGCCGATCACGAACTGGTGGACCCTGCGGCGTAAACCTGCCGGCTCCAACCGCCACCATAATGAAGGCGGCAGGAACTCCTGCCGCCTTTTTCATTTTTTGACGACCCGACACACCTTGGCCATGAGCAATACCGCAGCGACCGCCCCTGAAATTTCGCACCCATCTCAGCTTCCCGCCGTGGACAAGGTCTTGCTCGCGATCGAGATGCAGGTGCTGCGCGAGTCCTACGGCCTCGATGCCTGCACCAAGGCAGTCCGCGATGTGCTGACGGGGTTGCGCCAGCAGCTCCTGGGTTTTGCCGATCAGCCTGGCCAGAGCGTGCAGGCCGACATCGCCAGCATCGTGCAAACTGCGCAGCGCCAGCTTCAGGCCCGGTTTGCGCCACGCCTGCAAGCCGTCTTCAATCTCACCGGCACGGTGCTGCACACCAACCTGGGCCGCGCATTGCTGCCGCAGGCCGCGATCGATGCCGTGGTACAGGCCATGAACTCCCCGGCCAACCTGGAATATGACCTTGAAGACGGCGGTCGCGGCGATCGCGACGATCTGGTCGAGTCGCTGATCTGCGAGCTGACCGGCGCTGAAGCCGCCACCGTTGTCAACAACAACGCCGCAGCCGTGCTGCTGGTGCTGTCCACCATGGCCACGGGCAGGGAAGTCGTGGTCTCGCGCGGCGAGCTGGTGGAAATCGGCGGCGCCTTCCGCATTCCCGATGTCATGACCCGCGCTGGCGCCAGGCTCGTCGAGGTCGGCACCACCAACCGCACGCATGAGAAAGACTATGCAGAGGCCATAGACGAGAACACGGCCGCGCTCATGAAGGTGCACTGCAGCAACTACGCCATCACCGGCTTTACCAAGGCGGTGAGCGACGCCGATGTCGCCCGCATTGCGCACGACAGCAATCTGCCGATGATTGTGGACCTGGGCAGCGGCACGCTGATCGACATGCGCGACTGGGGCCTGCCCTATGAAGTCACGGTGCGCGAGACGGTCGAGTCCGGTGCCGACATCGTCACCTTCAGTGGCGACAAGCTCCTGGGCGGCCCGCAGGCCGGCATCATCGTTGGCAAAAAGGAGCTGATCACCCAGATCAAGAAGAACCCGCTCAAACGCGCGCTGCGTGTGGGCAAGATCACCCTGGCGGCACTGGAGCCCACGCTGCGCCTGTATCTGAACCCTGAAAAGCTCGCCCAGGAGTTGACCACGCTGCGCCTGTTCACGCGCCAGGCCGCCGACATGCAGATCCAGGCCGAGCAGCTGCAGCCTCTGCTGCAGCAGGCACTGGGCCAGGACTATGTGGTGGAGATGGCGGCCATGAACAGCCAGATCGGCAGCGGCGCCCTGCCCGTGGAAAATCTGCCCAGCTTCGGCCTCAGGATTTATCCGGCCAGCGGCAAGCATGCGGGTCGCCAGCTGACCCGGCTCGAAGCGCGCTTTCGCGCCCTGCCCCGGCCCGTGATCGGGCGGCTGCATGACGATGCGTTGTGGCTGGATCTGCGCTGTCTCGAACACCCGGCGCAGGCCCTGTTTGCCGCGCAGCTGCCGCAGCTGGCCTGAGGCAGTCCCATGGCCCCGGCCCCTGGAATTTATACAAAAACACCTTGCATCGCTTGATACACAAGCGCCAGCAGCCAACAAAACTACAAGCACACCATGATCATCGGAACCGCAGGCCATATCGACCACGGCAAAACCACGCTGGTGCGTGCGCTCACGGGCGTGGAAACCGACCGTCTCAAGGAAGAGAAAGCCCGCGGCATCTCCATAGAGCTCGGTTATGCCTACAGCCCGTTGCCCAACGGCGATGTGCTGGGCATCATCGACGTGCCGGGCCACGAGAAATTCGTCCACACCATGGCCGCCGGAGCCGTGGGCATTGACCACGCCCTGCTGGTCGTGGCTGCCGACGACGGCGTGATGCCCCAGACCCTGGAGCATCTGGAAATCCTGCAGCTGCTGGGTGTCAGGCGCGGCAGCGTGGCGCTGACCAAAGTCGATCGCGTGCTGCCACAGCGCATTGCCGACGTGCATCGCGAAATCAACGCCATTCTCGGCGTCACCGCGCTGGCCGACAGCCCCATCTTCGAGACCAATGCCGCAGAACCCGACAATGCCGGCGTAAAGGCCTTGCGCGAGCACCTTCAGGTGCAGGCCCAGATGATGCAGGCACGCCCCCGCGACGGCCTGTTCCGGCTCGCCGTGGACCGCGTCTTCACGCTGTCGGGCCAGGGCACGGTGGTCACGGGCACGGTCTTCAATGGCCAGGTCCGCGTGGGCGACACGCTGGCGCACTCGGCCAGCGGTCGGGCCGTGCGCGTGCGCAGCATTCACGCCCAGAACCAGAGCAGCGACAGCGGCGTCGCCGGCCAGCGCTGTGCACTCAATCTGGCGGGCATAGGCAAGGACGAGATCGAACGCGGCGACTGGATCATGGACCAACGTCTGCTGCAGGCCACGGACCGCCTCGACATTCATCTGCACCAGCTCAGCGAAGCGCCCTTGCTGGCCCAGTGGACGCCCGTCCATGTGCACCTGGGCACCAAGCGCACCACGGGCCATGTGGCCCTGCTGCAGGACGAGGCCATAGAGCCCGGTACCGAGGCTCGGGTGCAGCTGGTGCTCGATGCGCTGGTGTTCGCCCTGCCCGGCGACCGCCTGATTCTGCGCAACGCCCAGGCCAGCCGCACCATCGCCGGTGGCATGGTGCTCGACCCCTATGCCCCGAGCCGCAAGCGCCGCAGCGCAGAGCGCATGGCCTACCTCGACGCCATGGAGCAGCTAATCGCCCGCAACGACTTCAGACCGCTGATCGCACAGGCCCCGCACGGCATTGCGCGTTCGCAGCTGGTGCGTCTGAGCGGCCATGCCTTCCCCGAGGCCAGCCTTGCCGACACCATCCAGTTGCCCATCGCCGGCGGCGATGCCCTGGTGCTTGGCCTGCAGCGCTGGCAGCAGCTGCAGACCCAGCTCATCGACAGCCTGGCGCGCTTTCATGAAAAATCGCCCGACGAGCCCGGCGTCAACGCGGCCAGACTGAGGCGCATGGCCTTGCCCGGCCTGCAGCAAGGCAGCTACGACGCGCTCTATCAGGGCCTGGTCGATGCCCTGCTCAACAGCCAGTTGCTAGCCAGCACCGGCGCCTGGTTGCATTTGCCGCAGCACAGCGTGCAGCTGAGCAGCGCCGAGCAGACGCTGGCCGAAAAACTGCTGCCCGCCATTGCTGCAGGCCGCTATGACCCGCCCTGGGTGCGCGATCTGGCGCGCGACCATGCCGCTGGCGAAGAGCTGGTGCGCCAGCTGCTCAAAAAGCTTTCGCGCCAGGGCCAGCTGTTCCAGGTCGTCAAGGACTTGTTCTATGCACCGGTGCGCATGGATGAACTCGCCGCCCTGGTTGCCGACATCGCCAGCCAGCACGCCAGGGGAGAGGTGGAAGCCAGCGCATTCCGCGACGCCACAGGTCTGGGCCGCAAACGCGCCATCCAGATTCTCGAATTCTTCGACCGCACCGGCTACACGCGCCGCGTGCGCGACGCCCATCTGCTGCGCCCTGACGTGCATTGGAATAGCACGCCACGGTGATCCAGCAAGGAAAGCAGATAGAAATCAGCCCAGGTTCCTTATGCAACCTGCGCAACAAGCTATCAAATCAGAATAACGGGACATGAGGCCGGCTCGTCGTCAAGTGCAGGATTGCTGGCTACAATCGCAGTCCTATCTTCTACAAGAGTGGCAGCTGCCACTCTTGACCCAAAGGAAGGCAATCGTGCCCGGTGGCGCGGCCGGGCTTCAAACCCGGTGGGGGGCGTCAGCCGCTCCCGGGTTGGTTCGACTCCAGCTGCTTTCCGCCACTCCCCCTCTTTGCATTTCAGACCGCGGCTTCCTGCTCCTGCAGCATTCGCCACATCACCTTGCCGCTGCCGCTCTTGGGCAAAGCCGTCACGAATTGCACCCGACGTGGGGCCTTGTAGACTGCCATATTGTCATGGCACCACTGGATGATCTGCTCTGCCGTCGTCGCCTCATGGCCGGCACGCAGCACGACCACAGCCTTGACGGTCTCGCCGCGATAGGCATCCTTGGCGGAGATCACGCAGGCCTCCTGAATCGCGGGATGGCGGAACATCAGCGACTCCACCTCGGCCGGCCACACCTTGAAGCCGCTGGCATTGATCATGCGCTTGAGCCGGTCGGTGATGAAAAAGTAGCCATCCTCATCCACGCGCCCCAGGTCGCCGGTGCGGAAAAAGCGCTTGCCATCAAGCTCCATAAAGCTCTGCTCGGTCGCCTCGGGGCGCTGCCAGTAGCCTTCGAACACCTCGGGGCCGTTGACCACGATCTCGCCCTGCTCTCCTTGGGGCACTTCCTCCAGCGTGTCGGGGCTGATCACGCGCGCGTCGGTACTCATGAAGGGAATGCCCAGGCATTGCTGCTTGGGATGGTCGGGCGGATTGCTGTGCGAAGGTGCGGCGGTTTCGGTCAGGCCATAGCCCTCGCAAAAGCGCAGGCCGTACTGCTCCAGCAGGCGCTGGGCCACGGCCTGGGGCATGGCGGCGCCGCCGCCGCCGATGTATTTGAGGCTGGAGAGATCGAAGGACGCAAAATTGGGGCTGGCCAGCAGATCGATCACCATGGTCGGAATATTGGTCCAGCTCGTGACCTGATAGTGCGAGATCAGGCGCCCTGCCAGTTCACGCTCCCAGCGCGGCATGATGATCAGCGTCGCCCCCATGTAGATGGCACTGTGCAGCACGGAAACCATGCCTGTGATGTGAAACATGGGCACGACGGCGAGCACCACGTTCTCGCTGCTGCCCGTGCCCCACATCGCGCCGGAAACGGCGTTGTGGTTGATGCTGCGGTGCAGGTGCATGCAGCCCTTGGGCTGGCCCGTGGTGCCGCTGGTATAGGGCAGCAATGCCAGGTCGTCACGACCCGCGGTATGCGGCGGCGGCAGCTCGCTGCAGGCCAGTGCCTGCGTCCAGGCATGGACCTGGCCATGGCTCAGGCTTGCGGGTTCGCGCTCGCCGAGCAGCCAGTTGCGCCAGGCTTCGGGCGGTGCATCCGGCCCCTGCACATCGGCATCAAAACCGTCGGTGAATCGGGTGACCAGCAAGTGCTGCAATGCTTCGGACTGCGGCAAGGCATTGCTGGCCTTGGCCAGCTCCGGCGCCAGATCGGCCGTGGTAATGGCCACCTTGGCGCCGGAATCCGTGATGTAGTGCTTGAGCTCCTCCGCCGTATTCATGGGGTTGACTGGCACCACCACCGCATTGGCTCGAAAGATGGCGTAATGCGCCAGCACCAATTGCGAGCTGTTTTGCATCAGCACGATAACGCGGTCGCCTTTTTGCACGCCCAGGCCATGCAGATAGGCGGCCATGCGCTCCGTTCCCTCGCAGAGTTGCCGATAGGTCGTGGTGCGTCCCAGAAACACCAGCGCGGCTTTGTCCGGATAACGCCTGGCATTGATAGCGAGGTTTTCCCAGACACTGGTTGCTGGAACGGTGATGGAATATGGCAGCCGATTGGGCCAAAACTTGTGGTGAGCGGGCATGAGTCAGGCAATCAGAAAAGCGTATACATAGTCCGGGTGGACTAATCAGTCCGCAAGACTAGGCCCGCAACCTCGGCCCGGCATCCGGGATGGCCCCAACAGTCGGTCACGCAGGTGACGGTCGACGCGGCCTGACGCGGCTCAAGCTGGTCCGACCCCGCGCTCTGGCTTACCATGCGCAAATGCCTCATGAATCACGCCTGCAGCAGTCGCTGCGCCAGCTACTCGCCAATCAGCGTACTGCCGCCCTGGCCGTTCAGCCACAGGCCGGTTCATCAGCCCCCGGATATCTCCCCGCCCCAGGCCTGTCGCTGGTGCCCTGGGCCTGGAGTGGCGAATTCAGCTGTCTGATACTGCATGTCAGTGCGCTGGCCAGCCACACACAGGCCATGGAGCAGCATCCTGCCGTCAGCCTGCTGATGAGCAGGCCAGAGTCCGCTGGCGAAGCCGTGCATGCGCTGGAGCGCATCAGCATTCAGGGCGTGGCCTCCACTCCCCCAGGCGACAGCGGCCTGTGGCAAGGCGCCCGTGCCAGCTATCTGGCGCGCTTTCCCGAAGCCGAGCCCATGACGGCGCTGGGAGACTTTCGCTTTGTCTGCATCACGCCGCAAGGCGGCAGGCATGTCGCCGGCTTCGGCGCAGCGCGCGATGTGGACGAGCACGACCTCATCGCCGCACTCAACCCGGCTGCCTAGCCTTTGCTGGCTCGGCCCGACCTGGATTGGCCAGCTTGAGCCTTGAGCACATGCTCGGCAATCAGGCACATGCAGGGCAGCGGCTGGCCCTGCACCAGGGCCTGAACATGGTCCTGCCAGATCTGACCCTGCTGCTCCACGTTTGCGTCCAGAAAGCACTGCAGCATCTGCTGCGGATCTGCACAGGCCTGATATTGGTAGGGATTGCGCCGCAGGCATGCCGCGCGCAGATGCAGGCCCAACGCCTCCCAGGTCACCGCCCTGCCTTGCAGGCGCTGCCACTGATGCAGCAGCTCATGGGCGAAGACGCCTGCCACCACAGGGTGGGCAAGCCGCAGCGGCTTATGCGGGTCCCGGTGCTCAAAAAAGCTGCGCGGCAGATAGATGCGCCCGCCGCCCAGGGACAGCGCGCGCCTGGTATCGCCCAGACGCCGCACATGCAGACGCATGCCGGGAAGCAGCTCATCCAGCGTAGTGCCGAAAAGCCGCTGCACGAATCCGGTCTCGACCGGCATCAGGCTTCGCCGCCAGAACATCATGCAACAGGCCGTGCGCAAGACGGATTCTGCATCTCGGAGACTCCCGGCACGCTCTAGAACTCGAAGACCTGAGCCGGCTGCGGAACCTGCACCGTGAAATGCAGGCGCTCGTGCAGCAGCGTGGCCAAGGCCTGGGAGGCATGCGGCTCCCCATGCACCACAAAGGTCTGCTGCGGCGGGCGAGTGAACGCGGCCGCCCAGTCCAGCAGGGCCTGCTGGTCGGCATGGGCCGAAAAGCCACCCAGGGTATGGATGCCCGCGCGGACCTCGACTTCATCGCCGAGCAGGCGCACCTGCCTGGCACCGTCGACCAACCTGCGGCCCAGCGAACCTTCGGCCTGAAAGCCGCAGATCACCACCGCACACTCGGGCCTGGGCAGATTGTTCTTCAGATGATGCAGCACCCGTCCCGCATCGCACATGCCGCTGGCCGAGATGATGACCGCACCGCTCTTGATGCGGTTGAGCTTGATGGAGTCCTCCACATCGCTGATGAAATGAATGTGCGGCGACTCCTTGAGTCTCCTGACGCTGCCCAGCAACTGCCTGGCCTCCTCGTCGAACACGCCGAAGTGCCGCAGCGTGATGTCCGTGGCCGCCACCGCCATCGGCGAATCCACAAATATCTCTACCGGCGGCAGGCGCTGCTGCTGGATCAGCTGCAGAAAGTGATAGAGCAGCTCCTGCGTGCGCCCCACGGCAAATGCCGGGATGACCACATTGCCATGAGGAGCCGTGCGCGTGACCACATCGACCAGCTCCTCCAGGGTATCGCCCGTGCTCCTGTGCTGCCGGTCGCCATAGGTGGACTCGATGAGCAGCAGATCGGCCTCCAGGATCGGCGTGGGATCGCGCAGAATCACCCGCCCCGGCTGGCCCAGATCGCCGCTGGCCACCAGCTTGCGCGTGCCGCCATGGCCATCTGCCAGCCATAGCTCCACAATGGCCGAGCCCAGAATATGCCCGGCATCCTGAAAACGTACCGTCACCGCAGGACGGGGTTCGAAGCTGTGGCCATAAGGCATGGCCTGGACCTGCTCCAGCGTGCTCGCCACATGGGCCAGCGAATACAGAGGAGCCGTCGGCTCGCGCTCGTGCCCCCGGCCTTCACGCCGGCGCCGCGCCGCCCGTTCGGCATCCATCATCTGGATATGGGCGCTGTCCTTGAGCAAGACCTCGAGCAAGTCCTTGGTGGCCAGCGTGGCATAAATAGGGCCCTTGAAGCCCTGGGCCACGAGCTTGGGCAGCAGGCCGCTGTGATCGATGTGCGCGTGGGTCAGAACGACGAAATCCAGACCTGCGGCATCAAAGGCAAAGGCTTGCTGATTGTGCTCGTCAGCCTCGCGACCGCCCTGGGCCATGCCGCAGTCGATCAGAAATCGGCAGCCATGCGCCTCGACCAGAAAACAGGACCCCGTAACCGACTGCGCCGCACCGTGAAAAGTGATGTTCATGAAGCACCCATTGACGATCCACATGGATCGTCAATGAATCTAGCACCACTGGCGCCTGCGTTTCCAGAGCCTCAAGTCTTGCCTTGACGCCCATCAAATCAACCGAAACCATAGCGACCACGTGCGGGCTGCGTCGATTGCTCGCACCAACGGCTCGCTGCCGTCTCCGGCTTTTCCAATACATGCCCTCCTGAGCTGCTGCGCCATTGGAGATGGAGTGCCCTGCCGCGTCACTCTGCTACGAGCTAGGTGCCCTGCGCCCTCGGCGGTACTAGCTGCCTCGGCTACGGCCCCCGGCATCCACATAGGCACCTGACTCAAAAAGATGCGCCTCAGCACTCTCAATGCGGTCGATGACCGGCTTGCCCGCGCGGCTGACCAGGAGTTCCAGCAGCGACTCTGTCAACGCCATCCCCGAGGTAATCGATGGAAAAAATGAAGGACTCTGAGTCGAGAAAAGCAGCGTCACATCCGCCAAAAGCGACAGTGGCGAGGCATCGCTATCGGTGATGGCAATCACTTTGCAACCAGCACGTTTGCCTGCTTCCACCACCTGCAGCACCTCCCGGGAATAGGGCGCGAAGCTGATGACCAGGAGTGCATCCTCCTCGGTCATGGATCGAGTCTGCATCTCCAGAGAGCCGCCCTGGCCGTCTATGAGATGCACGGAATTTCTGAAAAGCCGATACACATAGACGAAAGAAAACGCGATGGGAAAGCAGGCACGAAACCCCGCTACATGAACATTGGGCGCCGCTTCCAACAAGACGGCCGCATCGTTGAGCCCGCTCCTGCTATGACGCTCCGTGGCCTCAAGGTTCGCCTTGTGAACCTGAAATATCTCGCCCGCCAGACCTTGCTCACTGGCGCGCTCCAGCAAAGAGCGGGCCCTGTCGCCATAGGCTTCCCGGCCCAAGCCCATCTCCTGCGCAATCGCCTGCTTGAGTTCCGGCCAGCCGGCAAATCCTAGCTGCTGAGCAAATCGCACCAGCGTCGCCGGACGTGCGTCCGCGCTGATTCCCACGGTGCGCATCGAACTTATGACCACTTCATTGGGATGGTCCAGCACGTATTTCGCAATCCGCTGCAGAGCGGGACTCAGTGAGTTGAAGCGGCCTCGCAGCTCGTCTTTGACTGTCATTGTTGAAGACTCAATCGAAAGCGGTCCTCGCCAGACAGCTGACTCGAACGCTGATGGAACAAATGTTCCCAAAGCATACAACTCAGCAAAATACCTCTTGACGAAACATTTGTTCCATCAAATACTTTATTCAGAACATTAGTTCCATTTCACAGCAAAACAGCCAAGCATCCGTATCAGTTTTCGGAATACTCCCAATGACGCACGTCTTTCACCGCCATCTGCGAACAGCCCCACCCATTGCCGTATCAGCTTGCGGAATGCGAATTCAGGACGCCAGCGGCAATAGCTACCTGGACGCATCCGGGGGCGCAGCCGTTTCCTCACTGGGGCACGGGCATCCGGACGTGATTGCGGCGATGCATGCCCAGATCGACCAGCTCCCTTATGCGCATACCAGCTTCTTCAGCTCTCGGCCGGCCGAGGAACTCGCAGACGAGCTCATCCGCACAGCGCCTGAGGGCATGAGCCATGTGTATCTGGTCAGCGGTGGCTCCGAGGCGGTGGAATCCGCATTGAAGATGGCACGCCAGTACTTTGTGGAAATCGGAGAGCCTGAGCGCACACATTTCATTGCCCGGCGACAGAGCTACCACGGCAATACCCTGGGTGCTCTGGCCGTCGGCGGAAACGAATGGCGCCGCGCTCCTTTTGCCCCCATTCTGGTGCCTGCCACACATGTAGCGCCTTGCTACCCTTATCGCGAACAACGCGCCGATGAAACCCCCGAGCAATATGGACAACGGCTGGCGCAAGAGTTGGATACGGCCATCCTCGCCCAAGGTCCGGGGCGAGTCATCGCCTTTGTGGCGGAGACCGTGGGCGGAGCAACGGCAGGCGTGTTGACTCCGGTACCAGGCTACTTCAAGGCCGTGCGCGAAGTCTGCGACCACCATGGCGTGCTTCTCATCCTCGATGAAGTGATGTGCGGCATGGGACGGACCGGGACTCTGCATGCCTGCGAGCAGGAAGGCATCAGCCCGGACTTGATGACCGTCGCAAAGGGACTGGGAGGCGGCTATCAGGCCATAGGCGCCGTGCTTGCAAAAAAACACATCGTTGAGGCCATGTCTTTCGGCAGCGGCTTCTTCCAGCACGGGCACACCTATCTAGGACACCCCGTCGCCTGTGCTGCGGCGCTTGCCGTCCAGCGGGTCATCCACCGGGACGGACTTCTGACCAAGGTGCAGGAGGACGGCGCCTTCTTCGGTGCGCTGCTGCGCGAAACCTTCGCCGACCACCCTCACGTGGGGGACGTGCGCGGTCGTGGCTTCTTCTGGGGCATTGAGCTGGTTGCAGACAAAGCCGAGAAACGCCCCTTCAACCCGGCGCTCAAGGTCAATGCAAATCTCAAGAAGGACGCCATGGCGCGGGGCCTGCTGTGCTATCCGTTCGGAGGCACTGTCGATGGAGTCAACGGAGACCATGTGCTGCTTGCACCGCCCTATATCGCCAGCCGCGATGAGCTCAAGACCATTGCCAGTCTGTTGGCAGAGTCCGTGGACGCCATCACCCGGCAAGCCGCCATCGCGGCCTGAAGACTCCCACTCCCCGTTCTCAACCCCACTCTCTCATTCAGGAATACCATGCGCTTGTCTATCCGAAACGTCGCGGCTGCTGCCATGATGGCCACTGCTCTTGTCCCCGCACTGGATGCCCTCGCACAGGAGTCGCCTACTTTGAAAAAGATCAAGGAGAGCGGGACTATCACCCTGGGTCACCGCGAGGCCTCCTTCGGGTTCTCATACATCTCCGATACCGCCACCCCCATCGGCTACAGCCTCGACATCTGCATGAAAATTGTGGACGCCATCAAGGCCGAGCTGAAACAGCCCAAAATCGATATCAAGTACCAGGTGGTGACGTCGCAGAACCGCATCCCTCTTGTGACGAACGGGACGGTCGACCTTGAGTGCGGCTCCACGACCAATTTGGTAGAACGCCAGAAGGACGTGGCATTTTCTCCGGACATCTTCCGATACAACGTGCGCATGGCAGTCAAGGCCAGCTCAGGCATCAAGAGCATTGCTGACTTGCAAGGCAAGTCGGTTGTCACCACCGCAGGCACGACTTCGTTCCGACTTCTGCGTGAAACCAACCGTGGCAAGGTGCTGGAGGTCACACAATTGTCCGGGAAAGACCATCTCGACTCCTTTCTGCTGCTGAATTCGGGCCGCGCAGCCGCCTTCGTGCTCGACGACATCTTGTTGGCAGGTCTTATCGCGAACACCCAGAACCCGAAGGAATTCATCATCACGGGCGAAAACCTGCGCACAGAAAATCAGTCTCTGATGCTGCGCAAGGACGACCCGCAGTTCAAGGCGCTGGTAGACCGCGTGGTTGTCGAAATGATGAAATCAGGCGAAATGGAGACGCTTTACAAAAAGTGGTTCATGTCGCCGATTCCACCGAAGGGGACCAACATCAACTACCCACTCAACGCAGAAACCAGAGAAGGCTTCGAGAATCCTTCTTCAAAGGGCATCTGACATCCTCGAACTTCCAGGCACCAACATATGACTCGGATTGCTCTCATTCACGCCCTTAGCCATTCGGTCGAGCCCATCAACGCCGCCTTCGACCGAGACTGGCCGCAAGCCGTTCGCATGAACCTGCTGGACGACAGCCTGTCGGCAGACCTCGCACGAAGCAGCCACGGACTCGACACAGCCATGCACAGGCGCTTCGAGGTCCTGGCCGACTACGCAGTGGGCACGGGTGCCCAGGCTATTCTCTTCACCTGCTCGGCCTTCGGCCCCTGCATCGATGCGGTCGCTGCGCGGCATGCCGACCTCCCGGTGCTTCGGCCCAATGAGGCCATGGTGGCCGAAGCCCTGCGACAGCCCGGAAAAATTGGACTCATCGCGACTTTTGCGCCCACGCTGAAGTCGATGCCGCCCGAGTTCGGTCCGGATGCCGACCTCGTTCTGGCTCTGGCCGAAGGCGCGTTGCAGGCCATGAATGCGGGAGACCTGGCCCGCCACGACGCTCTCATTGCAGCCCAAGCCGCTCGCTTGAGAGACGAAGGATGTAGCCGCATCGCTCTGGCGCAGTTCAGCATGGCAAGAGCCAGGGCGGTTTGCGAGCAAGCGTCGGACCTGCCGGTACTCACCACGGTGGATAGCGCGGTACGCGCACTGAGGAATGCGCTTTGCAATCCGGTCACCACGCGGGGATAGGCTAGAGCCCGCCTCTTAGCGGCCAAAGACCTTTGTGCCGAGCTTCATCACTCAACGCAGAGAGGCAGCTGCCGACAGCGGTAGACGCGGGCCGGCACAGAGCCTGCGATGATGCTGCATCTGGGCCCAGCTCAGGCCTGCCCGAAACAGGCCCCTCCTCATCCGCGAGCCGCAGGCGACTCACCGCTATCCCAGCCTCCGCCCAACGCACGAATCAGCGCCACTGTGGCCGTGTACTGCGCGGTGCGCACCTGCAGGGCCTGGCGCCGGTTGCGCAGCTCGTTGCGGCGCGCATCGAGCAGCTCCAGCTGGCTCACCAGACCGTTGCGGTAGCGCACATCCGAGAGATGGGTGGCGCGCTCCGAAGACTGCACGGCCTGCCCCAGCACGCGGGCCTGACCCGAGAGCAGGCGCAAGGCACTGAGCTGATCCTCGACCTCCCGGAAGGCCGCGAGTACCTGACCGCGCTGGGCGGCCACGGCGGCCTCCAGACGTGCACGGGCCCCCTCTTCCTGCGCTGCGCGCTGGCCGCCGTCGAAGATGGGCAGAGACAGCAAGGCGCCTATGCCCCAGGAGCGCGCCGACCACTTGAACAGATCGCCGAGCTCCGTCGAGGCATAGCCGCCATTGCCCGTGAGCGTGATGGCCGGAAACCATGCGGCCTGGGCCACGCCCACGCGCGCCTGGGCCGCCAGCACCGATGCCTGGGCCGCCGACACATCGGGGCGGCGTGCCAGCACCGTCGCGGGCACGCCTGCCGGAATCACGGGCAGCGTTGCCAGCACAGGCTGCGCAGCCAGCGTGAAGCCAGTGGCGATATCGCCGACCAGCACGGCCAGCGCATGCGTGAGGGCTGCCTGCTGGCGCTCCAGCGCCAGCGTCTCGGCCTCGGTGGCCGAAACCTCGGTCTGCATGCGCGCCACGTCCAACTCAGCCGCATCGCCGGCACGGAAGCGCTTCTCGATCAGTGTCAAGGTCTCGCGATAGGCCACCAGACTCTGCTCGACCAGCTGGCGTTCGGTCTGCAGCGAACGCAGCTGCAGATAGGTCTGCGCTACATCGGCCTGCACCATCAGGCGCGTGCTCTGCAGCAGTGCTTCGCGTGCATTGGCATCCTCGTGCGCTGCTTCGCTGGCCCGCGACAGCCTGCCGAACAGATCCGCTTCGTAGGAGAAGTTCAGGCCGGCCGTGACCAGGGTGGTGGGCTGCAGGCCGCTCGCGGTGTTCAGCCCGGCCTGGCGCACAGCGCCGCCCGAGACCCCGATCTGCGGCTGCCGCTGGGCATCGGCCGAGCGCAGCAGCGCACGGGCTTCGGCCAGGCGTGCCGCAGCGGTCTGGACATCGGTATTGGCTTCACCCGCACGCTCCACCAGAGCGCTGAGTTCGGTGTCCGCAAATACCCGCCACCAGGCACCGCGCGGCTGGGCCTCGGCCGGGGCGGCCTGCGTCCAGCCCGCGGCTGCGGCCTGGGCGCTGAAGCTTGCTGGCACTGCAACGCCGGCATGCTGGTCCACCGTGGGCGGTGCGCTGGCGCAACCCGCCAGCACCAGGGCTGCCGTCAGCGCGCTCAGGGACGGCATCAGGGATCGAATGCCTTGCATCGTTTTCATATCGGAATCCATGGTTGATTGGGCTTATTCGTCATGGCCGCGTGGCGCAGCAGGCATGGGCAGGGCCGAGGCGCCGTGACCCGGCTCGCTGATCGGCGCCACATGGCTGCCATGCTGCTGCAGCGGACGGTTGCCGGCCAGACGACGCAGCACCACATAGAACACCGGCGTGAGGAACAGGCCAAAGGCCGTCACACCGATCATGCCGGCGAACACCGCCACGCCCATGGCGCTGCGCATCTCGGCTCCCGCGCCCGTGGACAGCACCAGGGGCAGCACGCCCATGACAAAGGCCAGCGAGGTCATGAGGATGGGGCGCAGGCGCAGGCGGCTGGCTTCGATGGCGGCCTGCACGGGCGTGCGGCCGGCAAATTCCAGCTCGCGGGCGAACTCCACGATCAGGATGGCGTTCTTGGCCGACAGCCCCACCAGCACGATGAGCCCGATCTGCGTGAACACATTGTTGTCACCGCCGCTCAGCCACACGCCCGTCATGGCGGCCAGCAGGCCCATGGGTACGATGAGGATGATGGCAATAGGCAGGGTCAGGCTTTCGTACTGAGCCGCCAGCACCAGGAAGACCAGCAGGATGGCAATGGGGAACACCAGCACGGCGGAATTACCGGCCAGGATTTCCTGGTAGGTCAGCTCGGTCCACTCGAAACCTATGCCGGGCGGCAGGGTTTCGGCAGCAATGCGCTCGACGGCTGCCTGGGCCTGACCCGAGGAGAAGCCAGGAGCGGGCCCGCCATTCACGTCGGCGGCCAGGAAGCCGTTGTAGCGCATGGCGCGCTCGGGCCCGAAGCTGGGTTCGAGCTTCATCAGCGCCGACAGCGGCACCATCTCGCCCGTGGTGGAGCGCACCTTGAGCAGGCCCACGTCTTCGGCACGCGCCCGGTAGGCGGCATCGGCCTGGACGCGCACGCTATAGGTGCGGCCGAACTGGTTGAAGTCGTTGGCGTACAGGCTGCCCAGGTAGATCTGCAGTGTCTCGAAGATATCCGTCACGGGCACGCCGAGCTGGCGCGCCTTGGTGCGGTCGATGGCGGCATAGAGCTGGGGCACGTTGACCTGCCAGCTCGTGAACAGGCCGGCCAGCTCGGGCGTCTGGTAGGCCTTTGCCATGAAGGCCTTCACGGCCGCGTCCATGGCGTCGTAACCCAGCGAGGCACGGTCCTCGATCTGCAGCTTGAAGCCGCCGGTCGTTCCGAGGCCAGCCACGGGCGGTGGCGGGAACATGGCGATAAAGGCTTCCTGGATGCTGCCAAAGGCCTGGTTGAGCTGGCCCGCCACTGCACCGCCGCTCTGGTCGGCATGCTTGCGCTCGGCAAAGGGCTTGAGCGTGACAAAGACGATGCCCGAGTTGGAGCTGTTGGTAAAGCCGTTGATGGACAGTCCGGGGAACGCGATGGCATCCTCCACATTGGGATTGTTCTTGACGATCTCGCCCATGCGGCGGATCACGTCTTCCGTGCGGTCCAGCGTGGCGCCATCGGGCAACTGGGCAAAACCGACCAGATACTGCTTGTCCTGGGCCGGCACAAAGCCGCCGGGCACCAGCTTGAACAGACCCCAGGTCGCGCCCACCAGCACGGCGTAGATCACCAGCATCAGCGCCTTGCGGCCGATGACGCGCTGCACGCCGCCGCTATAGGCATCCGAACCGCGACGGAACAAGGCATTGAAGCGGCGAAAGAACCCGCCCAGCACGCGCTCCATGCCGCGTGTCAGCGCGTCCCTGGGCGCATCGTGGCCGCGCAGCAGCAGCGCGGACAGCGCGGGCGACAGGGTCAGCGAGTTGATGGCCGAGATCACCGTCGAGATGGCGATGGTGGCCGCAAACTGGCGGTAGAACTGGCCCGTGAGGCCGCTGATGAAGGCCAGGGGCACAAACACGGCGCACAGCACCAGGGCGATGGCGATGATGGGTCCGCTCACCTCCTGCATGGCGCGGTAGGTGGCCTGGCGTGGCGACAGGCCGGCCTCGATATTGCGCTCCACGTTCTCCACCACCACGATGGCGTCATCCACCACGATGCCGATGGCCAGCACCAGGCCGAACAGGCTCAGCGCATTGATGGAAAAACCCAGCAGGTGCAGCACGGCGAAGGTACCCACCACCGAGACCGGCACGGCCAGCAGCGGAATGATGGAAGCGCGCCAGGTCTGCAGGAACAGGATCACCACCACCACCACCAGGGCCACGGCTTCCAGCAGGGTCTGGATCACGGACTTGATCGAAGCCCGCACGAATTGCGTGGGGTCGTAGGCGATGCGGAACTCCACACCTTCAGGCATGTGCTTTTGCAGCTCGGCCATGGTGGAGCGCACATTGGCCGAGATCTCCAGGGCATTCGAGCCCGGAGCCTGGAACACGCCCATGCCTACGGCGGGGTCGTTGTTGAGCAGGGAGCGCAGCGAATAATCGGCCGCGCCCAGCTCCAGCCTGGCCACGTCGCGCAGGCGCGTCACCGCGCCGTCGGAGCCCGTCTTGACGATGATGTCGCCAAACTCTTCCTCGGTCTGCAAGCGGCCTTGCGCATTGATGGACAGCTGCATGTCGACGCCAGGCAGGCCGGGCGAGGCGCCGACCACGCCGGCCGCTGCCTGCACGTTCTGGCCGCGGATGGCAGCCACCACGTCGGCGGCCGAGAGACCGCGCTGCGCCACCTTCTGCGGATCAAGCCAGGCACGCATGGAATAGTCGCCGCCGCCGAAGATCTGCACCTGGCCCACGCCCTGGATGCGCGCCAGGCGGTCCTTCACATTGAGCACGGCATAGTTGCGCAGATAGTCGATGTCATAGCGGCCGTTGGGCGAGACCATGTGCACGACCATGGTCAGGTCGGGGGCGCTCTTGACCGTGGTGATGCCCAGGCGGCGCACTTCCTCGGGCAGGCGCGGCTCGGCCTGGGAGACGCGGTTTTGCACCAGCTGCTGGGCCTTGTCGGGATCGGTGCCCAGCGCGAAGGTCACGGTCAGCGTCATCACGCCGTCGGTCGTGGCCTGGCTGCCCATATAGAGCATGCCTTCCACGCCGTTGATGGATTCCTCCAGCGGCGTGGCCACGGTTTCGGCAATCACCTTGGGGTTGGCGCCCGGGTACTGGGCGCGCACCACCACCGAGGGGGGAGCGACCTCGGGGTATTCCGAGATCGGCAGCGTCCGCATGGCGATCAGGCCAGCGAGAAAGATGAGCACCGACAGCACACCCGCGAAGATCGGGCGGTCGATGAAGAATCTGGAAAGGTTCATGGTGTCGGAGGATTAAGGGTTCTCAGACCGTAGGTTGCTTGGCGGCTCCGCGGCCATCGGCCAGCTCGGCCTTGGCATCCATGGGCACGTCCTGAGGCGCGACCACTACGCCGGGGCGCACACGCTGCAGTCCGTTGACGACGATGCGCTCGCCGGCCTTGAGGCCCGAAGTGACCACGCGCAGGCCGTCCACCGGTGCGCCAAGTTGCACCTCCCGGTACTCGGCCTTGTTGTCAGCGCCAATCACCAGCACGAATTTCTTGCTCTGGTCCGTGCCCACGGCGCGCTCGTTGATGAGCACGGCCTGGGTGGTCTGGGGCTGGCCCATGCGGATGCGCGCGAACTGGCCGGCCATGAGCGTGCCGTCCACATTGCCGAACACGGCCCGCACGCGCACCGTGCCGCTCTTGGCATCGACCTGGTTGTCTATGAGCTGCAGATGACCGGCATAAGGCGTGCCGCCACTGGTACCCACCCCCATCTGAACGGGAATGGTTTCAATCAGTGCACGCGTGCTGCGTCCCTGGCTTGCGCTCTGCAGACCCTGCAGCGCCTGGGCCACGATCTGCTCGTCTGCGTCGAAACTGGCATACATGGGGTCCACCGATACCAGGGTGGTCAGCACCGGCGCTCCGGCCCCCGAGCTCACAAGATTGCCCACCGTGACCTCGATGCGACCCACGCGCCCGCTCACCGGAGCCTTGACCTGGGTGTAGCCCAGGTTCAGCTTGGCGGTCTGCAGTGCAGCCTGGGCGGCGCGCAGATTCGCATCGGCCTCGCGCCGGGCATTCACGCGCTCGTCGTATTCCTTTTGCGCGATCGCCCGCTCGTCCCACAGACGCGTGGCGCGCTCGGACTCGCTCTGGGTATAGGCCATGCGCGCCTTGGCGGCAACGACCTGGGCTTCGGCGCGATCGACTTCTGCCACATAGGGCGCCGGGTCCACGGTGAACAGCAGATCACCGGCCTTGACCAGCGCGCCTTCCTTGAAATGCACGGCCTGCACCGCTCCCGAGACGCGCGGCTGCACATCCACACGCTGCACGGCTTCGAGGCGGCCGGAGAATTCATTCCACAGCGTTACGTCCTGCTGCAGGACCTGGGCTGCCGAAACTGGCACAGCTGGCGCGGCGGCTTGCGCAGCGGGCGCTTCGGCATGCGATGACAGGCCCAGCATGGCAGCGGTCGTGGCGATCACGGCAGCGGCGACGCCGACGGCGGCCCACCGGCGGCGGTTGGAGAGTTTGGAGTGCTCGTTCATGGCAATGTCTTTATTCAAGGGTTGAAAGCGGTAGCGGCTCTTTCGGCGGCAGGCAAGACTCATCCCTTCCAGCGCTCAGGCCAGGAATCGAATGAGAAAGAGAAGAAAAAGGCGCAGCCGTGCTGCTTCCGGCCCAGGGGGCCGGATCAGGTCAGCGGTATCAGCAGGGAAAGATCAGCTCAGAGCCGACATCGGGTGGTTTCAAAAAACTGGCGCAGTTGCTCCTGCAGCTGCGCGGCGCAAGGGCAGGACTCGGGCGGCTGCTCCAGCAGTGCCTGCGGCCATTGCCCGGCTTCGGCAAACACATGGCGATGCACGCTCAGGCCGGCAGCTTCCAGGCGCGCGCCATAGTTCAGTGCCTCGTCACGCATGGGGTCGGCCTCGCCGACCAGAATCAGCGTCGGCGGCAGTCCCGCGAGACGGCGGGCTCGCGCCGGCACCGCATAGGGGTGCTCAGCATCATGCGGCTCGCCCAGGTACTTGCACCAGCCCGAAGCCCATTTGCATTCGACGGACTCGCCCTGGGCGGCACGCTGCGAAGGCGTGGCCGAGCAAGGGTCCAGCATGGGAGAGATCAGAATCTGCCCGGCCAGCGGGGGCTGCTGCTGATCGCGCGCCATCATGCAGACGCCAGCCGCCAGATTGGCGCCGGCCTCTTCACCGGCCAGATAGAGCGGAGCGCCCTTTCCAGCCAGCTTGGTGCGTTGCTTGTAGGCCCACAGCAGCACCTCGTAGCCCAGCTCCAGCGGACGCGGAAACGGATGCTCGGGTGCCAGCGGATAGGCCAGCGACACCACGCATGCCCCGGCCGCCGCCAGCGAGCTGCCGACGGTGCAACCGTTGTCCAGATCCCCGGCCACAAAGGCGCCGCCATGAAAATGCAGCACCAGCGGGACCACTTCGCCGCGCCGCTTGCCGCCGTATATGCGCACATCGGCCTGCACACCGTCGGCCACGGAGATCGTGGTGTCGGTATGAGGAATCGGCTCCGATGCGGTGGCTTTGGTGTTTGACATGGATTTTCCGGACAGGACCGGGTGATGGAACAGAAATGTAGCAACAGCAAGTGACGGTATAAACCCCGCAAACGCGGCCACACTGTTTCCAATTCTCGAACAATGACGGTGTGAGCTGTGTGTGAGAATCCCGCATCCTCGGCGAGTCCGGGTTTTCGCGAGGACAAGGAGATCCCATGGATCAGATACAGGCCATGCGTATTTTCGCGCGGGTCGTGGAAGCCGGCACTTTCACGCGTGCAGCCGATTCGCTGCAAATGCCAAAAGCCAGTGTGACCAAGAACGTTCAGGCGTTGGAAGAGCGCCTGCGCGTGAAGCTGCTCAACCGTACCACGCGTCGCGTCACCGTGACCGCCGATGGTGCGGCCTATTACGACCGCGCTGTGCGCCTGCTCGCCGACTTCGACGACCTCGAGGCCAGCGTCAGCCAGGCCCGCACCACGCCGCGCGGGCGCCTGCGCGTGGATGTGGGAACCACCGTGGCGCGTCTGCTCATCATTCCCCATCTGAGTGAGTTCCAGTCTCGCTATCCCGAGATACAGATCGATCTGGGCGTGAGCGACCGCACCGTGGACCTGATCAGCGACAACGTGGACTGCGTAATCCGCGGCGGCGAGCTGGCCGACCAGTCCCTGGTGGCGCGCCGCATCGGCAATCTGGAATTCATCACCGTTGCCGCACCCGAATATCTGCAGCGCCACGGCGTGCCCCGGCACCCGCGCGATCTGGAGTCCGGCCATCGCAATGTGATTTATTTCTCCCCTGTCTCGGCGCGGCGCTATCCGCTGGAGTTCCACAAGGGCGGCGAAGTGATAGAGATCGCCAGTCCCGCCCACCTGGGCGTCAACGAAGGCAATGCCTATATCAGCGCCATCCTTGCCGGCCAGGGCATAGGACAGCTCAGCCGCTTCCAGATTCACAAGTACCTGGAAAACGGCCAGCTGCAACGCGTGCTGGAGGACTGGAAGCACCCCCTGCTGCCGATCTACGTGGTCTATCCGCCCAACTCCCACCTCAGCGCCAAGGTGCGCGCCTTTGTGGACTGGGTCGTGGAGCTGTTTTCGCGCAATCCGCTGCTGCAGGGCGAAAGCCGGCCCGCCTAGTCAGGCAGAGCCCCATTCGTCAGGCCGTCAGACCGGCATCACTGCTGCAGCTGCGCCCAGACCTTGTCCAGCCGCTTGGCACTGACCGGATACGGCGTGCGCAGCTCCTGGGCAAAAAAGCTCACGCGCAGCTCCTCCAGCATCCAGCGGTACTCCTGCATTCGGGCATCGACCTGCCCCTTGCGCTCGGCCACCAGCCGCCAGTAGCGCTGCTCCAGCGGCAGCAGCTCCTTGAGCTTGGCGGCATCGCGCGCCGGGTCGGCCCGATACTTGTCCAGACGCGAGCTAATGGCCTTGAGGTAGCGCGCGTAATGGCCGAGCTGCGCCCAGGGGGCCACGGCGATGAAGTTTTTGGGCATGAGCTTTTGCAGCTGCTCGCTCGCGTCCTTGGTGGCCTCCGGCGCGTTCTTGGTGTCCTTGATCTTGCGCGCGGCGGCTGCGTATTCAGCGAGGATGGTGGCCGACATGCGAGCCACCTCGTTGGCAATCAGCGTCAGTCGGCCACGGCCGTCCTGCACGCGCTGCTTGAAGTCGGCCTCGTTGCTCGGCAGCGGCTCCTGCAAAAAGGCGCGGTCTATGGCCACATCGATGATCTGGCCGCGCAGCTCTTCCTGCGTGCCCAGCGGCATATAGGCCACGGCCATCTTCTGCAGATCGGGAATGTTCTTTTCCAGATACTTGAGCGCATCGCGAATCTGCAGCGCGAACAGCCGGCGCAGGCCCACGCGGTGCTTTGCGGCAGCGGCTTCGGGTTCATCGAAGACTTCGATGCCGACGGCGTCGCCATGGTCGATCAAGGCCGGAAAGCCGATCAGCGTGGTGCCGCCCTTCTTGATCTCCATGAGCTCAGGCAGCTCGCCAAAGCTCCAGTCCTTGTAGCGTGCATCATGCGACTGGGCCGGCTTGCCCGCCGCAGACTTATCATTTTTAGGAGCTGCTTGCGCCTTACCCTTATCATTTTCAGATGCTTTCTGCTCGGAATTTACCGGCTCACCACCGCTAGCAGCTACCTTTAATGAAGCAAGCGCCTGGAATGCACCGCGTGCCTTGGCGCCCCACTCGGCCTTGAGCGCGCCCAGATTGCGGCCCTGGCCCAGTTGGCGGCCATGCTCGTCCGTGATGCGGAAGTTCATGAACAGATGCGGGCTCAGCATGTCCAGCTTGAAGTCGGCGCGCTTCACATCCAGCGAAGTCTCGTCGCGCACCTGCTTGAGCAAGGCATCGATAAGTCCACCCTGGGCCCAGCGCTCGCTCTCGGTGAACAGCTCGGCCAGCCGCGCCGCGCTCTCGGGCAGCGGCACGAAACGGCTGCGCGGGCGCTGGGGCAGGCTCTTCAGCAGTGCCTGGATCTTGTCCTTGAGCATGCCCGGCACCAGCCACTCGGCGCGCTCCTCCGACACCTGGTTGAGCACAAACAGCGGCACGGTGACCGTGATGCCGTCGCGCGCGTCGCCGGGGCTGTGCAGATAGCTGGCGCTGCAATCGGCACCGCCCAGCTTCACGGTCTTGGGGAATTTGTCCGTGGTGATGCCTGCGGCCTCGTGCCGCATCAACTCGTCCTTGGACAGGCGCAGCAGCTCGGGCTGGTTCCTGCTCTCGGCGCGGAACCACTTGTCGAAGCTCGCGCCGCTGTACACATCCTTGGGCAGATGCTGGTCGTAGAAGGCAAAGATCAGCTCGTCGTCGACCAGCACGTCCTGGCGACGGCTCTTGTGCTCCAGCTCCTCGACCTTGCGCATGAGCTTGAGGTTGGCGGGCAGGAAATGCCACTTCGTTTCCCACTCGCCCTCCACCAGCGCCTGGCGGATGAAGAGATTGCGCGCCTCATGCGGATCGACGCGGCCGTAGCTCACGCGGCGGCCGTTGTAGACCACCAGACCGTAGAGCGTGGCACGCTCGAGCGCCACCACATCGGCCTGCTTCTTGCTCCAGTGCGGGTCCAGCAGCTGCTTCTTGAGCAGGTGGCCGCCCACCTCCTCCAGCCACTGCGGCTCTATGGCCGCAATGCCGCGGCCGTAGAGGCGCGAGGTCTCGACCTGCTCGGCCGCCACGATCCAGCGGCCAGGCTTCTTGCTCAGGTGAGCGCCGGGATGCGGGTGGAACCTGATGCCGTGCGCGCCCAGATAGCTCTCGCTTTCCTCTGCCTTGTAGCCAATATTGCCGAGCAGACCCGACAGCATGGACAGGTGCACGGCCTCATAGCCGGCAGCCTCGTTGTTGAGCAGCCATTTCTGCTCCTTGACCACGGTCAGCAGCTGAGAGTGGATGTCGCGCCACTCACGCACGCGGCGGATATTGATGAAGTTCTGGCGCAGCAGCTGCTCCCACTGGCGGTTGCTGATCTTGTGCGTGGCCTCGTCGGCATGTTGGGCCTGATCGGCAGGGTTGAACAGCGCCAGCCGCTCCTCAACCGTGCCTTCGACCTGCGCGCCGCTGGCACGCTGGCTGACAGGCAGGAAGGCCTGGTTGCGCGCATTGGGCTTGGCCGCAGGCGCGTGCTGGGCCGCCATCTCCTTGCGGCTCTTGGCCACGACCTTGCCGCCGCGCGCATCCGACAGCCATTTCCACAGCCGCAGATAGCCGCTGAACTCGCTTTTCTCGTCGTCGAACTTGGCATGTGCCTGGTCGGCCTGCTGCTGCGCTTCCATGGGGCGGTCGCGCACATCCTGCACGCTCAGAGCCGAGGCGATGATCAGCACCTCGGCCAAAGCGCGGCGCTCGCGCGCCTCCAGAATCATGCGGCCCACGCGCGGGTCCAGCGGCAAGCGCGACAGTTCCTTGCCCATGGGCAGCAGATGGCCGTGATCGTCCACCGCGCCCAGCTCGGCCAGCAACTGATAGCCGTCGGCAATGGCGCGGCCCGAAGGCGCTTCGAGGAAGGGGAAATGCACCACATCGCCCAGACCCAGCGACTTCATGCGCAGGATCACGCCGGCCAGCGAGGAGCGCAGGATTTCGGGGTCGGTGAAGCGGTCGCGGCTGACAAAGCTCTCTTCGTCATACAGGCGAATGCAGATACCGTTGGCCACACGACCGCAACGGCCCGCGCGCTGGTTGGCAGCGGCCTGCGAGATCGGCTCGACCAGCAACTGCTCCACCTTGCTGCGGAAGGAGTAGCGCTTCACGCGCGCCGTACCGGCGTCGATCACATAGCGAATGCCCGGCACCGTGAGCGAGGTTTCGGCCACATTGGTGGCCAGCACGATGCGCCGGCCCGTATGGCCGTCAAAGATACGGTCCTGCTCGGCCTGCGACAGGCGCGAGAACAGCGGCAGCACTTCGGCACTGCGCAGCGTGGGCGAGTGCTGCAAATGCTTGCGCAGATGGTCGGCGGCTTCGCGAATCTCGCGCTCGCCGGGCAGGAAGATCAGGATATCGCCGCCCTTGCCGCCGGCCCAGAGTTCATCGACGCCATCGGCAATGGCGTCGTTCAGATCCTTGTCCTTTTCACCCTCGAACGGGCGATAGCGCATCTCCACCGGATAGGTGCGGCCCGAAACCATGATCACGGGCGCAGGACCGCTCTTCGATTCGAAGTGCTTGGCAAAGCGGTCCGCGTCGATGGTTGCCGAGGTCACCACCACCTTGAGATCGGGGCGCTTGGGCAGGATCTGCTTGAGATAGCCGATCAGAAAATCGATGTTCAGGCTGCGCTCATGCGCCTCGTCGATGATCAGCGTGTCGTACGCCTTGAGCAGCGGATCGGTCTGGGTCTCGGCCAGCAAGATGCCGTCGGTCATCAGCTTGACGGAGGCGTTCTTCTGCAGAGTGTCCTGAAAGCGCACCTTGTAGCCCACCACTTCGCCCAGCGGCGTGTTCAGCTCCTCGGCAATGCGCTTGGCCACCGAGCTGGCGGCAATGCGGCGCGGCTGGGTGTGGCCGATCAGATGGCCGCGCACCTGGCCGTTGGCATCGGGCGCGGCATTGAGCCTGCCCCGGCCCAGCGCCAGAGCGATCTTGGGCAACTGCGTGGTCTTGCCCGAGCCGGTCTCGCCGCAGACGATGATGACCTGATGGCGATCCATGGCCTCCATGATTTCCTGGCGACGGCTGGATACGGGGAGCGACTCGGGGAAGTTGATCTTCAAAGACATAAGGGCTGGGATTATCCCCGTCCTTGGCCGGTCTTGCGCAGTGATGACAAAAGCAGCCGTGCCGCACAATTTTCAACGCCCTGCGTTGTACCAGCGATAGCGGCTGCAGCAGCGTTCATCGCGGGGACGCCAACGCTTGCTATGCTCGCGGCAATTTTCGGTTTCCCTCCTGCCCATGGTCTCGACTGCTGCTTTCGTCATCCCTCTTCTGGCTCTCTGGCTCTGGTGGCCTGTCTCCAGCCTCAACGGCACCTCCCGTCTGGCACGCCTGCTGGCAGTTCTGATCACGAGCATGCTCGGCATCGCTCCCGCCTTGCTGCTCAAGGCCGTGCAGACCAATGCCCTGCCCTACGCCGTGGTGGCGCGCCTGCAGGTTCCCGGCGGCTGGATTCTGGCCATGCTGCTGATGCTGGCGCTGTTCGTGCTGCTGCGCGATCTGCTGTGGCTGATCGCCCGACTCATGGGGCGAACCAGCCTGGCGCAGCTGCTGCACCTTCCCGCACTTACCGCAGCCGCCGTGGTGGCGACCGGCTGCCTGAGCGCCATCGGCATCTTCAACGCCCTTCAGCCGCCCAGGGTGCATGAGCAACAGATCGCGGTCAGAAACCTGCCCACCGCCCTGCAGGGCCTGCGCATTGCCGTGCTGGCCGATATCCACGCCAGCCCGGTCAATGATGCAAGCTATGTGCAGACCATCGTGCAGCGCACCCTGGCCACCACGCCCGACCTGATCGTGCTGCCCGGCGACATGGTGGACGGCGATGTCGCCACCAGCCGCGCCCATGTGGCGCCGCTGGCCGCCTTGAGCGCGCGCTACGGCGTCTGGGCGGCGCCGGGCAACCACGAGTACTACAGCGGCTACAACGCCTGGATGGCCGAGTTCCGCCGCCTGGGCCTGAATCTGCTGGAAAACCGCATGCAGCTGCTGAACATCAAGGGCAGCAAGCTGGCCCTGTCCGGCATCGGCGACCCGGTGTTCGGCCGGACCTCGCCCAACAACGCCGACCCCGAGGTCGCCGAAGGCGTCCCCCCCGATGTGGATGCGGTTGCCGCCCAGGCCCGCAAGGCCGGCGCAGCGTTTCATATCCTGCTGGCGCACCAGCCCAAATTCGCGCGCGATAACGCGGACAAGGGCGTGAATCTGCAGATATCGGGCCATACCCACGGCGGACTGATCCTGGGCATGGACCGCTGGCTGGTGGCTCCCGTCAACAACGGTTTTGTGCGCGGCGAATATGACGTCGGCAATATGAAGCTGCTGGTCAGCAGCGGAGCAGGCCTGTGGGCCGGTTTTGCCATACGCCTTGGCGTGGCGCCACGAATCGAGCTGCTGACGCTGATTGCGCAGCAGTGATTACCGGCCTTGCTGACTCCTGGGGTTCAGCAAGGCTTGTATTTCGTTGAAATCTTTACAGCGCAAAACACTCTCAACCATTTGAAGCATTTGCAAAAATCAAACAGATTTCGAGATCCGAGCTTTTCCCGGCAATCCCGGCTTCCATAAAGCACCTGATTTATTGCCTTCTTTTCAAATCAGTCACTTACGCCATAAATCCCTTGAAACTCCGCGCAGCTCCATTAATCCAAACCCCATTCATGGATTGCCATGCCTGACAAAAAGCTGTCAAAACCGAACGTGCTTACATTCCCGTAAAGCGATCCGACAGGCTGCGGCAAATGCGCCGCTAAGATACAAATCATTTTTCAGGGTCCGTACCGGTTCATGCCAATGCGCAAAAACCGGCCCATATTCCACGCATTGCCCAGGCAGCAATGCCGCCGAGCGGCCATTCCAGCGGACTCTTTTCTCGATTGCAGACCATGAATTGTTCCCAATGCGGCAATCCGCTCTCTCCGAATGCCAAGTTCTGCAAGAACTGCGGCGCCAGACAAGCACCGGAAGCGGCAATCACTGCTGTTGAAAAAACCTGCAGCCAATGCCAGGCTGTCTGCAAGCCCGAGGCCCGCTTCTGCACACGATGCGGCCTGGTGTTCGAGCGCCCCGGCGATAGTCATGCCGCAGTGGCAGCTGCGCCGCCCATGCCTTCAGGTGCCTCGCAGACCATTGACAGCGCAAGCCTGGCCCCTCCCCTGATCGAGCCCATGGATACACCCGCGCCAAGGCCGCCACAGTCGGAGCCTGCCGCAAGCTTTGCGCAGCGCAATGACCGCACGCCGGCCTTTCCCCAGGAACCGGTGCGCGGCAGCAATGCCTGGATCAAATGGGTGGCGCTGGCACTGCTGGTCGCAGCCATTGCAGGCGGTGTGATGATGGCAAGCAATATGAAGGGCCTGACCAGCTCGGGCAATAGCGCATCCAGTTCGTCCCAAGCCGGCAAGGACGGGATTTCGCCCGAAGACAAGGCCAAGGCCGACGCCCTGGTCGGCCCGCTGGGCGGCAGTACCGCAGCGCAAACGACACCTGCCGAAAATGCCTCGATTGCCGGCGCCGTAGACAACGCGCCCGCCACGGCAGTCACCCCCGCAGCGACGACAGCAAACACTGCCAGCGACGCACCCGCGCCTGCGGCCAGCCCGGAGCCGTCCTCAGCCCCGGCATCTGGCAAACCGCCCGTGCCGGCCCCTGCAAGAACACCTGCAGTCAAGAAGAATGCCGCGCCATCCCTGGATGACCTGCTGGATTGAAAGCCATGAAAAAACTCAAACTCACTGTGCTCGCCTGCGCCGCAACCCTGCTCGGCGGCTGCGCCAGTTTGCAAGATGCCTCCACATCGCTGAGCTGCATGCTCTCGCGCGTCACCAATTCCGCAGACCCTAGCTGCGGCCCTGGCGGCGGCGCGCCCGCAACCGCTGTTTCGGGCGGACAGAACGAGCGCTTTGCCCGCTTGCAGGCCGCTCTGGATCAGGAGACGCAGCATGCGCAGAGCATGCAGGCCCAGGCCGTGCAAGCCATGCAGAAGCTGCCGGCCAAACAACGCGCCGTGGCCGGGCCGTTACAGACCAGGACCGTCAGCATTGCCGACGGGCAGTCGGGACAGACACACCAGATGCGCAGTTTCTCAGCACTGACCGTGGAGATGCCGCTGGCTGCCAAGGGTCGCAAGGAATATACGCAGGCCATGAATGTGCTCAAGGAACTGGCCAATGAACTGGCCGACAACCGGGGCTCATCCAGCATCGTGGTTGATCAGTCCGACGAGGATGTCAGGGCCGGGCGTGTGAATACCGCCACTGGCACCACCCAGTCCAAAGGCGGCAAACCCGTGACTGTCATCAAGAAGATCGATACTGGCCTGCCCGCCGGCGTGGAGCGCTACACCATAGAAGCCGGCGAAATCCGCGGCAAGCTTTGACCCCCGGCCAGCCAGCGGCTCATCGCGCCACACCAGCCAGCCTCAACCACCAGACAGGACGAAAAATGAGAGAGCAACCCCTGGGAGAAATACGTTTTGCCACCCTCGCCAGAGCCGCCGAAGGACTGACGCAATGGCGACCGCTGCTGCTGTGCTTTCTGACACTGCTGCTGACCGGTGCACTGATAGCAGGCGCGGCCTGGATGCTGGTCAAGGCCGGCTTCTTCATGTACCTGATCTTCATGCTGGCGGCCGTGGTCGCTCTGCTGGCCGGCTCTTCGGGCGTCGGCATCATGCTCATGGACAAGGCCAGAAACGAGCCCGTACGCTCCTTCTCTGCGGCGGCATCGGCCGGGCTGCTGTGCCTGCCCAAATTCCTGCTGGTCGGACTCGCGATATTTGTTGCCACGCTGGCCTACTACCTGCTGGCTGCCGTCATTTACTTCATCTGCAAGATTCCCGTGCTCGGCGGCATTCTGGCCTTTGTGGCCCACCCGATTCTGGTGCTGGTCGCCGCAGCCTTGCTGATCGCCATGATCTGGGTCGTCGGCCCCTTGATGGGCCCTGCGCTGTGGAGCGGCCTGTCCGTCAAGGCTGCGCTGGCCAATGTGCTGAGCATCGCTCGCAGGCGTCTGGTCGAAGTGGTACTGATGGAAGTCGTGCTCTATGTCATTTTGGGCCTGGTCTGCTTCATGCTGTTTGCCGGACTTGTGCCTGCCACCGTCTCCCTGACCGGGATGGCCATGAGCATTACCGGAGATGCCGGCTCCATGGCCGGCATGTTCATGGGCGGCGGCTACGGACGTGGCTACGGTGGTGGCTTCAACCCCATGGGCATGATGGGTGGCGGCAGCACCGGCCTCATCGCCGGCCTGGGCGTTCTCTACTGCGTGGTGGGCGCACTGCTGGCCCAGGTGGCCATCATGGGCATGAATCTGATCTATCTGCAGGCTCGTGAAAGCGTGGACCCGGCCGAGGCCGAGGGTGCACTGGACAGCCTGATTGGCGATGTGCGCAAAAAAGCCGAGGAAGCCAAGGCCCAGACCATGGCTGCCGCAGAACGCACCATGGCTGCGGCCGAGCGCGCCAAGCAGGCTGCCAGCGAGCGCCTGCAGGAAGCCACAGCCAAGCCCGCCGCCACCGACACCCCGCCCGGCAACGACAGCAATGCCAACGCTGGCGCGGTAACGGCTGCCGCAGCAACGGCTGCCGCAGCAACGGCTGGCGCAGCAGCGGCTGCCGCAGGCCTGACTGCCGCCACAGCGGCATCCACCGAGCAGGCGTTTGCGGAGCAGCAGGCGCGCGAGCGTGCTGCCGCCGACGCGGCGGAAAAAGCTCGTCAAAGCGCTGAAGAGGCAGCCGCACGCCAGCGTAGCGAAGCCGAGGCTGCACGCCTGAAGGCTGAAGCCGAGGCCGCCGAAGCTCAGGAACTGGCCGCACGCCAGCGAGCCGAAGCCCAGGCTGCAGAGCGCGCCGCACAGCAAAGGGCCGCTGAGGAGCGCGCCGCAGCCCAGGCTGCCGAAGAAGCACGTCAGCAAGCCGAAGCCGAGCAACTGGCCAGGCAGCAGGCTGCCGAGCGTGAAGCGGCCCGCGCCCGCGCCGAAGCAGAGGCCGCCGAGAAAGCCCGCCAGGCTCAGGCTGCGCCGAGCTGCCCAGCCTGCAGCGCCCCGGTAGCCGCCAATGACCTGTTCTGCGGCGAATGCGGCAACAAGCTCAAGTAGAAGCTTGCATGGAAAAGCCTGCAGCGCTTGCGAACGAGCGCTGCAGGCCAAAAGCAAAAAAGGGGCTTTCAGCCCCTTTTTTTGTGCTTCCCAGACTCAGAGCCCGCAAGCCTGTTCAACCTGCTCCTTGAGCCCCTCGGTCGATGGCTCGCGCCCCGTCAGCGCCAGCAGCCCGCAGGCCAGCGAACCCTGCCAGTGCACATAGTCATGACCGGTGCTGTGCACACGCTGCACGACCTTGTTGCCCTTGGCACGCAGCACATCACCCAGCTCCTGGCTGGTTTCGCGTATGCCTGCCTGACCACCGCGAGCCCCTTCGTATAGGCCGGCATCAAAGTAAAAGCGAATGGGCAGTTGCGGTGCTTGCTCATACTGGCGAGCCAGCCAATTGGGCGACTCGCCCTTGGGAGCCCACCAATAGGAGCCCGAAAGACTGAGCACATTGCCAAACCACTGCGGATAGCGCAGCGCCACATAGCTTGAAGCCAGGCCGCCATAGCTCGATCCTGCGATCACCGTGCGCTCAGGTCCGGCCGCGATGCCCTGAGCCTTGAGCCAGGGCATGAGCTGCTTGCCCATGAAGTCGGCAAACACCGGGTTGGGCGGCAGTTCGCGGCTGCGCGCGTCGCCTGCGCCATTGGCCACCAGCACGACGGCTGTTGCAGGCAGCAGGCCGTCGGCCATCAGGTTGTCGATGATGGCGGGCGTGGGAACCTGGCGCAGATAGGCCTGGGCGTCGAACAGCACCAGCATGGAACGCTGAGCCGCATCGGCCTGCTGCCAGCCCTGCGGCTTGTAGATCCAGATATCGCGTCCATTGCCCAGTGCCTGGCTGCCCAGCCAGTGACGCTGCAACTGGCCAGCTGCCACGCTGGCGCGGGACTGGCTCCAGGGTTGGGGCGGCGCCTTGGCCAGCGTCAGCACGGAGCGTCCGTCGTAGCGATCCTGCACTGCCTGCAGATCCGCAGACCGCCCCCAGCTCTGGCGATTGAGAGGGTCGCGCTGCAAAGTGGACAGAATGGCTCGGCGCTGAATCATGGCATCGGCCGAGACTGCAGGCACATCGGGAGCAAAACCATAGCTGAGCCGTGCATCCCTGGGCATGACGAAACTGGCCCACCAGACATCGCTGCTTCCGAGGCGCTGCAAAGGCTCATGGTTGCCCGATGGACTTCCGAACAGCCGCACGGACTGTCCGGCACCGCGCCAGACAAAGCTCACCAATTGGTGCTCCGCATCCCAGGGCTCGATCAGCGGCGTGCCCTGGCGTTCCATTTCCAGCCAGAAGCTGCGGCTGTCGCCGCCCTGCGCCAGGCGCGCCTGCAAGGCCTTGAGTCTGGGGCTGCGCAGCGGCTCGGGTTCGATCTCTGCGGCAGGCGCATGGCTGGCCGCCAACGGCGCCAGCACCTGGGTGATCGTCAGCTCGTAGGCGCCAGGAATGGGCGCAGCATAGGTCGGAGCACCGATGTGTCCGTCCTGCGCCGCCAACACGCCGTTTGCTGCCGACGCATAGGGCTGGACCTTCTCGGCGCGCAGCACCAGACGCTCCTTCGCCATGCCCCGGCTTTGCCAGGTGAATGCGTGATCGACGCCTGCGCCCTGGCTCAGCCGCCGCAGATGGCGCCCGTCAGGCGTTTCCACATCCAGCACCACGCCCAACGCCTGCAGATTGCCGCGAACCACTGCGCCGGCCGGAGCCTCCAGCTGCAGGCTCAGCTTCTGTCCCGACGCCAGCCTGCCGGAGAACGGCTCCTGCACCGAAAGCAAGGAGGCCGCCTTGCCCGCGCTCTGAACAGTGCCGCCAGGCAAAGGCCGGGCCGCACCGGCCGAGCCGCCGATGCCGACGCTGGCCGCTGCCAGCAGACCTGGAACAAGCAAGGAGCGCAGCCCTTTGCCCGATGGTCTGTGGCCCGTCACCGGCAATGGCAATGGCAATGGCAATGGCAATGGCAATGGCAATGGCAAACCTTGATGATTTTCATGCATTGATGCCTCCTCCGCCTCAGAAGTCCACCGCAGCGCTGATGCGCACGGTGCGCGGTGCCCCCACGGTCAGGAAGTTGTCGGCAAAGGCTCCAGCCCAGTAGTTGCGACCAAAGACGTTGTCCACCGTACCGCGCAAGACCACTTTCTTGTCGGCAACGCGCGTGGTGTAACGGGCGCCGACATCAAAGCGCGTCCAGCTCGGTGCACGCAAGGTGTTGGCCGAGTTGACCCACTGCTTGCCTGTATGCACCAGACGTGCGTTCAGCGCCAGGCCGGCCACGCCCGGAACATCCCAGTCTGCCGCCAGATTGGCCGCCCAGCGCGCCGCGCCGAAAGCATCATGGCCGTCGTTGTTGGCGCCCTGGGTGCTGGTCAGCTTGGGCTGCAGGTACGTGATGCCGCCCAATACGCGCAAACTGGGGCTCACGGCACCAAAGGTATTCCACTCCACACCGCGATTGCGCTGCTCGCCATTGAGCTTGAGGGTATTGGCCGCCGTATCGATGGTGGTCGAAGGCTTCTCGATCTGGAACAGCGACAACGTATTCGTCCAGCCTGCGCGGCGCCACTTCACTCCCGCCTCCATCTGCTTGGATTTGTAGGGCGCGAATGTCTCCCCTGCATTGGCATAGGTGGAGCCGACCTCGAGACCTGGGCTCAGCCCCTCGATGTAATTGGCGTAGAAGGACAGATCCTCGCCCCAGGGCTTGGCCACCAGGCCCAGCATGGGAGTGACAGCGCTCTCGTCATAGCCCTTCATCTTCTGATTCACGCGCTGGTGGCGTGCGCCCAGTGTCAGCTGAAGCCTGTCCTGCAGCAGGCTCAGGGTATCAGCCACGGCGAAACTGCGGATCACATTGTCGTTTTCCTGGCGCACGGCATTGCGCGGGCCTGCCAGAACCGGCAGCACCGGGTCGTAGATATTGGTGGTGTAGCTGCTGCTGACCACGATGGGCAGCGCGCGCCCGCTTTGCTGCTGCAGCTCGTTGAACGAGAACACCAGCTGATGGCCCACATCGCCGGTCTTGAAGCGTCCGCGCAAACCCGCGTCCAGCGCCGTGCTGTTGGTATAGCCCTGCAGGTTATAGGTCTGACCTACGGCAGAACCGTCGCCCACGGCATTGAGCACCACACGTGTGCCCGTGGGCTGGCCGGCATAGTCATGCCAAGCCTTGCCCAGGCTGCCGTAGAGCTGCCAGCTGTCGCTCAGCTCGAAGCTGCCGCGCAGTGCCACCGACTTGTTCTCCACTTCGGTGTTGACGCCGCGGAACAGATTGTTGCTGGCATCCGGCGCCGCAATCAGATTCTTCATCTTGCCAAAGCTCACCATCACCGGGCTGCCGTTGTCCAGATTCACCTTGTAGTGATAGGCATCCAGTCCCAACGTGAAGCGATCGCCCTGATAGTCGAGCGCCACGGCGCCCAGACGGCGGCGGCGCTTCTGGTCGTCGACCTCGGTCTCCCCGCTGGACAGCGCGCCGTTAAAGCGTATGCCCAGGCGGCGCTCGGGGCCGAAGCGCCGCGATACATCCACATGCTCCTGCAGCTGCGAGCCTGAGGTGAAAGTGGTGGTCAGCCGCGTCAGATCATCGGCCAGCGGCTTCTTGCTGACCACATTCACCACGCCGCCCACCGCTCCATTGGGAGCCATGCCGCCGAGCAGTGCACCGGGGCCCTTGAGCAGTTCCACGCGCTCGACCATCTCGGTCGGCACATGGCTGTCGGGCGCCAGACCGTACAGGCCGTTGAACGCCACTTCGCTGGCGTTGACGTCGAAGCCCCGAATCACATAGTTCTCGTTGACATGGCCGGTATTGGTGGTGAAGCGCACCGAAGAGTCGTTTTCCAGCACGGCAGCCAGCGTGGCCGCATTCTGGTCGCGGATCAGCTCTTCGGAGTAGGCGGTGATGTTGAAAGCAGCATCCATCACATCCACATTGCCCAGCAGCCCCAGCGCCGCCCCTTTGGCAACCTGGGCGCCAGGGGCGAGCGCGGGCAGAGCGCTGCCGTCCTGCTTGCCGGAAACCGTGACTTCGCCCAGGCGTCTTTCCTGCGGGTCCGGCGTCTGGGACTGGGCCTGGGCGCCGGCACTCAAAACCACCAACACCGCCAGCCCCACGGCTGAGCGGGGGCTGCGGCAGGCCGCAGAAGACAGCCAATGCGCGAATGGAGCGAACTGCGTGGATGCGAGCGCTGGAGCCGACGGCGCCTTGCCTGCGCCGCCACGAACTGGGGTTGCCATGTAGACCTCGTTTTGATTGATCTCCTATGGCTAAAACGAAGTGCGTGGCTAAGGCTTGTTGAGAATGAGTCTCAATTTGTTAAATTGTATAACAAGCAAACTTTCTTAAAACGATAGCAGCAAGCGATTTCCATGCATAGTGATAAGTCGTTCTCAGGGCTGGGCCCCAGTGGGCTTTTCCGTCTCGCAGTCCTGCTCGGCGTTCTCGCTCATCAGCACACGCACCACCTTGTGGACATCGGCATCGAAGACCGCGATATCGGGGCAGTAACGGACGCCTTGGGGCGTATCGACCTTGCGGTAGCTTGCGCCATAGGCCTTGAGGACTTGGGGTGGCTGTCCGGCTCTGGGCTCGGCCAGCACCTGGACCAGGTTCTGGCCCATGGTGGCAGCAGGGTCGGCATCGCACCAGTCGGCAGCAGGCTCCTGCGCCAGACTCAGCTCGCCGCCGCGCTGGTAGAGACCGGCAGGCCAGCGCACATGGCCTTGCGCATAGTCCGGTACCTGATAGCAGGCCATGAGCTTGCCGCCCTTGCGCACCGGCAGCATATGGCTTTCAGCCTGCTCGACCAGCTCCGGCCCCGCAGCCTTCCAGGCATAGATGTCCACGCCATGGCTGCAGCAGCTGGCACGCCATTCGCTGTAGATGCGCTTGGCCTTGCCATCGAAGGCGGGCGAGCTGATGTCCTGCAGGGACTGCGGTCCCAGCACCAACTTCTGCGCTCCCGGGTCGTAAAGCCAGGTGCGGTGCGCAATATTCGGCCCTGCAGGCAGATCCAGCGCCTGGGTCAGATCCGGCCAGCCGTCAAAATTCGCATCCACCCAGCTCGGCTGCACCAGCCAGCAACTGCCTACGGCGGCGGTCGGCAGGCTTTGCTTAAGACGCCCCTTCTCATAGACCTGAATGGCGGAAACTTGAAGATCCGTATGTTCGCCGCAGTCGGCCAGGGAGCGCAGCCTCTGATTCATCAGCAGACGCAGCTCGTAATGCAGTGCATGGGGAAAAGCCGGGGGCTGGCGCAGCAGATTGACCGGCCAGCGTCTTTTGCCATCCATGGACTGCCACTGTCCCTGCAGACGCGGCGGCGCCATGCCAGGCAAGGCCGCCAGCGACCAGCGGCCCGACGGCCTGGGATCGCTGGCACCCGCCATCGGCGTCTCGGTCAGCTGTCCGCTTGCCGAGCCTTCCAGATCAAGCGTGGCGCCAGGCCGATTGCAGGGCTCGTAGCAATAGCTGCCGCCGACGGCTCCGTCGAGCCGCCACAACTCCAGCTTGACTGCCTTGCCGGCAATCTCGCCGCGATAGCTGGCCGACCAGACCACCGCTTCATGCGGGGTGTCTGCCGTCTCGGCATGCGCCATCGACGCCCAGCTCATGAGCGCCAGAACAATGTTCAGGCCTGCGGCCCGGCCAGTCAGGCATTTCAGCGTCATATCACTTCCATTCACTTCGATCACCAGGCCCGTATCTGCATCATGGCCGCAGCAAACCTTTTAATGTGCGGCCAATATGAATGCTGCAAGATGTGACAAATCTGCGTACAAGCATGGGCAGCCAAAGCGATTTATGCAATCAGACAACAACACACAACAAAGCCGCAATATGGGCCTGCTGGTCGCAGCCCAATCCCTGGGAGGTGCCTCTCCGCCCATCATCATCTCGCTGGGCGGGCTGGTCGGGCAGCAGCTGTCATCCAATCCCACGGCGTCCACCTTGCCGGTCAGCATCTACCAGCTCGGGCTGGCGCTGTCCACCCTGCCTGCGGCCTGGATCATGAACCGCATGGGCCGCCGCGCGGCCTATGTGCTGGGCGCCATTCTGGGCGTGATCTCCGGCGTGGTCGCCGCGCAAGGCATTGCCCACAGCGACTTCGTCACCTTCTGCATCGGTACGGCGCTGGCCGGCTTCTATGCGGCCTGCGTGCAGAGCTACCGCTTCGCCGCCACCGATCTGGTGAGCGAGCCCGCGCAGCAGGCCAAGGCCATTTCGCGCGTGATGATCGGCGGCCTGATTGCCGCCATCATCGGCCCGCAGGTCGTGATCTGGACCCGTGACGCCCTGCCTGCCACCCCGTTTGCCGGCAGCTTCTATAGCCAGGCGGCCCTGGCCTTGCTGGCCCTGCCCCTGCTCATGGGCCTGCGTCTGCCTCCACCACAGAGCAAGCAGGCCGTGGCCGGCGAAGCCAGGCCTCTGGGCGAGATTGCCCGCACGCCCCAGTTCGTCGTGGCCTGCGCGGCCGGTGTGGTCAGCTACGGTTTGATGGCGTTTTTGATGACCGCTGCGCCCATGGCCATGGTGGGCTGCGGCCACAGCGTGGGCGAAGCCGCCATGGGCATTCAATGGCATGTGCTCGCCATGTTCGTGCCCAGCTTTTTCACCGGCAAGCTGATTGCGCGTCATGGCAAGCAACCCGTGACAGCGCTGGGTCTGCTGATGATAGGCGCGGCTGGCGTTCTGGCACTCATGGGCCTGGACATCTTCCACTTCTGGGGTTCGCTGATTCTGCTGGGCGTGGGCTGGAACTTCGGCTTCATCGGTGCCACGGCCCTGCTGACCGAGTGCTACCGTCCTTCGGAGCGCGCCAAGGTACAGGCACTCAACGACTTCCTGGTCTTCGGCACGGTGGCCGTCGCCTCGTTCGGCTCGGGTCAGCTGCTGCACAGTGCGGGCTGGAACGGCATCAACATCGGCATGCTGCCCCTGGTAGCCATCGTGCTGGTGCTGCTCGGCCTGCACCGCCAGCGCGGGCAAACGTCCTGACAATGCGCCGCTGGGATCCATTCTCAGGCGCTATCAAGCGGAGAGCATCTATCGGCTTGCGGTTGGGCAAGACGGCCTTTTCAGCAGTGAAGTCCTTCAAGAAAAGCGTCAGAAGCTACTTTTGAGATAGCACCACATTCCCTGAAAAGGCGCTTTGCGGGTGCGACCTGTGGACCGCATCCCTGCGGGCAGCAGACCGTCGCGCAGGGCGCCGCCAACACGCCAGGCGGACATGACGGCATCGCGCCTGGCCAAGTCTCGCCGTGGATTACACCGCCCTCCTCCCTCAAAGCGGCTACTCCGTCCCAGCCCTGCCTCGGCCGGGGCCTTGACGTCGACACCCCGGTGCTTCGCTGCCGGGCTGTCGCCGGCACCAGGGTGCCCAGATCCTGGGTAACGCCCACAGCGCATGTCTGCGCTTGCCGGTCCGACGCAGGCAGCCTCCTGCAGCACTGCGCCCCCGCCTCCCTCACCGGCGTCTTCGGCGCTGACACCCTCCTGGCTCGCGCCGCGAACAGACTCACGGCGCAGCCGCACGATCCGCCCGTCCCAACACGGTCCGGACCGCGTCCGAAAGCGCCGAGACCACTGCTTACGCAACCTACAAACGCGTCACATTTTCATCTCATGCACATTAGGCAAATTCTTACGAGTACAGATATTGATAAACGATTTCTATAGTAATAGCATTTCCACAAAATTAAACAAAAGAATGAATTCGATAGAAAAATTGTATTTGGTCACAGATCGGCAGAGTCAGGCCGGGCCCCGCCAGAAGCGCTGAAAGCAACAGACAGCGCGACATCCGGGGCTGCGACAGGACTGGCGGACACAGAACTGGAGATTCACCATGACAGCTTCCGAACTCAGCGCAGCATCCGAGCTGGTGGCCGGCCTGTTCACCGAGCCGCGCTCACTCCTGTTGCTGCTGCTTCTGGCGGCCGCCAGTCTCTGCGACCTGCGCACAAGGCGCATCCCCAATCGCCTGACTTTCGGGGGCATCGCCCTGGCTCTGCTCTACGGTCTGCTGGCCCCCCACCCCCACCATGGTGGCTTTCTCTGGGCGCTGGGTGGCATGGCGCTGGGTCTGGCGCTGATGCAGCCGCTCTATCTGCTGCATGCCATGGGAGCCGGTGACGTCAAGCTGATGGCCATGGTGGGCAGCTTCATCGGACCCGAAGCCGCATGGCAGGCCGTGATCTTTGTCTTCATCACCGGGGGTCTGGCGGCCATGGTCTATGCGCTCCGGCACCGCCTGGCCGGCAAGCTGCTGCGCAACTCTGCCGAGGCCGTGCAACTGCTCTATATCAACGTAGCGGCCGGGATACGTCCCGATGCACGCTCCAGCTCGGCGCACTCGGTAGGCAAGCTGCCTTACGGCGTCAGCATCGCCCTGGGAACCCTGGCGTTCCTGGTCGCTCGCCAGTTCACCTGGGTCTAGCCACTTACACAACGGCATAGCGGGAGCCTCCCATGAAAAACCTCAAAGCTCTGGGTCTGTTTGTCCTTGCCGCACTGGCCAGTCTGGCGGCTGCGGTCTACGCGGCCAGCTGGGTCGCCCAGCGCGGCAGTCTGGACGCCGACAAGGTCGTCGTCGCAGCCACCGATATCCCGCTGGGCGGCAAGATCATGCCGAACATGCTGAACACGGTGGACTGGCCACGGGGCTCCGTTCCCGATGGCGCTTTCCATGACATGCAGCAGCTGCAGGATCGCGTGGTCAAGGTCGGCGTGCTGCGCGGCGAGGCGGTGCTTGAGGGCAAGCTCGCTCCGGTCGGTACCAAGGGCGGACTGGCAGCCGTCATCGCTCCGGGCAAGCGGGCCATGACGGTACGCGTCAACGATGTGGTCGGTGTTGCTGGCTTCGCCCTTCCCGGCAACTACGTGGATGTGGTGGTCAATGCCCAGCAGGAGCAGGCCGGCAAGATGGAGGACTCGCGCCAGATCAGCAAGACGGTGCTCGAGAACGTGCTGGTCCTGGCCGTGGCCCAGGAAGCCGACCGCGACGAAACCAAACCCAAGGTGGTGAGCGCCGTCACGCTGGAGCTGAGCCCAGAGGATGCCGAGAAGCTCGATCTGGCGCGCAGCGTGGGCAATCTTTCCCTGGTGCTGCGCAATCAGATCGACAAGGACCCGACCAGCACCGTCGGGATCACCAAGCACCAGCTGTTTGGAACCCCGGACCCGGTGCCTGCCCCCGTCAAGGTCGCAGCGCCTGCCAAACCCGTGATGCAGCGAGCCAGGCCCATACCCCAGGCTTCGACAGCCACCTGTGTCGAAGTGATCCAGGGCGGCACTCGAACGCTCAACTGCTTCTGATCTTCTACCTGCAACCACTCAGTGAGGTCGGCCGTGCAACACCATCACCTATATCTGGCAGCTAGCATGCTGCTCGCCAGCTCAGCACCTGTGCTGGCACAGTCCGGGGGCGCTCCTGCCCAGCCCGGCCCGGTGGCCGCAGCCGCTGCGGCAGCCCCCCGCACCACCCTGCCTGCCAGGAACTGCACCGCCATCCATACCGAGGACCCGACGACGGTCACCCTGGGCAAATCCGTGGTCATTCCGCTGAACTCGCCCATGGCGCGCATCCTGGTGAGCGGCCAGACACCGGGAGCCGGCCAGCCCGCTTCGGGCCAGCCACCGATGCAGGTACAGAACGGGATGGGCGATATCGAAGTGCAGCTGCTCAGCCCGCGCGACCTGTTCTTCCGCGGCCGCAAGTCAGGCTCCATGAACGTCATCCTGCAAAACGCCCAGGGCGCCTGCTTCATCAAGGACGTGATCGTCACCATGGACCCGGGACCGCTGCAGGCAAAGCTCAGCGAGCTCATGCCCGAGGAGCGCAGCATCCGCGTCCAGGGCGCCGACAATGCCTTGGTCCTGAGCGGAGAAATCAGCAATCCGCTGCGCCTGGACGATGTGGTGACGCTGGCCGGTGCCTACAGCGACAACAAGAAGATCGTCAACCTGCTGCGCACCACCTCGCCTCACCAGGTAATGCTGGAAGTGAAGATTGCCGAAGTCAGCAAGACCCTGCTCGACAAGCTGGGCTCCAGCCTCAGCGGCCAGCGCATCACCAGCAACGGCCAGAACAGCTACTCCATCCTCTCCAACTTTCTGAGTGGCGGCGGAGGCCTGCTGAACGCCATGCGCATCGGCAGGGGCTCGATCACCATCGATGGTCAGAAGGATGACGGCCTGGTGCGCATCCTGGCCGAGCCCAACATCATGGCCATCAGTGGCCAGCAAGCCAGTTTTCTCTCTGGCGGCAAGATCTTCATTCCGGTCGCTCAGACCAACACCACCGGCGTGCCAGTCATGACGCTGCAGGAAAAGGAGTTCGGCATCGGCGTCAAGTTCACGCCGACCGTGCTCGGCAACTCGCGCGTCAACCTCAAGCTGGTGTCCGAGGTGTCGGATCTGTCGCAGACCGGCTCTCCGTTCACGACCATCAACGGCATCACCTCCGTCATCCCTTCGCTCACGGTACGGCGCGCGGACACCACGGTGCAACTCAATGACGGACAAAGGCTGGTCATTGCGGGCCTCATCAAGAACAACATCACCGAAGCCATCAAGCGCTTTCCGGGACTCGGCGAAATACCCGTGCTGGGTGCGCTGGCCCGCAGCACCGAGTTCCAGACCGACCAGACCGAGCTGATGTTCGTCATCACGCCGCGACTGGTACAGGCACTCGCCGAAGCACCCAGAGTGCCCACCGACAACCACGTGGTGCCTTCGCGCGCCGAGGTCTATCTCAACGGCGCACTGGAGAGCTCCAAGCCCGCCCCCGCAGGCAAGACGGCTCCCGCACCCGCCATGCCTGAAGGCCCAGCGGCATCGATGCCGGCACCCGCCGCAGCGCCCCTGGAACAGCAGCCGCAGGCACCGGCCGAACCCTCGATCGACCGTCCCGCACCCCAGAACCCGCCCACCTGAACCGGAGGCAAGCCATGACCAAACCCAGCTACCTGTTTCCCGTGGCACTCGCCGCCCTGCTGGCAGGGTGCGGCAGCACCACCCCGAACTACGACGCCCGCTTTGGCGAAGCCGTGCGCAGCGCACGCCTGCAGATGACCATAGACCCGCAAGCCGGCAAGACGGCCGGAGTCGGGGTGGACGCAGCGACCGGCATGGACGGGCGCACCACGCACCACAGCATGGAGAGGTACGAACAGAGCTACAAGAGCCCGCCCCAGGCTGTCAACGTCATCAATATCGGCGGCTCGCTGACCAGCAACAACTCCGGCAACAGCGGCGGCACGCCCTGATCGCACCGCCAGACACGGTTTTTCACCATCCTGCAAATCGAGTCCGAAAGGAGCCCTGATCGCACACCGGCCTTGCACGCCAGCCATCGGCCCACCCGCCGACCTTTCGAAACGGTCTTCCATCCATTCACTCTGTGAGGTTCATCATGTCCCATATCGCTCAACAATTTGGCCATTCCCTGCTGTCTTTTGCCCGTGACGATGAAGGTGCACAAGTCGTCGAGTACGCACTGATCATCGCGGTGGTCTCCATTGCGCTGGTCGTCGCCCTCAAGGCGCTGACCTCCTCGGGTGGCGGCTTCAGCTCGTTCATCACCCGCGTCACGAACTGCCTGACAACCTCGACCTGCTCTTGAGCCGGCTCCAGGCAGTCATGGACATACCGCCTTAAAGGAGAAAGCCATGTACTCCATCAACCCATCGGGCCTGCGTCTGCAGCACCTGCTCAGGGACGACGAAGGTGCGCAGGTCGTCGAGTACGCGCTCATCATTGCCGTGGTGTCCATCGCTCTGGTCGTGGCGATTCAGGGCCTGGCCGGCGGCAAGTTTGCGGACTTCGTCACGCGAGTCACCAACTGCCTGACGGGCACCTGCACCTAGCCGCGCCGTCGACGGAGGTCGGCACGACAGCCCCGCTGCCGTGCCGACCGCCTCCGGGCCGCCTTCATTCACCGGTTCTGCAGCCTATGAGAGTCCATCATGAGCACCCGCATTCTTGCCCCGACCCTGGTGCGGCCTGCCAGAAGCCGCAGCCGGCAGCATTCACGGCGCCAGCAGCATGGGGCCATCATCGTCACGGCAGCGCTGGCTCTCCTGTTGCTGCTGGGGTTCATGGGTATCGCGCTGGATTTCGGACGCCTGTTCATCGTCAGGACGGAGCTGCAGACGGCGCTTGACAGCTGCGCGCTGGCCGCAGCGCGCGAGCTCAACAAGCAACCGGATGCCATCAGCCGCGCCGCGAGCGCAGGAGCGGCTGCCGGCAACCTCAATGGTGTGAACCTTCAGTCGGCCAATTGGAGGGGGCAGGGCCAGATCACCGCCGCTGACATCAGCTTCCGCGATGCCAGCTATCTGAGCACCACCAGCGCAACCGCTGCCGTCTATGCGCAGTGCACGCACACCCAATCCAATATCGGCCTGTGGCTGCTGAAGGCTCTGGGGGCCTTCTCCGGCAACAACGCCGGTTTTCCGGGCACCGCCAGTGTCGGCAGCTTTGCCGTGGCGACAAGAGCCAGCGCGCAAAGTGCCTGTCCGATTCCGGTCGCCCTCCAGGCCAAGACGCCGGGAGCCAGCAAACCCGACTACGGCTATGCCCCTGGCGAATGGCTCACCCTGCTGGCCAAGTCGAACGGCGGCAGCACCTTCGGATGGGCCAATCTGGACGGCTCCAACAGTGCCTCCGAGACCACCAATGAGCTCAACGGCCGCTGCGGCAGCAAGCTGGGCGACACCCTGGGCACACCCGGCGTACAGGCTTCCATCGTCGAAGTCTGGAACTACAGGTTCGGCATCTACAAGAACTCCAGCGGCCCCAGCGAGGGGCGGCCCGACTACACCGGCTACATCTACAACACCAGCACCTGGAGCGCCGGCCGCAACGCCTACAACGGCAGCTCGGGCAGCACACCCAACTTTCTCGCCCAGCGCCTGACGTTCACGCCCTGCGGCAACAACCCCTCGCAGTGCGGTCAGCAAGGCGGCGGCTTTTCGTCGGTGGCAACCTCGGCCCAGCACAAGGCCTATGGCGCGGACCGACGCATCGTGACAGTGCCCATTGTCGATGCCGGCCGCAAGGTGGTCGATTTCGCCTGCATGCTCATGCTCGAGCCCATGTCGATCCCGGTGGACGACGTCAAGCTCGAGTACCTGGGCAATGCCAGTGCCTCGGGCAGCCCCTGCACCACCAGCGGACTCGCGGGCGGCACCGCCGGCCCCCTGGTCCCCGTCCTCGTGAGGTGAACGCCATGCGCAAGCACCACAGACAACAAGGGGTGGAGCTGGTGGAGCTGGCCCTGATCCTGCCTTTCCTGCTCCTGCTGAGCATGCTGGTCGTCGAGTTCGGCCGCGCGCTGTACGAGTACAACACGGTGACCAAGTCGGTACGGGACGCAGTGCGCTATCTCTCGGTCCAGTTGCCCAACACCGGCTGCAGCCAGGCCCAGAACCTGGTGGTGTACGGCCAGACTACTGCGGGCACCACACCGCTGGCCCCCGGTCTGAACACCGCAGCCGTGAGCTGCTCCTGGCAGACCAGCGGAACCTATCCACTGATCAATACCGTCACCGTGACCGTCACCGGATACCGCTTCCGCTCCATGACGGCCAGCGTTTTCGGCCTGCGTCTGGGGGATGCCAACGGTGGCCTGACGCTGAGCAACATTGCCGCCACGATGAGGACACAGACATGAAAGCCCCAAGTCACACCCATCACGAGCGCGGTGCCACCATCGTCGAGTTTGCCCTGGCTCTGCTGGTCTTCCTGATGTTTCTGTTCGGGATCATGGATTTCAGCCGCATGCTGTTCACCTGGGTCGCGGCCAACGAGGCCGCGCGTGCCGGGGCTCGGTATGCCGCGGTCTGCGACGACACCTCCCAGCAGGCCAAGGTGCTCGCGCGCATGCAGGCCCTGCTTCCCCAGGTCAGCAGCATCAATGTCAGCTGGGCTCCCACAGGCTGCACTGCGGCAAGCTGCCAAAGCGTGACCGTCGCCATCACGGGACTGAAATTCCAATGGATCTCGCCCATCGCGGGCCAGGGCCTGCAAGCGGCCATCCCCATGCCCGGCTTCTCCAGCACGCTTCCCCGGGAGGTCATGCGCCAGGACATCAACAGCAGCACGGCCTGCTCAAGCTAACCAGGGGTGCCACACCATGAAAATCGCCATCATCTCTCCCAACACCACCCATCTCCAGGAGATGGCCCGCGTGCTGCAGGCGCAATCGCACCAGGTTCAGACCTTCGAGGGCGGCAAGACGCGCATGCCCTCGATTGCCGAGCAGCACCGTCCCGACCTGATGATCGCCGACGGCATGTGCTGCGATCCGGCAGACCTTGCGCCGGTGGAGCATGTGACCACGCATCAGCCGCACATCGCCGTCATCTTGCTGTGCGCGCAGCAGACGCCCGAGTTTCTGCTTCAGTCCATGCGTGCCGGAGTCCGGGAAGTGCTGACCTCGCCGGCTTCGCATCAGGCGCTGCTGGATGCAGTGCAGCGCATCACCGCCAAATTGCAGCACCACGCGGCAGACCGCCGCCAGGGTCAGGTCATGGCCCTGTTGCCCTGCAAGGGAGGCAGCGGAGCCACCTTCCTGACCAGCAACCTCGGATGGATGCTGGCACGCAGGCACTCGGTCCTGCTCATCGACCTCAACCTTCAGTTCGGCGACACCCTGGCCTATCTGCACGAATCCAAGCCGGTCTCCACCCTGGCCGATGTGGCGCGCGACATCCATCGCCTCGACGCCTCCTTTCTGACAGCCAGCACCGTCAAGGTCACGCCTCAGCTGCATGTGCTTGCGGCCCCCGAAAACGCCATGCATGCCATGGAGGTGGAGCCGCTGCACGTGGATGCCATCCTCCAGCTCGCAGCCGCGCACTACGACTTCGTCCTGATGGACATGGGACGTGTGCTCGATCCGCTGGCACTGCGGGTTCTCGACAGGGCGCAGCTGATCGTGCCGGTGCTGCTGCCGAATGTGCCGGCAGTGCGCAATGCGCAGAAGCTGCTTCACATGTTCCGCGATCTGGGCTATCCCGAAAGCCGGCTGCATCCGGTACTGAACCGCGTCGACCGGCGCAGCGAGATCGGCCTGCCAGAAGTGCGCAAGGCACTGGGCCTGGAGCAGCAATGGCGCAGCATTCCGGATGCCGCACCCGAAGTGCAGGCGACCATCAATGCGGGACTGCCGCTGGCCGAGACCAGCCGCAACAGCCCCGTGGTCCGAGAACTGGGAGCCTGGGCCGACGCGCTGTCGCCCCAGATCCGGGAAGACAGCAACGGCTTCTTGAACCGGCTCTTCCGCCGGGCATGAGCCATCCCTCAGCGCACAAGGAGATCGTCATGTCCCTCAGAGATTTCTTGGCCACGTCAGCGACCCGCGCCTCCAAGCCGCCGCTGCAGGTTGTTTCGGATACAGCTGACACGCCCGAGGCAACCACCCCGCAAGCCGCTGCGGCTGAGCCGCCTGCTCCCCACTACGGGCACTCTGCGGCCTATCTGACGCTCAGGACGCGCATTCATTCCAAGCTGCTGGAGCGCTTCGATCTGGCGGCGCTGGAGTCGGTGCCCACACCGACCTTGCAGCAGGAGATTGCCGTCATGACCGAACGCCTGCTGGAGGAGGACGCCGCAGTCGTCAACGATCTGGAACGAAGGCTGCTGATCCGCGACATCCAGCACGAAATGCTGGGCTTCGGCCCCCTGGAGCTGCTGATGACCGACCCGGCGATCTCCGACATCCTGGTCAACCGCCACGACCAGATCTATGTGGAGCGCCTGGGTCGGCTGGAACTCACGCCCGTGGTCTTCACGGACGACAAGCATCTGCTGCGCATCATCGACAAGATCGTCTCTCGCATCGGCCGGCGCATCGACGAGTCCAGCCCCATGGTCGATGCCCGCCTGCCCGACGGATCGCGGGTCAATGCCGTCATCCCGCCCGTGGCCCTGGACGGCCCCATGATGTCGATCCGCCGCTTTGCGCGCATTCCGCTTCGCATGGAGAACCTGATCCAGGATCTCAAGAGCCTGACGCCGGGAATGGCCCTGACTCTGGAGGCCCTGGCCAAGGCCAAGGTGAACATGATCATCTCCGGGGGAACGGGCGCCGGCAAGACGACGCTGCTCAACATCCTATCGGGCTACATTCCTGCCGAGGAACGCGTGGTCACCATCGAGGACGCCGCCGAACTGCAGCTACAGCAGCCTCATGTGGTGCGCATGGAAACGCGCCCGCCCAATATCGAAGGACGCGGCGAGATCACCCAGCGTTCGCTGGTGCGCAACGCGCTGCGCATGCGCCCGGACCGCATCATCATCGGTGAAGTCCGGGGCGCCGAGGCTGTGGACATGCTGCAGGCCATGAATACCGGCCACGAAGGCTCTCTGACAACCATCCACGCCAACACTCCGCGCGACTCGCTGGCGCGTCTGGAGAACATGGTCGGCATGGCCGGCCTGAATCTGCCGCACCAGGCCGCGCGCCAGCAGATTGCCTCGGCCATCACGGTGATCGTGCAGGTACTTCGGCTGACGGATGGCAAGCGCAAGATCACCAGCATCCAGGAGATCACCGGGATGGAAGGCGATGTGGTCACCATGCAGGAGATCTTTGCCTTCACCCAGACCGGCGTCGGAGCCGGCGGCGAAGTGCAGGGCTATTTCCATGCCACGGGCGTCAGACCCAAGTTCGCCGACCGGCTCAAAGGCTTCGGCATTGCGCTGCCCGACAGCATCTTCTCTCCAGAGCGCCACTATCAATGAACTCGGCAAAGAGGTGCTGTCATGCTGTCCTTTTTCTCGTCCCACTCGATCCTGGTGATCGTCGCGCTGGTCTTTGCCGCCATGTTGCTGCTGCTCGAAGGCGTCCACCTGGTCTGGAAGCAATACAAGAGTCCGGAGGCAAAGCGGCTTGAACGCCGGCTCAGGGCCCTGTCTGCCGCCGACGACCAAAGCAATCCGACCAAACTCGTCAAGGAGCGCGTGCTCAGCGACTTGCCCAGGATGCAGCGTGTGCTGCAAAGCATGCCGCGAGCCCACCAGCTGGACCGCGTGATCGTCCAGTCGGGACTGGAATGGACAGTTTCCGGCCTGCTGCTGGCCATCGGGATGCTGTTCTTCCTGGGAGCACTGACGGCCAGCATGTTCCACCTGCCCATGGAGCTGGCCTTGCTCGCAGGGGGCGTGCTGGGCGGCCTGCCCTGGATCTACCTGCAGCGCAAACGCAGTCAGCGTCTAGGACAGCTGGAGCGCCAGATCCCCGAGGCGCTGGATCTGATCGCGCCGGCCACGCTTTTTCGGCCGGCCTGCAGATGGCAGGAGAAGAGCTGTCCGAACCCATCGCCGGCGAGTTCCGCCTGGTGCACGACGAGATCAACTACGGGACATCGCTGCAGCAGGCACTGAACAATCTGGGGGAAAGAATACCGATCACCGATCTGCGCTACTTCATCGTTGCCGTGCTGATACAGCGCGAATCCGGCGGCAACCTCACGGAGATGCTGAGCAATCTGAGCCGCCTGATCCGCGAACGGCTCAAGCTCCACGCCAAGATCCGCGTTCTCTCCTCCGAAGGCCGCATGTCGGCATGGATCCTGGGTCTCATGCCATTTGCCCTGGCGGCCCTGCTCAATGTGGTGAACCCGGAGTTCATGTCCACGCTGTGGACCGATCCCATCGGCATCGTCATATTGCAATGGCTGGCCGGACTCATGGTGATCGGTTTGTTCATGCTGCGGCGCATTGTCCGCATACGGGTATGAGTGCACACGAACTTCAAGGAGTCCGCCATGTTAATCGTCGCCCTGCTCACTTTTCTTGCCGTCATGCTGGCTGCAGGGGCCTTGTTCTTCTGGGTGACGCCCACGGTCACCGAACAGCGCCTGCAAGAGCTCAGCCCGGCCCCTCTGTCCGGCGGCTGGACAGAAACGGCCGTCAAGCTGGTGGGACCGTTCGCGCAGCTGTCCTCTCCCACCGCAGACAATGACGCCAGCCCACTGCGCCTGCGCTTTCTGAATGCAGGCATTCGCCATGAGAACGCGCCCTTGCTGTATTTCGGCACGAAGACGCTTCTGCCCCTGGTGATGATGTTCCTGGTCTATTCGCTGCTGCTGGCACAGGGTACGACAGACAATCTGCAGCTCCTGCTCTACCCTCTGGTCACCGGTCTTGCGGCCTGCTATGTGCCCAATCTGGTGTTGCGCTGGATGGCTGCGCGCCGCAAACGCGAGATCTTCGAGAACTTCCCCGATGCCGCGGACCTCATGCTGGTCTGCGTGGAAGCCGGAATGGGGCTGGATGCGGCCCTGGGCAAGGTGACGACCGAGATCCGCATCAAGAGCGAAGCCCTGGCCCAGGAGCTTCACTGGACCAATCTGGAGATGCGTGCAGGCAGCACCCGCGAGAAGTCTTTGCGCAACCTGGCCGCCCGCACCGGAGTGGACGAGATTCACGCCTTCACTGCCATGCTGACGCAGGCGGACCGCTTCGGCACCAGCATCGGCGACTCCATCCGCGTGTTCTCCGACGATCTGCGCCACAAGCGTCAGATGCGCGCCGAGGAGCTTGCCGCCAAGATCCCCACCAAGATGCTGCTGCCACTGGTGACGTGCATCTTTCCCGCCATCGTGATGGTGGTGCTGGGCCCGGCCATCATCAGACTGCTGCGCATGGTGCTGCCCATGATCGCGGGCAGCGCCTAGGGCGCCGCGCGCCCCTCGACAAACCTTGGCCGAATGGTTCAAACCGGGGAGTTTGCGATGAACTTGATGCAGGGAACCATCAGTGACCGGCAGCGGATCAGTCCCCGGAAACTCGCACCCGTTGTCTTCCTGGCGGCCCTGGCGCTGGCAGAAGCCTTATGGCTGCGCGTCCATCCGCTGGTCTTTTCCGGCACCGAGCCGGTGTTCTGGACCACATTGGTTCTTCTGGGCATCAGCTGGATCTACGGATCTTCGGGGCGCAGCCTGGCGTTATCCGAGATGTCTTTCTACGCGGCCCTGTGGATCGTGACGGCACTGATCGGGGCGATACTGACCTATCTCTTCGCAAGCCTGAACCTGCCCCTGCTCGATGCCCGGTTCACCAGACTGGATCAGGCCCTGGGCTTCAACTGGCGCGCCTTCTATGACTTCGTCCAGCAACACCCGCTTCTCAGAGCCCTGCTCACCCTGGCCTATTACAGCGGGCTGCTGCAAGTCTTTTTCTCCATCATCTATCTCTCGCACAGCGGCAGAAGCGACAGAAACGAGGAGCTGTGGTGGGCGTCCTCCATCGCCCTGATGCTGACAGCCTTGCTTTCGGGCCTGCTGCCTGCGGGAGGCACTCTTTTCTTTCACTCCATCGGTCTGGAGAACGCCGTGCATCTTCCTCACTTCATGGCACTCAGGGATGAAAGCCTGCGCGAGTTCGCATTCGGGGATCTGAAAGGCATTGTTACCTTCCCCTCCTATCACACGACCATCGCCTTGCTGCTCATCCACGCCTACCGTCAGCTCGGGCTTTTTCGCGGGGTGCTTGCATTGAACGTCCTGATGCTGATCTCCACTCCCATCAACGGCGGGCACTATCTGGTGGACATGCTCGGCAGCGGCGTTGTTACCGTTATTTCCATCTATCTGACGAGGCGCATTCAATATCTCCTGCAGCAGTGAATTCCAACTCATCCGCACAATGGGCCAGAACAGGGAGAGTTCTGAATGAAAAACAGATTATGCAACTTCATGCTGCTGAACGAAGTGATCCGGTCGCCCCGCGAGATCGGAGCCCTGTGCCCCAGTTCAGAGCGACTGGGCAACACCATGGCCTCTCTGGTGGGGGACGCGGACGAGGGCCTGGTGGTGGAGCTGGGTGCAGGAACGGGTGTCATCACGGAGTCACTGCTGCGCAGCGGCATCGCTCCCGGCAGGCTGGTGATCATTGAAAAGTCCTCCTCGTTCGCCAGCTACCTGTCCGAGCGATTCCCGCAGATCAGCGTTTTTCATGCCGATGCCGGTGACTGGCCGTCGATTCTCGGACGCTCGGCGGTCAAGACCGTTGTCTCCGGCCTGCCACTGCGTTCCCTGCCCCATCAGGCGGTACACAGGATCACCGACACCTGGGCCCGCTCGCTGACCTGCGATGGCCGCGTGATCCAGTTCACCTATTCGCTGTTTGGAGCGTCCGCCTGGCAGAACGCCGGCCTGAAGCGCATCGACCGCGAAACCGTGTGGGGCAATCTGCCACCGGCCAGGGTGGAGGTGTTCTCACGCCCCTGAGCCCGCGCTGCCGCAGCCTGCTGTGCCTGCCGTTCCGAGGGTAACTGCTGCCTGGCTGATGCCGATCTGTCGGTATCGTTGAGACTTCTGATTCCACAAGGAGACCGGGGCCATGGTGGACATTGTTCATAGGATTGGCATCCGAGCGCCTGTCGGCGATGTGATGCAGGCGATCTCGACCGCTGCGGGCATCGCCGGCTGGTGGAGCCGGGAGACGAGCGCCGATGCCGGGTCCGAAGACGCGATCAGGGCGCGCTTCACGAACCAGGCCGGTGAGGTGCTCGGGCAGATAGGCTTCGATCTCGTCGGGCCGGAGGCGGAACACCGTGTGCGCTGGCGCTTCACGCACGGGCCCGAAGAATGGACAGGAACAGAGGCAACGTTCGAGCTGAGCACGCAGGATGGGTACACCATTCTCGTGTTCGGCCACAGGAACTGGAGCGAAACCGTGGAGTTCACCGCGCATTGCAGCATGAAATGGGCCGTCTTCCTGCTCAGTCTCAAAGCGTTTGCAGAGACCGGCAAGGGCAGCCCCTCGCCCGACGACACCAAGATCGACAACTGGAACTAGCGCTCCAGCACCCACCGGAGCGATGCCCGTAGGCACCTGCGCCCGCCCCATCCTGCCAGCAAGGCCATGCCCGAAGCGTCCTCGCTGGGCTTTCGGCTTGGCTGCGCAAGGCGCTGTCCGGCTGCGGTCCTCATTTTTTGAAAACATCCCGTCAAAAAAGCCACAAACTGTGCGATCAGCGCGCATAAAACCCGGCGGCAATGAGCCCAGGCACGCTAGTAAACGCTACACTTTGCGCCGCAGGCCTGCGTGATCCCCAACGCAGGCCTTTTTTTCCCGCTTTTCGAGGTTTTCGCGCACTGCCATGTCCACCGTCTTCAATTTCACCTTTGTTCCCTGGTTCCGGTCCGTGGCTCCCTATATCCACAAGTTCCGACACCAGACCTTTGTGGTGGGTCTGACCGGTGAAGCCATCGATGCGGGCAAGCTCAGCTCCATCGTCCAGGACCTGGCCATGATCCAGGCCATGGGCGTCAAGATCGTGCTGGTGCACGGCTTTCGTCCCCAGGTCAACGAGCAGTTGCGCCTCAAGGGCCAGGAGCCGCGTTATTACAACGGCATGCGTGTCACCGACTCCATTGCGCTGGACTGTGCCCAGGAAGCGGCCGGCCAGCTGCGCTACGAGATCGAGGCCGCCTTCAGCCAGGGACTGCCCAACACGCCGATGGCGGGTGCACGCGTGCGCGTGATTTCGGGCAACTTCCTCACCGCCCGTCCCGTTGGCATTGTCGACGGCGTGGACTTCATGCATTCCGGTCTGGTTCGCAAGGTCGATGTGGAAGGCATTCGCAGCGCGCTGGACTCCGAAGCCATGGTGCTGGTCTCGCCCTTCGGCTTCTCGCCCACGGGCGAGGCCTTCAACCTCAGCATGGAAGAAGTGGCCACCCGCGTGGCCATCGAACTCAAGGCCGACAAGCTGCTGTTCCTGACCGAAGTGCCCGGCGTGCGCATGGACCCCAGCGGCCCGGCCGACGAGAACAATCCCATCGATACCGAGCTGCCGCTGGACGCCGCGCGCCGCCTGCTGGCCCAGCTCCCTCCTGCACAGCAGCCGACCGATGTGGGCTTTTATCTGCAGCACTGCGTACGAGCCTGCGAGCATGGCGTGGAGCGCAGCCATATCCTGCCCTTCTCGACCGACGGAGCGCTGCTGCTGGAGATCTATGTGCACGACGGCATAGGCACCATGGTCATCGACGAAAAGCTCGAAGAACTGCGCGAGGCCACGATCGACGACGTGGGCGGCATCATTCAGCTTATCGAGCCCTTCGAGCGCGACGGCACGCTGGTCAAGCGCGACCGCACCGAGATCGAACGCGATATCGCCAGTTACACCGTGATCGAACACGATGGCGTGATCTTCGGCTGCGCCGCCCTGCACCCCTACCTGGAGGCGAAGACCGCCGAAATGGCCGCCGTCACCGTCTCTCCCAAGAGTCAGGGCACGGGAGACGGCGAAAAGCTGCTCAAACGCATCGAACAACGCGCCCGCGCCCTGGGTTGCGAAACCATGTTTGTGCTGACCACGCGCACCATGCACTGGTTCATCAAGCGCGGCTTTCAGCCTGTCGAGCCCGAATGGCTGCCCGAGGCCCGCAAGGCCAAGTACAACTGGGGCCGCAAGAGCCAGGTGCTGGTGAAGAAGCTCTAATCCACCTTCACTATTAAAAATAGCTTCCGGCGCTTGATAAACCAGCGTTGGAAGCTATTTTCGGAGCAAAAGATCTTGATGCGGCAGGCGTTGCAAGAACGGCTAAGGCCGCGTAGCCCGGCCTGCCGACGCAACAAACTCCGATGGCGGGCGGCCGAACTGGCGGCGAAACGCAGCCGTGTATGCGCTATGGCTTTCATAGCCGCTTTCCAGTGCCACGGTCGTGATGGCCATGCCCTGCAGCAACTGGGGGATGGAAGCCATCAGGCGCATCTGCTGATACCACCTGCCCCAGTTCATTCCGGTGCTTTTCAGAAAGCGGCGATGCAGCGTCTTGGGCGTGAGCGCGTGCTGCCGCGCCAGGGCTTCCACCGTGGTGCGCTGCGCCGGTGCACTCAGCATGCTCTCGCAGATACGTCGCATCAGCGCATCCTGGGGCCAGGGCAGGTAATACGGCAGCGGGGCCAGGGCGCTGAGTTCCTCCAGCAGCAAACTGCCCAGCAAGGCATCGCGCGGCCTATGCGGCCCCTCGTGGGGCAATGCCACCAGAGCTGTCATCAGCTCGCGCACCAGCGGCGCGACATGCAGCACGCCGTCCCGGGCCGGCAGCTGTGCGGACCAGGCCTCGTCGACGAACAGGCCATAGGCCCGCACCGCCGTGGTCGCCGTGATCCCGTGCAGCATGCCCGGGCGTAGCCACACTGCCGTGGTCGGCGGAACCAGCCATTGGCCGCTGGGGGACTCGACCAGCAACACACCTTCAGACGCATAGATGAGATGGCCACGCGCATGGCTGTGCTGCGGCACCACATGGCCGGGCGGATAGCGCTGCTCCACGCCCGTAACAGGCAGCGAAGAGGCCTGGGCATGCTGCAGATCCAGCGCATGCGCACCATGTTCGGGGGAAGCAAAACCCATGAGATGTCCAAATTTCTACAACAAATGAATATCTATCGATAGAAGTCTATACCTCTGGCGACATAAAGTAGCCGCATTGCCTCCATCAAGCACCTTGCCGTGAAACACCGCCACCCGCTTTCGCTACGCCTACTGACTCTGACATCTGGTCGGGGTCCGCATGCACGCGTTCGCGCATGGTCCCATCCTGGTCTTCCCAGACCCCGGCCTTAGCCAGCCCCATCCGGGCAGGGAGACCAGGTGATCGTTTCTTCAACTCCAAGGTCTCTATGCTGGCTGATCCCTCTACCAAATACCGCGCATTTCCCGTTGTGGACTTGCCCACCCGCCAATGGCCTGCCCGTACGTTGACCCAAGCGCCCGTATGGCTTTCGACCGATTTGCGCGACGGCAACCAGGCGCTGTTCGAACCCATGAACCGCGAGCGCAAGCTGCGGCTGTTCGAGGAGCTGGTCGCCATCGGTTTCAAGGAAATTGAAATCGGCTTCCCCTCCGCTTCGCAGACCGACTTCGACATCGTGCGCCACCTCATCGAAGCGCAACTGATTCCGCACGACGTCACACCCATGGTCATCACCCAGCTGCGTGAGGACCTGATTGCCACCACGGTGCGCAGCGTGGCCGGCGCACGCCGCGTGATCGTGCATCTGTACAACGCCGTGGCACCGGCCTTCCGCGAAATCGTCTTTGGCATGGAAGTGCCGCAGATCATTGCCATGGTGGAGCACCATGTACGCCACCTCAGGCAACTCACCGAGCAGCACCCCGAAACCGAATGGGTGCTGCAGTACTCCCCGGAAACCTTTTGCATGGCCGAGCTGGACGTTTCCCTGGCCGTGTGCAATGCCGCCATTGCAGCCTGGGATGCCGGTCCTAAGCGCCCCATGATCATCAACCTGCCGACCACGGTGGAGGTTTCCACCGCCAATGTGTTTGCCGACCAGATCGAATGGATGGACCGGCGTCTGGCACGGCGCGAGCACATCACGCTTTCGGTACACCCCCACAACGACAGAGGCACCGGCGTGGCCTGTGCCGAGCAGGCCCTGCTGGCCGGCGCCCAGCGTGTGGAAGGCTGTTTGTTCGGCAACGGCGAGCGCAGCGGCAATGTGGATCTGGTGACGCTGGCCCTGAACCTCTACACCCAAGGCATTGCTCCGGGCCTGGATTTCTCCGACATCGCTGCCGTGGCACGCATTGCCGAAGCTTCGACGGCCCTGCCCATACATCCGCGCCACCCCTATGTGGGCGACCTGGTGTTCACGGCATTTTCCGGCTCACACCAGGATGCGATTGCCAAGGGCTTTGCGACGCAACAACCCAACGCCCCGTGGCGCGTACCCTATCTGCCCATAGACCCGCAGGACCTGGGACGAACCTATGACAGCATCGTGCGCGTCAACAGCCAGTCCGGCAAGGGCGGTATTGCTTTCCTGCTGCAGAAGGACAGGGGCATCACCATGCCGCGGCGCATGCAGATCGAGTTCAGCGCCATTGTCCAGGCCTGGGCCGACAGCAGCGAAACCGAACTTAGCAGCGCACAGATCTGGGAGCTGTTTGAAGCCACCTACCTGCATGCCCAAGCCGGTTCTCGGTCACTGCGTTATGAAAGCCACCGCCTGTTCGACAGCCCGCAAGGCCAGGGTATCGAACTGCACTGGCACGACGCCAACGGGCAACCCAGGCTGCGCAGCGGCATCGGCAACGGCCCTATTGCAGCCACCGTCGCTGCACTGGAGTTGCCGCTGCGCATCGACAGCTACGAAGAGCGCAGCCTGGGCAACGGCGCCGACGCCTGCGCCGTTGCCGTCATCGAAGCCGCATGGCCTGGCGTGCCCGGCTCACGGTTTGGCGTAGGCATGCACGCGAACATCGTCACCGCATCAGTGATGGCGGTCGTGAATGCCGCTGCGCGCTTTGAGGGGGACATGATTCAGACCCGCGCGTAGCCTTCGATAGATCGTTGCGTCTCCCTCTTGTCGGCCGATACCGTTTGAAGCTCGGCCTGCGCGGTGCCCTGCCTCATACGCCGCCCCGGTCTTTTCCGTCTATTTTCGGCGGGTCTGTCACAATTTTGGGGCGGGCCCGTTCTGGCGATGGAGGCTTCTGGCCACTTGGTGCATCGCCGATGTTGCGCTGCATCACAGCACCACCAAACAGTCTGGGCTACAAAGTCAGCATCCGATTAGCATGAGGCATGCCATGAACACACTCCCTCCTCAGGCCATCAGCCAGGATGTGCTGGCCGAAAAATATCTGGCCGACGGCGAGCAATCCGAACAAGACCTGTTTGCCCGCGTGGCACGAGCCCTGGCAGCTGTTGAAAAGCCTGAGCTTCAGACGCATTGGGAGCAACAATTCCTGGCCAATCTGCAGCGCGGTGCCATCGGTGCCGGCCGCATCATGGCAGCTGCTGGGCTTGATACCAAGGCCACGTTGATCAACTGCTTTGTGCAACCCGTCGCCGACGCCACCAATGGTTTCGACAGCCAGGGCAACCCCGGCATCTACACGGCGCTTTCTCAGGCGGCCGAGACCATGCGCCGTGGTGGTGGCGTGGGTTATGACTTCTCCAACCTGCGGCCGCGCGGCGCGCTGGTGCGCGGCACCAACTCCTTTGCATCGGGCCCCTGCTCCTTCATCGATGTCTTCGATGCATCCTGCACCACGGTGGAATCGGCCGGTGCGCGCCGCGGAGCCCAGATGGGCGTGCTGCGCATCGACCACCCCGACGTGCTGGAGTTCATCACCGCCAAGCGACAAAAGGGGCGCTGGAACAATTTCAATGTCTCTGTGGGCGTGAGCAGCGCCTTCATGCAGGCGGTCAGGGACGATGCAGAATGGGAGCTGGTGCATGTCGCCAGTCCCAGCGAGGCACAGATGCAGGCCGGTGCCCATCGCCGCGACGATGGTCTCTGGGTCTATCGCAGCCAGCCTGCGCGCACGCTCTGGGACGCCATCATGCGCTCGGCCTATGACTTTGCCGAGCCTGGCATTCTGTTCCTCGACAACATCAATGCCGACAACAACCTCTGGTATGCCGAGCAGATTGCTGCCACCAATCCCTGTGGCGAGCAACCCCTGCCGCCTTACGGCTGCTGCGATCTGGGCCCGGTCATACTCACGCGCTTTGTGCGCGAGGCGTTCACACCGCAGGCCTTCTTCGACCTGGAAGCCTTTCGCGCCGCCGTCGCGGTTCAGGTGCGCATGCTGGACAATGTGCTGGACGCCACCGTCTGGCCGTTGCCCGAGCAGCAGCGCGAGGCACAGCAAAAGCGCCGCATCGGCGTGGGCTTCACGGGGCTGGGAGACGCCCTGATTCTGCTGGGCCTGCATTACGCCAGCGATGCTGGCCTGCAGCAGGCCGCATCAATAGCCCGTGCCATGCGCGATGCGGCTTATGCCGCGTCGGTGGAGCTGGCACGGGAAAAAGGTGCCTTCCCTCTGTTCAACGCCAAGCAGTATCTGAAAAGCGGCTTTGCCAAACGCTTGCCCAAGGAGCTGCGCGCTACCATCAAAAAACATGGGCTGCGCAACAGTCATCTGCTGTCCATCGCCCCCACGGGCACGGTATCACTGGCCTTTGCCGACAATGCGTCCAACGGCATCGAGCCGGCCTTCTCGTGGACCTATACGCGCAAAAAGCGCACGGCCAACGGCGGAGAGCAGTTCTACACTGTGCAAGATCACGCCTACCGCCTCTACAAGGCCTTGCACGGCGACGATGCCCCGCTGCCCGAGTGCTTTGTCAGCGCCCTGGAGCTGAGCGCCAGCGAGCATGTGGCCATGATGCGCTGCGTCCAGCCCTTTATCGACACTTCGATTTCCAAGACCGTCAACATCCCGGCCGACTATCCGTTCGAGGACTTCAAGCACCTCTATATGGAGTGCTGGGAGGTCGGCCTCAAAGGCTGTGCCACCTACCGTCCCAACGACACGCTGGGCGCGGTTCTGTCTACCGATTCAGCCCCCGCCCCCTCTCAAGCGCCTACCGGTAAATCGCAGGCTGCAATCAACTCGGTTAGCAGCAGCGGCATGACGGCCGTGATCGAGCGCCGCCCCGAGGGTCCGCTCAATGCCGTGGTGGACAAGATCGAGTATTTCACACATGACGGCATACGGCGTCTCTATCTGGTCGTCAGTTTCATGGTGGTCGACGGTGTGGAGCGTCCCATCGAATTCTTCATGCCCGTGGGCCAGACCGGGGAAAGCCAGCAATGGATCACGGCCACCATGCGCAGCTTGAGCCTGGCCGCGCGTGGCGGCTTTCTCGACAAGGCCCTGGCCGATCTGCGCAAAGTGGCCTGGGATCGCGGCCCGGTGCGCTACGGCAACAGGACGCGTGACGACGGCAGCCGCATCCCGCTCTGGCATGACAGCGAAGTGGCGCTGCTGGCCTATGCGATTCAAAGCATCATCGCCAATCGCGGCCTGCCCCAGCCGGCGCCCAGCACGGCGGCTACGCCGGCATCTCCGCCCGAGAACAATGCCCCAGTCAGCGGTCAAAAGTGTCCCGACTGCGGAGCACATGCCATGATCAAAAAAGATGGCTGTCAGTTCTGTACCGCCTGCGGTTTTGTGGGGTCATGCGGTTGAAAAATGGATAGCTTGAGTCGCGATCAAGCTGAGCAGTGCGATGGATGACTGAGTCCGCAGCAGCAGCGTCCATTCAGGTGGCTACCCAAAGCAGCGGTCAGACGCGACTTCGGACCCAACACCCTGAGCTCAACAATGCGACGGGTGACCGAGGCATGTGGAAACGCTAAGTACAGACGTTGATATCGAGGCCATCGTTCATCGCTCTCTAACCTGAAAGGTGTTCCGTCATGAAAGTCAAAGTCCTCTGCTTCGGCATCTCGCTGGACGGTTACTCCGCCGGCCCCAACCAGGATTTGCAGAACCCGCTCGGCGTCGGTGGACCTGAGATCCTTGAGTGGTTCTTCCCCACCCAAGTCTTTCAGCGCATGCATGGGGGGTCTCAGATCGGCGAAACAGGTGTCGACAATCAGATGGCCGAACGCTCCTTCGAGAACATCGGCGCGTGGATTCTGGGGCGCAATATGTTCGGACCGATACGCGGCCATTGGCCCGACGAAAGCTGGAAGGGCTGGTGGGGCGATGAGCCGCCCTATCACGTGCCCGCATTTGTCCTGACCCACCACGCGCGGCCCTCGCTGCGCATGCAGGGAGGCACTGATTTTCACTTCGTCACGGATGGCATTGCATCGGCGCTGGCGCAAGCCAAGACAGCCGCAGGTGATCGCGATATTCGCATTGGCGGCGGCGTAGCCACCGTGCGACAGTTCCTGCAGGCGCGACTGGTCGATGAGATTCACCTCGCTGTACGTCCTCTGTTGATGGGGTCCGGCGAAAACCTCTGGCAAGGCTTGGACATGCGCGCTCTGGGCTATGAGGTCGCCGAAGTGAGGCAGGGCGAACGAGCCATGCATGTGATGGTGCACAAACAAGCCTAACACCTGAAAACCGGGTCGCACTTGATACCACAGGCGTACTCCTGGCTGCCCGGACTGTTCAAGCCCGTGGACCTGACACTTGTGACGCTCATGTTCCAACCGCGATGGCCAGCGGCAGTCGTATCCAGGACGCTTGCTTAACGCTTGGCTTCGGAAGTCGAAAAAGATGACCGACTGGAACGATAGGCCAGATCGGTGCTGCAAGTGGCCTCAGTCGTAGACGTCACATACCTCACCAATGGCGAGGTCGCCCCACTTCTCGCTCTTTGGATATCACATGCCTGTAGGCCTGACTCACCGACTGCGCCTCGCGTCCAGAATCACCTGAACTACTGATTTCACCCGAGCATAAGCACCGTTGGCCCAAGCTAGTTCAATTCCGCGTAGACGCTGCTGATGGATTCAACCGACAGCCTAGCCTTGACGCGACTTTTGCAGTGCATCAGTCTCTGAAGACTCGTCCCGCGCCACAGGCTGTGTGGACTCCGCTGGAGCCGCAGCGGCTTCAGGCTCCGGCACCTTGGGCAAAGAGGCCCTTGCCATCTGGAGCATGTGCAAGGCCAGCGACTCATACAGCGGCCGCGCAATCATGCGCGAGATCATGCTGGCGATCATGGCCGATGCCATGAGGCTCAGCACCAGTGAGTGGCCGTCCACCATCTCCATCACGATGATGAAGGCCGTCAGTGGCGCCTGGGTGACCGCCGCCAGAAAGGCAGCCATGCCCATCGCTATCAATGCAGGCGCTATATCCGCAGTTCCAACAATCGATGCAACGTTATTCCCCACGCCTGCACCAATCGACAGCGAGGGCGCAAAGATACCGCCGGGTACGCCCACCCAGGCCGATAGCCAGGTAGCGATGAATTTGAGCGTGACATAGAACTCGGGCACATCGGCCTCGCCCTGCAGCATATGCTTGACGGCTTCAGAGCCCGCACCAAAGGTGGCGCCGCCGGTGACCACGCCGATGACGGCAATCAGCAGGGCCAGCACTGCCGCAAAGCGGATGGGAAAGCGTGACCTGAGCTTGTTGAGGCGCTCCGTGGATGAAGTCAGCGAGTGGGTCATGAGCTTGGCGAACAGGCCGCCCAGCACGCCGCAGGTCAGCGCCACGGCAAGACAAGGCAGCAGGTCACGCCAGCCGAGTTCGGCCACGCGGATGCGGCCAAAATAGCTCAGATTGCCGAAGACCGAGACCCCCATCAGACCGGCCAGCACAATGGCCGCGATGATGAGTCCGCTGGAGCGCGACTCCAGCTTGCGCGAGAGCTCCTCGATGGCAAACACCACGCCCGCCAGCGGGGCGTTGAAGGCTGCTGCAATACCTGCCGCCCCACCGGCCACCAGCAAGGCATGGGTGTTGATGACGGACTTGGGGCCCAGCCAGCGCCGCGCCGAATGCATGACACCGGCAGCCACCTGCACCGACGGCCCTTCGCGCCCTATCGACAGCCCAGCGAGAAATCCCGCGCTGGACAGCACGATCTTGGCAAACGACAGCCACAGCGACACAAAGCGCTTGCGCAGACTGGCATCGACCGATGGTTCAAGCGTGGCAATCACCTGCGGGATGCCCGAGCCGCTGGCACCCGGAGCCCATTTGCGCGTGGCCCAGACCGCTGCCGCCGTGATGGCCGGCATCCAGATCAACACCAGCCAGCCGTGGACGCCGTGGTAGATGCTCTCGAAAAATCCGAACGCCGCCTCGGCCAGCAGCGTGAAAGCCACCACGCTCAGGCCCGCTGCCGCGGCATAGGCCAGCACCACCGTCCGCTCCAGCCAGCGCTTTCCGTCGCGCATCTCCTCATTGAGGTTGTGAAAGAAATCTGGCTCTTGCTGCATGGGCGGGCAATCGTTTCGGGGCGGCTGAAAAAATGGGCGAATACCCACATTCTGCGCCTGCCCAAGGACTTGCTAGATCGGCATTAGCCACAACGATTGCCCACACAGGTTTTTACAACGACTGCCCGATTCGCACATCTATTGCGAATCGCCCGGCTAAAGCCCGAGGGAATGCCCATGCGGTCATGCCGTCTAACTCATCCCGTGAATGCCACCCAAAGCGTCCCGGCCAAGGCGACCAGACCTCCCATGGCCACCAGCACTGCACCGGGCCCAGGCACATAGGCGAGCAGCCATGTGAGTGCCAGCGCGGCCACACTGAGGCAGCCCAGCCAGACGATGGTTCCCACCGCAGCACCCCACAAGCCCATGCACAGCCACAGTGCGAGCAGCATCAGCGCCGCCCCCGCCAGGCGCAGCACGACCCGCAGCGCCGGCCCGGGCTCGCCACGCGATACAAGCTGATCGCAATGCCTGTCCATGGCCTGGCTCAGCACCAGCATGCCTGCCAAGCACAGCGCCAGGGCGCAGACCATCACCTGCCACAGACTCATGCCACACCTTTCAGCGCCTGCAGCGCAGCTGTCAGCAAAACTGCCGAGCCCGCCATCCATGCCGTCACGCGCAGCAGGCAGCGCACATGGAAGGCCCAGAGCGCCACTGCGGTGTAGAGCACAAAGCTGAGCAAGGTGGAAAGCAGCACGGCAGGTGCACGCTGCATGGCACCCACGGCCACAAGCACATGAGCCATCACGGCGCAGGCCAGCGCCGTGAGCGCATAGCCGCCCAGCGTGGCCATCAGCACGCGCAGCAGCACGGCCCAGCGATAGCGCCTGGTCTGAGCCTTGGTCATTGCCGCCGCTTTCATGTGAGACCTCCTGAGACAACGCCACGGCTCGCACGCAGCTGCGCCATGTTTTTGCTGCGCTGCGACTTTTCATGCCGCCATGCGCCCCAGGCGACCAGCAGGCCCAGCGCCATGCAGGTCAGCTCCAGTCCGCCCCTCTGACCATCGCCCTGCGCCAGATACATGCCCACGTGCTGGCCTGTAGTCATGGCATTGAGCAGCGGCAGGCCCACGCACAGCAAGGCCACAATCCATAGCTGTTCGCGCCAGGCCTGGCGCGCCGTGCGCAGCAGCGCATGCAGCAGGCTCAGAACCCAGACCGCAAAGAACACGCGAATTTCCCAGCTGGAACGTGCCTCCAGCACCAGGGGCAGCAGACGATTGCCGTACAGATAGGCAATGGACGCCAGCGCCGAGCCTGCCAGTGCCGCCACATTGAGCGCATCGATGCAGCGGTACATGGAGGGCGTCGCCGTGCCCCATTCATGACCGCTTCTTGCACGGCGCTTGACCGCAAACAAGATCGATCCGCTGGCAATCATTGCCGTGCCGACCAGGCCCAGGACAAAGTACAGCCACTTCATCGTCCAGCCGCCAAAGGTGACCAGATGCAGCGCACTGATGACGGGGTAGGTGTCAGTCGCCAGATTGCCGGATGCGGGGTTGCTTGGTGCTTGCAGCAAGCGACCGCTGGCGGCATCAAAGATCAGTGATGTGGCGCTATTGACCATTCGGCGAGTCGCGGCCGTATCCGGCTTTCCTTCAGTGAAGCGTATCGTGGCCGGCGCCCCCTCAGGTCGCTGCACCACCACGCCCACAACGGGCTCCGTCAGCAGGGACTGGGCCTGCTGCGCAAGGCTGACAAGGTCCACAGCTGCAATGGCAGGCACATTCGAGAGCGTATTCGCCTCGGGTCTGGCATTCAACTCGGACTCGTAGCGGCTGTAGGCCGAACGGTCCTGCCCATACAGCGATTGCAGCGGCCAAGGCATATAGCTGGTGTAGAAATGCGCGAGTCCTGTGTAGACGATCATGAACAGAAACGGCAGCGTGAGCACGGCCGATGCATTGTGAGCATCCAGCCAGGAGCGCTGGCCCTTGCCGGGCCGGAAGGTAAAGAAGTCCTGAAAAATGCGCCGGTGCACAATCACGCCGGAGACCAGCGCCACCATCATGCACATCGACACCAGTCCCACCACCCAGAAGCCAGCGATACCGCCCTGCAAGGAATAGTGAAAGGACATGAAATGCCGGCCGCCTTCGGTCTCGCGCGTGGCGGGTTCGGGCAAGGCTTCGCCCGTCTGTGCATGCAGGCTGGCCTGCTGATCGCCGTCCAGGGTACGCGCGAATACCTTGACCCCATCGCCTGCGTGCAGCGGCAGACCGATGCGCCAGATACTGGCATCCGGCGCCGTCTTGCTCAGGTGCTGCTCGGCCAGCCGCAAGGCCTGCAGACGCTCTTGCGGAGAAAGCGGCTGCTGGCCGCTGCCCTCCAGTGGCAACCCCTGCATCCATCGCGTGATGGGCTCACGGAACACACTGATCGAGCCCGTCAGGAAAATGGCGCAGAGCAGCCAGCCGCACACCAGGCCGCACCAGGTGTGCAGCCATGACATGGTCTGGCGAAGTCCGGGCTGAGATGCTGGCTTGCCGCTCATGCCAGCCCGCTCAGAACGCGCCACGCAAGGTCAGCAGCACGCTACGCGGCTCGCCATACCAGTTGCCGCTGCCCGAGGTCCCAACCGTCTTGTAGTAAGTCTTGTCGAACAGATTGTGCACATTGAGTGCAGCCGACCAGTTGCGATTGATGCGGTATTGCACGCTGGCACCCCAGACGGCGTAGCCGGCCTGGGTGAAGCGGAAGGGAACGGCATTGCCATCGTATTGGCCCGATGCCGGGTTGTAGCTGTTGGCCGTGCCGCTGACATAGGTGGCGCTTTGCAGCGTTACGCCACCGCCCACCGTCCATGGCGAGAGCTGACCCTGCAACTGATACGTGCTCCACAGCTTGAACAGGTGCTTGGGTGTGATGGAGCTGTAGACCAGTTGCGACGGGTCGGTCTTGTTGCGATTGTGGTTGTAGGTATAGCCGGCAAACAGCTGCCAGCCCTGCGCCAGCTGACCGGTCACTTCCATGTCCAGCCCCTGGCTGATGATCTTGCCCTGCGCGACATAGCAGCAGCTCAGGCCCAGATTCCCCACATCCGTTTCCGGATAACGCGGATCACGCACCGCCTGCCCCTTGCGCTCGATACGGTAAAGAGCCAGCGCTGTATTGAGCTTGCCATCGGCGAGTTCCCCCTTCATGCCCAGCTCGAAGCTGCGGCCTTTGATCGGGTCCAGCGCGGCCCCCGGTGCCGGCCCGGCCAGCATATTGGCCTGCGATTTGTGGATCTCGGTCACGCTGCCATAGGCTGTCCACTGCTTGCCCAGGTCGTAGACCAGGCCTGCATAGGGGGTGAAGATACCGCTTTCGCTGTAGTACTCGCGACCGCTCGCCCGAACACTGCCATCGGCGTTGTAGTTGATGTATGGCGTGTCGTAGGAGTAGCTGGCATAACGTCCTCCGACAATGGCAGTGAGCTGATCCGTCAGGCTCAGGTTGGCACGACCATAAAAGCCTTTTTGCGTGGCTCCATAGCCGGGATAGCTGCGCGTCATGCGTTCGCGTACCGCAGGGGGTATTCTGCCGGGATCGAACTCATAGACATTGGTCAGAGACAGCGGCGTATCCATCTCGGAGTAATAGGTGTCCTGATCGTCACGGACCTTGCTCCAGTCCGCGCCGAAGAGCAAGCGGTGCTTGCGGCCAAACAACGAGAACGGGCCGCTGGCATGCACATCCAGGCTTTTTTTCTCCGAACGAAAGTCGTTGGAAAAGCCGGTCCAGTTGGCGCCAAGACCTGTTGCAGGGTCAACGGCTCCGCTGAGGCTGGCCAGCCGTGAATCGCTGTCCACCTTCTGATAATTGACTTGAGCCTTGAGCTTCCAGTCCCCCGCCAGTTGCTGGTCGAGTTGCGCAAAAATCTCCTTGGCGCTCTTGTCGTAGTGGCTCCAGCCCGCCATCAGCGCGGTTTTGCGGGACAGCTTCAGATCGTCGCCATTGGCGGCACGCGGCAGGCCTTCGCGCCAGGGAGTGGCCTTGAGCTTGTCGTAGCTGGCTCCCAGGCTCACACGCGTGGAGCTGGTCACATCGGCCTCCAGAATGCCGTAGAGCAAGCTGTTTTGCGAATCCGCTCCGCGATAGAAAAAGTTCTTGTCCGAATGCGCGAGCACGGCACGACCTCGCAGGCTCCCTGCTTCATTCAACGGGCCCGCAACATCCAGCTCGGCCTGTTTGCGACTCCAGCTGCCGACGCCCACCGAGCCCAGAATCTGCTTTTGCGCCGTGGGACGCTTGCGCACCAGATTGATGGCACCGCCAGGCTCCCCATTACCGCTGAACAGACCGTTGGCGCCGCGCACCACCTGCACACTGTCATACATGGCCAGATTGGGGTCGAACAGCTGCTGGCTGAACGCGTCCACACTGGCACCGTCGATCTGCACATTGCTGATCTCGAAGCCGCGCGACAGAAACTTGGTGGCCGCACCGCCCAGTCCACCCGCGCCGCCATAGTCCACCGTCACGCCGGTGGTCTGCTGCATCACCTCCCCCACATTGCTCATGGCCTGATCTTCAATGCGCTGGCGCGTCACCACCGAGATCGACTGTGGTGTCTCGCGGATGTCCTGCCCTTTGCCCAGGGACACGTATGAGGCGGCATACGAGCCGCTGCCTTCCGTGGCTTCGCGTTCAGCCTGGGCCGTCACCGTCACCTCGCCCAGCATGCCGGTCTGGTTGCTGTGGCGGCGCACGGTGATGGCCGACCCGGCAGGTACCGCTTCCAGCCCGCTCCCAGTCAGTGCCTTGCCCAACGCCTCGTTCAAGGTATGAACGCCTTGCAGCGCCGGCGCCGTGCGGCCTTCCACCAATGCAGCGTCAACCGAGACCGACACCCCCCAGGTGCGGGCCAGTGCATTCAATGCCTGTCCCAGGGGCTGCGCAGGCAAGCTCAGGCTGCGCGATGTGGACATGGCTGTCTGGCTGCTGGCGCTCTGGGCATGAGCCGTCGGCAACACCGCCAGGCCCGACCAGCTCAGACAAGCCAAGGCACTGGCCAGAGCCACGCTGCGCAGACTGCCACCATGCGAACCCGCAGCCAAACCCTTCCCTTGGTTAGAAGAAAAATGAGAGTGATTTCTTTTCATCAAATACGTCCTGTGAACTGCTTGTCAAAGTGCTTTCACAGTGAAGACGCATGAAACGGTTTGTACCGGACAAAAATTTTCATCCGGCCTTGCCGGCCGTCAGCGCCGACGGATGATGGTGCGGCCATCGGCCAGTTGCTCCACGCGCACCGGCAGGGAGCGCGACAGGCTGGCAATGAAGATGGCAGGCTCGCGCAGCTTGAAGCTGCCGGTCAATCGCAGGGATTGCAAAGAAGCCCCATCGTCCAGCAGCATCGGCTGGGCCAGATAGTCACTCCAGCGCGCCACGACTTCGGTCAGTGGCGTGCGGTCGAACACCAGCCAGCCTTCGCGCCAGGCGCCCACATCCGAAGCATTGAGCGAGTAGTGCGCGAGCTCGCCGCCTGCATAGATGCGCAGGCCTTGGCCGGCGCCCAGCATGGCATCGGGATTCTGATCCGTCATGCGGGCTTGCTGCCACACGGCCACACGGCCCTGGGCGACGCTGACCTGCAGGCCGGTAAGCCTAAGGGCCACAGAAAAAACCGTACCCAGTACACGCACCCGGCCCAGGGCCGTGTGGACCTCCAGCGGCCTCTGTGCATCATGGGCCACGTCGAGCCGGATTTCGCCCTGCTGCAGATGAACCTCGCGACGCTGGCGGTACAGCAGCACCGATGCATCGGTGCCAGGCGCCAGATCGAGCTGGCTGCCATCGGCCAGATGACGGCTCAATTGCTGTCCATGGCCTGTATGCAGCGCGATCTGCTCCGTTGGCTGCAGCCAGTGCCAGCGGCCAAGCATGCCGGCCAGGCCCGCCACACCAGCGACTCCCAGCACGGAAAGCGCACGCCGGCGCGTCTGCTGCGCACGCGCCGACTGGGTGGCGGGCAAGGGCATCTCGCCCTGCAAGGCGCTGCCTTGCGTCGCTTCCCAAGCTGCCATGGCGGCCTGCGCCGCCTGTTCGTTCGCCGGCTCCCTGGCACGCCAGCGTTCCAGCGTCTCTACCGCTACCTGCGCTGCTTCGGTACTTGCGCCATGCTGGCGAGCAATCAGCAACAAGGCGTATTCCAGCCGTTTGCGCTCGGGCATCTCGGCCTTCATGACTTGAGCCCCATGCAATCGCAGACGGCACGCACCACATGTTTTTCGATGGCGGCTTCGCTGATATTCATATGCGCTGCTGCCTCGGCATGGCTGAAGCCATAGATGCGCACCAGCACAAACACCTCGCGACGCTTGCGCGGCATGGCTTGCAGGCGCCGTGACAGCAAGACCAGTTGCTGTCGCCCTTGCACCTGACGCTCGGCCGAGGGCGCCTCATCGGCCCCCACTACCGCCAGGGTTTCCAGCATGCGTGCTTCTGCAGCGCGGCGGCGCGCATCGTCGATCACAATATTCTTGCCGGTACGAAACAGCAGTGCTCGCAAATCCCGTACCGCAAGCTCTCGCGACTGCATGGCAAAGACGCGGGCATAGCTTTCCTGCACGACATCTGCAGCCGCATCCCGGCTATTGAGCGAGCGAGCAAAGAAACTGACGAGTTCTGCGTAATAGTGCGCAACCACGGGTACACCTCGACCTCTTGCGAGGCATGCCGCCCAGGCTCTGGAATCGGCCGCAAAACATGCAGCTACGGAGCGGGAAAGCGCAGACTCTATCAGAAAATGAGAATCAATCTCATTAAATGACAGATCTCGACGCCTCTTCGCATCAATGCAGAGCCGGCGTCGCGACAAACTTTGAACGTGCGTCTGCAACGCTGGCGCGACTGGGTGAGCTCCGCCCCGGGTCATCTCCTGCGATCAGCCATTCAGGCGCAACAACTGCTGCCGGGCCCACCCAAGTTCAAGCGCAAGGCTCGGACAGGACTTGTGATTGGTCAGCCCCCTACCCTGCCTGCCAGCAAACCTCAAGCCTGAAAGGCAAGCCCACAGAGCATCCTGCGGGCTGCAATCGAGTGGATGGTCAGGCTTCTGTAACAGAGCTTCCCCCAAGCCTGCAGGCATGCAAGATCCTTGCCCACGATCGAAATGACCGCCGCTGGTTCAGATCGTGTAATACCAGCGTTTGATCGCTTCGCCAGCCCTGGCCAACACGGCTTCTCGCCCCGCCCCATCGAGCGGGCTGCCGGTCAGATACGCCGTCACCAGCAGCGGCGCAGATTGTGCGGTAGGCCAGACGATAAGAGTGTCGCAAGCCGTGCCCCTCTCTCCGCTGCCTGTCTTGCCGCCCACTGTCCAGTCGCCGGGCATGCCGGCGCGCACGCGCTTGTCACCGGTACGGCTGTCCACCAGCCATTGCTGCAACAAGGCGCGGGCATAGCCCTCCAGCACATCGCCCAGCAGCAGTTTCTGCAGGCTTTGCACCATGGCTTGCGGCGTCGTTGTGTCGCGTTCATCGCCGGGCAGCGCAGTGTTCAGCGAAGGCTCGTTGCGGTCCAGCCGGGTGATGCCGTCCCCCAGTTCGCGCAGCCATTGCGTCAGCGCCGCCGGCCCGCCGCTGGCCTCCAGCAGCACATTGGCCGCCGTGTTGTCGCTGACAAGCACCATCGCTTCACACAGTTCCTGCACCGTCATGCCGCCATTGGCACCCGCGCGCTTTTCGGATATCGGCGACCAGGCCACGACTTCGGAAGGAGAGTAATAGAGCTTGCGCCACAGACGAATTTCATCTCGCTGTGCCAGATACAGCATGCGTGCAGCCAACAAGGTCTTGAAGGTACTGCACATGGGAAAGCGCTCATCGCCGCGCCAGCCCGCCTCGGCGCCACTGACGGTATCCAGCACATACAGGCCGAATCGGCCCTGGGCCTGAATCTCCAACGCCGCCAACTCGTCGCTCAATGTTCTCGCTGCTGCGGCTTGCTGCTTGGAGATAAAAGCACAGCCGCTCAGTCCCCAGGCCCCCAGCCCCAAGGCCAGTCCTGTTGTCAGCATGCTGCGTCGCTGCATAAGATCCTCTTTTGGTTAACTGTCATGGTTTGAAGCATAAATCGGTAGATTCGTATGAACCAGCAGTAATAATTGACACCATCCATTAGAAAAACTTTTATCTTGATTGAGATATGCAGCTACCACTGAACGCCTTGCGCATGTTTGATGCGGCCGCCCGTCACCAGAGCCTGACTCGCGCCGCGCAGGAGCTGCATGTGACGCAGGCCGCCGTCAGCCAGCACATCCGTAATCTCGAAGAGCGCCTTGGCAAGCCTTTGTTTCGCCGCCTGCCGCGCGGCCTGGCCCTGACCGACGAAGGCCAGGCCTTGTGGCCCGTGGTGGCACAGAGCTTTGAGCGCATAGAGCAATCGCTGCAGCAGGTGGCAGAACCACGACCACGCGAAATTCTGACCGTGGGCGTGGTCGGCACTTTTGCCATAGGCTGGCTGATCCCCAGGCTGAGCCAGTTCCAGCAGTTGCACCCCTACATAGATCTTCGGCTGCTGACCAATAACAATCGCGTGGATCTGGCCGGCGAAGGGCTGGACGCCGCCGTGCGCTTTGGCGACGGTGCCTGGCATGGCACGCACGCGCAGATGCTGCTGCGCGCACCGCTCTCGCCCATGTGCACCCCCATGCTGGCACAACAGCTGCGCGAGCCTGCCGACCTGGCCCGGCAAACCTTGCTGCGCTCCTATCGCACCCAGGAATGGGAAGGCTGGTTTGCCGGCCTTGACCAGGCAGCCCCGCTGGCGCGCGGAGCCATGTTCGACTCTTCGCTAACGCTGGCCGAGGCCGCCGCTCAGGGCGCAGGCATTGCCCTGCTGCCCGCACGCATGTTCGAGCACATGCTGCAACAGGGCCGGCTGGTGCGCCCTTTTGCCCATGAGGTCGACACCGGCGCCTACTGGCTGACCTATCTCAAATCGCGTCAGGCCAGCGCCGCCTTGCAAACCTTCAGACAATGGCTGATGACCCAGTTGCAAACTGACTGAAACCAGCGCTCTTTAATGGCTAAAACCGTTTCACTCCAATCGTTTCAAGCTATCAATCCGTGAGTACTCCAAAACATCTAAGCCGCACAGGTCTGCATGGCTTCAGGGCAAGAGGTACAGTACACGCCCAGCAAGCGCCATGGCGCTTTGGTTTCATTCATCTCATCAGATACCTGCCTTGACTGCCGCCGCCACCCTGCCCGTCCTGTACTCCTTCCGTCGCTGCCCCTATGCCATTCGAGCCCGTCTGGCGCTGGCCCATGCGGGCCTGGCTTGCGAACTGCGTGAAATCAATCTGCGCAACAAGCCACAGGCACTGCTCGACGCATCGCCCAAGGGCACGGTGCCCGTGCTGGTGCTGCAGGACGGAAAAGTCATTGATCAGAGCCTGGAGGTGATGCTGCATGCGCTGCACGGCAACGACCCCGATGGCTGGCTGCAACCCACGCATGGCAGCCTGGAGGACATGCTGGCTCTGATCGAGCGCAACGACGGCTTTTTCAAACAGGCTCTTGATCGCTGCAAATACCCCGAGCGCCACGATGCCGAGGCCGTGAACCAGGCCCAGGCCGACGCGCTGACCTGGTTGTCGGCACTGAACGATCAGCTCGAGGAAACCGGCTATCTGTTCGGTCTGAACCCCAGTCTGGCCGATATGGCACTGCGCCCCTTTGTGCGCCAGTACGCGCGCATCGACGAAGCGCAGTGGAACGAGCAGCCCTGGCCTCATCTGCAGCATTGGCTGCAGCGCTGGATTGACTCGGCCCTGTTTGCCGAAGCCATGGAAACCTATCCAGGCTGGTTGCCCGGCAGCAAGGGGCCGACATTTGTTGGCGAGAGCGTGGAAAGCCTCTAATGGTGAAACCATGGCTGCAGCTGCTGGAGTGACAGCTACGGCCAGTGTTTCCAAGCCATGAAAAAGCCCCGGCAGCTTACGCTTGCCGGGGCTTCATAGTTTGGATGTCGCCGGGATTCAGCGCTTTACGCCCTTGATCAACAGCATGGCCAGAATCACGAAAAACGCCACGAAGCAGACAAACGACCAGTTGGCAATGGAGCCGCCAAGCAAAGTCCAGTCAATGGCCGCACAGTCGCCCGAGCCCTGGAAGATCATGGGAATGGAGCGGCTGAAGGAATAGTGCTCGATCATGCCGTAGAAGTCACGGCCGCAGGTCGCAAACTCGGGTGGATACCACTGTAGCCAGCTTTGGCGTGCCGCCACAAATGCACCGAAACCGCTGGCCAGCAGGGCCAGAATGCCAAAGCTCATCCACCAGCCTTTTTGGTCTCTAAAGCTTGCCAGCCCTGTGAAGATAGCTACCAAAATCAGTGCATAGCGCTGTACGATGCACATGGGGCAAGGCTCCAGACCCACCACATGCTGCAAGTAAAGGCCAAACGCCAGCATGGCCACACAGGCGACGCTGATCAGCGCCAGGATGCGCCGCGGCGCGGTTTCAAACCATTGAAGCATCAATATTCTTTCTGCGAAATTTCTGAATCATGCCAGCACCAAGGATAACGCCCTCTGATGCCTGCACGACTCCTTCGCAGGAGACTGCAAGCCAGAGCCGCCTCTCGGCGACTCTGAGACTCCCGCCTGAGAGGCAGGGGTAAGGCGCATAGCGCCTCAGGGGGTATCAAATCCCAGCCGCCTCATCCAGGAACACCTTAGCCCGGCGCGGCGTCACCACCAGGGTTTCACCTTCGCGCAGACCCATGTCCTTGAACTGCTGTGCGGGAATCTGGGCTTCAATCAACCCGTCTTCCCCGGCATGGCTGACATTTGGTGTGGTCTCGGAGGGAATAAGTTCCAGCCTTGCAATGGGGCCGACCACAATGGCGCGCGAAAGCTGAGCCACGATGCCTGTGGGGCGCCCCTGGGCGTCGAGGTTCTGGCCCGGGGAATAGCGCTCCACTTCCAGATCATGGGGTCGCACATAGGCAAAAGCCTGGCTGTCCTGGGCACCGCGCGCATCGCTACTGTCCAGCTGCATGCCTTCGTCCAGATAGACCCGGCCATCGCTGGCGCGGCCCTTGAACAGGTTCACATCGCCCAGGAAGCCATAGACAAACGGAGTGGCGGGGTTATCCCAGACTTGCTGGGGCGTGCCTTCCTGTTCGATCTTGCCCTGATTGATGACCACCACGCGATCCGCCACTTCCAGGGCTTCCTCCTGGTCGTGGGTCACGAAGATGGAGGTCACATGCAACTCGTCGTGCAACTGGCGCAGCCAGCGTCGCAGCTCCTTGCGCACCTTGGCATCCAGGGCACCAAAGGGCTCGTCAAGCAGCAGCACCTTGGGCTCGACAGCCAGGGCACGGGCCAGCGCGATACGCTGACGCTGGCCGCCCGAGAGTTGCGATGGATAGCGCTCGGCAATCCAGTCCAGTTGCACCAGCTTGAGCAGCTTCATGACCTTTTCCTTGATCACTGCCTCGCTGGGGCGTTCCTTGCGCGGCTTGACACGCAGGCCGAAAGCCACGTTCTCGAACACCGTCATATGGCGGAACAGCGCGTAGTGCTGAAACACAAAGCCCACGTTGCGGTCTCGCACATGCACATCGGTGGTGTCTTCACCGCTGAAGTGGATGCTGCCCACATCGGCAGTCTCCAGACCCGCGATGATGCGCAGCAGCGTGGTCTTGCCGCAGCCCGATGGGCCGAGCAAGGCGATCAGTTCGCCCGATTTGATATCCAGACTCACATCGCGCAGGGCCTGAAAATCGCCGAACTGCTTGCTGACATTACGAATTTCGATACTCATGATGAATCTCTTGTTCTGATCCGGGCAGCTCAGGCTGCCTTGGCGGTTTTGTTCGTTGCGAGGCTGATCTGGCCTGGGCGCTCGGGCGGTGCTTCGGCAGCGGCCCTGGCCTGCTGCTCGGCACGCCATTCGGCGAGGGACTTGATCACCAGCGTCACCAGCGCCAGCAGCGCCAGCAGCGATGCCACGGCAAAGGCGGCTGCCGCCTGATAGTCGGCATACAGCACTTCCACATGCAGCGGCATGGTGTTGGTCTGGCCCCGGATATGGCCGGAGACCACGGACACGGCACCGAACTCGCCCATGGCACGGGCGTTGCACAGAATCACGCCATAGACCAGACCCCATTTGATATTGGGCAGGGTGACATTCCAGAAGGTCTGCCAGCCCGAGGCGCCAAGCACGATGGCGGCCTGCTCTTCGTCGCTGCCCTGGGCCTGCATCAGCGGGATCAGTTCACGGGCGATGAAGGGAAAGGTCACGAACACGGTGGCCAGCACGATGCCGGGCACGGCAAAGATGATCTGGATCTCATGCTTGGCCAGCCAGGGGCCCAGCCAGCCGTTGGCGCCAAACACCAGCACGTACATCAGACCGGCAACCACGGGCGAGATGGAGAATGGCAGGTCAATCAAGGTGGTCAAAAAGGCCTTGCCCTTGAACTCGTACTTGGCGATGCACCAGGCGGCGGCCACGCCGAAGACCAGGTTCAGGGGCACGGCAATCAGCGCCGTGATCAGCGTGAGCTTGATGGACGAGATCGCATCAGGCTCGCCCAGCGACGTGACGTAGACATCCCAGCCCTTGCGCAGCGCCTCGCCAAAGACGGACAGCAGCGGCAGGATCAGGAAGATCAACATGAACAGCAGGGCCACTGTGGTCAGAACCCAGCGCACCCAGCGCGGCTCGGTCGTGGTCATCTTCTCCAGCTTGGCGCTCTTGGGCGGGGCCGTGATCTTGTAGAGCACGACCAGGACCAGCAGAGCAATGGCGACGATGGTGAAAAGATGCGCCCAGATGGGCAGCAGATTGGGAAACAGCGCCTGAATCGCTGCGTGAATCGAAGACATCAGCGGCCTCCCTGCGCCTTGCGCTGCCATGCCTGCAGTGCGTTGATCAGCAGCAGCAATACAAAAGAGATCAGCAGCATCACCACGGCCACGGCCGTGGCACCAGCCACATCGTGTTGATCCAGCTTGGCCATGATGATCAGCGGAGTGATTTCCGAGACCATGGGAATGTTGCCGGCAATGAATATCACCGAGCCATATTCACCCACGGCGCGCGCAAAAGCCATGGCAAAGCCGGTCAGCAGCGCCGGACCGATATGCGGCAGTATGACCTTGTAGAAAATCTGCCAGCGCGATGCGCCCAGGCTGGTTGCCGCCTCTTCCAGCTCCTTCTCGAAGTCTTCAAGCACCGGCTGAACGGTACGCACCACAAAAGGCAGACCGATGAAAATCAGTGCAATGGCGATGCCCTTGGGGTTGTAGGCCATCTGAATGCCCAACGACTCGAAGTACTGTCCGATCCAGCCATTGCCCGCATACAGCGCCGACAGCGAGATACCGGCCACGGCCGTAGGCAGCGCAAACGGCAGATCGACCAGCGCATCCACCACCTTCTTGCCGGGGAACTGGTAGCGCACCAGCACCCAGGCGATCAGCATGCCGAACACCACGTTCACGCAGGCCGCGATAAAGGACATGGTGAAGGACAGCTCGTAGGAAGCGACCACGGCCGGCGCCGATACCGCAGTCCAGAACTGTTCCCAGGTCAATGAGAAGCTTTTGAACAGCAGGGCTACCAGCGGGATAAGCACGATGATGCTCAGATAAAAAATGGTGTAGCCCAGCGTCAACCCGAAACCGGGCAACACTCGCTTGGCACTACGCGCCTTGCGGGGGGCTAGAGCAGCAGAGGACATATTCAAAAGGCGATGTAGAAAAAGTGATTGCAGCCAACATGCCGGGCCTATGAACAGGCAGGCGCCCCACAGGGACGCCGAGCAAGGGCCGCCCCTTACGCTTGGGGCGTCGCCCCCTCCCGCGCAGCGAGAGAGGGGGAAGCGGCATAGCCGCTCAAAGGGAGTCTTTATTTACCGGGGGTGTAGAGCTTGTCGAACTGGCCGCCATCGTTGAAGTGCACCTTCTGCGCTTCGGTCAGCGAACCGAAGTACTTGGCCACGGTGAACTGCTTGATGGGCTTGAACTGGTCGGCGTGCTTCTTCAGCACTGCTTCGGAGCGCGGGCGGATCGCATGCTTGGCAGCGATTTCCTGGGCTTCGTCAGAGTACAGCCACTGCAGATAGTCGTTGGCCAGCTGGGTCGTGCCCTTCTTGGCCACGGTGCGCTCGACCACAGCCACTGGATTCTCGGCCACGATGCTCACCGAGGGGTAGACGGCGTCGACCTTGCCCTGGCCGAATTCACGGTCCACGGACACGACTTCGGATTCGAAGGTGATCAGCACATCGCCGATATTGCGCTGCAAGAAGATGCTGGTCGCATCGCGGCCGCCCTTGCCCAGCACGGGCACGTTCTTGTAGAGCTTTTGCACGAATTCGGCCGCTTGCGCATCGGTGCCGCCCTTCTCACGTACCGAGCCCCAGGCGGCCAGATAGGCGTAGCGACCATTGCCGCCGGTCTTGGGGTTGACCACCACAACCTTCACATCTGGGCGCACCAGATCGGACCAGTCCTTGATGTTCTTGGGATTGCCGTTGCGCACCAGGAACAGCATGGTCGATGTAGTGGGCGATGCGTCATGCGGGAACTTCTTGTTCCAGTCCTTGGCGACCACGCCGTTCTGGGCCAGGAAATCCACATCGGTGGTCGTGTTGAAAGTCACCACATCGGCAGCCAGGCCGTCATTGACGGCGCGGGCCTGGGCACTGGAGCCGCCATGGGACTGATCCACCTTGATGTCCACGCCCTTGGTCTTCTTGTAATGGGCGATGAATGCAGCGTTGTAATCCTTGTAGAACTCGCGGGCCACGTCATAGGAGACATTGAGCAGCTGAGTCTGTGCCGAGGCAGCGCCTGCTGCTGCCAGTGCGATGGATGCCAACAATGTCTTGAGCTTCACGGAATGCATGGTTCGCTGCCTTTTCTTGAGCAATGTGTATAGATGTAGACATTGTGCGAACGACTCCTTAAAACTCAAAAGAATATATTTTTCTTTGTTTTTCTGAAATTCAATATAAAGAATAAAACAGCACGCGAGTTCAAAGTAAAAATAGCCGTAAGCGCTCTATCAGAAAGCGCATACAGCTATCAAAAGAAAAGCATGAAAGAGGAACAGCCCCTGGATTTCAGGCCGCAAGTGCAGTTGCCTGCAAGGGCCGGGTCGAGGTCTGAGCATTCCAGCCGCCCTGCTCGGTCAGCGATTGCAGCAGTGCCAGCCCCAGTGGCCAGGCGCCAAAGCCCGACTCGATATTGATATGTCCGGCGTTCTGCAAACGCACCAGCTCGCTGCCCCAGGCCCTGGCATAAGCGCCCGCACGGCGAATGGGGCAGAACGGATCATTGCTGCTGGCCACCAGCACGCTGCGATAGGGCAGCGGCGCATAGGGCACGGGGGCGAAGTCGGCAAGCTGGGCGCGACGCTCGGGGTCGGCAGGAGCCACGAGCAAGGCGCCGTGCACGCGCGCCGCAGCAGCCTCGCCCAGATGCGCGGTCGTGATGCAACCCAGGCTATGGGCCACGATGACGGCAGGTCGCTCATCGGCGAGCAAGACTCTTTCCAGCTCCGCCACCCAGGCATCGCGGTGCGGCACCAGCCAGTCCTGCTGCTGTACACGCACGGCGCCTTCCAGCTGCTCTGCCCACAGGCTTTGCCAATGTCCGGGACCGGAGTTGCGCCAGCCAGGCACGATCACGATGCGAAATGGGGATGTCATGCTGCCTCCTGTAATCTCGAAGCGCCAGCCGGGCCAGAGGAAAAAAGCCCGGCGTGCTCCTGATCTGATAACAAGGCAGTCATTGTGGGCAAGGCCTGCCCAAATCCCAACGAATGTTTTGTTGTTATCTTATGGGCAGAAGCTAATGCTGCGCCGAGGCCGATGCTGCCTTTTGCACGGCAGAGATGCTGCTGCCCGGCATGCGCTCCCCAAGGAAGTCCAGAAAATGCCGCACCGCCGGTGCCAACCCACGCCGTGAGGGGAACACCGCATGCACGATGCCGCGCGGAGGTGCCCATTGCGGCAGCAACTGCACCAGAGTGCCCCGGGTCAATTCGTCCTGACACATATAGTCAGGTAGCCAGCACATGCCGCTGCCGGCCAGGGCCGCAAATTTCAGCGTCAGCAAGTCATCGACCACATAGCGCGGCTGCAGCTGCAGCCGGTGCTCCTTGCCTTCGGGCCCGACGAGCAGCAGGCTGGAATGACCGTCGACTGCCGTCATCGCCATGCTGTCCAGCAACTGCAGGTCCTCCAGCGACCTGGGGGTGCCCTGGCGCTGCAGCAGATCGGGGCTGGCCACCAGAATCTGGCGCGAGCTGTCGAGTCGCTTGACGACCATGGAGCCGCTGTCCTCCAGCGTGGCACGCACGCGCAATGCGACATCAACCCCCTCCTCGACCAGATTGACTGGGCGGTTGGTGACCTGCATCTCCACCTGCACCAGCGGGCAGCGCTTGAGGAATTCGGGCATCAGCTCGCCCAGGACGGTCTGCGCCAGCGTCACCGGGCAGGTCACACGAATGGTGCCGCGCGGCTCGGTCTGGACTTCGGCCACGGCATCCGACGCTGCCAGGGCGGCATCGCGCATGGCCTGGCCGTGGCGCAGAAAGGTCTCCCCCACTTGTGTCAGAGACAGCTTGCGGGTGGTGCGTTGCAGCAAGCGCACCCCAAGGTGGGCCTCAAGTTCAGCAACACGGCGCGAGAGGCGCGACTTGGGAATACCCAGTGCCCGCCCCGCAGCGGCAAAGCCACCGCGCTCGACCACTTCGACGAAGTACAGCATGTCGTTGAGATCCACCATGCATATATCCTTGGACTCGATTGAATTGATATTTGGAACGATCTATCGCATTTTTGCAGACTTATTGCCGAATCTAAACAAATCTACAATCTATCCCATTGCAACTCAAAACGAATCACTGTTTTGCCGCAACGCAGCATCCGAGCTGGGCAAGAAGTGCTCTCTTACTCATTTTTAGAGGTATAGGTACCAATATGCAAATCCTGCACATCGACTCTTCCATCACTGGCTCCAGTTCCGTCACCCGCTCCCTGACAGCCGATATCGTTGCCAACCTCAAGCAGGCCAACCCCGAAGCCAAGGTGGACTACCTGGACCTGGCCGTGAGCGCCCCCAGCCACCTGAGCGCGCAATCTCTGGGCTTTCGCACCGGCCAGGCCGCTGCCACCGAAGTCGAACGCCAGGAAAACGCCGTCTCCGAAGCGCTGGTCAGCCAATTCCTGGCTGCTGACGTGATCGTGGTGGGTGCCCCCTTCTACAACTTCACCATCCCCTCGCAGCTGAAGGCCTGGCTGGACCGCATCGCCCAGGCTGGCCGTACGTTCAAGTACACCGCCACCGGTCCCGTGGGTCTGGCCGGCGACAAGAAGGTCATCGTCGCTTCCGCTCGCGGCGGCGCATACTCCACCAGCGAAGCGGGCCAGGCCATGGAGCACCAGGAAAGCTACCTGAAGGTGATCTTCGGCTTCATGGGCGTGACCGACGTGACCATCGTTCGTGCCGAAGGCGTGGCCATGGGCCCCGACGCCAAGGCTGCCGCCATGGAAGCAGCCAAGGCTCAGATCGAGCAAGCACAAGCCGTCGCTGCCTGATAGCTGGCAAAGCTGCAAAAGCCGGTACCGCCCAGGGCGTACCGGCTTTTTTGCGCAAAAAAAACTTGCTCACGACCAAGGTTTTGGACATTTCCGACTGAAGTTCTGGAAAAAACTGCCGATCTGAAGGCCTGAACCGGCTATTTTTGATACGCTGAAAACAGTTAGATACCGATCAGGTCCGAGTCTCGGTTGCTCGGACATGCTTTCCCAGATGCCAGCTTCCCGTCCCATGCCCACCGCCGTCCGTCAATCGCCTCAGCGCTCCGACGAAAACCTCGTCGTCACCGCTATTGCCGTATTTCTGGTGGCAGCACTGATTCTGGGTACGGTCGCCTATCGATACTTCAAGCATTCACAGCAGCAGCAGGAGCAGACTCGCAGCGAGCGTCAGGCCTACAAGCGCTATAACGACTATCTGGACTCCACCGAACAGGCAACTGCCAAGCCTGCCGCCAACCCGCCTTCCCCCGTACAGACCAGCGCTCCTGCCGCAGCGCCCAGCATGGCCGAGAAGCTGCTCAGCCACCCTGCCGTCACGCCAGGCCCCGGCTTCAACGCTCCGGGCGTGCAGCAGACCGGCGTGGCCATCATCGATGCGATAGATCACGCCCAAGCATCCGCCAAGCAGTAAGGGCAAGAAGGCAGACAGGCTTTGCCTTGGCTGCCTGGAAGCTCAGCGCATCACCAGACCGCCGTCGACCAGCAGCAGCTGCCCAGTCATGAAACCGCTGAGTTCCGACGCAAGGAACAGCACCGGCCCTGCCACATCCTCGGGCCGTGCCAGCCGCCTCAGCGGCGTGGCCGCCATCAGCGATTCACGGAAAGACTCCTTGCTGCCCTGTGTGCCCTGCGTGGGATAGACCAGCCCGGGCGCCACACAGTTAACGCGGATGCCCACTGGCCCGAGCTCGCTGGCCAGATTGCGGCTGAAGGCCAGCAGAGCGCCCTTGGATGTGGTGTAGTCGTGATAGGCGACGACAGGCTGCTCCACGAGATTGCTGACGATATTGACAATGCTGCCGCGCGCGCGCTGGCGCATCAGCGGTAGCACCGCACGACAGACATTGAAGCTTGCGCCTACGGCCCCATCGAACTGTGCCTGATAGTCCGCCCATTGCAGATCGTCAAAACGGCTGCGGCGTTCCGGATCGAATGCATAGGGCCTGAAGGCATTGTTGACCACGATATCGATGCCCCCCGCTTCGCGCACTATGCTGTCCACCATGCTCTGCACCGCATCGGGCGAGCCCACATCGGCCTTGACCGCCCAGGCATCGCCGCCCGAGTCCTTGCCCGCGGCCAGGCAGGCATCCACTGTGCTGGCTGCAGCCTCGTCATTGGACAGGTAGTTGACGGCCACCGCCGCCCCCTCGCGCGCAAACGCCAGGGCAATCGCCGCACCGATGCCGCGGCTGGCGCCCGTCACCAGCACCACCTTGCCGCGCAAGCCCATTGAAGAAGACTGACTCATATTCACGATTTCCGTTCAAACACTGGCAGATCCCAGGGAAGAGACAGCAGGCAAGGGCCTTGGCGGCCTCGCCGCCCCACTGCAATGCTGTCCTCCCCCAAGGCGCGAGGCCGCCCAGGCAACGCGCCTCCAGGGGGAGATTTACAGCGGCACAACCACATCCGCCACCTTGATCTGACGCTGCACCATGCCCAGCGCACGATAGGCATCGGCACCTTTTTGCAGCGCAGCCATATCGAAGCTGCCCAGCGGCTGGCCCTGGAATGCCGGCATGGAAGAGGCGTTACGCAGGCGGATCACATCCAGATTGATATCGCGACGCGTGCCGTCGATGGCATATTTGCTGGCCAGCACCGAGGCCTCCTCGGGATTCGCCATCATCCAGGCAGCGCTTTCGCGGTAGCCCTTGACGAATGCCTTGAGCAAGTCCTTCTTCTGCTGGAACACCTCCTCGCGCACCACAAACATGTCGCTGGACATATTGAGGTGGTCGCTGACCTGCATCACATTGACTTCGCCGATGCCCTTGCGCAGTCCCACAGCCAGGCCGGTATCCGTGGCGGCCGTGGCGTCAACCTGCCCTTGCATCAGGGGCGCAAAGTTCAACAGGCCGGTCACGACAATGCTCACATCCGACTCCTTGAGGCCGGCCTGATGCAGCATCACCAACAGGTTCTGGCGCGTGCCGCTGGCAAGGCTGTAGACACCGATCTTCTTGCCCTTGAGGTCCGCGGGCTTGCGAATGCCCGAGGACTTGAGCGAAACCACATTGAACACGTTCTGCGGATAGATGTCGTAGATCGCCACCAGCTTCTCACCCTTGTCCAGAGCCATGAAGAAGGAACCGGGGTCGGTAAACGCCACGTCGGCCTGGCCGCTGAGGATGTTGCGAATCGCATCGCCGCCGCCCGCTCCGGGCAGATAGGCCAGTTCCACGCCGTTCGCCTTGAAGAAGCCTTTTTCGGGCTCGACCAGAATATTGGTGATCTCGCTGATGGGCTTGCTCCAGCCGGCCAGGCGAATCTTGCCCTGCAGAGGAACCGCCATGCTGGTGCCGGTCATGGCAAGGCCGCTCAGGCCTGCACAGGCGCCGAGCAGGCTGCGGCGAGAGATGAACGAAGTCTGGTTGCTGGAGTGCATGACAAATGGTTTGAAGATGCAATCAGGCCTGATCGCCCGACTGCGAGGTTGAAAAGTGATGGGAGCACAGCAAATAGCGCTCCAGAACAAGGCAGGCCTGATACAGCAGCAGACCCATGACGGCAATCAGCACCAGCGCCGCAAACATCAGCGTGGTGTCCATCATTCCCTGTGCGGCAATGACCACGGCGCCCAGGCCCTGGCTTGCACCCATGAACTCGGCCACCACGGCACCGACCAGGGCCAGCACGACAGCCACGCGCAGCCCGGCCAGAATCGCGGGCAGCCCGGTCGGCAGTTTCAGGCGCAGCAAGGTCTGCAGCCTGGTTGCGCCCAGCATGCGAAACAGCTGCAGGCGCTGGCCATCCACCTGCCGCAGGCCCGTCAATGTGTTTTCCATCAATGGGAAAAAGCAGATCAGCGCCGTGATCAGCACCGTCGGCAGCATGCCGAAGCCGAACCACAGCACGAACAGCGGCGCCAGAGCCAGCTTGGGCACGACCTGGCTAACCACCACATAGGGCTTGAGCACGCGCTCCAGCAACTCGGACTCGGCCAGAGCCATGCCAGCCAGCAAGCCCACGGCACTGCCTATGAGCAGCCCCAGCAGCAAGGCCTGCAAGGTAGCCCAGAGATGCGGCCAGAAATAGCCGGACGCGAGACCCGACCACAGCGACAGCGCCACCGCCGAGGGCGCGGGCAACACCAGCGCCGACAAGCCAAATTGCCTCGCAGCCAGCTCCCATATTGCAAGAACGGCTACCAAAAGCGAGGCGGACAGCCAATGTGTCTTGTTCAGCAAGCTGCTCATGCGCAACCTCGGTCCATGGATGCGCGAATGCGCGCGCAATAGTCGTTGAACGCCGCACCGTGGCGCAGGCTCTGCTGGCGCGGCTGTGGCAGCTCGACGGACCAGTCGTCCACGATGCGGCCGCCATGCATGAGTGCAATGCGGTCGCCCAGATAGACGGCCTCGTTGATGTCGTGGGTAACAAAGAGCACCGTCGTGCCATGGCGCTGGCAGGTGCGCAGCAAATCGTCCTGCAGCTCGGCACGCGTAATGGCATCCAGCGCCGCAAAAGGCTCGTCGAGCAGCAGCAGCGGCGGCTCCAGAATCAGGGCTCGCGCCAGCGCCACGCGACTTTGCTGACCGCCCGAGAGCTGGCGCGGATAGAGCGAAGCATGTTCGGCAAGGCCCAGTTGCTCCAGCAACTGCATGGCCGCCTGTCGGTCCTGCTGCGTGGGTTTGCGCTGCAGCGACACGGGCAGCAGCACATTGTCGATCACCGTATGCCAATCCAGCAGCGTCGGTGCCTGGAACATAAAGCCCAGCTGCGGCCCCGGCGCTGCCAGTTCTCTGCCGCGCAGCAAGACATGCCCCGACTGAGGCCTGAGCAGGCCTGCCGCCAGCTTGAGCAGCGTGGTCTTGCCGCAGCCGCTGCGCCCCAGCAGGCAGTGGATCTCTGCGGCCCCGACCTGCCAGTCCACGCCATCCACCACGGGCACTCGTCCCGGGTAGCTGAATCGGGCCTGCTTGAACTCCATGAATGCCACGACCGTACCCGCCCCCTCAATCCGCATAATCGGCCAGCGGCTGGGCCGCCAGTTCTGCCGACTGCTCGATCTCCGTCATGCGCACCAGATCCAGCAGGTTGAAGCGCCCGTCATGGTGCCAGCCCGCCTCGGGCATGCTCATGGAGCCGATGGCGCTGATGCGCGTGACGCCAGCCGCGCCCAGCAGCCCGGCCAAGCGGTACAGCTCTTCGGGGCCGGCCGCAATGCCTGCGGTCTGCAGATAGTCACGCTGAGCGGCCACCACGGGCAGCACGGCATCGAGCCGGTCCACGGCCACCACGGCAATCGTGCGGTACAGCGCGGTCGGTGCCAGGGGCTGCAGACTCTCGCTATAGGCCACGCTCCAGGGCGCATCCACCGGCCCCAGCAGCTGGTGAGGTTCACCGCCCCACTCCATGTTCTGCTGCCAGCGGGCCAGCGCCGCCCCTTCTTCCAGATCCAGCTCGCGGCGTGCGAATCGTCGCTGCAGATTGGCAAGCTCGGCCGCCAGATAGTCGGCAAAAGCACGCGGCGAAACCGGCGCCCCACGCTGCACATAGAACACATGGGGCGAGTAGCAGCCTTGCTGGTCATAGCGCATCACGTCCCAGGCGGCCAGCCTTGCCATGCCAGGAGCCTTGAGCGTATCCAGCGCCTGCGCACCGATCAGGCCAAAGCCCAGCTTGTGGCCATGGGGCAAGAAGCGTGTCGTCACGGGCAGGCGACGACGCAGCGCATCCAGCGTCTGGTTGCCACCGTAGGCCAGCACCGTATCGGCCTGGTCATAGAGCGCGTCGGCCTCCTCGCCGCCTGCACCGCGCCACCACACCACGGCCAGGCAATCGGCCAGCGGCGGGTGAACATCGGCCAGCAAGCGTGCAAACCATCCGGCAAACAAGGGCTCGGCACTGGCCAGCTTGCCTATCGCAGGGGCCTTGACCAGCAAGCCGCAGACCAGACTCCACAGCGACAGCGCAGGCACGTTGCCGGCCCAGCTATGCACCAGCAGATCCGGGCCGAAAGCACGTACGGCTCCGCCCTTGGCTGCCGGCTGAAAGCCGTCGAGCACTGCCGGGTTGGGAAAATCCTCGGCCACAAAGCGCTTGAGCTGCGCCGCACGAAAGGTCTTGAAAAATCCTGTCAGCCCCAGCCGCACCATATCGGCGTCATAGCCACTGACCACGGGCAGCCAGGCTTCGGCCTGCTGGCGGTAGATGTCGTTACGGTCCAGCAGGCGGGCCATCGCACGATCGATGGCATCGATGATCTCGGCCACCGGCATGGGGCGCAGATGGATGGCTGCGGCCTTGCGCACACGACAGGCCAGTGCCTGCATCTGCGGCGCCGTCAGCACGGGCACGCTGACTTCCAGCAACTGACCGTCCTGAGACCCGAAGTCCAGCGTCTGCCACTGCACTTCGTCGTCGCCGAGGCCCGGCAGATAGCCAGCCTTGATACGCTGTAGCTTGCGCTGCTCGCTCATGCGCCGGCAGCTTTCACAAACTCTTCAACCGCCAGCGAGCACCCCTTGGCGGCGGCGCCCTCGGCGCGCCCCAGCAGCAAAAAGCCATCTTTTTCCTGCTGGCCGGCCCACAGGCCCACATCCTCGGTCAGGATGGTGGTCACCGCGTTGTAGTTGGCCAGATCGCAATGCACCAGAATGCCGCGCTCACCAGCGGCCACGTCCCTGCCGGTGATCGGCTCGACCAGACGCGAACGGATCCAGTGCGGACCGGACTTGACCGAAGGCAGCACCGCATTGCCATCGTCATAGAACTGGGTGCTCAGCTCCGTCATGCCATACATATTGATGCACAGACTGCGCGGCACGCCCAGCAACTGGGAAAGCTCGGCATAGAACTGCTCGAGCGGCAGCTCGCGCGACTGCCCCTTGTAGCCGCCCGTATCCAGCACGCGGCTGCCTGCGGGCAGGCGAAAGCTGCGGTCCTGCGCACGCAGGGCATCCATCACATGGACCAGGCTGAAGCTCGCGCCCAGCAGGGCAAAGGGCTGGCCGCTGCGCTCTGACTCTGCCAACGCAGCGCACAGGGCCTGCATGTCCAGCCCTTCCGAGTTCAGGTAGTAGCGGCTGCCTGCCGAGCCGAATTCGGAGCGGGCAAGTGCCAGATAGTGGGCCAGCGAGGAATTGGGCATGGCCTGCTCATCGGGAAACAGAATGCCCATGGGCATGCGCTCCAGACCCTGCATGAAGCGTCTGGCGAAATAGCGCTTCATGGACAGGTCGTAGACATCGAGCCGCGGATGGAAATGACGTCCGCGCGCAGCGCGGCCCGTGGTGCCGCTGGTCATGAACACGCGCTCGGCGGGCGACGGTGGCTCGCTGCGCAGCTCCATGGCCTTGAAGGCATCGATGGGCACGGCCGGAACATCGCGCCAGCTCCTGACATTGCGCAGCGTGGCACCGCGTCGCTGGCAAAAGCTGCGAAACGGCGCATTGCATTCGTACTGATAGGCGAAAAGGCGCAGGGCGAGTTGATTGAACTGGTCGTCGGTGCAGTCATCCATTGCGATGAAAGCAAGCAGATCGGCGACCAGCGAAGCGGCCTTGTCCATGAAATTCCTTCGAGAGCGGGGACATCATGCTCCGAAGGCTTGCTGACCATGCGAGAACGCACTGCCCGGAGGTCAGCTTGCAAGCTCTTCTTCCGCCGGTATGAACCGGGTCAAGTTCGCGGGTGTAGATCTCAGCACTGGCGTGCACCCCGGAGCGCGGCGCCATCTTACCCCAACGGCATCGCTGCACGGTGCCTGAGCCGCCGCATGAAAGTCGCGTCACTTGTAACCTGGGGTAATGCTCTATCACGGAGAAGAAGGTCATCCACAGTAGAAATCATTAAAACATTACCACCCAAATACAATCGGAGCAAAATTGCGAGCGTGCCCGACACGCACCTTGCCATGGCACCAACAATGATGCAGGCGCGCACTGCCTGAGCGAGCTTCACGCCGTAGCAAGAAACGCTGTCAACAGAGCTTGCGCCATCCAGGGCACCGAACGTCCACCCCGAGCCCCAGAGATATTCACATGCATTTTTCGCGCCTTTGTCATCTGGCAGGCTGGCCTGTGGCCGCCGCCGGACTGCTGCTGACGGCACAGTCCGCAATGGCCCAGCAAGCCGCCGCCCAGCCGGAACTGCCCCAGTTGTCCGAAGTCACCGTGCGCAGCACCTTGCAGGAGTCTGCACTTGAGCAAACCCCGGCCTCCGTGACCGTGCTCGACGGCGAGCGCATGCGCGAGCGCAATCTGCAGGTCAATCTCTCGGAGTCCCTGAGCGCAGCTCCGGGCCTGCAGTTGCAGAACCGCCAGAACTACGCGCAAGACCTGCAGCTGTCGATTCGCGGCTTTGGCGCACGATCCACCTTCGGCGTGCGCGGCATACAGATCTATGTGGACGGCATCCCCTCCACCATGCCCGATGGCCAGGGTCAGACCAACAATATCGATATCGCCTCGCTGGAGCGCGTGGAAGTGCTGCGCGGTCCTTACTCCGCCCTCTACGGCAACGCCTCTGGCGGCGTGATCAATGCCTATACCGAACGTGGTGAAGGCGCGCCCTCGGTGGAAAGCAGCTTTGCACTGGGCAGCGACGGCCAGAAGCGCCTGGGCCTCAAGGCCAAGGGCGAAGCCAACGGGATTGGCTATGTGCTCAGCGCCAGCCGTTTCCTCACCGACGGCTACCGGGCCCAGAGCGCGGCGGACAAAAACCTGTTCAACGCCCGCATCGATGTCAAGCCCGACGAATACAGCCAGCTGACCCTGGTGGCCAACCATGTGGACATCGATGCCAAGGACCCCGGCGGCATCACGCCGAAGGACTGGGCGGCAGATCCGAAGGCTGTGGCGTCCAACCCCTTGCTCTACGATTCGCGCAAAAGCGTGAAGCAGACCCAGGCCGGCCTGACCTATGAGCGCCAGCTGGACGGCGGCCAGGCGCTGCGCCTCATGGCCTATGCCGGTCAGCGCGAAATGATGCAGTTTCAGTCCACGCCCAAGGCATCGCAGACCGGCTACAGGGGTGGGGTGATCGGTCTCAAGCGCGACTATGGCGGCATCGATGCGCGCTGGAGCGGCAAATACGAGCTGGGCAGCCGCAGCCTGGGCCTGATTGCGGGCCTGGCCGCCAACACTGTCAGGGAAGACCGCCAGGGCTACAAGAACTTTGTGGGCAACCAGCTGGGCGTGGTCGGCGAGCTGGTGCGTGACGAGCGCAATACCCTCACCAGCATAGACCCCTATCTGCAAGCCTCCTGGGCCTTTGCACCGCACTGGAAGCTCGATGCCGGCCTGCGCTGGAGCAATGTGCAGTTCCAGTCGCGCGACCATTTCCTGGCCGACAAGGACGATAGCGGTAGCACCGGATTCCATAAACTCTTGCCGGTTGTTTCGCTGCAGCACGAACTCACTCAGGACACCAATATCTATGCCTCACTGGGTCGCGGCATGGAAACACCTACCTTCAACGAGATCTCGTACCGTCCCGATCTGGTGGGTGGTCTGAACTTCGGCCTCAAGCCTGCGGTATCGACCAGTGCCGAGCTGGGCATCAAGCAACGCTTCAATGTGGCCGGCCTGCGCGGCGACTGGTCTGCCGCGCTGTTCCAGACCAGCACCGACGATGAAATCGTGGTGGCCAGCAACGACAACGGCCGCACCTCTTATCAGAATGCCGGCAAGACCCGCCGCCGCGGCATGGAGCTGAGCACCAGCACCTGGCTGATGCCCCAGTTGCGCCTAAACGGCGCGCTGACCTTGCTCGATGCCAGTCTGCGCAGCGGCTATTGCGACAGCAAGGGCCAGGACTGCATTCCCGCCGGCAACCGCATTGCCGGCACGGCCAGACATCTGGGCTACCTGGGGCTGGAATGGCTTCCCGCCACCGACTGGCGTGTGGGTCTGGACTGGCGTCATGTGGGCCGTATTGCCGCTGACGACAAGAACCAGGTCTATGCCCCCAGCTACAACGTGGCCAGCCTGAGCGTGGGCTACACCCGGCGCCTGGGCGCCTGGAAGCTCAGTGCTTTTGCCCGCATCGACAATCTGGCGGACAAGAACTATGTGGGCTCGGTCATCGTCAACGAAGGCAATGGACGTTATTACGAGCCGGCCCCGGGACGTCAATGGATGACAGGTGCCAGCCTCAGCTACCAGTTCTAGCTAGGTCATCCGAGTTGCCGGACAGCAAAAAGCGGGCCCAGAGCCCGCTTTTTTATATCCGGACGGCTCAAAAGCGATTTCTTCAGAAAAATTTTGGTGCCTGCAAACTGCCTGTTTGAGCCCGAAAGCCGCCAATCTCGCGCCGGTTTGACTGCCTGACGATAGATGCCTCCAGCAAGCTTGCGCCCTTCAGCAGTGCAAGCCACGTCAAAACATGGCTATCCACGTCCAATCTCACAAATCTTCACGCTAGCGCTCGTGCAGTTTGAGCGAAGTTAGCCCCTGAAGCAGGCATGAACGACACACAGAAATTCTTCACTCTGCAACACGCTGCCATCAGGCGTGCAACTTCTACGAAATGCAGGGCAAATGGCAACAGGTGACTCCCCAAAGTAAAGAAATCATTTCTTATAGGAAATTCACATAAAAAGAGCTCAGATGGCGGGCTTTTGAAAGCAAATTCACAGCGCTAGAATCCGCCACCAGCGCTGCCTCGTATGTTTTAAGCCGGGGCACGGTTTCAGACTCCTCCGTATGTCAGCCCTTTTCGTTTCTTGTCATCCACATTCCAGCCCGGCACCTTGCAGCCCTGCCATTCCAGCAGCCGGAGCTGATGTATGAGTGACGGTTTGCAAAGCCCCGCCCAACAGGGCGTGCAGTTGGTCGACATACGGCTGCAGCGCGGCCAGACCCAGGTGTTTGACGGTTTGAACCTGGCCCTGACGGAACAGCGCATCGGCGTGATCGGCAACAACGGCGCGGGCAAGTCCAGCCTGTTTCGCCTGCTTTGCGGGCTCGAGCTGCCCCAGGCCGGACAAGTACTGGTGGATGGCATGCCCTTGCTGCAGGCCCGCCAGCACAAGCCCGGCCTGATCGGCCTGATGTTCCAGAATCCGGACGATCAGATCATCTTCCCCACCGTGGAGGAAGAACTGGCCCTGGGCCTTCGCCCCCAGGGCCTGAGCAAGCAGCAGGCCAGAGCCAGGGCGCGCGAGTTGCTGGCCGCACGCGGCCTGGCCCACTGGGCCGAGCGTGCTGTCAGCAGTCTGAGCCAGGGCCAGCGCCAGCAGGTGTGCTGGCTCTCGCTGCTGATTGCCGCACCGCAACTGCTGCTGCTGGACGAGCCCTTCGCCAGCCTGGACCTGCCCGGTCAAGCCCGCTTGGCCCAGGATATTGCCACCGCACCGCAACAGGTGCTGGTCTCCACCCATGTGCTCGACCATGTGCGTGACTTTGAGCGCGTGATCTGGCTGGAGCAAGGCCGGCTGCGCGCCGACGGCCCGGGCCGCGACATCTGCAGCGCCTACGAGACCTCAGTGCAGGAGCAGTTGCTGAAGAAAAGCTCGTACGGAGATCTGCATGGGTAGTCTCTACAGCGAAGTTGCGACCTGGCTGCATCGCTGGTCGGCCGGCCTCAAGCTCTTGCTGCTGGCGGTTTTTGGCACGCTGTTGTTTCTGATAGCCAGCCCCTGGGTGTTGGCGGGCTGCGGCGTGGCTTGCCTGCTTCTCTGGATCTCGCTGGGTCAGGCCACACAGGTGGCGCGCCGGCTGATGCGCTCGGTTATCGTCGCGGCACTGCTGGTGGCGGGCTTTCATGTCTTCATGGGCAACCCTGTGCTGGCAACCGTCAGCAGCCTTCGGCTGGTCTGCGCCTCGACCCTGGGCATTGCGCTGACCATCACCACCCGCCCCAGCGATCTGGTCGAGGTACTGGAATGGCTGCTGGCCCCGCTGGCCCGCCTGGGCATCCCCACCGAGCGCGTGGCCATGCAGCTTGCACTCATGCTGCGCTTTACCGAACATTTCTTTGTGCAATGGACAAAGCTGGACGAGGCATACCGCCTGCGCACCGGCAAAAGCGGCGGCCTGCGCCTGATTGCACCGCTGACGATTCATATGCTGCAGGCCACGCGCCGTGTGGCCGACGCCCTCTGGGCAAGACTGGGTTTCTAGGAGAGCATTGATGACTACCACACCCTCTCACACCGTATCGCGCGGCGGCGCACGCTCCATGGCTCAGGTATCGCTGTTCGCCGCCCTGATGGCCGTGATGGGCCTGATTCCCAAGATCGACCTGCCGTTCGGCGTGCCCATCACCATCCAGTCGCTGGGCGTGATGCTGGCAGGCGTCATGCTCGGGCCCTGGCGCGGTCTGCAGTCCATGGCACTGTTTCTCGCGGCCGTGGCCGTAGGTCTGCCACTGTTGTCGGGCGGTCGCGGCGGCATCGGAGTCTTCATGGCACCGTCTGCCGGCTATCTGATCGGCTACATGCTGGCCGCAGGCATTACTGGCGCCGTCATGGCTGCCCTGCCGCAGAGCACGCCGCGTCGCACGGCGCTGAGCGCCTTCATCGCCTCCTTGATCGGCGGCCTGCTGTGCCTGCATGCCTTTGGCGTGCTGGGCCTGATGCTGATCGCCAAGATGAGCCTGAGTCAGGCCTTTGCCGTGACGCTGGCCTTTGTCCCCGGCGACTTCATCAAATGTGTTCTCTGCGCCATCATCGTCCACACCGTGGCGCGCGGAATGCCTGACTGGCGTTTTGGCGGTCGCCGGTGAACGCGCTGTCCGCGGCGGCGCCGCTGCAGGGCTTGTGGCAGCTGGTTCATGGCCCGCTGGCCTATTGGGCGCAACACCGGCCCGATGTGGTGGCCCTGCAGAGCGAGGCCGGCTCCTGGACCTTTGGAGAGCTGCATGCCGAGGTCGAGCAGCGCTCGGCACGTCTGGTGGCGCAACGCGCGCCGCAAATGCTGCTGCTGGATGCCAACCGCTCAACGCTGGAGCGGCTGGTGGACTTTCTGGCCGTGATCCACAGTGGCCGCTGCGCGGCAGTCGCCGACCCCGACTGGCAACCGGCCGTGCGCCAGCGCATTGAAAGCTGGCTGCCTGAGCAGCCCTGCGAGCTGGATGCGGCGGCACCGACGGCAGCCTTCTATACTGGCTTTACCTCGGGCAGCACCGGCCTGCCCAAGGGCTTCAAGCGCCACCATCTGTCGTGGACGGAGAGCTTTCGCGTCGGCCTGCAGGATTTCGGCCCCGTCGTCGCCCAGCGCACGCTGGCACCGGGGCGCATCTCGCACTCGCTGTTTCTGTTCGGAGCCATGCAAGGCATCTGGTATGGCTGCGGCGCCGTCATGCAGGAGAAGTTCTCTGCCTCGCGCTGTCTTGCAACCCTGGCAGGCGGCGATACCCCCTGTCTTGTCGCCGTGCCCAGCCAGTTGCTGCTGATGCTGCAATGGGCGCAGCATAGACAGCTCGCACCGATTCCCGAGGTCGAACTGATCACCATCAGCGGCGCGCGCTGGATGCGCGCCCACACGCCGGCGCTGCGCGCCCTGTTCCCCAAGGCCCGCATCATTGAGTTCTATGGCGCCTCCGAGGCCAGTTTTGTCGCCTGGATGGATGCCGACGAAGCCAGCGGCCCGCAGGCCGTGGGCAGACCGTTCAGCAATGTGGAGCTATCCATTCGCCCCACCGGCAGCGATGCCGCCGAGAATGCGCTGGCCGAGCATGGCACCAGCCACGCCAGCGACGGCCTGATCTATATCCGCAGCCTCATGCTGTTCATGGACTATGTGGGCGACGCCCATGACGCCACGGCCGTGCTGCGCGATGGCGACTGGCTGTCCGTGCGCGACATGGGCCATATCGACGAACGCGGCATGCTGTGCCTGGCAGGACGCCAGAGCCGCATGATCGTCACCCAGGGCAAGAACCTGTTTCCCGAGGAAGTGGAGAACCTGCTGGCCAGCCACCCGGCGATTGCCCAGGTCTCGCTGCACGGCCAGGCCGATGCGCTGCGCGGCCTGCAGGTACACGCGGTGCTGCAATGGAGGCCGCAGACCGAGGTGCCTACGGCCCTGGAGCTGAACCAGTGGCTGCGCGAGCGCACCGAAGCCTTCAAGGTGCCTCGCCAATGGTGGATCTGCGAGCACTGGCCGCAGACAGCCAGCGGCAAGACCGATCACGGCCAGCTGGCTCAGGCCCTGCGCGCCAGCATGGCCGGGCCTGCGGGAGCTGCCATATCCCCTGCCCAGCGCCCCTCATTGCGGCCGTGGCAGAGTTGAGGCCCATGCCAAGCAAGACCCCCATCATTGCCTGGGCACGCAGCCCGGTGGCTCCGCTAGGCTCGGCCCTGGCCCAGCTCAGCCCTCATGAACTGGGCCGGCCGCTGCTGCTGTCACTGCTGCAGCAAAGCGGCCTGCCGGCCCATGCCGTGGATGCGGTCGTCGTCGGCAACGCCCTGGGAGCTGGCGGCAACCCGGCGCGCATGCTGGCACTGGCCGCAGGCCTGCCCGACGGCTGCGCCGCGCACACCATCGATACCCAGTGCTGCTCGGGCCTGGATGCGGTGGCCATGGCCGTGGGTCTGCTGCAATCGGGTCAGGCCGAGGTGGTGATTGCCGGCGGCATCGAGGCCTGGAGCCGCGCCCCCATTCGCCAGACCCGCCCGCAGCTCCCAGGCGAGCAGCCCCAAAGCTATGACCGCCCGCCATTTGCCCCCGATCCCGAGCGCGACCCCGATATGTTGCAATCGGCGGCCGACTATGCGCTCACGCATGGCTTCAGTCGCAGCCAGCAGGAGCAGTATGCGCTGCTGAGCCACAGCCGGGCCCTGGCCGCCCAGGCGCAACTCGCCCCCGAAATCGTGCCTGTGGCAGGGCTTGAGGCCGATGCCTATCCGCGTGCCCTCCAGCCCGGGCGTGCCGCGCGCATGCCAGTGGTGGCCCGGGGCTGCAGCCAGGCGGCCAGTCCCGGCGATATCGCCACCCATGCGCTCAGTGCGCTGACCATCTCGGCCAAGGCCGATGGCGCGGCCCTGCTGTTGCTGGCCACGCCCGAGGCCTGCGCCCGCTGGAATCTGCTGCCACGCGCACAATGGCTGGCCAGCGCCAGCGTGGGCGCCGCGCCAGAAACACCGCTGCTGGCCGCCATTGCGGCAGCGCAGATGGCGCTGGCCCGAGGCAGCAATGCGCTGGCCGGGCCGCACAAGCGACAATTGCTGGCCCAGGAGTTGTCGGCCATCGAACTGCACGACGCATTTGCCGTGCAAGGCCTGGCTTTCTGCGCCGCCATGGGCCTTGCGCCCGAGCAGATCAACAGCGCGGGCGGCGGCCTTGCGCGCGGCCACCCGATAGGCGCGTCAGGCGCGATTGCGCTGGTGCGCTGCCTGGCTCAGCTCCAGCTTCAGGCCCGCTCATCGACCACCGGCACTGCGCTCGGTCTGGCGGCCATTGCCGGCGCCGGCGGCATTGGCGCGGCAACCCTGGTGCAATGGCTGCAAGCCACCCCCTGAATCCATTTTTGATAGCTACCACCCCATGTCCAGCAAAGGCTCAGCTGCTACAACACTTGAAAGCATCGACTTGCCGGCAGGCATGGCGCTGATGCAGCAGCGCCGCTCCACACGTGCTTTCCTACCCGATGCCGTGCCTGACGCGCTGCTGGAGCAGCTGCTGTTGACGGCGCGCCAGGCGCCCAGCGGCGGCAATCTGCAACCAGGCCAGCTGATCGCAGTGCGCGGCAAGCTGCGCGAGCAACTGACTGCCGCCCTGCTGCAGGACGTTGAAAGCCAGGTGCCCGAATGCGAGGACTACGCCTACTTTCCGCGTCCCATGCCCATGCAGCTGCGCAAGCGCCAGGTGGCTTCGGCACAGGCGCTTTACGGCGCCCTTGGCGTGGCGCGCGACGACCGCGCCGGGCGCGAAGCGCAATTTGCGCGCAACTACCGCTTCTTCGATGCACCCGTGGCGCTGGTCGTCACCATCGACGCCCATTACGGCCCCGGTGGCTATATGGACCTGGGCATGACGCTCTACGGACTGCAACTGGCGGCCGCCGCCATGGGCCTGGGCAGCTGCGCCATCGGTGCCCTGGCCTCGTACCCGGCTACCGTGCGTCGCGTGCTGGGCCTGGCCGAGAACAAGCACATCGTCTGCGGCCTGGCCCTGGGCTGGGCCGACGAGGCCGCCCCAGTCAACCAGACCCAGACCACGCGTGCACCGCTGGCTGAATGGTTTCAGGTCATGGAATAAGCAAAAAACAATAGCTGCCAGCGCCAGTGATTAAATGGTTTTCCATAGAAAGAAGCGAAAATCAATGTGCAGCCAGCGCAGGCAGCTATCAACAAGAGAGCAAAAAAGCGCTGCAGGTGCAGCGCTTAGTTCAATGCCCTCAGTCAGGCATGCCCCATCAAAGAGACAGCCAGCAAGCGCCGCCGCGCAGCAATGCTGTCGTCCCCCTCAGGGGGAAGCCGCAAAGCGGCTCAGGGGGAGCTTCTAGAACGCCGGGAAGACCGAGCCCTTGAATTCCTTGTCGATGAACTGGCGCACCTCGTCGGAGTGATAGGACTTGATCAGCTGGGCGACCCAGGGCTGATTCTTGTCGGCATCACGCACCACCATGATGTTCACATAGGGGTTCTTGGCCGACTCCAGCGCAATCGCATCCTTCTTGGGGTTCAGACCAGCCGAGATCGCGAAGTTGGTGTTGACGGTGGAGGCATCCAGATCGTCCAGCGAACGTGGCAACTGGGCTGCATCCAGCTCGACGAACTTGAGCTTCTTGGGGTTGGACACCACATCCAGGGGCGTCGCCTTTAGGCCAGCACCCTCCTTGAGCTTGATCAGGCCCTGGGTCTGCAGCAGCAGCAGCGCGCGGCCGCCATTGGTGGGGTCGTTGGGGAGGCCGAACTTGGCGCCGGTGGGGAGCTCGGACAAGGCCTTGATCTTCTTGGAGTAGATGCCGATAGGGAAATTCACCGTGTCGGCCACCCAGCTGATTTTGTAGCCGCGATCCTTGAGCTGAGCATCCAGATAGGGGCGGTGCTGGTAGCTGTTGGCATCCAGGTCGCCGGCGGCCAGTGCCGCATTGGGCTGGACATAGTCACCGAACTCGATGACCTTGAGGTTCAGACCGTTCTTGGCAGCAACCTTTTTGACCACTTCCATGATCTGCGCGTGAGGGCCGGCAGTCACGCCGATCTTGATGGTCTTGTCCTGGGCCTGGGCGGCAAAACCCAGGGTGGCCACAGCAGCCACGGCCAATGTGGTGCGCAAAAGCGAGCGCTTGTTCAACATGCAGATTCCTTGTGCCAAAGATTGAGAGTGGCTAAGACTGTAGCGTCAGTTTCATGTGTCGGAGCGCTGTTTCTTAGACAGATTGCTCAGATGCAAACTACAGATTGGCAATGCAAGCCTTAACTGCTTGAATGCGGCAACCCAAGCGCCCACAAAAAAGCCCGCTCCTTCACGGTAGCGGGCTTGTCTGCATGCGCAGGCTGTCAAAGATCGGACATCGTGGGTGCTGCCAGCACTTGCTGGGCCACCACGTCGAGCACAGCATGGGACTCGTCTTGCCTGTCGATCCAGACCTTGGGCGTGAAGCTGCCACGCAAGGCAATCGCATCGCCTTCGGAGAGACTGCGCAGCACGGCGCAGGGTGCGTTGTCGAAAGCGACGATATTCACGGGAATCGAGGAGCCATCGCCGGCATTGGCTCGCATGCGGGCCACCATATAGGGGCGGCGGTTGCGGTCTACGCGACTCTCGGGGATGCCGGTCAGTCGGCCGGTAATCAAACCATCCATCATTTGCTGTTATCTACCCAGAAAAAATCATGGCCGCCCTTGAGCAAGAGCGGCCTTTCAAAAAATCTTGAACCTGCATTTTAGGGCGGCGCCTGTTTCCAGGCAGCAGCCCTTTTCTTAATTTTTTGTAATGTACGGCACGGCTCAACGATGGCTCAGGCGCCGCACTGCCCAGTCGCCCAGGCTTTGAATGGCCTGCACAAAGAAGATCAGGATGATCACCACGACCAGCATCACGTCGGGCAAGAAGCGCTGGTAGCCGTAGCGGATACCCAGGTCGCCCAGGCCACCACCGCCGATGGCGCCTGCCATGGCCGAGTAGCCAGTCAGGCTGACGAAGCTGATGGTCAGACCAGCGACGATGCCAGGCAGCGCCTCGGGCAGCAGCACCTTCCAGACGATCTGGCCGGTGGTCGCCCCCATGGACTGGGCCGCTTCAATCAGGCCGCCATCGACTTCACGCAAGGCGGTCTCCACCAGACGGGCCACAAAAGGCGCCGCCGCAATCGTCAACGGCACCACGGCCGCCCAGGTGCCAATGGAAGAACCCGTGATCAGACGCGTCAGCGGAATGATGGCCACCAGCAAGATGATGAAGGGGGTGGAGCGCAGCGCATTCACGATCCAGCCGACAACCTTGTTGGCCGGACCGTTCTGCAAGATGCCGCCATGGTCGGTCAGGCGCAGGAAGACGCCCAGCGGAATACCGATCAGGCCGCCGATCAGGCCCGAGACGCCAACCATGATCAGCGTCTCCCAGAAGGAATCCAGCAGCAGCTGGAGCATCATTTCCGAAAAATTCTCAAACATCGCTCTCAATCCTTGCTGGACACGATCTGCACTTGCACACCGCTGGCACGCAGGTGCTCCACGGCAGCATCAATCTTGGCTGCCTCGCCGCTGGCATAGACAGCCAGCGAACCAAAGGTCTGCTCCTGAATCTCGTCGATCTGGCCGTGCAGAATCGACAGATCCAGACCCAGCTCGCGAATCAGGTGCGAGAGAATCGGCTGATAGGCGCTCTCACCCGCATAGGACAGGCGCAGCAGCTGGCCTTGCTGTCCAGGCTGCAGCTGAGCGGCCAGCTGGTTCACGCGGGTCATCACCGACTCGGGCAGTTGCTGAGGCACGATTTCGTCGATCAGGCTCTTGGTGATCGTCTTCTGAGGGCGGGTGAAGACGTCGATCACGGGCCCCAGCTCGGCGATCTCGCCACCGTCGATCACGGCCACGCGGTCGGCAATCTGCTTGATCACCAGCATCTGGTGGGTGATCAGCACCACGGTCACGCCCAGCTCGCGATTGACCTTGCGCAGCAGATCCAGAATGGAGCGCGTGGTTTCGGGGTCCAGTGCCGATGTGGCTTCGTCGCTCAGCAGCACCTTGGGGTTGCTGGCCAGCGCCCGGGCAATGCCCACGCGCTGTTTCTGCCCACCGGAAATCTGGGCCGGATAGCGATCGGCCAGATGATCCAGGCCCACCAGCTCCAGCAGCGGCGTCACGCGCTGGTAAATCTCGTCCTTGGAAATACCGGCCAGTTCCAGCGGCAGTGCCACGTTGTCATACACGGTGCGCGAGGACAGCAGATTGAAGTGCTGGAACACCATGCCGATGTCGCGGCGCGCGGCGCGCAGCTCGCCGTCGGACAGCTGCATGAGATCGCGTCCGTTGACGATGACCTTGCCTTCTGTGGGGCGGTTGAGCAGATTCAGACAACGCACCAGCGAGCTTTTGCCCGCGCCGGAGCGGCCGATGATGCCGAACACCTCGCCCGAAGCGATTTCCAGATTGATGCCACGCAAAGCGTGCACCGGGCCCTTGGGGCCTTGGTATGTCAGGGATAAATCCCGAATTTCTATCATGAAAAATATCGCGAATCACGCATGAATAATGCGTTTGACGCTATAAAAAGTGATTGATCCCATCCCAGCTGCAGCGCTGCCGGGCAGCGGGCAATGCAGGCCTTCGTTCTGGTAGATGCCGGCAGATCAAGCCAGCCTACTTTTAGTAGTAACCCTCAATAATGCCTGAGTCTAGGCAAACCTGAGAGCAACTGGGACAAGTGAATTCACTTATGGCGCCCCCAGCAAGCCATCAAACGCAGGACTTGCCCGGGCCTGTCCCCACTGGCGGCACGGCCTTGCAGGCCTTAGCATGCTTGCATCTGCCCCTGGTTTTCTCTGCCGCCCTATGCAGCCGCCTTCCCTGCCCATCCGTGTCGAATGCCCACCCGGCGCCTGCGACTGCCGACGCGAGCAGCTGCTTGGCACGCCGGACGCGGATCTGCGCATTCTCCAGCTCACGCGCGAGGAAGAGAAAAAGCTGCTGCAGCGCCTGGAGAGCATCAGCAGCCTGGTTGATCTCGAGCATATGCAGCAGCGCATTCACGCGCTCTTGGGCCTGGAGATACGCATCACTCCCGGCAACAACGAGGTGCGCACCATGCGCGGCATCCAGATCGAGCTCGGCGACCTGCCGGGTCTATGCCGCAAAACGCGTCAGAGCATCCCCGCCGCGATCCGCAAGGGGCTGGAGCGCAGGCCCGAGATTGCCTGGGCCCTGCTGGATGCCCATGACCTGTTTGGCATGCCCGGCAGCTGAGCCAAGCACCGGCAACGCCCGGCAGCAAAGCAGGCACTTCGCTACCTGGGTCTTCGGACACCGGTAGTCCTTGCGGCCTACGTCGCCCGGCCCATGGCGGCCTTTCGCTTTCAAAAGCATCACGCCGGGCCTCCCTCAAACGCATTTTCACCTTGGTTTTCCCGAGGTCAGATACCACAGGTTTTCCCTTGCCTGATCCAGTCAGCGCGAGGCTGGAGCAGCAGTCTGTCTCTGAGGTGACTTCGCTAGGCCTTACGGGCTAGTCCAAACGAGTGATGGTGAGCCGCAAAGCTCGCTTGAACATTGAATTCATCGACAGGCGCCAAGTCAGCGACTAGCTGTCTTGGACTAGACCTTGGCCCGATTCGCGGGCAGATCGATAGTGCAAATGCTGCACACATACATCTTTGAGGATTCGTGATGGAAAGCAACGTGAGCTACCGCGCCCTGATCGCGCTGACCGTGACCAGCGTCATGGCTGGTGCAGCCGCCGCCAAAGGCAGCCCCGAAGAAATTGAAAAGCTGGGCAAGTCCTTGACCTGTATCGGCGCCGAAAAGGCCGGCACCGCCAGCGGCGTGCCCGAATACACGGGCAAATGGCTGGGAACACCACCTGGAATTCAGTACACGCCGCATGCGGGTCAGCACCCGGTGGACCCCTATGCCAATGAAAAGCCCCTGTTCTCCATCACAGCCGAGAATGTCGCCAAGTACGCCGCCAATCTGACCGAAGGCCAGAAGGCCATGTTTGCGCGCTACCCCAAGACCTTCAGCATTCCCGTGTATCCGGGCCATCGTGACTTCCGCTATCCGGACTTTGCTTGCGCCTCGGCCAAAGCCAATGCGCAGAACGCCGTGATCAGCGCTGACGGAATGGGGGCTGACAACGCGGTCAAGGGGGCAATACCCTTCCCCTTCCCCAAGACCGGCATGGAACTGGCCTTCAACAACCTGTTTCCGCTGCGCTCGTTCACCGAACACACACTGCGTGACAACGCCTATGTGATGCAGGATGGCTCCACCGTCTTCGGCCGCGCCGACAACCGCAGCATGAGCCTGCTGAACTCCCCCGAGCAGGCTGGCAAGCCGTTGGAAGGCACCATGGCCCAGGGCATGAATGCGGTCAAGCTGCCCGAGCGCGAGAAAGGTGGGGTCAGCGTCAGCCGGGAGCCGGTCAACTTCGGCAAGGACAAGCGCCTGGGCTGGAGCTATGACCCGGGCACACGCCGAGTGCGCCAGATTCCCGAGTATGGTTTTGACCAGCCCATGGGTGGCGGTGTGGGTGCCAAGATGACGATTGATTCCGACCGTCTCTTCAATGGCTCGCCCGAGCGCTACAACTGGAAGAATCTGGGCAAGAAGGAAATCTACATTCCCGCCAACGCGTACAAGATTCACGCCAATACCGTGAAGTACGCCGACCTGCTCAAGCCCGGCCATGCCAACCCCGAGTACATGCGCTACGAACTGCGCCGCGTCTGGGTGCTCGAAGCCACGCTCAAGGAAGGCTACCGCCATCTCTACGGCAAGCGCGTGCTTTTCCTTGACGAAGACACCGGCCACGCCGTGATGAGCGACTTCTACGATACACGCGGCAATCTGTGGCAGCAAGGCCTCATCAATTACTACTACGCGTTCGACTCCAACGCCTGGCATGCAGGCACGGCCTTCTACCACGACCTGGTCGGCGGCGGCTATGTGGCCTACAACCTGTTCCAGGAGCGCCCCAAGGGCCCCGTGCTCAACAAGGGAGACATGAACCCCTCCATGTTCACCCCTGAAGCCACGCGCAACGCCGGCACCTGAGTGGCTTGTTCCCCCATGAGCCGCCAGCACGCGCTGTATGCGGTGCTCGCCTCAGAAAGAACCGGGCCGGGATGGAAAAGGCCACCGGCCCCGGTCATCACCACAACAACACCATTTCAATCACATGTCAAAGTTGAATCGCGCCGGGCTGCGCGCCATGGCGGCTGCTGCATTGGGCCTTTGCCTGGGCATGGCCCATGCCCAGACGGCCGCAGCCACCGACGACCAGGCTCTGGACAGCCTGATCCGCGAGGCCATGCTCTATGCCTACCCCTATCAGGAATTCATGAAAATGCGCCATGAAGCCCTGGAGGTCAAGGACTCTGCCACCGCCACCACGCTCAACCACTTCCGCCACTCGCGCCACCTGGCCACGCCCAAGGACCGCTGGGCCAACGGCCCGATTCGAGACACCTTCTACTCCACCTCCTGGCTGGATCTGGAGAAATCTCCACTGGTGCTGTCTCTGCCGGAAACCCATGGCCGCTATTACGTGATTGCCATGATTGGCGCAGACCTCAATACCTTCTCCTACGTGGGCAGGCGCATTGGGGGCACCAAGTCACGCAAGGTCGCCCTGGTCGGCCCCCGCTGGAGCGGCAAGATTCCGCAGGTCGACCAGATCGTGCGCGCGCCTACACGTGATGTCTATCTGAATCTGCGCGTGCTGGTTACCGGTGAAGATGACCTCAAGACCGCCCATGCAGTACAGGATGGGTTTCGCATGGAGCCTGTGCTCAAGACTCACGAAGAGAGTCCGAAGATCAAGCCGCTAGCCCAGGACTGGAGCCGCTTTGTCGATGTGAGCAATGAGGCCCTGGCACGCAACCCACCGCCCGGCACGGAGCAGGCACTGCTGCAGCGCTTTGCCAGCGTGGGCATCTGCGGCAAGGCCTGCAGCTGGGACAAGCTGCCCGAGTCCGTGCAGCAGCGCTGGCTGGCTTTGGCACCCGAGATCGAGAAAAACGAACTCAAAAATCGCCTGAATGCCGACCGCAAGACGGCTGACCCTAGACGCAGAAACGGCTGGACCCCTTATCGCCTGCCTGACGGCTTTGGCACAAACTACGCCATGCGTGCCCAATCGGCAGCCATGTCGGGCGGCATTCTTGGGCTGGCCGCGGCAGAAGCCAGCTATTTCGCTGCCAGTGTGGACGGCAACAATCAGGCGCTCGGCAAGGGACAGGCTTACCGCCTGCATCTGCCTCAAGGTCGCTTGCCCGCCGATGCATTCTGGTCTATCTCTCTTTATGAATTCGCAACCGGGGGCCAGTACATGGTGGAAAACCCCATCAACCGCTACTCCATTGGCGACCGCACCAAGGGCATGAAGTTCAACGCCGACGGCAGCCTCGACATCTGGTTGCAGCCCACGGAGCCGGGCCCTGACAAGCGTGCCAACTGGCTGCCCACGCCCGAGAAGAATCTGTTCTATCTGATGGCCCGCGCCTATCAGCCCTGGCCCGAGGTTCTGGATCCGTCCTGGATTCTGGAGCCCGTTCAGCTAATCAGCCCCCAATGAATGCAGTGATGGCACACATGAAAAAAATACCTCAGATCTCCCGATACGCTTTTGTCACGGCCCTGGCACTGAGCCAGTTCGGCATGGCCAACGCCCACGATCAAGATGATCGCGGAGGTTCGGGAGCGAAAAGCCCCGCCGTGCTTGCTGCCCGCGCCCGGGTTTTCAAGGCCAATCCGCAAATGGTCAAGTCCATCACGGAAGGAGGGGGCTTTGGTACTGAGCTGTCGTATGCAGTGGCCAACAGCATGTACAGCCGAACTGACCAGAACGCCATTGCAGATGCCCGAGCCAAGCTCAAAGTCGAGGCCGTGGCTCCACGCACCTGGCTGCTGCGCTTTCCCATCGTCAATGTAGTGGTCTTCGAGACCGACGAAGGCCTGGTCTTGGTCGATAGCGGTTACGCACCTGCGGGCCCGGCCTTGGCCGAAACGCTGAAGAAGCTGAGCAGCAAGCCGTTGCACACCGTCATCCTCACGCACTTTCATGCCGACCATGCCTTTGGCGCCTGGGCGCTGATGGACCAGAAACCGCGTGTAGTGACCGAGCAGCGCTTCATCGCCCAGATGGAGCTGGACATGCGCAGCAACGGTCTGATTGCGCGCAATAACCAGCAAAGCGTGGCCGATGTGCCCCGCACCTGGGCAGATGCAGTTCGGCCCACCCAGACGTTCAGGGACAAGATCACACTCAAAATTGGCGGCGAAGATTTTGTGCTGACCCATTCCCGCGGCGAGACCGAAGACCAGATCTGGGTTGCCGTGCCAGGCCGCAAGATCGTGGCCAGCGCGGATTACTTCCAGGGCTTTCTGCCCAATGCTGGCAACGGCAAGCGCCGCCAGCGCTACCCCGAGGAGTGGGCCCAGGCCCTGCGCGACATGGCAGCACTCAAACCCGAGCTACTGCTGCCTGCTCATGGCCCGGCCATCACCAAGCCCGAGGAAATTCAGGACCGACTGCCCGCCCAGGCCCAGATGCTGGATAGCATCTCCAGGCAAGTGGTGGCTGGCCTCAACAGCGGCGAGCGCCGCGATCTGGTGATTGACAAAATCACACTGCCGCCAGAGCTGGCCCGGCGAAGCGATGCGCGCGAGCTCTATGTCTCGGCCAAGGACATCGGCCGCATGGTAGTCAGCGAGTACAGCGGCTGGTGGGACGATATTCCATCGCACTGGCGCCCGGCACCCCTGGCCAATGAGGCCAAAGAAATCGTGCAGCTAGCCGGCGGTGCCAGGCCGGTGATTCAGCGTGCTGTGGCGCTGGCAGACAGCAATCCGGAGCTGGCCTCCCATCTGGCCGACTGGGCCTGGTATGCAGACAGCGATGACCCCGAGGTGGCTCAAGGCGCACTGAAGGTCTATTCCGCGCGTGTTGCCAAGCCTCTGCCCACGCAGGAAGTACTGGTTTATGCCGAGCACATGGTGCGCCTGCAGCTCAAGCTCAATGAGCTGAACAGCACACGCGCGGCAAGCGCCAGTCAGGGCAGCACAGCGCGTTAATCACTGCTGCAGACCCTGCGGAAGCTGCCCATTCTTGGCAAAGGCATTGATGGGCAGCTGAATATAGGTACGGCCATCGTCCTGTGCAGGCGGCAGCTTGCCGGCACGCACATTGACCTGCACCGAAGGCAGAATCAGCGTGGGCATATCCAGCGTAGCGTCGCGTGCAGTGCGCATCTGCACAAACTCCGCCTCGCTGACGCCATCATGCACATGGATGTTGCTGTCGCGCTGGGCCTGTACCGTGGTCTGCCATTGCGGCTTGCGACCAGCCGGCGGGTAGTCGTGGCAGACCCAAATGCGGGTCTGCCCAGGTAGTTCCAGGATACGCCGAATCGAACGATAGAGCGTCGCCGCATCGCCGCCGGGAAAGTCGGCACGTGCCGTGCCCACATCGGGCATGAACAAGGTATCGCCCACAAACACGGCATCCTCCACACGGTAGGCCATATCGGCCGGAGTATGGCCGGGCACATGCATGGCCAGCAACTCCAACTGACCCAGAGGCAGGCGTTCGCCATCCTGCACCAGATGGTCGAACTGGCTGCCGTCAGGCAAGAAGCTGCGCTCGAAGTGATAGATCTTGCGAAACACGGCCTGCACATCGCGGATATGGACACCGATCGCCACCTTGCCGCCCAGATGGTGACGAATATGCTGGGCCGCGGAGAGATGATCCGCATGAGCGTGAGTTTCCAGAATCCATTGCAGCTGCCAGCCATTGGCTCGCACATAGTCAATCAGCTTGTCCGCGGAGCGGCTGCTCAGGGTGCCGGATTTGGGCTCGAAATCCAGCACCGGGTCAATCACTGCGGCCTGACCACTGATCGTATCGGCCAGAACATAGCTCACGGTACCGGTAGCCGCATCAAAAAACGGCTCGATATGCATCACATTGGCGGACATGGTGACTCCTAAAACGATGTACCCGAAACACCGAAGCACACCAATTAATTTACTTTTTTATATAATATATGAAAATATTTTGAAAGTGAAACAGTGAGCTCATCAACCTTTGACGAAGCACAGGCCACGCTGGATCTGCATGCCGTGCGAGCCCATGCAGGCGAAGCTGTGGTCATGCTCAAGCTACTGGGCAATGAAGACCGACTGCTGCTGCTGTGCCAGCTCTCCCTGCAGGAGCGCACCGTGGGCGAGTTGGAGCAACTGACAGGCGTGTCCCAGCCTACCTTGTCCCAGCAATTGGGCATTTTGCGGCGCGAGGGTCTGGTCACCACCCGCCGCGAAGGCAAGTTCATCTGGTATCAGTTGGCCGATGCCCGCGCCCTGCAGCTGATGCAAACCTTGTATCAATTGTTCTGCCAACCAGGAGAGACAGCATGAACATCTTATGGAGTGAATTCACGCCCTGGACATCTCTGGTCGGCGGCCTGCTGATCGGTCTGTCCGCTGCCCTGCTCATTGCCTTGCTGGGTCGCGTGGCGGGCATCAGCGGCATTGCCGGGGCATTGCTGCAGTTGCCGACCTGGTCCTCTGTCAGGCAGTGGGGCTGGCGCCTGGCATTCATCCTGGGCATGATTGCCGCGCCGTTGGTCTGGTCGCTGTTTGCCCCGCTGCCAGCCATGCAGCTGCCTTCCAGCCCGGCAATCATCATCGCCGCCGGCCTGCTGGTGGGCTTCGGCACACGTATGAGCTCGGGCTGCACCAGCGGCCACGGCGTGTGCGGTCTGTCACGCCTGTCGCCGCGCTCTTTGGCCGCTACGGCAACCTTTATCGCCACAGGCGCCATCACCGTGTTCGTGATGCGCCATGTCATTGCTTGAGTCAGCAAGGAGAACATGATGATCATCAATATTGCTGCCTTGCTCTGCGGACTGGTGTTTGGCCTGGGTCTGATTCTTTCGGGCATGGGCAACCCCGCCAAGGTGCAGAACTTTCTGGATTTTTTCGGTCGATGGGATCCTTCGCTGGGCTTCGTCATGGGCGGAGCCATCGCCGTAGGCTTGATTGCCTTCACCTGGGCCAAGCGCCGCAAGACCGCTTTGTTGGGCGAGCCCATGCAACTACCGGCCAGCACCGTCATTGATCGCAAGCTGCTGACAGGCTCAGCCCTGTTTGGCATAGGCTGGGGACTGGCAGGTTTTTGCCCCGGCCCTGCGCTGATGAATCTGGCGACCCTTACACCGCAGGTCTGGCTGTTTGTCGCCGCCATGCTGGCTGGCATGTGGGCGCAGCATCTGTGGGCTGCAAAAAATAGCTGAGATCTGGCTGCGATCCGATCGGGAGGCCCCCAGCAACCAAGGCCCCTGGACCGTGCAAGCCGACTGCGCCTCTTGTCCATGGCTTTGCAAGCGGCAAGCACCGCCCCTAGCGCTTCACGCCCCCCCTGCCTCACTCTTTCGGCATCAGTGCCTGCGCAAAATGTCTGGCCGGCGCAGGCAGGTCGGCAAAGCTATTGGCATACAGCTTGAGGCTGCGCTCTGCCCAGGCATCGGTCAGCGGCACCGCATGCAGAGCACGAGCCTCGCCCAGTCTCTGGTATGCGCCTTCGGGCATGACGCCTACACCCAGCCCGCATTCGATCATTCGGCACATGGCACTCAGGCTGTCGACCTCGATGCGCTGGCGCAGCATTCGTCGGCCGGCGCGGGCTTCCTGATTGAGCACCTCCTGAACGATGCTGCTGTCGCGCAAACCGATCTGGGCATAGTCCAGTGCTTCTTCATAGGCCAGTTCCTGATGATGGGCCAGAGCGTGGTCATTGGGCATGATCAATACCATGCGTTCATGCCGGTACGGCATGGACTCCAGGCCCTCGACTTCGTCGCTTGGACTGCAGACCCCCAGATCAGCCATGTGATCGCGCACAGCACGCGCTACCGAGCGACTGGTTGCCTGACGCAGATCGATGCGGATATCGGGATGATGCTTCACGAAGACAGCAATATCCTCGGGCAAGAACTGCTCCACGGCGGAGGCATTGGCACTGAGGCGCACCAGCCCACGTACGCCCCGCGCATATTCGCCAAGGTCGTCACGCAGGTGTTCGACACCCAGAAGAATCGTGCGCGCATGCGCGAGCAGCAACTCTCCGGCAGGGGTCGGGCGCACCCCGCGGGCATGGCGCAGCAGCAAGGGAGTGCGGGCCAGGGATTCCAGTTCGGCAACACGCTTGCTGACCGCCGAGGCGACCATGCCGCCCTGCTCGGCCGCTCGCGCAATACTGCCGTGTTCGCAGATCAGCACGAACAGATCCAGCGATGAAAGGTCTATCTGGCGCAAAAAGCTGCGCGGCGAAGTGAAGTCGGACATGGGGCGATGACAAGCAGGCGCACGGAAGCGCAGCCAGGGATTTCAAACAAGACGCAGCGGTCAACACCCAGACGCGCAGCTCAAGCCATCACGTTTTGGAACGGCTCGAGGAATTTTAGCCACTTCTTGCCGCAAGCCTGCCTACTTAACATGCCCACTTTGCCAACACACACGCTCATGCTTCTATCCGCTTCCGACGCGCCACGCGTTGCCCGGGCCCTGGTCGGCCTCGGTGCTGTACGCATTGCTTCGCATCAACCGTTCATCTACACCTCGGGCTGGGCCAGCCCGGTCTATGTGGATGCCCAGGTCCTGATGTCCGATGTCGCTCTGCGCAGCGAAATCATGGACATCGCAGCCCGCTGCATGCGGCCACTGGTTGCAGCCCGCGGCATCAATGCCATCGTGGGAACCGAAAGCTCGGGTATTGCCTTTGCGGCATGGCTGGCCGAGCGACTTGAGCTGCCCATGCTCTATCTGCGCAAGCGTCCTGTCGGCTGGGACATCACAGCCCAGCTCGAAGGCCGCCTGCCTGCCGATGCCAAGGTCCTGCTGGTGGATGACGTCACCACAGACGGTCGCTCCAAGGCCGGGACGGTTGCCGCCCTGCGCCGCGCCGGTCCCGTGGTCGAGGACGTGCTGGTTCTGCTCGACTATGCGCTCTATGCCCCCCAAGCAGGCACCCTGGCCGATCACGCCTTGTCCCTGCATGCTCTGGCGACCTGGAATCAGCTGCATGAAGCGCTGCTTGCGAGCGGACAGCTCAGTGCCGAGCAAAAGGCCACGCTGGCGGACTTCTCGGCCTCGCCCGTGGACTGGTCCATCCGACACGGAGGTAGCGGAGCATGATGGCCTGCAACACCATGACGGATGCCAGCGCACTCGCGCAAGCCCTGCTCTCTGAAATTCGCGATGCCACCCGCGACGGCCTTGGCGTCACTCGCGAAAGCTACGGCGAAGGCGAGACTGCTGCGCTGCGCATACTTGAGGAGCGGGCCGAAGATCTGGGCCTGAACCATGAATGGGATCGAGCCGGCAACCTGTGGTTGAGTCTGCCAGAGGAAAACCGGACGGAACCCTACGTCGTGGTTGGCTCTCATGCCGATTCCGTACCGCAGGGCGGCAACTTCGACGGACTGGCAGGCATTGTCGCCGGCATGCTGATGCTGCTGCAGCTGCGCGGTCGCCACGAACAGGCTCCGCCACTGCGCGTTCTTGCCCTGCGCGGCGAGGAAAGCGCCTGGTATGGAAAGGCCTACCTCGGCTCTCTGTCCTTGCTGGGCAAGCTGCCCGCCGCCACATTGAAACGCCCTCACCGCGATGGCGCAGGCGTGTTGAGCCAAGCCATGTCGCGCTGCGGCGCCGATATCGACGCCATTCAACGCGCCGAGCCGCTGCTGGATCTCGCGAATATATCTGCCTATCTGGAGTTGCACATCGAGCAGGGGCCGGTCATGGTCAATCGCGGCTGGCCGGTGGCCCTGGTCACAGGCATCCGCGGCAACGTCCGTCACAACCTGATCCGCTGCATCGGCGAAACCGGCCACTCGGGCGCCGTGCCGCGCTGGCTGCGCAAGGATGCATTGCTGGCGGTTGCCGAACTGCTGTCACGCATGGACGAACACTGGCGCGTGCTGCTGCAGATGGGCATGGACATGGTGATGACCACGGGCATTTGCTCCACCTCGGCGCAATCGCATGCCGTTTCCGTCATTCCCGGCGAAGTGGCATTCAGCTTCGAGGTGCGCAGCCAGGACACCCAGACCCTGGAGCGCTTCTACACCCTGATGCGCGAAGAGTGTCAGGCCATAGAGCGCGCCCGCGGCGTGCGTTTCGAGTTCGACGAGCGCCTGTTCACAGAGTCTGCCACCATGGATGCAAGCTGGCTGAACCGTCTGGAAGCAGCCGCTGAGCAAGGCATGAAACTGGAGCGCATGGCCAGCGGTGCCGGCCATGATGCAGCAGTGTTCGCCAATGCAGGCGTGCCATCGGCCATGGTCTTCATTCGCAACGAAAATGGCTCGCACAATCCGCATGAAGCCATGGACATCGGCGACTTCCTGGCTGGAGTGGATCTGTTGACTCGCGCGCTGATTGCCTGAACCCTGCCCGGTCCGGGCGGGCACAGCGATCACGTCACAAGCATGAGGTGAGCAACTCCGAGCCAAGGCTCTGGTGTGAAAGGCGAATGACCCGTGTTATGGCATCCCGCCGGGAATGCGGGCCCAGTCCAGCGATCGGACTCAGTTTTAGCCTCTACCTGAGCACCAACGCCTGAGAGAGCAAAGAAAAATGCCGTCCGTGGCCTTAACCAATAAAAAGCACGCATCCTGAAGGCGCTCATAGCACATGAGCGTACTTATAAGGCGCCCCATATCAGCGAACGCCCTAGACACCAAGCTCTGCCTCAGCCTAAGACTGGCACTTCAACATGACAGTCGTGAAATCAAAGACGCAATTAAGAGCTCAGATCAGCAGCAGGCAAGCTCGGCTATTGCACGGCAACTCGAAAGCACCACACCATTTGAATGGAGCCCTGTTGCGCGGCTTGTTCTTGAGACGCACACCCCTTGCCTAACTCCGTCTGTAGTTCGGGCGTAATGTAAGCAGCCTAGATCCCACAAACTCGCCTGACTCACCAGCTGAATGGCGAGTGCTTAACGAGATTTGTGTTTTTCTGCTTTCTCCCTCAAGAAAGCATTCATATGCTGCTGTGGCTCACCGGTCTGGAAAGCCGCACCAAACTCGGCAATGCTGTCATCGACCGCTGCATCCAGTGTCATGCGCTCCCAGCGGCGCAGTAATTTCTTTTGCTGCCTAAGTACCATCGGGCCGATTTCGGACAGGCCGGCGGCCACCTCCAGAATGCGCTCATCCAGCTTCTCCTGAGGGACGCATTCGTTGATCAGGCCCCATTCCCGCGCTTGAGCTGCCGGGATGTTCTCTCCCGTCAGCAACAGCCAAGCTGCGCGTGTCGTGCCGATCTGGGACGTCATCATGGCGGCATGAATTACCGATGGGATTCCGACCTTCACCTCGGGCATGCCAACAACGGCGTTATCGGCAGCGATTCGCAAATCACCAGCCATCGCCAGCTCCAAGCCGCCGCCAAGAGTATGCCCCTCCAGGCGCACGATAACGGGCACCGGGAAGTGCCGCACCGCGTTGCAAAGATCGCGCAGGCCGCTGATGAAGGCTCGCCCGGTACCTGCATTCAAGCTGGCCAGTTCCTTGATGTCGGCTCCCGCAACGAAAGCCCGCGAGCCTGAGCCTCTCAGCACAAGACAATGCAGCTCTTTGTTTTCTGCCAGTTCGCTGAGCGTCTGGATCAGGCCCTGAATGACGGGAGTGCTCAATACGTTGAGAACACCAGCGTCCGTGATGGACAGCACTGCGGTGGTCGAGGTGGGATAGGTGACTTGCGAATACATGATTGTCCTGTCAGAGTTTTTTGAAGCCGATGTCCTTGATGAGCTTGGCCCATGCCTTGTTGGACCGTTCTACCGTGTCGCGAAACTGCTGCGGTGACTGGTAATCGACCACCGCGCCTTGCTGTTCTATCGTCTTGATAAGTTCAGGATTCTGTAGCGCTGCCTTGGCAGCAATGTTCAGCTTGTGTAACACCGCCGCATCCAGGCCGGCAGGTGCACCCAGCCCATACCAAGACATATCGTTCATGGGCTTCAATCCAACTTCAGCATAGGTCGGTACGTTGGGCAAGTTGGCCAGACGCTTTGGACTGGAGACCGCCAGGGCGCGCAGCTGATTGCCTGCGATCAGGCCACCCGATGAGGGCATGTTGTCAAATACCACGTCGATCTGGCCAGCGATCAGATCGTTGAGTGCGGGGCCCAGGCCCTTGTAGGGAACATGGGTGATCTGGGTCCTGGTGGTATGGCCGAACAAGGCGCCGCTCAGATGACTCAGCCCACCATTACCCGACGAGCCATAGTTCAGCTTGGCTGGCGTCTTTCGGGCTTCATCGATCACATCCTGAGCCGTCTTGTACTGCGACGAGACATTCACCACCATCACACCCGGAACATTGGCAATATTGGTGATAGGCGTGAAGTCCTTCACCGCATCGTAGGCAGGCTTGGCATAGACATTGGGATTCACTGCATGTGAACTCTCCACCATCATGACCAGCGTGTAGCCGTCGGCAGGCTGCTTGGAGGCGTACTGCGAACCCGTACTACCTCCTGCTCCTGGCTTGTTCTCCACGACGATGGATTGTCCGAGCGCCTCGCCAAGATAGCGAGCCATCACGCGCCCGATGACATCGGTAGCTCCGCCCACGGCGTAGGGGACGACCAGCCGTACGGGACGATCCGGATAGGAAGTGGCACCGGCAGCATGAGCCATGGAGATGGCACCAAGACCCAGGGCCAAGGCGAGCAGAGATTTCAAGGGCTTCATTCACGTCTCCTGTTATGTAAAAGCAAGACCTGATGCTTTGATCAGCATCGGCATCGTTCGTCTGCTGGAAGGCTGACGGGAAATGGCTCAGCAGCAGATGCGGCTGCGGCTGGCCCCAGCGTGGGCGGTGGACAAATCTGCAATCCCGCACTCGGGGGCAGCATAGGATTGCGCACGAGTTGGAGCTTTCCCAGTTCTGGGTGCTCGACGGTCTGAAGCATCTGACGATGAATCACCTGTGGGTGCTGGAAGACCTGCTCCAGACTGTTGATGCTTCCCCAGGAGATGCCATTGATATCGAGAGCAAGGCCCAGATCGGCAGTCCTCCAGTGCATCAATACGGCGCGCAACAGCGGCCTGAGTTGCGCCAGATTCGTCAGGCGTCCCGCATTTGTCGCGAACTCGGGCTGCAGATGCCATTCACTCTTCATGAGCTTGCAAAAGGCCGAAAACTGAGTGTCGTTGCCTATTGCCAAGATGATGTGGCCATCGCTGCATTCAAAGACTTCATACGGCGCGAGATTGGGGTGCATATTGCCGATGCGCACCGGCTTCTCACCTGAAACCAGGAAGTTGGATCCCTGATTGGCATTCATCGCCACCGCTACATCCAGCAATGCGATATCAAGGTGCTGACCCAGCCCGGAGCGTCCACGCTGCACCAAGGCCGCGAGCACCGCGCTGGTGGCATACATTCCCGTCATCAGATCCACCACGGCCACGCCGGTGCGCAAGGGGCCTGCCCCCTCTTCACCGTCGGCAATGCCTGTGTAGCTCATCAAGCCACCCATGCCCTGGAAGATGTAGTCATATCCGGGCTTGTGAGCAAACGGGCCTGTCTGTCCAAACCCCGTGACGGACAGGTAGATCAGTCCCGGGTTGATACGCGCCAAGGTGTCGTAGTCAAGGCCATAGCGAGCCAGCGTTCCGACCTTGTAGTTTTCGACAACCACGTCGGCATCCTGTATCTGGCGCAGCAGCCAGGCAACTTCTGCCTCTCTCGTAAAGTCCAGCGTGATGGATTGCTTGCCTCGATTGCAGGAGAGGAAATAGGCGGCCACCCGCTCACCGCTTGCTGATGTCAGGAACGGAGGCCCCCAGCTACGGGTATCGTCCCCTGTTTCAGGGCGTTCGATCTTGAGGACATTCGCGCCAAGATCAGCCAGATTCTGGGTGCACCATGGCCCCGCCAGAATTCTTGACAAGTCCACAACACGGACTCCATCCAGTGCATTCGCAAGCATCACACCTCCAAAATTTTTCTGTATTCTTGGAGCGGGCTTGCCTAGGGTCAATTGGCCATTTTTGCACCCGGAGTTCGCGGAATTTGGACGGTCTTCCAGCCTATCGAAACGCCTGAAATGCGCGCGACCTGGTCACCTCAGGAGATGGGTACGAGAATGCAGCTGGCTCGCGCCATCAGCGCATTGCCATTGCGCAAAGTGCAATCGGCAAAGCACATTCTCCGGCCCCTGCGGGTGATCAGCACCTCGGCCTCGATCCAGTCCCTCAGGCGCGCGCTAGACAGGTAGTCGATGTTCATATGAGCCGTCACTATTGATACGGCAAGTGCCGTCGCCACGTTGTAGCCAATGGCGTTGTCGACCACCGTCGCCACAAAGCCACCATGTGCGATGCCGTGAAGATTGAGATGCTGCTCGAGCACCCTCACTCCTATGATGATGGATCCGTCTTCGCGCTGCCTCTTGTACATGGGGCCTTGCGCAAGCACGAAGTTGCTGGGAGACACATGCTCCTCAAATCCCTCCGGAGGTACGAAGGCGGAGTTGCTCATGGCTGGCCCAATGTGTCGTTCAGTGCTTGTTGTTCGATCCATGGCGCCGCAATCCAGTGCTCGCCATGCCGGGCATGCAGATCCTGAATCTTTGCGAGGATCTGCGTCCATCCCTGGCTCTGAGCATGGAACATCGGTCCACCCCGCCATGCAGGAAAGCCATAGCCATTCACATACACCACATCCACATCGGAGGCTCGTTGAGCGATTCCTTCGTCGATGATGCGCGCACCTTCGTTGACCAACGCAAGCACACAGCGTTCGACGATTTCCTCATCGCTGACCCGACGCCTCTCGATGCCGGCCTCGCGAGCACATTCCACAATGAGCTCTTCGACAAAGGGATCGGGAACTGGCGTGCGACTGCCGGCTTCGTAGCGGTAGTAGCCGGCACCGGTCTTCTGACCGAAGCGGCCTTGCTCGCAGATCCTGTCAGCCACACTGGAGTAGCGCAGATGAGATGCTCGCGTGGGAGCAAGACGCTTGCGTGTCGCCCAGTTGATGTCCAATCCTGCAAGGTCTGCCATGGCAAGAGGGCCCATCGCGAAGCCGAATGCCTGCATGGCAGCATCGATCTGCGGCACCGTGGCCCCCTCTTCAAGCAAAAAGCCCGCTTCTCGCCAGTACCCTGTCAGCATGCGGTTGCCCACAAAGCCTTCACAAACGCCCACCAGCACGGGGATCTTGCCGATGGCCACAGCCATCTGCATGCAGCTCGCGATGACTGCGTCGCAGGTGCGCTCTCCACGCACCACCTCCAGCAACTTCATCACATTGGCCGGACTGAAGAAATGCAGGCCGATGACATCTTCGGGACGCTGGGTCACAGCAGCGATCTCGTTGATGTTCAGCCGCGACGTATTGGTGGCAAGAATCGCACCTTTTCTGCAGATCCTGTCGAGCTGCATAAACACATCGCGCTTGACAGCCATATCTTCGAAAACGGCTTCTATGACCAGATCAACCTCTGCGAACGCCGACAGGTCCAATGTCCGCTGAATGTGCAGCATCCTTTCTTTGACCGCTTCGACAGTGAGCCCTCCACGCGATACGGAAATTTGATAGTTGCGCTCGATTAGTGCCATGCCGCGGTCCAGTGCCGCCTGCTCTCGCTCGCACAAGACGACGGGAATGCCTGCATTCGCAAACGCCATGGCAATGCCGCCGCCCATGGTGCCCGCGCCCAGAATACCGACACGACAAATCTTCCTCTCAGCCACATCGCAGTCCTTGCCGACAAATTTGGCCGCTTCCTTCTCGGCAAAGAACATGTGACGCAAGGACTTGGAAGGTGCTCCGGCAACCAGTTCTTCAAACAGTTCACGCTCCTTGTCAAGGCCCTGCTCGAAAGGCAAGTTCATGGCGCTTTTCACGCACTGGATGACGGCGCGCTGCGCAATCGCGTTACGGGCCTTGGGGTTGACGCCTGCTCGAAGACGCTCGAAGTCTGGCAGCTCACCCTTGGGCGAGGGAACTTTGATGTCCGCCAGCACCGGCAGCACTGAATGATTGTCCGCTATGCCCAGCGCAAACGTCATGCTGGCCTGCTCCAGATCGTCCTCGAAAATTGCATCCACCAGACCGAGCTGCAGAGCCTCCTTGGCTCCGACATGCTTGCCCGAGGTGACCAGCCGCACGGCATCTGCCGCCCCGATCAACCGTGGAAGCCGTTGCGTTCCCCCACCACCGGGGACCAGCCCCAGATTCACCTCAGGCAGCCCCATTCGTGCGGATGAATCCGCGACCCGGTAGTGACAGGCCAGCGCCAGCTCCAGTCCACCGCCCAGCGCTACACCGTGAATGCAGGCGACCACGGGCTTGATGCACCGCTCTATGGATCGGTTGACTTGACGCAACATGGGGCTCGCCGTGGCAGCAGGGGTATTGAACTGGCGTATGTCCGCGCCGCCGCAGAAGACCTTGCCCTGCCCACGCAGCACCACGGCTCTCACGGCTGCGTTGGCCTGTGCACGGGCAATGCCTTGGGCAATGCCGCGTCGTACCGTGTCACCCAGCCCGTTGACGGCTGGATTGTCGATGACGATGAGCGCAACGCCCTGGCGCTCCTCATAGCGCACGGTTTCGGAAAGTGAAACTGCTTGTTTGTAGTCGTTCATGGAGGTCATATTTCAGTGCTGCGCGAGCGAATGCATCGCGGATGGGGACTGGGCCAGGCGCGCGAATTGCTGGACATGGTGCTGCTCGTCTCCGAGGGTATGGGATAGCACCAGCAACCTCTTGACGAACTTGCCGAGCGCCAGTTCGTCCGTCATGCCTATGCCGCCATGCAGCTGAATCGCACTCTGACAGATGAACCGGGCCGCTTGACAGCACATGGCCTTGGCCGCCGAAACCGCGGCCAGAAAGTCTTCAGAGCGCAACATGGCGCTGGCCTTTTGCGACAACGAGCGTGACTTCTCCAGCTGCATATACATGTCCACCAGACGGTGCTGAATGGCTTGAAAGCTGCCGATCGAGCTGCCGAACTGCTTGCGCTCCCTCACGTATCCGAGCGTGGCCTCCAGTACAGCCGACATGATTCCTACGGACTCGGCACACAAGGCTGCATTGGCTCTGGCACAGATATGCTCGAACAACGGCCAGGCCAGATGGAGCTCTCCAAGCAAGCTGGACTTGGGCAGCTGTACCCTGTCGAACCAGATGTCAGACGCCGGAGACCCGTCGATGTTGAAATAGGAGCGGACACGGATGCCTGAGGTCTGCGGTCTCACCATGAACAGCGACAGACCATCCGTTTGCAGGGCCGATCCCCGCGTTCTGGCAAGCACCAGCCACATATCCGCGTGCTGCGCATGACGAACACCCACCTTGTGGCCGTCCAGCACCCATCCTTGCTCCAAGACCTCGGCCCGGGTGCTGACATTGTGCAGGCTGTAGTCGGTCTGTTCCTCTGCATGGGCCATGGCGATCTGACAATCACCAGCCAGAACCAGAGCTAGCAGCTCACTTGCAAGCTGTTCCGTGCCCGTAGCCGCCAACAGACTAGCCGCCTGTACCACGGTTGCCACATAGGGCTCCAGCACCAAGTGGCGCCCGAAGTGCTCCATGATCGCATGCACAGCTATCGGATCGTCCTGGATGCCTCCACGACTTTCGTCCACGGTGAGAGCGAGGAGGCCGAAGTTGGCGAATTCCCCCCAATGCCCCGAAGCGGAAATGGGCTGCCCTGCAGCGCAGCAAGGGATGCCGGACTCGGGAATGGGATGTTCCCGCTCCAGATAGCGCTCTAGCGAATCCGCCAGTTGGCGCTGCTCGTCGTTCAGATAGTCTCTCATGGCACTCACAGTCCCAGAGCCATTTTGGCAATGATGTTTCGCTGCACTTCGTCCGTCCCCCCATAGATCGAGATCTTTCGAAGATTCAGATAGAAGCCCGCCAGCGTTGATACGGAGATTTCCGGCTCGGACGGCGCCAACTCGAATGCCTGTTGACTGAACTCCAGAGCCAAGGGGCCGGCCGCCTCGACCTGGCGCTCGGTAATCGCCTGCGCCAACGTCGTGCCGATGAGCTTGAGTACCGAAGCTTCTGCCCCATTGCCTGCCCCGCCCTCGGTCTGACGCAGCAAACGCTGAACAGAGGCTTCAAGCGCGAGCAGCTCCAGATCAAGGCGCGCCACGTTCTGCACCCAATCCGCACGCTGCGCCAGGCAAACACCATCGACGATTCGCTCCTCCAGCAGACGTTTCAGAAATGTCAGCTCCCGCTTGCAGCGGCCGACGCGGGCCGCGCCAAAGCGCTCATGCGACAGCAGATACTTCGCGCAAGTCCAGCCTCGGTTCAGCTCGCCCACCAGGTTGCTCTCGGGAACACGCACTCCGTCAAGAAACACTTCATTGATTTCAGTGTCGCCGTCGATGGTGCGGATCGGACGCACGGTGATGCCTGCCGACCTCATATCGATGAGCAAAAAGGAAATGCCGGACTGCGCCTTGGCCTGTGGGTCCGTACGAACCAGACAGAACATCATGTCTGCATACTGCGCATAGGTCGTCCAGGTCTTCTGACCATGAACGATGAACTCGCCATCCTTCAGTTCGGCACAAGTGCGCAACGAAGCCAGGTCAGACCCGGATCCCGGCTCCGAATAGCCCTGACACCACCAGTCTTCACCAGACAGTATCCGTGGCAAATAGTGGTCTTTCTGCTGCTGTGTGCCGTACTTCATCAGTACCGGAGCAACCATGCGCAGTCCGAAGGGAACGGTTTCAGGAGCGCCTGCGATTGCACATTCGTCATCAAAGACAAGCCGCTGCGCCAGCGACCAACCCGTCCCGCCATACTCGCTCGGCCAATTGGGTGCCGCCCAGCCCTTGCGGCGCAAGATGGATTGCCAGTGCAGGAAATCCTCCTTCTTAAGACGCTTGTGCTCCAGCACCTTGCGCCGCAGATCGACTGGAAGCTGTTCTGCGAGAAAGGCGCGCACCTCATCACGGAACGCTTCCAGTGCGAAGCTGTCGGAGGAGTCGATCATGGCAGCGACCTTTCCAGCTCGAACCGCAAATCGGCCCCCGTGCATGCTTCAAGGGTCTGTTCGTCCATGCCCTCCACCATGTCGATGACAACAAGCCCCTGGGGCCGGACATCGATGACAGCCAGATCGGTGTAGATACGCTTGACGACACGCCGCCCCGTCAAGGGCAAGCTGCATTGACTCACAATGCGCGGCCTGCCCTCTCGCGTGACATGTTCCATGAGCACGTAAACGGCCTTGGCCCCCACCGCCAGATCCATAGCACCGCCCACTGCGGTCGCCACGTTCTTCTGCCCCAAAGACCAGTTGGCAAGATCACCGTGCTCCGAGACCTCGTACCCACCCAGAATGCAGAAGTCCAGATGTCCGCCACGCATCATGGCAAAGGAATCTGCGTGATGGAAAAAGCTGCCGCCAGCGCGAATATTCACAGGCAGCTTGGCGGCGTTAGACATGTCCGGATCTGGCGCCTCACCGTCGAGCAGCGCACGCATGCCGAGAATGCCGTTCTCGCTGTGCACCACGATTTCGTCTTCAGGCTTGAAGTGATCGAGTACGGTGACAGGCAGACCAATTCCAAGATTGACGTAGGCACCTGCAGGAATATCCCTGGCCACACGCTGTGCCATCTGCTGGCGTGTCATTCCCTGCTTCATGCGCGTCGCTCCTGTGCGGCAGCGGCATTCACGACCACGCGCTGCACGAAAATTCCGGGAGTGACAATGCTCTCTGGATTCAGCTCTCCAAGCGTCGCAACCTCTCCCACCTGCACAATCGACACCTTCGCTGCCATGCACATGATCGGACCGAAATTGCGAGCCGCCTTGCGATACAGCAGATTGCCCCAACGGTCGGCCACAAACGCCTGCACCAACGCATAGTCGCCATGCAAAGGTTGCTCGAAAACATAGCCGACGCCATCGATGACCCGCGTCTCCTTGCCTGCGGCCAGCTCTGTTCCGTAGCCCGTGGGTGTCAGGAATCCACCCAATCCGGCGCCTGCAGCGCGCAAGCGCTCGGCCAGCGTGCCCTGGGGGACGCATTCGTACTCGATTCGCCCCTGGGCATAAGCGCTCTCGAAGGCGTCTGATTCGGCACCGCGTGGATAGGAGGCAAGCAGCTTGCGTACTCTGCCGGCGCGAATCAGCCGAGCGAGACCGATATCCCGGCTGCCGCTGTTGTTGCAAACCACGGTGAGTTCACTCGCCCCCTGTTCATAGAGGGCATCCAGCAATGCATTGGGCTGACCCGCCAAGCCAAACCCGCTGACCAGAATGCAGGAACCGTCGGCGATATCGGCTACCGCCTGCGCTGCCGAATCGAGGATCTTGTCGATCATGTGTCTGCTCCTTCTACAGTGACGAAGCCAGGATGGCTGTTGCCTGACTGGATAGCACGCCTCCGTTGCCATGCACCAGCGCCACTTCTGCACCCGGCACCTGGCGTGCATCTGCCTGTGCACGCAGCTGCGTCACGGCCTCGATGATGAGGAAAATGCTGTACATGCCCGGATGCACGCACGACAGGCCGCCGCCATTGGTGTTCATGGGGAAGGCGCCGCCCGGTTCGATCCGTCCGCCCTCAATGAACGCTCCGCCCTCGCCCTTGCTGCAAAAGCCCAGGTCTTCGAGAAACAGAATGGGGTTGATGGTGAAGGCGTCATATAGCTGCACCACATCCACGTCGGCCGGTGTAAGCCCGGCCTGCGCAAACGCCTTGCGACCCGACTCCACTGCAGGCGTCACAGTCAGGTCTTCCATGCACGAGATCTGACGATGCCAGTGGGCATAGCCACTCCCCAGTACATAGATGGGCTTGTCATGCAGACCCCTGGCTCGCCGGGACGAGCTGACAACGATCGCGCCCGCACCGTCCGTGACCAGGCAACAATCGAGCACGGTCAGCGGGTCAGAGATCATCCTGGAGCTGATCACCTCATCGACCGTCAAGGTTTTCCTGGAAAACGCGTCCGGATTGAGTTGTGCCCATTTGCGCGCAGCCACAGCCACTTCTGCCAGTTGCTTGCGTGTCGTGCCGTACTCATACATATGGCGAGCCGCCGCCAGCGAGTAGCTGGACACCGGATTGAAGGCCTTGTAGGGATGCTCATATGACTGAGGGTCCAGCTCGGCGCGCATCTGATTGACACGAGAGCTGCTGGGCGCGCTGCGGGGCGTGCTTCCATAGCAGATCAGCACGTTCTCGCACTCCCCCGCATCGATCGCCATTTGTGCGATCTTCAGGTCTGCGATGAAGGCCGAGCCACCAAACATGGTGCTGTCGGAAAACCGAGGACGAATGCCCATGTACTCCGCCATGCGCATCACCCACCAGGGCGAGGTGAGACTGGAAGTGATGATGCCGTCGATATCGGATTTGCGCAGGCCGCTGCGCTCGATCGCCATGCAGGATGCCTGTGCGATGATTTCCTGCTCCGTCGCACCACCCGCATGCCCCATGCCGGCCAGGCCGGTACCGAGGATGGCGATGGAGCCTCTTGGAGATGCTGTATTCATTCCTGTCCTCCCGGTGCCGCGACGAATACCAGCAAAGGGCTTTCTTCCACCGTATCGATGCGGGCTCGAACAGTCATACCGATATGCACTTCATCAACGGGAATGTCGACCACACGGCTCATGAGCCTGGGACCTTCTTCGAGAGTCACCAGCACCACGGTGTAATCAGCTCCTTCGCGTGCGCGGACAATCGTCACCGAATACACGACTGCCCTTCCCGAAGCCGTCACCCAATCGATGGCCTGGGAGCCACAGTGTGGACAGCAAACGCGGGGAAAGAAGTGGAACTGTCCGCAGTCGCGACATTGAGGAATCTCGAAACGGCCATCGGCCAAGGCATCGAAATACCGCTTGTCGCAGGCCGACACCGAAGCAGACTGTCGCCCGCCCATCTTGCTTGCATCGACCTCAGTCATCGGACTTCACACCGGTTTCCTGCACCACACGCTTCCACTTGTTCACCTCGGCTTCGACGAACTTGCGGGTTCGGGCGACATCCATCACACCCAGAGGCTCGCTGTACTGCAAACGCAGACGCTCGACCATTTCAGGAGAGTTCATGATGGTGCTGATCTCCTTGTTCAGCATCGTCACGACGGAAGCAGGCGTTCCGGCCGGGGCATACAGGCCGAGCCAGGTGTAGACGTCAAAGCCCTTGAATCCACTCTCCTGCATCGTCGGCAGTTCAGGGAACAGATTGCTGCGTTCGGACGCCATATTGGCAATGGGGCGTAGACGCCCGGATGTGATGAACGCCGAGACGCTCATCGAGTCCTGGACGGCCATGGGAATCTGCCCGGCGACAGCATCATTGGTCGCAGGCGCGGCCCCCTTGTAGGGGACATGCACGAATGGGTATCCGGTGACCTTGCCCAGCCACTCTCCGCCCAGGTGCGTGGAGCCTGCCGCGCCTGCCGTTCCATAAGGAATCGAGCCCTGCATCTTGGCCCAGTTCAGAAACTCGGGAAGTGTCTTGGCCGGAACCTTCGGGTTCACCACGATCAGATTGGGCGACCTGGCCAGGACGGCTACCGGCTCCAGACTCTTGAGGGGGTCATAACCAACCCTTTTCATGGCTGGAGCAATCACATAGCCCGTAGCACCAACTAACAAGGTGTAGCCGTCTGCCGCTTGCTTTGCGACATATTCGGTCCCCACTTGACCAGCCACGCCAGCACGGTTCTCGATCACAAAAGGCTGTTTGAGGTTCTCCGACAGCTCCTTGGCCAACGCACGGCTGACGATATCTGTCATTCCACCTGGAGGAAATGCAACGACGATCGTGACAGGCTTGCTTGGGTAGGAGCGAGATTGCGCCAATGCAGTACCTGTCGAAGCCGTAACAGCCGCCCATCCCAACACCAAGGCACAAGCAATTGGGCAGGCCTTGCCCAGGGGTGAAATCGCCATCCTTGTCTCCTTCCAATCTGTAGTTAGCAACGCTTTTTCAGCGCTGATTCAGTGTATGAATCGCTACCTGACAGCTCAATCAGAAAGATTCGAACGCTCTGTTTGAGAATTTGATAGGAGACTAGGGGCAATGGATTGTTCACGCACCCAGAGCGGTGAAGGCGACTATTCCATGGCAGGGGTGGGCAACTGCACTCGTGTCGCTGCAACCAGGGGATCTTCCAGAAGGAAATTCATGCAGGCGGTGATGAAGTTAGGAAAGCGAGCATCTTTTCGAACCGCCAGATTCAGCTTGCGCAGTGCCCATGGCTCATCCAGCTCAACGACGGCCAGAAGCTTGGCCTGCTGCCGGTTCGCCAGCACGCTGGTCGGAACCATGGCCACCCCCACTCCGGAAGCTACCAGAGACAGCACTGACTCAAAGCCATGTGTGTGCAATCTGGCCCTCACCGCACGCCCGTATTTGGTGGCCGTATCCCGCAGGAACAGGTAGTTGCTGCTGGCTCTGCTGGTGCAGACAAAATCGAAGTCCAATGCCGCAGCCAGGCGAATGCTGTGCTGCGACGCCAACGGATGATCTCGCGGCGTGACTATCACCAGGCGGTCTACTGCATACGGATAGATGCTCAAGCCTTCCACACTCGTTTCACCCGCGAAAATGCCGATGTCGGCCTCGCGCGCAAGCACCGCGGTTGGAATGGTCTCGCTCTGGCGTTCGTCCACTTCGGCATCGATGCCGGGATAAGCCACGAGAAAACGCCCCAAGGTATGGGTGATAAAGCCATTGAGAGAGCTGCTGTTGGCCATCAGACGCACATGTCCTTTGATGCCCGAGATAAAGCGGCTCACATCGCCCTGCATGCGCTCTATGCCTTCAAAGATCTCTCGCACATGTGTCAGCACAGCGTCACCGGCAGGTGACAGCTCCATTCCCCTAGGAGTGCGCTCGAACAGCGTCGTACCCATGGCCTGCTCCAGATTCTTGAGCCGGTAACTCGCAGCGGATGGGGTGATGAACACCGCCGATGCCCCAGCGGTCAGACTGCCTGCTTGGGCAATTTCAAGAAACAGGCGGAGATCGGTCAGCTCGTAGCGCATTGGAAAATCATATTTGAAGACGCTCGCCGAGATAAGCTGGCTTTACCCTGCCCCCATCCCTCTTTCCAATGAAAAGTTAATGCTGAGTTAGCAAGCCTTTTCTGAAAGACTTACAGCTTCAGGGACTTTTAGAGTTAGCGCCTCTAACGACGGCAAGCTCAACCGATCAATGCAATACATGCGCTAAGCACTTCAACGAGAGTGTGAACTGCGCGGCCTTTCGTATAACTCTCACGCCAGCTCGGAATTGCAGACCAAGCCTCTCGTAATGCCTGCTATCGATATGGGTAGCCATCGATTGGCAACAACTTGATGACGGCTTTCAGCCCTCACAGAACATTGGCGTCACTCCATCTATTCGCTCCATCCGCTTTGGATCCGCGGAACGCCTGGAGTGCTGTTGACATGGCTCTGTTGGCAAAACGCGGTCATGATTGCTGGGTATCATTTCATTGGTACCTCTTTCGAGACATGTGGCTTGCTCCGCAAGCTCATGCCATCACACACCGCCAGGGCCTTGAACTCCGGTTCAAGACGGTCACATTCGCTTGACTTCATCTTTCGTGCTATCTCCAGAACGCCAGGGATTCATCCTTACTCGCAATTGGCGAGACACACCGGCGGGCGTCGAGCTTGAGTATTGGCTGGCTACCGATAGCGGCCCCCTGAAGGTTCTCCTGACTGCTCAGAAATCTGTGGCTTTCGTCGAGGTCCGGCACAGAGAAGCGGTAGAAGCGCAACTCCCGCCCCTGGCTGGAGCGGAATTGCGGGAACTGGGACTGAAGAGTTTTCAGCAAGAGCCCGTCTTGGGTATCTATGCCAGGAGTTTTCGTCAATTACGGCGACTTGCACGCACTCTCCAGCAACTAGGCATTCCCCTTCTTGAAGCTGATGTTCGACCACATGAGCGTTACTTGATGGAGCGCTTCATCACGGCGGGCGTCACGCTGCAAGGCGGGCGGACAGAACATGCGACGCTGGTGAACTGCAAGCTTGTTCCTGCGCCCGATTTCCGGCCGGTTCTGAAGGTCGTGTCATTGGACATCGAGACCAGTCAGCACCAAGATCTGTATTCGATCGCACTGGACGGCATGGCGGAGCGCGTCGTTTTCATGCTGGGTGAGCCTACTGCCAAACCCGTAAGAACGCCTGGTTTCGAGCTGATTCATTGCACAACACGCAAAGCCATGATTGACAGGCTCAACGATTGGTTTGCACGCAATGATCCGGACGTGATCATTGGATGGAATGTCATTCAATTCGACCTTCGTGTGCTGCAGAAAACTGCAGACGAATGTGCAACAACGCTACTCCTTGGGCGTGAGCGCAAGCCCATTGCATGGCGAACCCATCCCGGCAAACAAGGCTATCTGTTTGCTCCCATGCCTGGACGAGTTGTCGTTGACGGGATTGAAGCGCTCAGGGCCGCGGTCTGGAGCTTCCCGTCCTTCAGCCTCGAGAACGTCGCGCAAGAGCTTCTGGGCGAAGGCAAGGACATCGGAGACGAGTACGACAAGATGGCGGAAATCGAGCGGCGCTACCAGCTAGACAAGCCCGCTCTTGCCGCCTACAACATACGCGACTGCGAGCTGGTTCTACGAATCTTCGAAAAGGCGAAGCTGCTGCAGTTTGCGATGGAGCGCGCCCACACCACGGGCCTGCAACTCGACCAGTTCGGTGGCTCCATTGCTGCATTCAGCCATCACTATTTGCCACGCATGCACCGCATGGGGTATGTCGCGCCCAACGTGGGCGATGTTCAAGGAAAATCCTCCCCCGGCGGCTACGTCATGGACTCCAAGCCTGGCTTCTACGACTCCGTCGTGGTTCTGGACTACAAGAGTCTCTATCCATCAATCATCCGCACCTTCCTCGTCGACCCCGTGGGTTTGGTAGAAGGTCGACATGCCAGCTCTTCCGAGCTTTTGATCAAAGGCCCAAGGGGCACGCTCTTTTCTCGCGAGAAGCACTGTCTCCCGGAAATCGTAACCACCCTCTGGCAGGCCCGAGATGAGGCCAAACGCACCAGGAACGAGCCACTGTCGCAAGCGCTCAAGCTGGTGATGAACTCATTCGCTGGGGTGCTAGGCGCGTCGGAATGCAGATTCTTCAATCCAGATCTGATTTCAGCTATTACCTTGCGTGGCCACGAAATGGTGAAGCTCACAAGGGGTCTGGTCGAAGAGCGCGGATACGAAGTTATTTATGGAGACACGGACTCCATATTTATTTGGCTCAAGCGGCCCCATACCACCGAAGAGGCATATGCCGTCGCTGCCAAGCTGGCCCGGGATATCAACGCGTGGTGGATTCAAACCCTGCACCAAGAGCAAGGCCTGAAGAGCTTTCTCGAGATCGAGTTCGACACGTATTACAAGAAGTTCTTCATGCCTACCATCCGCGGTTCGGACGTCGGCAGCAAGAAGCGCTATGCCGGCCTGAGTGTAGATGCCGCCGGAAACGAATCGATGATCTACCGCGGCCTTGAAATGGCACGCAGCGACTGGACACCGCTGGCACGGCAGTTCCAGGAGGGCTTGCTATCGCGTGTCTTCCAAGGTGTCCCCTATCGCGAGTTCGTCATCGAGTACGCCCATTCGACACGGGCGGGCAAGAAGGATGATCTGCTCATCTATCGCAAACGCCTGCGACATCGCCTGGATGCCTACGTAGCCAACGTGCCACCACAGGTCCGTGCCGCTCGCATTGCTGACGAGTACAACGATCGCGTGGGGCGACCCAGGCAGTACCAGAACGGCGGCTGGATCCAATACGTCATGACCAGGAGTGGCCCTGAGCCTTTGGAAATCCGCCGCTCACGCATCGATTACGAACACTATCTGGCGAAACAGATCAAGCCGATTGCCGACTCGATCTTGATCCCTCTCGGAGAGGATTTCGTCACTCTGACATCCTCTCAGCAGGAGCTTTTCTAGCGATCCAGGCTCATGCTCTCACGCTTTCTGGAAAGGCAGCTCGCGTGGTGTATGGCCGCTCAGCTTGGCGATGGCGTTGGCAAAAGCAGGTGCCAATGGCGGCACACCCGGCTCACCCATACCCGTGGGCGCATCGGCACTCGGCACGATATGCACGGTGATCGCGGGCATATCGGTTAAGCGGGCCACAGTGTAATCATTGAAATTACCTTGCTCCACTTGCCCATCCTTGAATGTGATGGCCGCGCCAGGCAAGCACATGCCGAGACCCATCAAGGCACCACCCTGCACCTGGGCCTCGACACTTCGAGGGTTCACCGCCAGATTGCAATGCACGCCAGCTGTAACCGCATGCAGCTTGGGAGTGCCGTCCTTCATCGATGCCTCGACCACATAGGCAACCACCGAATCAAAAGACTGATGCACGGCCACGCCCCAGGCTCTGCCTTCGGCCAGTTGGCGCTTTCCGTAGCCCGACTTTTCGACTGCCAGTTGCAACGCGGCCTTGTGACGCGGATGCCTGTCGCCAAACTGCTGCAGCCTGTATGCGACAGGATCTTGCTTTACAACTCGGGCGATTTCGTCCATCAAGGTCTCCATCACATAAGCGGTGTGTGTGGAGCCCACGCTGCGCCACCACAGAACCGACGCATTGAGTTCGGGGTGATGCACCGAGAGTCGCATCGGCAGGTCGTACGGCTCTTTCATTCCTTCAACCGTCGTGGTGTCCACTCCGTTCTTGACCATGAAGCCTTCAAACGCCGTGCCTTTGGCAAGCGACTGGCCTACGATCACATGATCCCAGGCGATCACCTTCCCCTTACCGTCAAAACCTATCTCGGCGCGATGCACATGCATGGGTCGGTAATAGCCACCTTTGACATCGTCCTCGCGACTCCAGATCATGCGCACCGGTGCCTCAATACCAGATGTTCTGGCAGCCTTGGCAATCTCGCAGGCTTCGGCCACGTAGTCACTGCGCGGGTTGGCGCGGCGGCCGAAACCGCCCCCTGCCATCTGAACATTGACTCGAACATTCTGAGGAGCCACGCCAAGCACGCGCGCAGCGGTTGCAACCTCCCAGCCCGGAGCCTGTGTGCCCAACCAAAGCTCAACCTTGGCATCCTTTCCTGCACCTGTCACACGCACCGTGCAGTTCAGCGGCTCCATCGGCGTATGGGCAAGGTAGGGGAAGACATATTCGGCACTGATTTTGTGAACAGCACCGTTCAGTGCCGAAACATCGGCATCAAACTTGAGTGCGCCCGGCTTCTTGGCCAATTCACGATACTGCGCCAGTTGCCGAGCCGAATCGACTTTGCCAACCGCTGCGCTGTCCCACTGGATTTTCAGGGCATCGCGACCCTGCTTGGCTGGCCAGTAACCATCGGCCAGCACCGCAACCAGCTCGCCCCCCCACACGCTGGGCACACGAAGCACTGCACGCACACCCTTGATGGCTTTGGCTGCCGCATCGTCCACCGATTGAATCTTGCTTCCATACACCGGCGGATGCGCCACAACTGCGGTCAACATACCCGGCAGATGCATGTCGATGCCGTATGACTGTCTGCCGCTGGACTTGGCGCGTGCATCGAGCCGTCCCGTGGCATGACCGATGATGCGAAAGTCTTTGGCGTCCTTGAGCTTCACCTGCTGCGGAACAGGCATCTTCATGGCCTCATCCGCCAACTCGCCGTAGCCCAGCTTCTTGCCCCGAGGCCCGATCACCTGTCCTGCCTGAGTGCGCAAGGACTGCGGGTCTACACTCCAGCGCTTGGCAGCCGTGGCCAGCAGCATGGAGCGGGTTCGCGCCCCCAGTTCACGATACTGGACATACGAGTTCTTGATGGCAGTGGAGCCGCCCGTGAGATGCATTCCCATGACCGGATCCAGATATGCGGGATCGGCATCGCCGTGCACGCTCTGCACCTTGGACCAATCGGCATCCAGCTCTTCGGCCAGCACCATGGGCAGGCCGGTTTGCACGCCTTGGCCGAACTCCAGACGGTTGATGGTGATCGTCACCGCTCCATCACGATCAATCTTCACAAAAGCCGATGGCTGCTGGTAAGGCTTGAGTGCGCTTGTAGAAACCTGTTCGTTACCCTTCGCCTGTGCCGACACAGCCGCGGGAAATACACCCAGCGCAAAACCCGAGGCCGTCGCCAGCTTGAGGAAATCGCGCCGCTCGAGCTTTAGGCCTGCATCTATGGAGTCAGCCGCCAGCGCACGCAGACCTTTGGGCAGATCGGCAAAAAGATGGTTGGGAATAGGCATGGGATGTGCTCCTTCTTTTAGGCCGACAGGTTTTTGGCAGCATCGTGGATGGCTGCACGAATGCGTGTATAGGTTCCGCAGCGGCAGATATTGCCCGCCATGGCTGCATCGATATCCGCATCGCTGGGCTGGCGATTGCTTTTGAGCAGCGCGGTCGCACTCATGATTTGCCCACTTTGGCAATAGCCGCATTGCGCCACATCGTTGCGAACCCACGCATCCTCGACAGCCTTGCCCACCTTGTCTGCGGCCTGCGCTTCGATGGTGTCGATTTTTTGCCCTTGCGCCGCCGATATGGGCGTAATGCAAGAACGGATGGCCTGGCCATTCAGATGCACAGTGCATGCCCCGCACATGGCCATGCCGCAACCGAATTTGGTCCCTGTCATACCCAGTGTGTCACGCAGGGTCCAGAGGATGGGCGTTGAAGGATCCACATCAGCCGATGCGGGCTTGCCGTTGAGAGTGAATTTGACAGGCATGGGGGGCTTTCTTGTTTGCTTTTCAACACGGTGACTGCTGCAGGCACCTGGGCAGCGCGTGAAGCAGAGGCAGTGTGCGCCAGGCAATGCAAAAGAAAAAGTCAAGCAGACTATTTAAGTTATTAAGTTTTACTTAAAAATAGAGGACATGAAGCCCGAAATACTCGCCTATCTGGCTGCCTTTGAGCAGGTAGCTCAGCATCGCAGTCTGACCTACGCCGCCCACGCCATCGGGGTCACGCCAGCCGCCCTGTCCCAGACGATCAAGAAGCTGGAAACCCGTCTGGATGTACGCCTGTTCGATCGAACAACGCGCAGCCTCAACCTGACAGAAGCCGGAAGAATCTATCTGGAACGCATTTCCCCGGCTCTCACCAATCTGCGCGAAGCGACCGAGGATCTTCAGCTCCAAGCTGGCGTCGAAGGCGGCACGCTGCGCCTCACCATCTCTCACCCTGCAGGCCAGGTGCTCGTCGAGCCCATGCTCGCCGAGTTCTTTGCACTGCATCCGCACATTCACGTCGAGCTGGTCTATGACGACGGCTTTGTGGACATCGTGCGAGAAGGATTTGACGTCGGCATACGCAATGGCGAGTCGCTGGAGGGCGATATGGTTGCCGTGCCACTCACACAGGATCTGACCATGTGTTTCGGTGCATCTCCTGCTTACCTCAGGACACACGGCACACCCGAGCACCCCGACGAGCTGGAGCAGCACCTATGCATCAACTACCGCATGAGCAGCAGCGGCGCACTCTACAAGTGGGAATTCAATATCGACGGCAAACTGAGCGAGCGCTCCGTGAGCGGGCCACTGACAGTCAACCATAGCGACACGGCCATGCGCGCAGCCCTTGATGGCATTGGCGTGGTTACCGGCTGGCGTGAATCCATGACCGACGCATTCAACACAGGCCAGTTGATTGAAGTGCTGAAACCCTATTGGGCAAGCTTCCCAGGCTTCTATGCTTATTACCCACACCGCACACACCTGCCTCTCAAGACCCGGATATTTCTTGATTTTCTGGTCCAGCATGTGCAGCGCAATGGCTTGTCCGACACAGCCCGCGGGCAAATGAGGCCCTGACCGTGGCTGCTTCTGATGTCTTTCTTGATCAGCCACTTCCCGTCATTTATTCGTTTAAGCCTCATGTCCCATCGCCGGATATTCTTCAAAGGACGGAAATCCCCCTGCCGTAGCTTGGCAACGATGGTTGCTGCTCATGTCCGCATCGCGAGCTACCGTCAACGCCAGGTTTCTGGCCAGCAGGAGACCATGAATGTCAGTTCCAGCCCGATTATTTGCTTGAGGTCCGCCTTCAGGGCTCTGGAACAAGCGCAGCAGACTCCATGCTGCCGTTCAAACTGAGCAAGAGCAGATCCTGCGCGACGATTTCTACATCCAATGATCTAGTTAAGTTTGAGCCCCAAAAGAATTCATGGGGTCAATATAAAAAACCGTCTCTCTCAAAGAAGCTTCGGTAGCTCTGATCTTCAGCTTGCAAAAATGCTTTGAATTGCTTGTAGTCCTTGTATGCAACCTCAAAGCCTGTATTTTCTAGTTGATCCACAAAGCCCGTGTCTTTGATCACGTTGTTGATCTCGGCGGATAGAAATAGAGCCAGTTCGGAGGACGCTCCCTTTGGAAGAAAGATTCCTTGCCAGTATTCAAAGCTGACGCCCTGGAGCCCCTTCTCCTGAAACGTAGGAATATCGGAGAAACGCCTAGACCTGTGGGCCGATGCAATGCCCACTGCGTGCATCTTTTGGCTTTGCAGATGAGGGGCTAGGGGAGCAAGCCCCGCAAAGAGCAGGTCCACTTGATTGCTCATCAGGCTTGCAGTTGCGGAAGCAGCTCCCCCGTATGGAACATGCAATAGCTCCACACCCAGGGCTTTGCCCAAGCTCTCGCCCACCAAATGCTGCAAGCTGCCAATTCCTGAGGATGCGAAACTCAGGCAGCAGGCATTTTTTTGTGCTGCAGCTGCGATATCACTCAGTTGATGTATTGCGGAGTCGCCACGCGTGGCAAGAACAATAGGAGCAGAGGAAATTTTGGCCACCGGCACCATGTCAGCGACTTCGCCCGACCCCTGGCTTCTGGTGTAAACGGGATTGATGAAGATCTCGGCAGGCGACGCCAAGAGCAACGTATTTCCATCAGGCCTGGATTTCGCAACATAGTTCGCGGCAATGGCTCCACCTGCCCCCACTCTGTTTTCCACATAGACGGAACGCTGCAATCGCGCTGAGAGCTGGGTTGCAAACGCGCGCGCCAAGGTATCCATAGCACCGCCGGCTTCGAATCCGACAACGATTTTGACGGGTTGGCGAGACGCAGCCTTGTCGGCACAGGCTGCACTCATCAGCAGCCCGCAAAGCAGGCAAGCTCGAATTAGCGTCGCAGCAAAGTTCATCTATCGTCAAACAGAGAAGTGGTGAGTGCCCGCACTCAGGGCATTCAGTGCGGGGAGGCAATGCTGTGCGAAAGCTTGAAATCAGCGGTAATCTGCCGAACAGGCATAGAAATGAGGATTACTCAAATCTCGCTTGCCGTAGCTCAGAACATCTCCATTGAGCGCATGAATCTGGCCGCCTGCCGCGGCCAGCACCGCATGACCCGCAGCGATATCCCACTCCATGGTGCGCCCCAAGCGTGGATAGAGGTCAGCCTCTCCCTCTGCGATCAGACAAATCTTGAGCGATGAGCCTGCACTTTTGAGTGACCGCACCAAGCGCCCATTGAGAAACTGATCAAGCGCATCGGCATCGCCGTGCGAACGACTGGCCACCACATCAAGGCCATCCTCCGGAATGCTTCTGCATTCGATGGCTTGGCGCTTCCCCTGCACCTCCAGCAATGCGCCAAGTCCCATGGCTCCCGCGTACATGCGATCCAGCGCTGGAGCGAAAACGACACCCAGCACAGGGGTTCCATTTTCGATCAGCGCGATATTGACTGTGAACTCGCCATTGCGGTTGATGAATTCCTTGGTCCCGTCAAGAGGATCAACCAGCCAGAAGCATTGCCCCATCTCAGGCACATATCCCGCTGCAGCCGCCTCCTCGGAGACGACGGGAAACTGCGACTGCAAGGCGCCCAGACGCTCAAGAATCAGGCGCTCGGCCTTTTCGTCGGCTTCAGTCACGGGCGATGCATCCTGCTTGCCCCGTACCTCAAAGTCGCAGCGGTAGATCTTCATGATTAAAGCACCCGCTTCACGGGTGATGGCCATTACGTCTTCAAGCAGTGCGCTTCGAGTCTGAGTCACAAAAATCTCCTGTTTTGTTATTCATGTGGTCCGTTTGGCCTATGCGCCGATCAGAGGACAGGCCGACAGTAAATGCGTCCGGATCTTCGCGAATAAGCGAGTGAATGTTTAACAGGAATGCGCATGGCTGTTGGTAAGAAACTCAGTGTCCAGGAAATCAATCCACTGCGAATTCAAGCCGTGAAATTGCGGCTTGAAGGCAAAACGCTCAAAGAGGTCGGCAAGGCGACCGGCCTGTCCACACCAACCATCATTGCCGCCCACAAAGCCTGGCTGGAAGGGGGATGGAGCGCTGTCCTTGTGCGCGAGCGAGGCCGCAAACCTGGCGAAGGCCGCTCATTGTCGGCCATACAGGAGCAGGACATCTATGTGCAACTGGTCAGCACCCAGCCCGCCGACCATGGCCTGCCGTTTTTGCTGTGGCAGCTGGAAGCCATGCAGCAGCTGATCTTGCAGCGCCAGCAGCTTGACTTGCCCGAGCGTACCAACGCCCAGTACCTGCAGCGCTGGAACCTGAATGCCGACCGTCCTGCAAAGCGCATGAAGCAGGCATCCAGCAATGTGCAGCGCTGGTATGCCACCACTTATCTGGATATTTGCGAGCAAGCAAGAAAAGAGAGCGCCAGCATTGTCTGGATCGATGATTTTGGTGCCCACAACAACTGCCCCGGACGCCTGAGGCATGGCATCTTGCGTGCCGTCAACAACCGCGGCAAGGTGTATTGGCAACCGTATGAAGGCAGCCTGTGCGCTGCACATCTGGAAGATTTTTTTGATCGCCTCAGGTGCTCCAGCGAGGGCAAGATCTTTGCCCTGCTTGCCGCCATGCAGTGGCAACGCGCAGCCACCTTTTCATCGCTTGCCAGCGACAGCCACGACCGGCTGCGCCTGTTTCATCTGCCTGCTGCCACAGAGATGCTCAGCCAGTCGAACGAATTGGCCAGCAGCATCTTGAAGACTGCGCAAGACGTATCGCTGGCGCCGAAGAACACCGCCGTCAGAACCCCAACGCCACCGAAGCTGGACCCTATGGCGAGCATGGCGCAGCAACTTCTAAAACATCAATTCGCGCAAAGATTTGATTTAACGGACTCCTACAGTTGGCAGCACCCAAAACAAAAAACCAAGGAGAAATCTGTGGTGCTGACTCATTTGCAAAGGCTGGAAGCCGAAAGCATTCAGGCCATGCGCGAGGTTGTTGCCGAGGCAGAAAACCCCGTCATGCTCTACTCCATCGGCAAGGACAGTGCGGTCATGCTGCATCTGGCGATGAAGGCCTTCTACCCCGCCAAGCCGCCCTTCCCCTTGCTGCATGTGGACACGACCTGGAAGTTTCAGGACATGTACCGCTTTCGTGATCAGATGGCAGCCAAGCTGGGCATGGACCTGCTGGTCCACATCAACCCAGAAGGTCTTGAAATGGGCATCAGCCCGTTCAAGCATGGCTCGCAAATTCATACCGACGTCATGAAGACCGAGGGCCTGAAGCAAGCTCTCGACAAGTATGGCTTCGACGCCGCCTTTGGTGGCGCGCGCCGCGATGAAGAGAAGTCTCGCGCCAAGGAACGCATCTTTTCCTTCCGCTCGGACCAGCACCGCTGGGATCCCAAGAACCAGCGTCCGGAACTCTGGCATCTGTACAACACACGCAAGAACAAAGGCGAATCAATCCGAGTGTTCCCGCTGTCCAACTGGACCGAGCTGGATATCTGGCAATACATCTATCTCGAAAACATCCCCATCGTTCCACTCTATTTTTCAGCGCCTCGCCCAGTGGTGGAGCGAGACGGCACGCTGCTGATGGTCGATGACGAGCGCATGCCGCTCAAGAGTGGCGAAGTTCCCATGATGCGCAATGTTCGCTTTCGCACCCTGGGCTGCTACCCCCTGACGGGTGCCGTCGAATCCGACGCTAATAGCTTGCCCAAGATCATTCAGGAAATGCTGCTGACCCGTACTTCGGAACGACAGGGCCGGATGATCGACCACGACTCGGCCGCATCCATGGAAAAGAAGAAGCAAGAGGGGTATTTCTGATGTCACATGTATCCGCACTCATCTCTGAAGATATCGAGAAATACCTGAAGGCGCACGAGCAGAAAAGCCTGCTGCGCTTCATCACCTGCGGCAGCGTGGATGACGGCAAGAGCACGCTGATCGGACGCTTGCTGTACGAATCCAAGATGCTGTTTGAGGACCAGATGGAAGCACTGGTCGCGGACTCCAAGAAAGTCGGCACGCAAGGCGGCGAGCTGGACTTCGCGCTGCTCGTCGATGGTCTGGCCGCAGAGCGCGAGCAAGGCATCACCATCGATGTGGCCTACCGCTTCTTCTCGACCGACCAGCGCAAGTTCATCGTGGCCGACACACCCGGCCATGAGCAGTACACCCGCAATATGGTCACTGGTGCCTCCACCGCCGATGTGGCCGTGGTGATGATCGATGCGCGCCGCGGTGTACTGACGCAATCCAGGCGCCATAGCTATCTGGCATCACTGATAGGCATCCGTAAAATCGTGCTGGCCGTCAACAAGATGGACTTGATGGGCTACTCCGAAAAGATCTTTAACGACATCGTGGCCGACTATCGCGAGTTCGCCAAGAAGATCAATCTGGAAGACATCACGGCCATCCCCATGTCGGCCTTGCGTGGTGACAACATCACCGAGCAGAGCGAGCACATGCCCTGGTACCGCGGTACCACACTCATGGGCTATCTGGAGACGGTGGAAATTGACGAAGCACGCCAGCAAAAGCTGCCGTTTCGCATGCCTGTGCAATGGGTCAATCGCCCCAACCTCGACTTCCGCGGCTTTGCGGGCTGCATTGCCAGCGGTCAGGTTCACCCCGGAGACAGCGTCCGCATCCTGCCTAGCGGACGCGTGACCAAGGTTGCGCGCATCGTTACCCAGGATGGAGATCTGCAGCAGGCGGGTGCAGGCCAGTCTGTTACCCTGACCTTGGCCGACGAGGTGGACTGCAGCCGGGGCGATGTGATTGCGATTGCGGATGCACCTTCCGATGTGGCCGATCAGTTCCAGGTCACGCTCATCTGGATGCACGAGCAGCCCATGCTCGGCGGCCGGCCCTATCTGATGAAGATCGGCGGCAAGACGATTCCCGTCACCTTCGCCGCCCCCAAGTACAAGATCAATGTCAACACGCTGGAGCATCTGGCCGCCAAGGAACTGGCGCTCAATGAAATCGGCGTCTGCAATCTGTCCAGCAGCCAGCCTATCGCTTTCGATTCCTATAAGGACAATCGCGAAACTGGCAGCTTCATCCTGATCGATCGCCTGAGCAACGCCACGGTGGGAGCGGGTCTGATCGACTTTTCGCTGCGTCGCTCACAGAACATTCATATGCAGCATGTGAATGTGAACCAGGAAGCGCGTTCCGAACGCCTGCATCAAAAACCTGCCTTGCTATGGTTTACCGGTCTGTCGGGCGCTGGCAAATCCACCATTGCCAATCTGCTCGAAACCCGTTTGCATGCGCGTGGCCGGCATACCTATCTGCTCGACGGCGACAACGTGCGCCACGGCCTCAATCGCGACCTTGGCTTCACCGATGCAGACCGTGTGGAAAACATTCGTCGCGTCGCTGAAGTGGGCAAGCTGTTTGTGGACGCCGGGCTGATTGCCATCACCGCCTTCATCTCGCCATTCCAGGCAGAACGCGAAATGGCGCGCAAGCTGGTGAAGGATGGTGAGTTCCTCGAAGTATTCATCGACACACCGCTTTCCGTTGCCGAAGAGCGTGACCCCAAGGGCCTCTACAAGAAAGTGCGCCGTGGCGAGCTGAAGAACTTTACGGGGATCGACTCACCGTTTGAAGTGCCGGAGTCTCCGGACATTCATATCTCCACCCCCGCGATGACTGCGCAAGAGGCGGTGGACAAGATCATCGCCGAACTGGTGGCCCGCGAAATCATCGCCGCGGAAGACTAAAGCAACTGAATGAACTGTGGCGTTGCCAGCCTTTGCAACGCCCCTCTTTCTTCTTTCACCCACCGCACACAGCCACCACCTGGCAATGCGCGGCACACAAAGAAAGCCAGATCATGGATACCCAAACCATTAATGAGCAACTGCTCAGCGGCGAAACCTGGTCGCAGTTCTGCGATCACCTCAAACGCTGCGGCCAGCAGATTCTGCGTCCCGAAACCCCTGCCGACCCCGCAACGCGGGCAGAAGGCTATCGCTATCTGACCCGACTGCTGCGCATCGCGCTGGAGATGCATGTGGAATTCGCCGACCCGGCGTTTCCCAGCTTCTTCAAGACCTCGCACGAAACCGCCAAGATTGGCGCGGACAACCCGGACAACATCTACGAATACTCACGCCTCAACGGGTCCATGAAATACCGCATTCATGGCAACCGAGGCACGGTTTCGTACCTGAGCTTTTGCACGCAAAAAGGCGGCTATGAAACCGATGGCCGCATGGTTGTCACCGGGTTTATCGACGCCACACAACTCAAGACTGACGAGAACGGTGACTTCGAACTCATCGTCAGCCGTGACCCGCAGCCGGGTAACTGGCTGCCCATGGAGGATGCCTCGGTGTCGCTGCTGGTGCGCCAAACCTTCATGGATCGCAAGAGCGAAGTGCCCGCCAAGCTTGCCATCGAGCGCATTGGCACCACGGACACCCCCGGCCCGCTGGATCCCTTGGTTCTGGCGCAATCGCTGCAGCGCGTAACGTCTTTTGTCGAAAACACGGCGAAGCTATTTGCCGACTGGGCACAAAGCTATCTTCCACATAGCAATCAGTTGCCGCCAGCCGATCAGGCCTACTGCCAGTCCGTGGGCGGTGACCCCAATATTTTCTACTACCACTCGCATTGGGAGCTACGCAAGGACCAGGCCCTGGTCATTCATATCGACAAGGTGCCGGAATGCTCGTTCTGGAATCTGCAGATCAATAACTACTGGCTGGAGTCTCTGGACTACCGCTACCACCAGATCTGCATCAACAAGCACCAGGCGCAATACGACGAAAACGGCGGCGTCACTCTGGTGCTGAGCGAAAAAGACCCCGGCATTGCCAACTGGCTGCAAACCGCCGGCGTACGCCAGGGAACCATGTGCCTGCGCTGGGTTGGCGCCAAGGAGCAGTGCCACCCCACCACCAAAGTGATCTCGATAGACCAGTTGCTGGAGACTGTATGAATGCCCCTGTGACACCCCAAACTCTGCACGTCGAAGAACTGCTGCAAGCAGCATGTGAGCGTGCACCAGGCCTCAACGATTTTGGCAACGACAACTACCGACAAGCGCTGGAAGTTCTGACGCGAGCCCTGAACACCGAAGCCAAGCTATCGGCAACCGGCATTGCCATGATGCGCGAGCGACTCGTGGGCCAGTTGGTCAATCGCCTGCTCATGGAGGACTATCTCCAGCGCTTCCCCGAAATCTCGAAGATCGAGATCGAAGACCCATTGGTCATCGTGGGCCTGCCGCGCACCGGCACCACCATGCTGCAGCGAACACTGGCCGTAGACCCGCGCTTTTACTCTGCTGCCTGGTGGGAGACCCGCTACCCTGCACCATTGACCGGCGAAGGCCCGCAGGACTGCGCCAACCGCATTGCAATGGCCAAGGCGGAAGTAGCGCAGACGATTGAGGCGATTCCCCAGATTCTGTCCATCCACCCCATGAACGCCACGCTGTGCGACGAGGAATTCATGCTCATGGAGCATTCCTTTCTCTGCGCCATGGACGCTTACGCCGATGTGCCCAGCTACACCTCCTGGCTCGATCAGCAGGATCAGCGCCCTGTCTATGTGCAGCTCAAGAAGATGCTCCAGTTTCTTCAATGGCAGAAGCATCAACGTGGCGAAGCGCAGGGCCAACGATGGCTGCTCAAGGCGCCCCAGCATCTGCATACACTAGAAATCCTGCTGTCCGTCTTCCCCAAGGCTCAGGTCATCCTGACCCATCGCGAGCCCGCTCAGACCATCCCATCCATGGCCAGCATGGCGCATACGCTGTGGCAGATCTACAGCGACCAGCCTGACCCTAGCTCGGCAGGCCGGCAGTGGAGCAGCCGCATGGCGCGTGGCATTCATCACACCATGCAGGTCCGCGACCAGCAGGACAGCCGGCGCTTTCTGGATATCCACTTCTCGGACACTGTGGCCAAGCCCATGGAGGTACTGGAGGCTGTCTATCAGTTCGCCAATATGCCATTCACAGATAAAGCCCGTGCCGACGCGCAGCAATGGCTTTCCAGCAATGGCCGTGAAAAACGTGCGAGCCATGACTACAGCCTGGAGACCTTTGGTCTGAGCGAGCAGCAAATGCGAAGCGACTACGCGCTATATCGAGCCAGGCATCTGCAAAGCCAAAGCTAAGAGGTGGCTCCAGGGAAAAATCATGTTCAGTTCGCGGCGCCCCGAGCGACATTCGGCTGACAGCTGGCGCCATTTCCTCATTGGCAGTGCTGATGGCTTCCATGACGCCCAAGGGGATGAAGAACTGTTGCGCCAGCGGCAGCAATACCTGTCCGAATCCGAGGATCTCATCATGGACTTCAGCAACCCGGACTGCATCCTCAGCGCTTTTATCAAGTCGGCACCCAAGACCGGCTCATCACAAAAGGAGACAAAACATATGTTGGACTTAGAAGCCATTGAGCTGATCAAACAGCTCAAGGCGCGCTACTTTCGCGCCATCGATACCTGCAACCTGGAGTTGCTGAGGGGCATGCTGACATCAGACATCAAGCTGGCTTTCAAAAGCCCTGCTTATGAATTCCATCTGGAGGGCATAGACAAGGCGCTGGACTTCTACAAAACCTCCTTCACCAAAACCCGCCTGGCCATGCATAACGGCCACACGCCGGAGATCGAGGTCAAGGGAGACGAAGCTACCGCGCTCTGGTATCTGAACTACGTCTTCATCAACCTCGAAGAGAAAACGCATATGCACGGCGGTGCCATCTATGAAGACCGCTATTTCAAGCGCGATGGCCGCTGGTGGATTGCGGAGACTGGATACAAGACTCTGCTCGAGACCGTTGAGCCGCTGAGCGAGCAGTTGCAGATCACCTCCAAGCCCATCAACTGAAGCGACATCCAAGATGACCAAAGCTGCCAATCTCGTCACCTCCATCAAAGTGGAAATCAATGCACCTGCCAGCGTGGTCTGGGAAGTGCTTGCGGACCTGGAAAACTATCACCTCTGGAATCGCTTCTGCCCCGACATCCGCTGTGGGCTCAAGCTCAATGACTTGGTCGAGATGAAAACCCGCCACCCGCTGACGGGCGAAGTCTGGCCCGTCAACGAGTATCTGGTCGCGTTTGAACCCGAGCAGTTGCTGTCCTGGGAGCAGCGCCCAGTGCCTGAGAACAAGGATGCCGCACGCCGCGATCAATACATAGAGGCAATTGACGCCAACCGCTGCACCTACTTCACCACCGACCAGTTCCTGGGACTGAACGCTGACACGATCATGCGCGAGCATGGTGCCTGGGTAAAGGTCGCCTTTGATCAGGTGGCGGTCGATGTCAAAAACCGCTCAGAGGAACTGCATTTCGCCCGCACCAAGGCTGCATTCTGAAAGACAGCCAATTTCCAAGCCTATAGATCCAAGGAAACCATCATGCTTTTGAAGAACAAAGTCATCATCATCTCTGGCATCGGCCCCGGCATGGGCATCAAGCTAGCCCTGCGCGCGGCGGAATATCAGGCCAAAGCCGTGGTGCTGGCTGCCCGCACGCAGTCCATGCTGGATGAGACAGAGCAAGCCATTCGTGATGCAGGCTACTCCTGCGAAGTCTTCAAAGTCGCCACCGATATCTCCCAGCCCGAGCAATGCCAGCGGCTTGCAGAGCTAACCATCGCCAAGTTCGGCCGCATCGATGCGCTGATCAACTCGGCCTATGCACACGGGACCTGGGGATCTTCGAGCAACTCGTCCATGGATGACTGGCGCAAGGTCATGGAAGTCAATCTGTACGGATCCATGAACATGACCCAGGCCGTGGTGCCGCAGATGAAAAAGCAAAAAGACGGCAGCATTGTGATGATCAATACCATGGCAACGCGCCGCCCCAATCAGCTCGAAGCCGGTTACGCAGTATCCAAAGGCGCGCTCAAGACCGCTGTGCAATATCTGGCAGAAGACCTGGGGCCCTTCGGCATCCGCGTCAACAGCACCTACAACGGCTGGATGTGGGGCGCACCGGTCAAAGGCTATTTCCAGGCGGAAGCCAAGCGCCAGGGCGTTTCTATGGAATCGCTGGTCGATGTGATTGCCCAGCAGATTCCCTTGCGCAACGAGATCCCCGACGATGCCGATTGCGCCTCTGCCGCGCTGTATCTGGCCAGCGACTATGCGCGCGTGGTGACCGGCGCCCAACTGGACGTCAGTGGCGGCCATTACCTGCCTCACTAAACTCCAGCGGGGAACAGCATGCAAACTCTTCTGGATATTGAAGAAATCAAACAGCTCAAGGCGCGCTACTTTCGCGGCATCGACACCTGCAATCTGGAGCTTCTGAAAACCGTTCTGGCCGATGATGTCCATATCCGCTTCGACAGCCCGACTTACCAATATGAGATCAATGGCATTGATGAAGCCATGAACTTCTACCGCAATGCCTTCACTCATCGACGCTTTGGCATGCACAACGGGCATACACCGGAAATCAAGGTCGACGGTGACACGGCCACCGGCATCTGGTACCTCAATGATCTGTTCATCAATCTGGATGAGCAGACCATACTCACCGGCAGTGCGCTATACGAGGACTGCTATACCCGGGTCGCCGGTCAGTGGCGGGTGCAGCGCACGGGCTACAAGCGGCTGCTGGAGATGATTGAGCCTCTGAGCAGTGGTTGCCGCATCACATCGCAACCTATTACGAGCAGCTTATAGGTGACACTGGGATTGCGATTGGACTTTCCCTTAGCAGGTAGACATGCCTGGGGACAGTCCAATGTGAGTTGATGGACGAGCAAGAGCGGAGCTCTGCCCCTAGATCCTTTTGGTCCTATAAAGCGCTTTTGTGGAGCGCTTTTTGGTTCGATGCGCATCGTGCTCGGCACGGTGATGCTTTGAGCTTGCACAAATCCAGGTTGAGCTCGCATGAGCCTCGTTATCGCTTCCTGTCTGGCCGAGAGGAGCGCGTCTTGAATGCCGCGAGGTCCTGCGCTCTCTTGAGCCACCAAATCCACGATCTGCTGCAATCTCTTGTGCAGGACTGGCTTTCTCCCGCTGATTGCCATCCTTGATTACGGCTGCACAATACCCCGATTACCTCTCCATGGAGGTCAAGTGATCCAGTGACGGCCTTCAAGCGAGCAGCAGGCGGCGGCTATCAGTTTCAGGCCAGATTTCACGCCTCAACTTCAATGGGTCAGTGCGAGATTGAGGCGCGAATTCAGTTTGCAGAGGGCTGATCCAAGCCGCGCTTGATTCCGCCGACTATTTAGTCAACGCCCGAGGAATTTACTTTAATGTCAATTGACTTAATGAAATCTTAATGAAGGAATTGATGTAAAGCAACGAATCGAGAAGAGCCTTGTTGCAAGTCAATTTTGTAGGTAATCTCGTGGCAAAGTTCGTTATCGGATCTCTATCGCCAAATCATGGATGCTCAGGCATCCAAGCCAAGGGGGATTGCTAATGACAGAACCTCAGCCTGAATCGACTCGTACCGAGGAGTTGCGCAGCTTCGCATTTCTCGCAGTTGTTATGGCACCTATATTGGCCGTTGTACTGATTGCGTCTTATGGCTTTGCGATCTGGTTTTATCAGATGATCATCGGTGGCCCTCCACATGCATGAAGAATCTGAGCCCATTGAAACTCATACCGACTTGCATATCACCAGCCTGGTTGTGCATGTGCTTCCTCAAGCATTGGCACAAGTAGCTGCTGGCATCGTCACGATCAAAGGCGCCCAAATACATGGAAGTCATCCGGCCGGCAAGTTGGTGGTGACCTTGGAAGCGCCCCATGCAAGGGAAATACTTGATTGCGTGTCTCAGATTGAGCTGCTCGATGGCGTAATCAACGCATCCCTGGTTTATCAGCATGTTGAGAACTGGCAGTCGCTAAACCAAGAGGTAACACATGACTAGCACTAGGCGTGATTTTGTCCGTCAATCTGCAGCCGCAGCCGCAGGGGCCGTTGCAGGCATACCCATAGAAGTTCTGTCCCAGGATGCAGGTGCAATGGCTGCCGACCTGAAGTGGTCCAAGGCGCCATGCCGCTTTTGCGGTACAGGTTGCGGCGTCATGGTGGCCGTCAAGGACAACCGCGTAGTGGCCACCCAGGGTGACCCTGAGGCCGAGGTCAACCGGGGACTGAACTGCGTCAAGGGTTACTTCCTGTCCAAGATCATGTATGGCGGTGATCGTCTGACAAAGCCGTTGCTGCGCATGAAGAATGGTCGCTATGCCAAGGATGGCGAATTCCAGCAGGTTTCCTGGGATACGGCCTTCGACGTCATGGCAGAGCAGTTCAAAAAGACGCTCAAGGCCAAGGGGGCCGACGCGGTGGGCATGTTTGGCTCCGGCCAGTGGACGGTATGGGAGGGCTATGCCGCCTCCAAGTTGTTCAAGGCGGGTTTTCGCACCAACAACATTGATCCCAATGCACGCCACTGCATGGCCTCGGCAGTTGCCGGCTTCATGCGCACCTTTGGCATGGACGAGCCCATGGGTTGCTATGACGACATCGAGGCCGCGACTGCCTTTGTGCTGTGGGGCTCGAACATGGCGGAAATGCATCCGGTGCTGTGGACGCGCGTGACCGACAGGCGCCTGTCCACACCTGGCGTGAAGGTGGCCGTGCTGTCCACCTTCGAGCACCGCTCGTATGAGTTGGCGGACATGTCTCTGACCTTCAAGCCTCAGACCGATCTGGCCATACTCAACTACATCGCCAACCACATCATCACCACGGGCAGGGTCAACAAAGACTTCGTCTCCAAGCACTGCAATTTCAAGCTCGGCAACACCGATATCGGCTACGGGCTGCGTCCCGAGCACCCTCTGCAGAAGGCGGCCAAGAACGCCAAGGATCCCAACGGTGCCAAGTCCATAAACTATGAGGAATACGCCAAGTTCGTATCCACCTATACGCTCGAGTACACAACCAAGCTCACGGGTGTACCGGCCAACCGCCTCAAGGCCCTTGCCGAACTCTATGCAGACCCCAATAGCAAGGTGGTGTCGTTCTGGACCATGGGTTTCAACCAGCACACACGCGGTGTATGGGCCAACAACATGGTCTACAACATTCACTTGCTGCTGGGCAAGATCGCCACACCCGGCAACAGCCCGTTCTCACTAACGGGACAGCCGTCGGCCTGCGGAACGGCGCGTGAGGTGGGCACCTTCTCCCACCGCCTGCCAGCGGACATGGTGGTGACGAACCCAGAGCATCGCAAGACTGCGGAAACCATCTGGAAGCTGCCGGAAGGCACGATTCCCCCCAAGCCCGGCTACCACGCCGTGGAACAAAACCGTGCACTCAAGGACGGCAGGCTCAATGCCTACTGGGTGATGGTCAACAACAATATTCAGGCTGGCGCCAACCTGGCCCAGGAAGGCTATCCGGGCTACCGCAATCCCGACAATTTCGTGGTGGTCTCCGATGTCTATCCCACAGTCACGGCCGTGGCCGCCGATCTGATCTTGCCGTCGGCCATGTGGGTCGAGAAGGAAGGCGCCTATGGCAATGCAGAGCGCCGCACCCACTTTTGGCACCAGCTGGTCAAGGCTCCTGGCGAGGCGCGTTCCGACCTGTGGCAATTGATGGAGTTTTCCAAGCGTTTCAAGGTCGAGGAAGTCTGGCCCGAAGAACTGCTGGCCAAGAAGCCCCAGCTGCGCGGCAAGACCCTGTTCGAGGTGCTGTACCGCAACGGCAACGTGGACAAGTTCCCATTGGCCGACATGGACCCCGCCTATGAAAACGAGGAAGCCAAGGCCTTTGGCTTCTATCCGCAAAAAGGTCTGTTCGAGGAATACGCCTCGTTCGGCCGTGGCCATGGCCACGATCTGGCACCGTTTGACCAGTACCACAAGGTGCGCGGCATGCGCTGGCCCGTGGTCAACGGCAAGGAAACGCTCTGGCGTTACCGCGAAGGCTCGGACCCCTATGTGAAGGCAGGCACGGGCTACCAGTTCTACGGCAATATCGACGGCAAGGCCAACATCTTTGCCTTGCCCTATGAACCACCAGCTGAGGCTCCGGATAAGGATTATCCGTTCTGGCTTTCCACGGGCCGAGTGCTTGAGCACTGGCACTCAGGATCCATGACCCGGCGCGTACCCGAGCTGCATCGTGCCGTGCCTAACGCACTGTGCTACATGCATCCTGATGACGCCAAGGCGCTGGGCGTGCGCCGCGGAAGCGAAGTGGAGCTGTCTTCGCGGCGTGGCTCCATGCGCACGCGCGTCGAGACCCGCGGCCGCAACAAGCCACCGCGCGGATTGGTCTATGTCCCCTGGTTCGACGCCAGCCAGCTGATCAACAAGGTGACGCTGGATGCTACTGACCCGATTTCGTTGCAGACGGACTTCAAGAAGTGCGCTGTGAAGGTCACCAAGGTTTGACGAAAGAGAGGTTGACCATGAACTTCGTCCGCAAATTCGTCCGTCTTGTGGGCATGCTGCTCATGCTCAATATAAGTATGGCCTGGACGCCAGCCGCTATCGCGGATACCTTTTATGACTCGGCGCGCGGCCCTACGCCCATCATGCAGGCGACCAAGCCACCAGTGCTTGGCAATGCCGTCAACGATGACGTGCGCCGCACGCGCAACTACACCTGGCAACCTCCCACGATTCCCCATCGCGTGGACGGCTATCAGGTCGACAAGAACTTCAACAAATGCATGGACTGCCACTCGCGAACCAAGGCCGAGATCTCGCAGGCCGTGCCGGTATCGGTCACGCACTACATGGATCGCGACGGGCGCATGTTGGGGCAGGTATCCACGCGGCGCTACTTCTGCCAGCAATGCCATGTGGCCCAGGATGCCGTCCGCCCTCTGGTCAGCAACACCTTCGAAGACGTGGATACCGTGATTCTGAAGGCCCTGCAGTCCCAGTCGGGCAAGGCATCCAAGAAAAACTGACGCTGCGGCGCACGAGGCTCATCTATGTTGACACTTCTCAAGCGCTACTGGGCGGTGATCCGCCGCCCCAGCGTACATTTCAGCCTGGGCTTTCTGACGATCGGCGGCTTCATCGGCGGCATTCTCTTCTGGGGCGCGTTCAATACCGCCATGGAGCTGACCAATACGGAGAAATTCTGCACGGGTTGTCATGAGATGCGGGACAACGTGTTTGCCGAGCTCAAGAGCACGATCCACTACACCAACCGCTCGGGCGTACGCGCCGTGTGCTCCAACTGTCACGTGCCGCACGACTGGACCGACAAGATCGCTCGCAAGATGCAGGCCTCCAAGGAAGTGTGGGGCAAGATCTTCGGCACGATCGACACGCCTGAAAAGTTCGAAGCCAAGCGGCTGGAGTTGGCACAGCACGAATGGGCTCGCTTCAAGGCCAACGATTCGCTGGAGTGCCGCAACTGCCATAACTACGACTCCATGGATATGACACGGCAGAGTTTGCGTGCACAGAACATGCACAGCACCTATTTGGCCAGCAAGGAAAAAACCTGTATCGACTGCCACAAGGGCATTGCCCATAAGCTGCCTCACATACCTCCCGGACAGGGCCCCAGCGACACGCCAGGTCAGAAAGTGCCGGGGCCAGCTGAGGCTTCGGTTGCGTCGGTGCAGTAGCGGGATGAATGGCTTGGGCACGGCTGCTTCCAGATTGCTTTGTATATCCGGCCTGGGTTGTATACGCGGCGGCCGGGTGGTGCTGCGCGATCAGGGCTTGGAACTCGGTGGCGGTCAGCTGCTGATGCTCAGAGGTCATAACGGCGCGGGCAAGAGCAGCCTGCTGCGTTGTCTGGCCGGCCTTCTGCCATGGCGCACTGGAAGCCTCCAGTGGTGCGGCGATACGCTGTCCCCCCAGGATCCGGCCTACCAGCGGCAACTGGCCTATATGGGACATCAGGCAGGAATGAGCGACGCCTTGACAGGGATGGAGAATCTGCGCTTTGCGCTGGACCTGATGGCGGTGAGCTGGAATGAAGCACGCGTGCAAGCCGTTTTGAAGGCCTTGTCTTTGACGGAAGTCGTCGCACGGCCTTTTGGCCGCCTGTCCCAGGGGCAGCGTCGGCGTTTGGGGCTGGCCCGTGTTTTGCTGTGTGAGCGTCCGCTGTGGTTGCTGGACGAACCCGACAACTGCCTGGATGTCCAAGGCGAACAATATCTGGGCGAGGCACTGGAGCAGCATCTGGCCTCCGGAGGAATGGCCATGGTGGCTTCGCACCGCAACCTGGTGCTGCCGACGCCCCGGGTGTCGGTGCTGGATTTATCCCGCTCCGTGATCACGACGGCAATGAATGAGCAGGTGGCTGTTTGCTGATAGCTGTGTGTGCAAGAGAGTTGAAGTTGGCCGCTAGAAGGCCTTCCGATGCCTTGGGCGGGCTGTTCTTCTTCGTGCTGGTGGGCAGCCTTTTCCCCTTGGCTTTGGGGCCGGATGCGGCCTTGCTGAGGCAGATTGCGCCGGGCATTGTGTGGGTCGCAGCCTTGCTGGCCGTGCTGCTGGGGCAGCACCGGCTGTTCGAGAGCGACATGGCCGACGGGTCGCTGGAGCAGTGGTTGCTGGCTCCGGCGCCCCTTTCGCTGCTGGTGGGCCTCAAGGTGGCCGCACACTGGTTGTTGGGCGTGTTGCCGTTGTTGCTGGTGGCTCCCTTGCTGGGCTGGCAGTATGGCCTGGATCAAGCGGTGGTCGGCGTTCTGCTGGCATCGCTGGCCCTGGGAACGCCCAGCCTGTGCCTGCTGGCGGCTCTGGGCGCGGCACTGACACTGGGTGTGCGGGGGCAATTGCTGCTGGCTCTGGTGGTGCTGCCGCTGAGCGTGCCCATCCTGATCTTCGGCAGCCATGCCGTGGCCCAGGCGCAGCAAGGGCTAAGTGCAGCGCCTGCTCTCAATCTGCTGGGTGCTTGCCTGTGCCTGGCGTTACTGGCCGGTCCCTGGGCTATAGCAGCGGCCTTGCGCCTCGCGCTGGAGTGATATGAATTCCCTTACTTCCAATGCATCACCTACGCCTGCAGCAGGGTCCAGCGGCCGCAAATGGCGCCAACTGACCTCGCCCCCGGTTTTTTACCACTGGGCGGGTCGAGTCTGGCCCTGGATGGCCGTGCTGGCTGCCGTGCTGGCCGCCGCGGGTCTATGGGTCGGATTTGGTCTGGCACCTACGGATCATCAGCAAGGCGAGGTCTACCGCATCATCTTTTTGCATGTGCCGGCAGCCTGGATGTCCATGTTCATCTATCTGGTGGCTGCGGTTCATGCCGCCCTGGGGTTGATTTACGGCACCCGCCTTTCGCCCCTGCTGGCAAGGGCCCTGGCACCTACGGGTGCGTTGTTCACGGCCATCGCCTTGTGGACCGGGGCTGCCTGGGGCAAGCCGACCTGGGGAGCCTGGTGGGTGTGGGATGCCCGACTGACGTCGGAGCTGATCCTGCTGTTCCTGTATCTGGGCTATATGGCCATGGTCTCGGCCATAGAGGATTCGCGTCGGGCCGACGGTGCCGGCGCCATCGTGCTGCTGGCTGGCGTGGTCAATGTTCCCATCATCTATTTCTCGGTGCAGTGGTGGAGCACCTTGCATCAGGGCGCAAGCATTCGCATGGATGCAGCTCCCAGCATGACGCACACCATGCTGGCCGGCATGCTTCTGATGACGCTGGCCTGCTGGGCCTATACGCTGGCCGTCGCCCTGGTGCGGGCACGCTGCCTGATTCTGGAGCGAGCCCGCGAGGAGAGTATGTAATGCAGGATCATGCTTTTTTCATTGCTCTGGCCTACGGTGTAAGCGCGATGGCGCTGTGTATCGAGCTGGCCAGCATTTATGTGCGCAGCCGTCGACTGAAGGCTGAAGCCTCATCCGGACTCGCAACCAGGGAGAACCCATGAAGCCGCGCCAGCGTCGCCTGCTGTGGGTGTTGGCAGGACTTGCGCTGGTGGCCGTGGCCGTCACGCTGGTGCTGCGAGCACTCAACTCCAATGTGATGTTCTTCTACAGCCCCAGCCAGGTTCACGCGGGCGAGGTTCCGCGTGGTGCAGCCTTTCGCCTGGGGGGCCTGGTGGAGCAAGGCTCGCTGCAGCGCAGCGGTGACGGAATGCTGCTGCGCTTTGCCGTGACCGATGAAGTGCGCAGTGTGCCTGTGCAGTATCGGGGATTGCTGCCCGACCTGTTCCGCGAAGGCAAAGGTGTGGTGGTATCGGGCCGTATGCAGGCGGACGGAGCCTTCCAGGCCTCCGAGGTGCTTGCCAAGCACGACGAGAACTATATGCCGCCCGAAGCGGCCCATGCCTTGAAAAACGCCGCCGGAAAGCCAGCAGAAAAATCTGCCGGGGATGACACTGTCAAGGAAACCGGCCAGGACAGTGCCCATACCGCTACCAGGGGAGGCCGTACATGATCGCTGAACTCGGTGTGTTCGCTCTGGTACTGGCCCTGGTCACGGCAGTCCTGCTGGCGGTGCTGCCACTGGCCGGAGCCCACTGGGGACTGCCGAGTTGGGTAAAGCTGGCCCGGCCTGCGGCCTTGCTGCTATGTGTACTGTGCGTGCTGTCCTCGGCCAGCCTGTTCTGGTGCTTCTGGCGCGAAGACTTCTCGGTGCTGTATGTTGCGGCAAACTCGCATAGCGACTTGCCCATGGCCTACAAGCTGGCAGCTTTCTGGGGTGGGCATGAAGGCTCCATGCTGCTGTGGCAGCTCATGCTCTCGGGCTGGACCCTGGCGGTGGCCTGGCGCAGCCGAGACCTGCCGCCGGCCTTCGTGGCGCGCGTGCTCGCCGTGCTGGGCTGGATCAGCGTGGGCCTGCTGCTGTTCCTGCTGTTTCTCTCCAATCCGTTTGCGCGCCTGATCCCCGCAGCGGCCGAAGGCAAGGACCTCAATCCCTTGCTGCAAGACCCCGGCATGGTGCTGCATCCGCCGCTGCTGTACATGGGCTATGTGGGCTTTGCCGTGCCTTTTGCGTTCGCGCTGGCGGCACTGATCTCGGGCGAGTTGGGGGCTGCCTGGGCGCGCTGGTCGCGATCCTGGACGCTGGCGGCCTGGGGCTTTCTGACGCTGGGCATTCTGCTGGGCAGCGCCTGGGCTTACTACGTGCTGGGCTGGGGAGGCTGGTGGTTCTGGGATCCGGTGGAAAACGCCTCTTTCATGCCCTGGCTGGTGGGAACGGCCCTGCTGCATTCGCTGATCGTGACCGACCAGCGAGGTGCCTTCCGCAGCTGGTCCGCCCTGCTGGCCATCTGCGCCTTTTCACTGAGCCTGCTGGGTACCTTTCTCGTGCGCTCAGGCGTGCTTACCTCGGTTCATGCCTTTGCCGTGGACCCAGGGCGGGGGCTCTTCATCCTGTGCTTCATCGTGGCCGTTGTGGGTGCCTCTTTGTGGCTGTTCGCCTGGCGCGCACCGGAGCTGGGCCGCGGCTCCGGGGAATTTGCCATGCTCTCGCGCGAAACTTTTTTGCTGATCAACAACGTGCTCTTCACCGCCGCCGCGCTGGCGGTGCTCATAGGCACGCTGTACCCGCTGGCGCTCGATGTGCTGAGCGGCGAGAAGATCTCCGTGGGACCGCCGTACTTCCAGTCCGTCTTTTTGCCCTTGGTGCTGCCGGCACTGGCACTGATGGGCGTGGGCACGGTGGCGCGCTGGAAGAGCAGCCTGGTTGGCGAGCTGTGGCGGCGCCTTCGCGTAGCCCTTGTGCTGAGCCTTGTCTGCTCGGCAGTGCTGGCACTGGCAGGCGGCTGGATGGGTGTGCGCCTTTCCCCGGCCACCTTGCTGGGCCTGGCCCTGGGCCTGTGGTGCCTGCTCAGCACACTGGCACATATCTGGCAGCGTCTGGGACAAGGCCTGGAAATCGGCCATCTGGGTCAGCGCCTGTCGCGCCAGCCCTGGGGCTGGTGGGGCATGCTGATGGCCCATGCCGGTGCGGGCGTGTTCGTGCTGGCGGTAAGCCTGGCCGACGGGCTGGAGAGCCGGCACGAAACCACGCTGGCACAGGGTGAGACTGCCGAGGTGGGTGGCTACCGCTTCCGCTTCGACAGCCTTGGCCCGGCCACCGGCCCCAACTATGACGCGCAGCGTGCCCAATTCACCGTCAGCCGAGCGGGGCGGGATAGCTGGAGCATGTTTCCCGAGAAACGAGTTTATCGGGCTCAAGGCATGGCGCTAAGCCAGGCCGCCATTGACAGCGGCTGGACGCGCGACGTTTTCGTGGCCCTGGGCGATCCACTGGACGATCAAGGCCTGCGCTGGACCGTGCGCCTGCAGGTCAAGCCTTTCATGGACTGGGTCTGGATAGGCACACTGATGATGGCTCTGGGCGCTGGTCTGAGCCTCATGGATCGGCGTTTTCGTACGGCCAAGCAGCGAGCGCACCGCCAGTCTGGCGCTCCGGCCCTGCAAGGAGCTGCCTGATGCGCTTTGTCCTGCCTCTGGCAATATTTTTAGGCTTGGCCATCATGCTCGGGCTTGGCCTGCAGCGTGACCCACGGGCCCTGCCTTCGGCACTTCTGGAACAGCCCGCACCAGCCATAGACCGCCCTCTGCTCGAAGACCCGCAGCAAATCCTCCAACTGCAGGACCTGCGAGGCCGGGCATGGTTGCTAAATGTCTGGGCCTCATGGTGCGCACCCTGCCGACAGGAGCTGCCCGTATTGGCCGAACTCTCGAAGCGCGACGCAGTCGCCGTCTACGGCCTGAACTACAAGGATCAGCCGGACAAGGCTCGCGCGCTGCTGCGGGTGGCGGGCAACCCCTACCGAGCTTCAGCCATCGACGGCGATGGCCGCGTGGGCATGGACTTCGGCATCCAGGGAGTGCCGGAAACCTTTGTCATTGACGGCCAGGGCCGCGTGCGCTATCGCCATGTAGGCCCGGTAACCGCCGAGATATGGCGCGATCGGCTGCTGCCGGTCATCAGGAGTCTCCAATGAAACCGCGAAGCACCGGCGCAGCCTGCACAGTGGCCCTGCTGGCCTGCATGGCAATGCTGGCCCAGGCCGGGCAGATAGTGCAGACCGCTCAAGACCAGGAACTGCTGGATCGTGAAATGACGCTGGCAGCTCAGCTGCGCTGTGTCGTCTGCCAGAACCAGACCGTGGCCGAATCGCGCGCGCCCATGGCCGAGGACATGCGCCGGGAAATCCGCCATCAGCTCGAGCAGGGGCAAAGCAACGGCCAAGTGATCGCCTTCTTCGAGCAGCGCTACGGTGCTTTTGTGCGCTACAACCCGCCCTGGAAGCCGTCGACCTGGCTGCTGTGGAGCAGCCCCTTCCTGGCCGCGTTGGGAGGCTTTGTGCTGTTGCGCAGAACACTGCGCCGCAGGCTCGTGCCGGATGTCCCGCTGACCCCTGAGCAGCGTGATCGTGCGCGCCAGTGGCTGGACTCGGCCGCAAAGAAGGAGAGCTCATGACTGCGATGCACTGGTTGTGGCTGGGTGCCATCGCCCTGATGCTGCTGAGCCTGGCGGTACTGCTGCCGCCTTTGCTGGCCGAGGTCCCATTGCCCGCCAGCGATCCTGATGAAGCGCTGCGCCGCCTCTACCAGGCCCAGTTGGCCGAGTTGAAGCTGGAGCGCTCAGGCGGGCGCCTGAGCGAGACCGACCATGCTCAAGCGGTCGAAGAACTTCAGCGGCGTCTGCTCAACGAACTGGACAGACCCCGAGCATCGGTTGCCTGGCGCCAAAGTCCATGGCTGCGCCGTGGCAGCGCGCTGTTGTTGGCGGTGCTGCTCCCTGTCGCCGCGTTCGCTTTGTACCTGCAGGTGGGTGACCCCAAGGCTGCAGCGCAACTGGCGCAGGAGCAGCCCGACGCGCACGGAGACGGTGCGGGCGATACACAGGTGCAGGCCATGGTGGACGGGCTGGCCCGGCGCCTTGAAGAGCAACCCCAGAACCTGCCTGGCTGGGTAATGCTGGCCCGCTCCTATGAAACTCTGGAGCGATTTGACGCTGCGGCCCAGGCATACCGGCGGGCTTTGCAGGAGGCGCGGCGTAGCGCGATGGATGAGGAAGTCCAGGCGAGGTTATGGGCCGATCTGGCCGACGCGCTGGCATCGGCCCAAGGCGGTAGCCTGGATGGCGAAGCCGGCGAGGCCATAAAGCAGGCACTGATGTTGCAGCCCGATCAACCCAAGGCCCTGGCACTTGCAGGGAGTGCCGCCGCGCGCCACGGCAAGCTGGATGAGGCACAAAAGAACTGGCAAGCCCTGCTGCGCCAGTTGGAGCCAGGATCGGACATGGCACTGCGAGTGCAAGATGATCTGCTCAAGCTAGAGGCTTTGGCGTCTGAAGACAGTTCGACTAGCACTGCCAGGACTGCGGCCGCATCCAAAAGCCGCCTGAGCGGAGAATTGCGATGGGCAGCCTCCAAGGCCAATCCATCAGAACCAGCCCGGTTGGCCAAGGCTCAGGTCTTTGTCGTGGCTCGCGCCGACGGTCACCCCCGACCTGTGGCAGTGCTGCGCCTGCCTGCGACCTCCCTGCCGGCACATTTCACGCTGGGACCGGAGAACCTGCTCGATCCTGCAGTTTCGCTGTCGTCATTCCCGGAGCTACGTTTGCAGGCGCGGCTGTCGCTGGACGGCCAAGCCATGCCACAAGCTGGAGATATCTACAGCCAGTCGTTCTCGGTGCCCCCCGGCTCCTCGAACTTGCTGCTGGAATTGAATCCGGCTTTCTAGCAAGTGTGCCTGGACTGCAAGCAGCCAGGCAGACAACGTGCGTTATTGGCACCTCCGGGAAGGCATTGCGCCGTCATGTGCGATGACAACGAATCGGAAGACAGAGTCAAGAGCAGCCATGTTGCGAGGGGCTGCTCAATCCTGAACCACTAATCCGCTCTGGACGGTGGTCGGGATGCGCGATCTGGACACAGGCAGAAATCAACCGACAGTTGAGACAAAACGTCTGTTTGAATGACGTTCTCCACTAACGGCTTCGTACCGACAAAACAAAAATGCCCGCTTCTCAGCGGGCATTTTTTGCTGCAGACTCTGGTTTCGTCTGCACGTTTGGTAGGCGCGATTGGACTCGAACCAACGACCCCCACCATGTCAAGGTGGTGCTCTAACCAGCTGAGCTACGCGCCTGTTGTTCTGTTCGATGAAGCAATTGTAGCACGGGTTTTTCACTCATTTTTTGAGAGCTAACATTTTCTTGTCATCGAGCACTGTCAGGCGCAATCGGGACTTACATCAGCGCCTTCTGGCCGAGCGAACGCCGGACACACTGGCGACGATGCCTAGCACCTTGTTGAGGCGACCCGAATCCGCCACTTCCACCGTGAACGTCATCCACGCCGTCCCCTTGACGGACTGTGTCTGCACCCCGATGACATTGGTCTTCTCGCGTGCAAACACATCCGAGATATCGCGCAGCAAGCCTTGACGGTCGGCCGCCTCCACCGCAACGTCCACAGGGTAAACCGGTCCACCCTTGTCGACATGCTTGGGAGTGCCCCAGTCGACTTCGATGACACGTTCGGGGCTCTTGGCCATCATCTCGCGGAAATTGGAGCAATCGCAGCGGTGCACGCTCACACCTTTGCCACGAGTCACAAAGCCGCCGATCTCGTCCGGAGGAGCCGGCTTGCAGCATTTGGCGAGCTGGGTCATGAGCGAATCGACGCCCACCACCAGCACCCCGCCGCGCGAAGAGTCATGGCCGCGCGCCTTGCGCACCGGCGTGAATGCATCTTCCTCTGGCGTTTCTTCACTGGGGCGCAGCACTACTTCGATATTGCGCAGTGAATACTCGTCCTTGCCCACGACTTCAAACAGTGCATCGGCAGACTTGAAGCCCAGCTGTGCAGCCAGCTCTTCAAGCTTGATCGCCGTCTTGCCCTCGCGCTGCAGCAGCTTTTCAACGGCCTCGCGCCCGCGCGAGACGGTTTCGTGCGTGGCCTGGGCATTGAACCAGGCGCGCACCTTGGCCTTGGCGCGGTTGCTGACCAGATAACCCAGCTCGGCATTGAGCCAGTCACGTGAGGGGCGGTCTTCCTTGGCCGTGTTGATTTCTACCGTCTGGCCGCTTTCCAGAGCGGTGTTCAGCGGCACCATGGCTCCGTCCACACGCGCGCCACGGCAACGATGGCCCAGGCTGGTGTGCACCGAGTAGGCAAAGTCCACCGGCGTGGCCCCTTGCGGCAGCTCGATCACGGCCGCATCGGGAGTCAGCACATAGATGCGGTCTTCAAACAGACCACGCTGGGCCGAGCCCGTCAGGTCGCTACCCCAGGCCAGCAACTGGCGCAGCACGGCGATCTTGGCGTCATATTCGCTGGACGCAGACACGCCCGCATAGCCCTTGGTACCAGCTTCCTTGTAGGCCCAGTGCGCGGCCACGCCATGCTCGGCATGGTCGTGCATGGCCTGGGTGCGGATCTGGATCTCTATGGTGCGGCCGGTTTCATCGCGCACCACCGTGTGCAGCGACTGATAACCGTTGGGCTTGGGTTTGGCGATGTAGTCGTCGAACTCCTTTTCCAGCGGCGTGAACTGCTCATGCACCCAGGACAGGGCTGCATAGCAGTCCTTGACCGTAGGCACGATGACGCGCATGGCACGGATATCGAACAGCTGGTCAAAGCTCAGCGACTTGCCGCGCATTTTCTTGACGATGCTGTAGATATGCTTGGGACGCCCCTGAACCGAGGCGCTGATGCTGTGGGCGCGCAAATCGGCCTCGAGCCTCGCACGCATCTGCTCCATATAGGCTTCGCGCTCGACCCGCTTTTCGTCGAGCAGACGCGCAATCTGGCGATAGGTATCGGGCTCCAGAAAACGGAAAGCCAGATCTTCGAGCTCCCATTTGATCTGCCAGATTCCCAGACGGTTGGCCAGTGGCGCAAAGACATAGAGCGCTTCGCGCGCGATGCTGGGTGAAACCGGGCTCTTCTCGGCCGCGTAGTAGCGCAGCGTCTGCAGGCGCGACGCCAGGCGCAGCAGCACCACGCGCAGATCGCGCGAAAAGCCCAGCAGCATCTTGCGCACGTTCTCGGTCTGGGTGGCCACGCCATCGACATGCTGGCTGCTCAGCTCGGCGTCTCGCGCCTGCTGCTGCACCCGGATGAGTTTGATGGTTTCGACCGCCAGGGTCGCAAAATTATCGCCAAACGCCTTGGCAATCACTTCCTGCGGCTTGTTCAGGTGCACGCTGGCGTGCACCAGATAAATGGCCGCCTGCATGGTTTCCGAGCCACCGATTTTCTTGAGGATGGCGGCAACGGCGTCGGCGTGGGTCAGGGTGTTTTCACCGGTCTCCATGACTTCGCCGGCAATCAGAGGTTCTGCAAAGGCACGGGCGCGCGCCAGCGCATTGACTTGATCGGGCAAAACCTCGGATGTGGCGGTAATCAGATGTGGCGTAGGCTCCGTGAGCTTGGGTGCGGCGTCAGAGACTGTGGTTACGGTATCGCTGGTCTTCATGCAGCTTCCTCTTGGGCCTGCTGCGCAAGACTGATGTTCGCAGGCAAACCCTTATCCCCTTGTAAAAACTTTTGTATCAACGCCACTTGCCCCGGCACTACCAACGTCGGGGCATGTCCCACGCCCTGCAGTTCCGTGCAATGCGCCCTGGGGCCACGTTCGGTCATGGCCTTGGCGGTACGGCTGGAAAGCAGATCGGACTCGGCCCCTCGGATAAGCAATACCTGTGCCTTGATCTGGTCGTAAAGCTGCCAGAGCAAGGCCTCACCGGCCTGAGCAGTCTCGCGCGTCATCTGTGCCATGGGCATTGCAATACGGGGGTCGTAATGCAGCACCACACCCCCTTGGGCATCTGGCTTGATCATGGCTTGCGAGAGCCGGCTCCATTGCTCATCGCTATGTGGGCCGAATCCCTCGGAAATCAAGCGCATGGCAGCAGCAGCGCTCTCAAAGTTGGGAAACTGCAAGCCTTTTCCGACATAGGAGCCGATTCGTTCCAGCGACTCCCATTCAATCGCCGGCCCTACGTCGTTGAGCACCAGCCGCCGCACAGGCACCGGCAGCGGCAGACCGGGCTGCCCCACGACCCCCATCCCGATCAAGCCCCCCATGCTGGTACCGACCCAGTCCAGGGTTTCAATCGGCGCCTGAGCATGCAACTGGGCCAGCAGCGCCAACATATCGGCCGCATACAGCGGCAGCTGATAACCCATGGGGTCGGCCAGCCAGTCGCTTTCGCCGCGCCCCACCACATCGGGGCAGATCACGCGGGCAAAGCGGCTGAGCTCGGTTGCCAGCACATCAAAGTCTCGCCCCTGGCGTGAGAGGCCGTGCACGCAGACTATGACATGAGAATGCCTTGGATTGCCGGTATGGTTCCATTCCCAGTACGCCATGCGGTGTGTTCCCTCGGGCTGCGCCTCGACCTGTTGGCGGCGCTGAGCACTGGCCCAGGTGGGAGCCGTTGCAGAGGCTCCGGGACACGATACGTAATTCAGCGTAGGTTGATTCATGGAGAACGCGTTTTCAAGACCGGGGCCGATAATGGCTGTCGTCGCATCGTAATTCATTCGGAGACCTTGTATGTCCATGTTGAAAGGCAAAACCGCTCTCGTGACGGGATCGACCAGCGGAATCGGCCTAGGTATCGCAATCGCTCTGGCACGCCAGGGTGCCAATATCGTGCTCAACGGCTTTGGCGATGTCGAAGCACCACGCACCCAGGTGCTTGATGCCGGCAAAGCAGCCGGTATCGAAGTCGGCTACCACGGAGCGGACATGAGCAAGGCCGCCGACATTGAAGCCATGATGAAATACGCCGCCGCCGAATTCGGCCGCGTCGACATCCTGGTCAACAACGCCGGCATTCAGCATGTGGCCAAGGTGCAGGACTTCCCCGTGGAGAAGTGGGATGCCATCCTCGCCATCAACCTGAGCAGCGCCTTCCACACCACGCGCCTGGCCCTGCCCGCCATGCAGCAGGCCAACTGGGGCCGCATCATCAATGTGGCCTCGGTACACGGGCTGGTCGGCTCGGCCGAAAAATCGGCTTATGTCGCCGCCAAGCACGGCATCGTCGGCCTGACCAAGGTGACGGCGCTGGAAAACGCCACCACCGGCGTGACCTGCAACGCAATCTGCCCCGGCTGGGTGCTGACGCCGCTGGTACAAAAGCAGGTGGACGCGAAGGCTGCCGCCCAAGGCATCAGCAATGAAGACGCCACCAGGCAGCTGCTGGGAGAGAAAGAGCCTTCGATGCAGTTCACCACACCCGAAGAGCTGGGCGAGTTGGCCGTCTTCTTCTGCTCGGCCGCAGCCAACAATGTGCGCGGCGTGGCATGGAATATGGACGGCGGCTGGGCCGCACAATAAAAGCCGCTTGGCTCCAGCGCATGCGCCTATCAATTAGATAGCATCTAGCGCTTTCCAGAAAACATATTCAGCATCAAGTCATGATGAAAATCAAAAAGGAGCAGCGCAAGCTGCTCCTTTTTTATATGCGTCGCGCAAATCCGATCACTGCATCTGAATCGAGCCACCGACGCTGACCGTCACCTCGGTGCGATCCGCCTCCACCGGCACGGGCGCGGCATCCGCATAGCTGGCCTTGGCCATGCTCATCATGCGCGGGCGAGGCATGGGATGCCCGCCGCCGCCGCTGCTGCTCACATTGACCTCGCGCAGACTGTAGCCCGCAAAACCGAAGCTCTTGGAGATGGCCGCAGCACGCTGGCGGAAGCTCTCGATCGCCTTGGCCTGGGCTTCGCCCTCCACCTTTTCCCGTGCTTCGCGCGAGAGGCCGAAGCTCATGCTGGCCAGCGTCATGTCCTGCACCTTGGCCGCTGCCTGAGTGATGCGCACGAAGTCGCGCCCCTGCAGCACGATCTCTGCCTGACCCTGCCAGCCTTCGATCTTGCCGTTGTTGCCATAACGCGGCGAGATGGAGAAATTACCGGTGCTCAACTCCATCTGCCGACCTTGCGCATCGTTACGCAGCGTGGTCATGGCGGACTCCACGATCTTTTGCAGCTGGGTCTGAACGGACGCGGCATCGCGGCCATCCTTGCTGGCCGACAGCGTCGCCGTCATCCAGTCCTGCTTGACCTCCACCGTTCCCTGAGCCGACAGCTGCACCACATTGGCAGGTCTATGCATGTCACGCGCGGCGCCCTGGGCCCATACATTGCCGCCAGCGCAGGCCGCAGCCAGCGCAAGTGCGGCAGCCGCGGCGCGAGAGGAAGAGGAAGACTTGGAAAATTGATTCATGCGGTTCACCCTTGTAAGTAAATCAGGCCATGCAGATACACATGCATTTCACCATTGCGCAAAGTCGCTGCAGCGCAGCATGTCAGCCCAGAGTGTGACTTTATGTACGAATACTCCACATTCGACACACCAACAGAACAAACACTGAAACAATAGTGCAAAATACTCTTGAAAAGTTCCTCATGAAACATTTATTGTTCCATTAATAAACGCAACAATCGTAACAAGTAGCAAGACTTGAGCTTGTTTTGCTGGATTTTTTTGATCTAGCGATAACAATGGGCCAGTTACAAATAAATCGACAAGGACGATCATGGCAACGACGAACAACCGTACTGACAAGATCCTCGTGGTGGATGACGATGCACGCATCCGCGACCTGCTGCGCCGCTATCTGACGCAGGAAGGCTTCGAGATAATGATTGCCGAGGACGGCAAGGCGCTCAACCGCATCCTGCTGCGCGAGACTGTCGACCTGATCGTGCTGGATCTGATGATGCCCGGCGAGGATGGCCTGTCCATCTGCCGCCGCCTGCGCTCTGCCAATGACCGCACGCCCATCATCATGCTGACCGCCAAGGGCGAGGATGTGGACCGCATCGTGGGCCTGGAAGTGGGCGCCGACGACTATCTGGGCAAGCCCTTCAACCCCCGCGAACTGCTGGCCCGCATTCATGCCGTGCTGCGCCGCCGCCCGCCTCAGGAAGCACCGGGCGCGCCTTCTGGCGACAACGAGGTGGTGACCTTTGGCCCGTTCACCTTCGACCTGGGCACTCGCGTGCTGCAAAAGAATGGCGAGGAGTTGCCACTCACCACCGGCGAATTCGCCATGCTCAAGGCCCTGGTGCGCCACCCGCGCCAGCCTCTGTCGCGCGAAAAACTGGCCCTGCTGGCCCGTGGCCGCGAATTCGAGCCGTTTGACCGCAGCCTGGACGTGCAGGTTTCCCGCCTGCGCAAGCTGATCGAGGAAGACGCTGCCGCACCACGATATATCCAGACCGTCTGGGGCGTGGGCTATGTGTTCGTACCCGATGGCATGAACTGATTCTGCCCGCCTTCATCGCAACAAGCCGCCCGCTGCGCGGCTTGTTGCGCTTGGGTACTGGCCCATAGGGCCCATAAGTCAAGCTCTTTCAACAATCACCAGTAGATAGACACTTTTTGGACAAACCGTAACCCGTGTCGCCCATATTGGGCGTACCCTCGGGTCCAGTTATTTCCGCATTGCTGTTCATGAGCGCTTTTCACCATCCGCCGCCCGACGCCACCAGCCCCGTACCTCTGGAGTACGAGCGGCGCAGCACAGCACGCTCCCCTGTGGGGCTGAATCTGTTCTGGCGAACTTTCTGCCTGCTGGCCCTGCTGCTGGTGGGCAGCATTCTGGCCTGGCTGCAGACATTGCGGGCACTGGATTTCGAGCCGCGCACGCTGCAGACGGCCAAGCAAGTGGCCTCTTTGGTCAATCTGAGCCGCGCTGCCCTCGAACATTCGGATGCGATCAACCGCGTCTCCCTGATCAAGACCATGGCCGACCAGGAAGGCGTGCGCATTCTGCCCCGCGAGCCCGGCGACTCCTTCGAACTGCTGGAGCAAAACGCCCTTGGCCAGAAGCTGACCGAGGAGCTGACCACCCGCCTGGGCTACGGCACCGTGGTGGCGCGCAGCGTCAACGGAGAGCCCGGCCTGTGGGTTGGCTTCACCATCAACGGCGATCGCAACTGGATGCTGATGGACCAGTCGCGCTTCACTCCCGCCAGCGGCCAGACCTGGCTGATCTGGCTGATCACGGCCGCCCTGCTCTCGCTTATCGGCGCGGCCGCCATTGCCCGTCTGATCAACCGGCCGCTCAAGCAGCTGTCTTATGCGGCTAACCGCGTGCGCGAGGGCGACTTCGACGCCAGCCAACTTGACGAGGAAGCCGTGACCAGCGAAATCCGCGAGGTCAATATCGGCTTCAACCGCATGGCGCAGAAGCTGGCCAAGCTGGAACAGGACCGCGCCGTGATGCTGGCCGGCATCTCCCACGACCTGCGCACGCCGCTGGCACGGCTGCGTCTGGAAACCGAGATGAGCGTCTATGACGATGTGGCGCGCGAGCATATGGTGGCCGACATCGTGCAGCTGGACGCCACCATCGACAAGTTCCTGGATTACGCCCGCCCCGATCATCGCGTCATGCTCAGCCCCGTGGATCTGCACGCCGTGGTTGCCTCCTGCGTCTATGCCGTGCAGGACCACCGTGAGCTGCAGATCACCATGAACGTGCCCGAAGACCTCTACGTCATGGCCGATGAGGTGGAGCTGGCGCGCGTCATCTCCAACCTCTTCGAGAATGCACGCCGCTATGGCAAGACCCCATCCACCGACACCACCGAGGTGGACGTGGTTGCCAAGGAAAGCGAGAAATGGGTGGTCATCCGCATCCGCGACCATGGCAAGGGCGTGCCGGCCGAGCAACTGGCCAATCTGACCCAGCCCTTCTTCCGCGGCGACACGGCGCGCACGGCAGCCGCAGGTGCGGGCCTGGGTCTGTCCATCGTGGACAAGACAGTGCAGCGCATGGGCGGCATGTTTGCCCTTTCCAACTCATCGACGGGCGGCCTGGTCGCCCATCTGCAGCTGCAGCGCGCCATGGGCGTGACGGCCGGTGCGGCGCCCGAACAGCGCCTGCAGCGCCCCCAGGTCAAGCGCAATCTGCCGCGCGACAAGAAAGACGATGAGACCATGGAAGACTGAATCTGCCCGCCTCATTGCACAATCGGCATCGCCTTTCAACCATCTGCCGGAGAGCTCACCATGCAAGCCCGATGCCTGTGCAAAGCCGTTCTCGTCACCGCGCCCGACACCCACGAAGTTCATGTCTGCCACTGCAGCATGTGCCGGCGCTGGGGAGAAGGCCCAGCCTTCACCCTGCATGGCGGCACGGCGGTGCAGACCAGCGGCCCCGTCACGCGCTATGCCTCCTCGCCCTGGGCAGAGCGCGCCTTCTGCAGCAGCTGCGGCACCCACCTCTTCTACCGCCTGCTGGCAAGCAACGAGCATTTTCTGTCTGCCGGGCTGTTTCAGGACGCCCAGGGACTGACACTGGCGCAGCAGATCTATATCGACGAGAAGCCCGACTATTACGCGCTGGCCAATGACACCCCGACCCTGACCGGAGCCGAGGTGCAAGCCCTCTACGGTGATTCATGACCAGCTTTCGCCGCAGCCATGGCGTCAAGCAGGGTCAGGCAGCCCGCACCAGCAAGGCCACTGCACGCGCCTCCATGGCCTGCAGCTGACCCACAGGCCCCAGCTTCTCGGCCGTCTTGGCCTTGACGTTGACCTGCTCCACATCCAGCTCCAGCACCTGGGCAATGCGCTCGCGCATCTTCTCGATATGGGGTGCCAGCTTGGGCGCCTGAGCCACGATGGTGCTGTCGATATTGCCGATTTCGAAGCCCTTGGCGCGCACACGCCTGGCAGCCTCGGCCAGCAGCACGGCAGAGTCGGCACCCTTGAACTGCGCGTCGGTGTCCGAGAAATGGCGGCCGATATCGCCCAGCGCCGCAGCGCCGAACAGGGCATCGGTGATCGCATGCAGCAGCACGTCGGCATCAGAATGGCCGAGCAAGCCCAGGCTGTGAGGCACTTCGACACCGCCGAGAATCAGCTTGCGTCCAGGGACCAGGGCATGGACATCCCAGCCTTCACCAATACGAAAATTCATAAAAATCCTTATCAAACCCTTGCTCATGAAGCGCAAGCAGCTATCAAATTAAATGCTATCTGTGCCAATCCGGGTCGGACATGGCCTTGCCCGTCGCCAAGCTCAGTCGATGGCGAATCCCTCTAGCCACGCGTCTTGCGCTGCAGCAGCACGGCCTCGGCCAGCGCAAAGTCGTCGGGGTAGGTCACCTTGAAGTTCTGCGCACCGCCCGGCACCAGTCTCGGTGAGTGACCGGCCAGTTCCATGGCGCTGGCTTCGTCAGTCACGGCAGCGCCCGCCGCCTGCAGCGCAGCCAGCAAGGCTGCGATACGGAACATCTGCGGCGTCTGAGCCAGCCATTTATCGCTACGCTCCACCGTCTGCGCCACACGCGCCGGGCCTGCACCAGCGGCCTGCTGCTTGAGGGTGTCGGGCAGCTTCAGCGCCAGCAGCCCACCCACCACATCCGGCAGGCAGGCATCGATCAAGGCATTGACCTGGGCCGATGCGACCAGACAGCGCGCCGCGTCATGCACCAGCACCCAGTCCTCGGCGCTGGCTCCCATGCGCAGCAGCTCCTGCAGGCCGTTGCTCACGGTCTCGGCACGGGTGGCTCCGCCACAGGCAGCAATGCTGAGCCGGGGGTCCGTGGCGCGCTCCTGCCAGAAGCTATCGGAAGCAGAGACCACCAGCAGCACACGGTGCATGCGCTGCACCGCCAACATGGCGGCCAGCGTGTGCATGACCATGGGCTGGCCCGCAACACTCTGGTATTGCTTGGGCAGCTCGGGGGCCGGGGAGTCTGCGGCAATGGCGCGCAGACCGACGCCCGCGCAGGGAATCAGCCCCCAGCAGCGGGGCGCAGATGCAGGCGATGAAGCCGCCGCAGCGTTTGCCTTGTCGTCCGTCATGGACTCAGGCGAGAAAAACCGATCTGTCATGCACAGTATTTTAAAATCACCATTTCGTCCGAAAGCCCCTGAGATCCATCGACGACCTGCTTTCGGCTTGCATCGCCTTGAGGTGTCCCCATTTTGAGTGAATGCGCCGCCAACCATCAGCTCCGCGCTGATTGGGCTGTGAGCCCTGCCTTTGATGGCCGGACTCGCCCGCATTCAATCTGTCCCCGTTTTTTCGCATCCAGCCCGCTCCTGTGCGTCGCTGCCTGCGTTCGTCTGTGAAAAACCATGCAACTGCCCAAGCTCACTCCCGGTAAACGCTTTCACCTGCCCCGTCCAGTTGGCAGCGCCGACGCGCTGCTGCTGGCCAGGCTGGGCGAGCGCGAAAAGCAAGACGGCCGGGTCACTGCCATCGTCACGGCCGATGCCGCCGACGCCCACCGTCTCATGGAAGAGATGGCCTTCTTCGCCCCCGAGCTGCGCTGCGCATTGTTTCCCGACTGGGAAACCCTGCCCTACGACAGCTTCTCGCCGCACCAGGATCTGATCAGCGAGCGCCTGGCCACGCTGTGGCGCATCAACCAGCGCGACAAGCAGCATGGAGCCGATGTGGTCATCGTGCCCGCCACCACGGCCCTTTATCGCCTGGCTCCGCCTTCGTTTCTGGCCGGCTATACCTTTGAATTCAAGCAGGGCCAGAAGCTGGACGAGGCCAAGCTCAAGGCCCAGCTCACGCTGGCGGGCTACCAGCATGTGTCCCAGGTGGTCAGCCATGGCGAATACGCGGTGCGCGGCGGCCTGATCGATCTGTTTCCCATGGGCTCGCTCCAGCCCTACCGCGTGGACCTGTTCGACGACGAGATCGACTCCATCCGCACCTTCGACCCCGACACGCAACGCAGCCTCTACCCCGTGCCCGAGGTGCGCCTGCTGCCAGGCCGCGAATTCCCTATGGACGAGGAGGCGCGCGCCAAGTTCCGCAGCCGCTGGCGCGAGCTGCTCGAAGGCGACCCCACGCGCAGCCGCATCTACAAGGACATGGGTGTCGGTATTGCCACGGCCGGCATCGAGTACTACCTGCCTTTGTTCTTTGACGAGACGGCCACCGTCTTTGACTACCTGGGCGATGAGGCCACTGTGGTGCTGCATGGAGATCTGGAGCCGGCCTTCCAGCGCTTCTGGCAGGATACCAAGGACCGCTACCGCCTGGTGCAAGGCGACCCCGACCACCCGGCGCTGCCGCCCGAGACGCTGTTTCTCAGTGCCGACCAGTTCTATACCCGCAGCAAGGAACATGCCCAGCTGGCCTTGCGCCCGGGCACCGAAGATGTGGCCGACAGCGCCATCTTCCAGAAGCTCGAAGACCTTTCCGTGCTGCGCGGAGCCGATGACCCGCTGGCCAAGCTGCAAAAACATATAGCATCCAGTGCAAGCCGGGTCTTGCTTCTGGCCGAATCCGATGGCAGGCGCGAGAGCCTGCTCGACTTTTTCCGTGCCTCGGGTGTCAACCCGCCCGTGTTCGATTCGCTGGCCGAGTTCCAGGCCGATGCCACGGAAAAGGTCGGCATCGCCACCTCCAGCCTGATGACGGGCTTTGCCTGGGTCGAGGAAGGCCTGGACTTCGTCACCGAAACCGAGCTGTTCGCCAGCAGCCCCACGGGCCGCCGTCGCCGCCGCCAGGAGCAGGTCAGCGATGTGGAGGCCCTGATCAAGGACCTGTCCGAGCTCAAGGTGGGAGACCCCATCGTTCATGCCGACCACGGCATAGGCCGCTATCGCGGGCTGATCAATATGGACATGGGCCAGAAGAACACTGACGGCACGCCAGCACTGCAGGAGTTTCTGCATCTGGAATATGCGGCCGATGCCGTGCTCTATGTGCCCGTCAGCCAGTTGCACCTGATCAGCCGCTACACCGGCGTCTCGCCCGACGATGCGCCGCTGCACAAGCTGGGCGGCACGCAATGGGAAAAAGCCAAGCGCAAGGCCGCCGAACAGGTGCGCGACTCGGCTGCCGAGCTGCTCAATATCTACGCCCGCCGCGCCGCGCGCCAGGGCCATGCCTTCCGCTTCCCCACGGCCGACTACGAGCAGTTTGTGGCCGACTTCGGCTTCGAGGAAACGGCCGACCAGCGTGCCGCCATCCACGCCGTGGTGCAGGACATGATCAGCCCCCAGCCCATGGACCGCCTGGTCTGTGGCGATGTGGGCTTCGGCAAGACCGAGGTCGCGCTGCGTGCAGCCTTTGTGGCAGCCATGGGCGGCAAGCAAGTCGCCTTCCTCGCCCCCACCACGCTGCTGGCCGAGCAGCATTACCAGACCCTGGTGGACCGTTTCTCCAAATGGCCGATCAAGGTGGCCGAGGTGTCGCGCTTTCGCTCGGGCAAGGAGATCACGGCCGCCATCAAGGGCATCTCGGACGGTACGGTGGATATCGTGGTCGGCACGCACAAGCTGCTATCCGAATCCACGCAGTTCAAGAACCTTGGCCTGCTCATCATCGACGAGGAACACCGCTTTGGCGTGCGCCACAAGGAGGCCATGAAGGCCATGCGTGCCGAGGTCGATGTGCTGACACTGACGGCCACCCCGATTCCGCGCACCATGGGCATGGCGCTGGAGGGGCTGCGCGATCTGTCGGTGATTGCCACGGCGCCGCAGCGGCGTCTGGCCATCAAGACCTTTGTGCGCAACGAGGGCACGGGCGTGATTCGCGAAGCCGTGCTGCGCGAGCTCAAGCGCGGCGGACAGATCTACTTCCTGCACAACGAGGTCGAGACCATAGAGAACCGCAAGCAAAAGCTGGAGGAAATCCTGCCCGAGGCCCGCATCGCCGTGGCCCACGGCCAGATGCCCGAGCGCGAGCTGGAGCGTGTGATGCGCGATTTCGTGGCCCAGCGCTACAACATATTGCTGTGCTCGACCATCATCGAGACCGGCATCGACGTGCCATCGGCCAACACCATTCTCATCAGCCGCGCCGACAAGTTCGGCCTGGCGCAGCTGCACCAGCTGCGTGGCCGCGTGGGACGCAGCCACCATCAGGCCTATGCCTATCTGATGGTGCCGGACCTGGACGGCCTGACCAAGCAGGCCCAGCAGCGGCTGGAGGCCATACAGCAGATGGAGGAGCTGGGCTCTGGCTTCTATCTGGCCATGCACGACCTGGAAATCCGTGGCGCTGGCGAGGTGCTGGGCGAAAACCAGAGCGGCAATATGATGGAAGTGGGCTTTCAGCTCTATAACGAGATGCTGTCCGAGGCCGTGCGCAGCCTCAAGGCCGGCAAGGAACCCGATCTGCTCTCGCCGCTGTCGGCCTCCACCGATATCAATCTGCATGCCCCGGCCCTGTTGCCCAACGACTACTGCGGCGACGTGCATCTGCGCCTGTCGTTCTACAAGAAGCTGGCCACGGCCAAGACGGCCGATCAGATCGATACCCTGCTGGAGGAAATCGTGGACCGCTTCGGCAAGCTGCCGCCCCAGGCGCAGACCCTGATCGACGTGCACCGCCTGCGCGTGCTGAGCCAGCCCTATGGTGTTGTGAAGGTCGATGCCGCTCCTGGCGTGATCAACATCAGCTTCAAGCCCCAGCCGCCGATCGATCCCATGAACATCATTCACCTGATCCAGAAGAACAAGCACATCAAGCTGGCAGGCAACGAGAAGCTGCGCATCGAAAAAGAGCTGGAGAACCCCAAGGACCGTGCGCAGATGGTGCGCGATGTGCTGCGCAGCCTGGGCCAGCCGCTCAAGAACGAAACTGCCGTTCATGCCTGACAGGGCTGCTGACAAAGCCAGCAGGGCTATTGAGGCCCTACCGATGCAGACGGTGCAAGATGGCGTCAGAACCTGATCTGCCTAGCCCTCATGTTTCTTGAAGCCGCCATTGCCCTGCTGGCCCTGTTGCTGGCCCTGCTCTGCCGCCCCTGGCGCATGCTGGGCAGCCGGGCCGGCCCCGGCGGCATGCATGACCCGATATTGTCGCCTCTGATCACGCCGCTGCTGGCCGTTCTGGTGCTGCTGCCCTGGGTCTGGGCGCTGCCTGCGCTGCACCAGATGCCGCTGCAGCTGCGCTGGTCTGGTGCACCGCTGGTCGTTCTTTTGATAGGCTGGCCGCTTGCAGTACCCATGCTGCTCTCGGTGGGCGCCATAGCTTTTGCACTGGCTCCTGGCTTGGGACTGGAGGAAGCCCTTGGCATGGTGGTCTGGCAAGGTCTGGTGCCGGCCACGCTGGCCATGCTCTGGGGTGTGGCAGTGCGCCGCTGGTGCTGGCACAACATTTTTGTATTCATTCTTTTGCGCGGCTTTTTGGGCACAGTTCTGTGTCTGTTTGTCGCGTCTCTGGTCGGCCAATGGGCAGGCCATGTGCTGCCCAATGTCAACGAAGACCTCTCGCGCATGGCCCGCTGGCTCATGGCCTGGGCCGATGGCGTAACCACCGGCATGCTGACGGCGGTGTTCGTAGTCTTTCGCCCGCACTGGGTGGCTACCTGGTCGGATGCCATATATCTGCAGCCGCCTGGCAATTCTGAAAGCTGAAGCCGTCGAGGCGCATCAGCTCTACCACTTCAGCTCTGCCACTTTCCCGGCACCTGCGCAAACCGCATCTTTCCCATCCGGCAAAACGCCAAGGCATTTGGCACAGGGCTTGCTCATCATCGGGCTATCGCACTGCTGCCATCACCAAGCTGATGCATATCTTGAGAAAAAGAGGGATCGCATGCTGCTCCAACCCGTTCGCAATATCGCTCATAGCAAAATTCGCCATGCCGTTCATGCCATGGCCCGCCCTGCACTGGCCTGCGCGCTGGCTGCAGGCTTTGCCGTCACGGCACAGGCACAGGACTCCTATCCCGAGCGCGCGGTCAAGGTCATAGTCGCCCTGCCCGCAGGAGGCAGCGCCGACATGATTGCCCGAGTCGTGGGGCAAAAGCTGGCCAGTGAACTCAAGCAGCCTTTTGTGGTGGACAACCGCGCCGGCGCCTCCGGCCAGATCGGCACGCCGGCCGTGGCACGCTCGGCCCCGGACGGCTATACGCTGATGGTCTCGCCGGCCTCATTTCTGACCACCAACAAGAGCATCTTCAAGTCCCTGCCCTATGACCCCGAGACCGACTTCGCGCCTATCAGCAAGCTGGTGAACCAGCCCATGGTGCTGGTGGTCAAGGACAGGCAGAAATTCCCCAGTGTGGCTGCCGTGGTGGCGGCAGCCAAGGCCGCACCGGGCAAGCTGACCTTTGCCTCATCCGGCGACGGCAGCCCCCAGCACCTGGCCGCGCTGATGTTCGAGACGCGCACCCAGGCCAAGATGCTGCACGTGCCCTACAAAGGCGGCGCGCCAGCCGTCAACGATACGCTGGCGGGCAATGTGGACATGCTGTTTGCCGTGCTGCCTGAAGCCCTGCCCCATATCCAGGCCGGCAAGCTGCATGCCCTGGCGCTGATGGCACCCAGGCGCGCGGCCATGCTGCCCAACACCCCGACCATGGCCGAAGGCGGTTTTGCCGACCTCAGCCTCTCTGCCTGGGTCGGCCTGTTCGCCCCGGCCAAGACGCCGCAGCCCGTGATCGACAAGCTCAACCGCGCCGTGCGCGTTGCACTGGACAGCGAGATCAAGACCAAGCTGGGTGAAAACGGCATGGAAGTCGCGCCATCGACGCCCGAGCAGCTCAGGCAGACCGTGGCCCAGGACATCAGGCTGCATGCAGAACTGGTCAAGGCCGCCGGCATTCAGCCGCAGTAGGCGCCGCCCCAAGCAGCACCAGGGGGCAGACTCCTGGGTGAATGGCCAGCCGAAGCCCGCCACAACAGCGGATAATGGCGGCCATCTTGAGGAATGGCGCAGACCCGATCTCTGCCATTCCCCTTTCTGCTACCTCCTCATTCGCACGACTCGCAATGACCGACGCCACCGAATTCGCCCCCGGCCTGATGATCCGCGGCTTTACCGCTCCCCAGAAGCTGGCGGACTACAAGCTCATCGCCTTTGATATGGACTCGACGCTGATCACCATCGAGTGCATCGACGAGATCGCCGACGCCACAGGCAAGAAGGCCGAAGTGGCGGCGATTACCGAAGCCACCATGCGCGGCGAAATCACCGACTTCAAGGACAGCCTGCGCCAGCGCGTAGGCAAGCTGGTCGGAGTGACCGAGGCCGACATGGCCCGCGTTCTGGCCGAACGCCTGAAACTCTCGCCGGGCGCTGAAATCCTGGTCAAGGCCGCCAAGGCCGCCGGCCTGAAGGTGCTGCTGGTCTCCGGCGGCTTTACCTACTTTGCCGAGCATGTGCGCGGCCTGCTGGATATCGACTTTGTACGCGCCAATGTGCTGGAGATCAAGGACGGTGCACTGACCGGCGGTCTGGTCGAGCAGGCCTGGGGCGATATCTGCGACGGCGCGGAAAAGCGCCGCACCCTGCTGGAAGTGGCCTCGCTGATCGGCATCGATGCCAGCCAGTGCATTGCCGTGGGCGATGGCAGCAACGACATTCCCATGATGCAGGCGGCCGGCCTGTCCGTGGCCTTCCACGCCAAGCCACGCGTGCGCAACGAGGCCAAGGTCGCCATCAACGAGGGCGGCCTGGATCGCCTGCTGGAAGTGCTCCGATAGGCTGAAACAGACCAGCCCAGCACCAAGCCGCTGTCCCAGCTCCCGGGGACCGCGGCTTTTTTGCGCCCGCCACGGCGCGGCAATCCCCGGCAGCTTTGCTACAGTGCCATGCATCTCCCTCAACCCAGTCGAAAGGTCAGAGCATGAGCCAACTCAGAATCGCCGTCATCGTGGGCAGTCTCAGCAAGCAGTCCATCAACCGCCAGCTCGGCCAGGGCCTGGCCGCACTCATGCAGGACAAGGCCGATTTCGAATTCATCGATATCAGCCGCCTGCCGGTCTACAACCGCGACTTCGACAACACCCCCGATTTCAAGCCTTTCGACGAGCTCAAACCCCTGATTCGCGGCTGCAACGGCGTTCTGTTCGTGACGCCCGAATACAACCGCACCATCCCCGCATCGCTCAAGAACGTGCTCGACGGCCTGAGCCGCCCCTATGGCCAGTCCGTCTGGGCAGGACTGCCGGCCGCCGTGATAGGCAGTTCGCCCGGCGCGGCCGCCACGGCCATGGCCCAGCAGCACCTGCGCAATGTGCTGGTGTCGCTGGACATGCCCACCGTGCCCCAGCCCGAGGGCTTTGTGCGCTGGTCCGACACGCTGCTCGACGCCGACGGCAAGATCAGCCAGGGCAGCCATGACTTCCTCGTCAAGTACATGACACGCTTTCTCGACTGGGTGCAGTTGCACCAGAAGCGCTAAACCAATCTTCCTCTGGCTCGATAGCATGCCCCGCTCACGTTTCAGGCGCTGCGGGGCACTTCATGACTATTTCCCTGCATTGAAGACTGATGGAACTTTTGCGCATGCAGAGTGTTCCTACAATAGCGTGCGGCCTCATACATCACACAACATCCGGCCGTCAGGGTCTGAGCCCTGTCCTTTTACGGACAGTTTCAGTTCAGCACCTTGAAAATCCAACCATTGACTTTAAATACCATAGCAAGCAAACCCGATGCGACAAGCGTCGCAAGGCTCGCTGGTTGTCTGCACCCTTGAAAAGCAGGCGGCCATCTATGACAACCATGACTGGAAACCAATTCGTGAAGACTTCGTACCGTGCTGCTGCCTCCGTGATTGCCATCGCCATCGCATCGCTGACCGTGCCTTCCCTGGCTCAGGCCAAGCGCATGGGCAGCAGCAAGTCCGTTCGCCCTGCCAGCATCGGCAGCAAGGCGCCCGCTCAGCCCGCCCCCGTGGCTCCTGCCGCCGCCGCACCCAAGGCTGCTGCACCTGCCACACCCGCAGCCCCCGCCGCTGCGGCAGCTCCTGCGGCTGCTCCTGCGGCTGCTCCCGCAGCAGCAGCGGCTCCTGCCGCTCGTGGCTCCGGCATGATGGGCACCATGGCAGGTGCTGCCGTTGGCGCCGTGGCCGGCACCATGGCTGGCAATGCCATTGCCGGCGCCATGGGTGGCGGCGACAAGGAAGCCGAAGCCAAGAAGGCCAAGGAAGAAGAGGCCAAGAAGGCTGAAGCGGAAGCCGCCGCTCTGCAGAAGAAGCTGGACGAGGCCAAGGCCAAGGCGGAAGCCGCACGCGCGGCCGCCAAGTAATCATCAGCCCGCAACCGGGCTTCAATACAGGCCGACCAGGAATTCAGATCTCCCGGCCTCTTTTAAAAAGGGATGCGAATCGCATCCCTTTTTTGCATCTGAGGTGTTGCGCAATGCCAGACCCTACTCCATGACTTGCCTTGCGCCAGACTGCAAAATCGAAAGCCGCCGGCAAACTCATCCGCTCGGCATTCAGATGGCCCTCATCTGCGAACACTCCTGGCTGCGCGAGAGGTCAGAACGACATGCACATGTCAAGCGTAAAGCACCCCGCCAGACACTGGTAAACCGCTACCACGGTCTGTGTCGACCGCACCTGGCGATGATGCTCCGCCAGATCCTGTCACACGCTAAAGACCCAAGCCAGAGCCACCACCGAAAGAATGCAACCAGCGGCAGCGGCCCCACGGGCGGCGGCGCTGATCAGGGCAACTGCGAGCAGCGCTCCTATCGACAGCCAACCCAGCCAGGCCACGAATCCCACCGAGAAGCCCCAGGCACGCAGACAGGGCATGACGGCCACAGCCAACAGCAATGCTCCCGCGCAGCGCAGCAGCCGCGATCGAGCCCGAGAAATCTCCATGGCTCCCGTGAGCTGTTCATGATGACGCTCCATGGCAAAAGCCAGTGCCACCATGCCGGCAAAGGCCAGCGCAAAAGCCAGCACCGAAGCTTGCAAGGCATTCATGCTCCCACCTCCATCTTGACTGCAGGAACACGCCGCGCTGCATCGGCGCCGCGGCGCCTCAGATAAGCCCAGGCCCAGGCGGCAAGCAATCCCAGCGCCACGGCACACAACTCCACACCCGCACTCTCCCAGTCGCCGCGAGCAATCTGGGCCGGCAGGCTGTCCGCTACCGTGATCCAGTTCAGCAGCGGCAGCAGCAGACACAACAGGGCCAGCAGGCCTAGTTGCTCTTGCCATGCCGCGGCGGGCGCACGCACCAGGGCATGCAGCAGCGCCAGACTCCAAAGCCCGAAAAACACCGCCAGCTCCCAACCCGCTCTATGGGACAGCCCGACGGGAACCAGGCGATTGGCCCACAGATAGCCTATGCAGCCCAGACTCAGACCCGCGATGGCCGCCACATTGAGTCCTTCGACGAGCCGGTACACGCGCGCCGTGGCGCTGCCGAACTCGCCAGCCTGCCTGCCCAGATGCCTGCCGCGACGCTTGACCATGAACAGGATGGCCCCGGTTGCCATCATGGCGCTACCGGCCAGCCCGCAGAGGAAATACAGCCATTTGAGCGGCTGCCCGCCGAACTCCACCTGGTGCAAACTGCCCATCACCGACTTGGTCATGGAGGCGCCAGCACCGTCCACATCGCCAGGCTGGCGCAGCTTCAGCACTTCTGCGGTTGCTGCCGAGAACATCACCATGCCAGTCGTGGGGCTCAGGCGCTGCTGCATTTCCTCGTCGCTGTTCCAGCCATAGACACCGATGCGCGCCGCCGCGTCACCGGGGCTGTCCACGACCACAGCCCGTACAGGCTGGCCCATCAGCGCCTGACCGCGCAGAGCAAACGGCTCCAGGCCCGGAACAGCCATCGCCCGGCCCGAACGCTCAGGCCTGTCCGACTCGTTGAGCGCCACCACATAGGAGTGCAGCCCCTGGCTGCCCGTACCGAAATAGGCCGCAATGCCGGCCGGCATGAATGTTGACGCGGAGATGGCAATGCCCGTGTAGGCAATCATGATCTGGAACGGCAGCGTCAGCACAGCCACCGCATTGTGGGCATCCAGCCAGCTGCGCTGACCTTTGTGGGCACGAAAGGTGAAGAAATCCTTGAAGATGCGCCTGTGCGTGATGACGCCGCTGACCAACGCCACCAGCATGGCTATGCCAGCAATGCCGACCACCCAAAGTCCCGCCTGCCCCGCATGCAGCCGATAGTGGAAATCCACAAAATGGTGGCCGCCCTGGGTGGCGCGCACGACGCCATGAGCTGGCAGCGGCTGTCCGGTAGCGGAATCCAGCTGTGCCGAGGCGTACTGGCGCTTTTCATCGAACCAGTACACACGCAGGTCGCCGGCTCCCTGGGCATCCGAGGGCCATAGTTCCCACATTTCTGCGCCCGGATGGTGTTTTTCCATATAGGCCACGCCCCATGCCAGCCGCTGCGCGAGGTCGCCCCCTTGCTTGCCGGTCGCTGCCGCCTGCGCATGTTCGGCCTCCTCGGCATGGTGCTCGGGCGTCATCCAGTGCGAAATAGGCTCCGCAAAGACTGCCAGCGTGCCCGTCAGGAACACCGCGAACAGCAGCCAGGAAAACCAAAGACCGCACCAGGTATGCAGCCAGGCCTGGGCCTGGCGAAAGCCGCCCTGTCCGGCACCTGAGGTTTTTTTCTGCTCGGCCATGCTCAGCCTCCCCCTGACAGCCACGCCGATGCCGCTGCCATGACGGCGGCCGGCAGCAGCAGGCCCAGCCAGACACGGCCGGGCGACACCGGCGAGAACGCCCAGATCACGGCCAGCACTTGCAGCGCAAAACTCCACAGCATGCCGGCGAGCACGGCCTCGGCACGCGATGCAGGCAAGACCGTGGCAAGGAATACGGCCAGGGCACTGGCCAGCAGATAGCCGCCGGCAACGGCCGCCAGTAGCCGGGAAAGAAGGTGAGCGCCCGCAGGGGCAGCGTTGGATGGAATCATGGGAGGAAGATCGGGATGGTGACCTGGGTAGCTATCGGGTTTTCCTGGGATGGAGCGGGCGCGGGCGCCCTCTCTTCCTGTATGACAAACGAAAACCCCAAAAGGGCCATCCCCAGATGCAGCAGGTGCCCGGCGCCATGCGCCAGGGCAGCCGGCCCCATGGCTCAGAACTTGTAGGTCACGCTCACGCTCACGCTGCGCGGAGTCCCCCATGTGTAGGTGTTGTACCAGTTGAAGATGGTGTAGTAGCGCTTGTCCAGCAGGTTCTTGACCGACAGCGACGCCGACAGCTGCTTGCTGAACTCGTAGCGCGCCATGGCATCCACGATCCAGTAGCCCTTGACGGTATGCGTGACGGTGCCGCCGGCGGGCGTGGAGATGTCGCCCCAGGTCTTGTCCTGCCAGCGCGCGCCGCCGCCCAGGGTCAGACCGCTGAGGCTGCCGCCCAGCCGGTAGCTGCTGTAGAAGCTGAACTGGTTGGCCGGCGTGAGCGTGGACACGCGTTCGCCCTGCTGTCGCGCCACGCCATGCGAAAAGCCCGCCTGCAGCTGCCAGGCCGGGGTGAGTTGGCCCGAGACCTCGAACTCGTAGCCGCGCGTCTCCACGCCCTGAACCGCGCGGTAGGCCGTGGCGCCCGTGGGGGTCACGCCGCCGGTTTCCAGGGCGTAGTTGTCCTGCTCCAGCTGGAACACTGCGGCCGAGGCATTGACCCTGCCGTCCAGGAAGGCGGCCTTGACGCCCAGCTCGTAGTTCTTGCCCTGCAACGGCTCCAGCGTGCGCCCCTGCTCGTCCTGGGCGGACTGAGGCTTGAAGATGCCCGAATAGCTGGCATAGGCCGAGTAGGTGTCGTCGATGTCGTACACAGCCCCCACATAGGGCACGAAGACGCCCGACTCCCTGAGCTGCTGAGCGCGGTTGGTGTAATTGGACCAGCGCCCGCCGGTGATCAGCTTCAGGTCGTCGCGCAGATTCCAGCGTGCGGTCGCATACAGGCCGCGCTCGCGCGTGGTCTCGTCGTTGGTGAAGTCCGGCATAGCTCCCCAGGCCGGGGCGGCCACATCGCCTCTCCAGAGATAGTAGTTGTCCACCGTCTTGTCATAGCTGCCGGTATCCCACCAGCCGCGGTTCTTCCAGTGCCGGTTGGTCAGACTGCCTCCCAGCACCAGTTCGTGCTCGCGCCCGCCCAGCCGGAACGGGCCGCTGGCATAGAAGTCGGCCGCATTGCTGGTGGTGCGGCCTATGTACTGCCCCGCCCACATGCTGACGCCCGAGCTGTCGGCGGGATTGGGAAAGCCCGCGGCCGCCGACCCCAGGTTGGCGTCGTAGCCGTTGATCTGCCGGTTCAGCTGCAGCTTGGCCACCCAGCCGCTGTCGAAGCTATGCTCCAGCGTGGCGAACGCGGTGCGGGTGTACTGCTCCCAGCGGCTCCAGCGGGCGCCGTTGTTGAACGAACGCGGCATATCGTTGAAGTCCCCGTTGGCGTTGAGCAGCGGTATACCGCCCCAGGTCGAGCCCCTGGGTTTGTTGTTCTGGAAGTCCGCGCCCAGGGTCAGCAGCGTGCGCGGCCCCAGGTCGGCTTCGAGGATGCCGTAGAACACCGAGGCATCGCGACTGTAATGGTCCAGCTGCGTGTGCCGGTCCTGACGCGCCGCCATGACCCGGCCGCGCACGCTGCCCGCCTCGTTGAGCGCGCCGCTCAGGTCCAGCTCGCCTCGGTAGCTGCCCCAGCTTCCCGCGCCCAGCGTCGCATGACCCTGGAACTCGCGCGTGGGCTTCTTGCGCACCAGATTGATGGTGGCACCCGGGTCGCCACTGCCCGTGAGCAGACCGGTGGCGCCCTTGAGCACCTCGACGCGGTCGTAGATGGAGGTATCGCTGAGCGTGTTGCCCGCCGAATAGCCCGAGTCGCGCAGCATGGGAATGCCGTCGTACTGGAAATTGTTGATGGCAAAACCGCGCGCGTAATAGACCGTGCGCTCGCTGTCGTAGGTAACCACGCTCACCCCTGGCGTGTGCTCCATCACCTCGTCAATAGAGTTGAGCTGGAAGTCGTCCATCTTCTGGCGCGTGACCACGCTCACCGACTGCGGCGTCTCCCGCGGCGTCAGCACCAGCCGCGTGGCCGTGGCAATGGCCCCCGGCGTGTACAGGCCCGAGCCTTCTGTGATCTCGCCAAGCTGGTTGGCCACCACCTTCACCTCAGCCAGCGTGGACGGCTCCGTGCCCGTGGCCGCAGGCACGGGCTGTACGGTGAGCATGCCCTGCTCCACATGCCCTTGCAGGCCACTGCCGCGCAGCAGCGACTCCAGTGCCGCGCCCACATCGCGGTGGCCCTGCACCGCGGGCGCCTGCCGGCCCAGCACCAGCGCCAGATCGAGAGCCAGCTGCAGGCCGGCCTGGCGCGCCAGCTCGTGCAGCGCACCGCCCAGCGGCTGGGCAGCGATGTCAAAAGGCACGGCCTGCGCTGGCGCCTGGGCCCAGGCGGCCTGCAGCGGCATGGCCAGACCCAGGCAGACGGCGGCCCGGGCCAATGGATGGAAACGGAAATGGGGAAGAAGCGGATGCATGCAAGTCGTCCTTGAATCAGTGATGAGGTCAATACCCGGAGATCACTGTCTTGACGTATGGCACGGCAACAACCCTGAAAAAAACTGGTCCGCTCACCGCGCCGGTTGCGGGGCCACTCACGGAGCCAGTGCCAACAGCAGGCCGCCACCGGGTTGCTGGCGCACCTGCACCGGCAAAGCCCGCGGCAGGGCCCTGACCCAGGCATGGGCCTGGGCGATGCGCACGCGCCCGCTCAAAGGAAGGCGCGCGGCCTCGGGGGTAGCCTGCAGCTCAAAAGGCGCATAGCGCCCCAGCCGCTGCAGCGCCTCGCCCAACGTGGTGTCGGCAAACACCAGCTCGCCATGGCGCCAGGCCGCCGCATCCCCGGATGCAGCCTGCGTGCGCACCACCGCGCCTCTCTCCAGGCGCAGCCCCTGGCCCGCGCCCAGCTCATGCGTCTGCCAGGCCCGGGCATCCGCGCCAAGCGTCTGCACCCGCACCCGGCCGGAAGCCACCTGCACGGAAACCCGCTGTCCGCCCTGGCCCCCCTCCTCGATGTCCACGCCGAAGCGCGTGCCCAGCACCGTCACCCGCACGCCCGCCGCATCGACCGTGAAAGGCCGCTCCTCGTCGCGAGCCACCTCGAAGAAGGCCGCCCCCTGGACGAGCGTGACCGCGCGCCGCGCCACGAAGTACTGCACCCGGGCACTGCTGGCCGCATCCAGCAGCAGGTTCGAGCCGTCGGGCAGGCCGTGGCGCACCTGCTGGCCGCGTGCGCTGCTCCAGCTGGCCTGCCACTGCACATGGGTCTGGCGATACAGCAGCCACTGCTGCCAGGCGGCAGCCCCGCCCAGCCCCACGCCCGCCAGTCCCAGCAAGGCGCCCAGGCTGCGGCGCCGCCCCGCATGGCCCGCGCGCTGTGCACCGGCCGGGCTGCTGCCGCGCCAGCGGTGCAGCACATCCTCGATGCAGGCATTGGCCTGGATAAGGTCACGCTCCACCGTGTTCAGCGACACGCCCAGGCGCGCCGCGATCTCGGGCTGGCGCACGCCATGCACGCGGTGAGCAACAAAGGCCTTGCGGCTGCGCTCGGGCAGCGCGACCAGCGCGGCTTCCAGCGCAGCCAGCGCCTGCCGGTACATGACGGACTCGGCCACGTCGGGCGCATGGCTGGGAGCCATCTGCTCGCGCACGGCCTCGGCGTCCAGGTAACGCCCATGGCGCCTGCGGCGGCGTTGTGCATCCAGGGCCATGTTCTGTGCCATGACGACCAGATAGGCGGTCGCATCGCGCGGCCCTGGGGCCGCACCGCTGCTGTCGGCAGGCCCGGCCTGTTCAGCCTGAGCCGCTTGCGCATGCTCTGCCAGCCTCAACCAGGTGTCGTGCACGGCATCACCGGCCTCCTCGCGGCAGCCCGTGCTGCGCGTGGCAGCGCGCAAAAGGTCCGCATAGGCCCGGTCGAAGCCCGAGAGCAGCGCGCGGGTGAAAGAGGCTGTCATTTCCATGGAAGTGGATCATACTCCAATAAATAGGAATCATTCTCAACAACATCATTTCACCCAGGCATTTGCTCTCAGAATGTGCCGCGCATATGGAACGCAAGAGATTGCAGGCTCTAGCACTGGAGCAATAAAACAATAGCTATCTGCACTCTCAACTATTTGATTTCAGATATAGAAATATCTGAAATGCAATTGCATCAAGCGATGACAGCTATGGTTATTGATAGCCCCTTCCCACCTCTCAGAAGTCGTAGCGCATGCCCACGTTCACGCTGCGCGGCGCGCCCCAGGTGTAATAAAGGCCGCCCAGACTGCTGACGCCCGCGAAGTATTTTTTGTCCAGCACATTGTTCAGGTTCAGGCTCAGCGACAGATGCTTGTCGACCTGGTAGCGGGCCATCAGATCCAGCACGGCATAGGACTGCTGCGCCAGTGTGTTGCGGCTGTCGCTGGTTGAGGTCTTGCTTTGCCAGCGAGTGGCCGCGCCCAGCGTCAGGCCACGCAGCGAGCCGCCGTCGAAGCGGTAGGTGCTGCCGAGCTTGAGCTGGTATTTGGGATACTGGCTGGAGCTGGTCAGCGAGCTGTTTTGCTGCACCAGGCTGCCCTGCACCTGCCAGCCGCGCGCCAGTTCACCCGACAGTTCCAGCTCCCAGCCGCGCCGCGTGGCACCGCTGACGGCACGGTAGGCCATGTCGCCGCCAGGGGTGAAACCGCCTGTCTCCTCGGCCGAGTTATCGGTCTTCATCCAGAAGTGAGCGATGCTGGCGTTGAGCCGCTTGTCGAAGAACTCGGCCTTGGCCCCGACCTCATAGGTCTTGCCTTGCTCTGGATCAAGGGTGCGCCCCTGTTCATCCTGTGCGCTTTGCGGCTTGAAGATGGTGGCGTAGCTGCCGTACAGCGAAACCTGGGGATGCACTTCGTAGACCAGGCCGGCATAGGGCGTAGTGACGGTTTCGCGCATATCGTAGTTCCACCAGGTGGGCGTCACATCATGCTGGCGGTACTGCGTCACGCGCATGCCGGCAATCAGCTGCAGCGGATCTGCGAGACGGAAGCGCCCTGCCGCATAGGCATAGCGCTGGCGCTGGTTGAAGACATGGCGGTCATAGTTCCAGTTGCGGAAATCGGGCTGGGCCAGCGCACCACCGCCCTGGGCATAGCTCAGGCCCAGATTGGCCAGAGGTACGTTCTTGGAGCTGCCGTAGAGCAAGCCGCTGTGGTAGCGCGACACACCCACGCCGGCCAGCAGCTCGTGCGTGCGGCCCAGCAGGGTGAAAGGACCTTTGACATCGAGATTGACCGACCAGTTGCGGTTTTCCACGTCCTGCCATGGCAGATAGGCAGCGGTTGTGCTGTTCCAGAGATAGCCCAGCTTCATGTCGTCCATCTTCACGCTCTGATGGAAGAACTTCAGGCTTGCCGTCCAGTCATGGGCCAGACGTTGCTCCACGCTGCCGAAGAGCTCGGTGCTTTCCTGTTCATAGCCCGACCAGGGCGCACCGTTGTTGAACGAGCGTGGCATCAGTCCCACTTCGGCACCCGCTGCGGTGTAGCGCTGGATGGGTCGGGTCGTGCCGAAGCCGCGTGCCTCACGCTGGCGCAGCGTGATGCCCAGGTTCAGCAGGGTATCGGGGGTAAGATCCGCCTCCAGCGTGCCGAACAGCATCTTGCTGTTGCTCTTTTCGTTGTCGCGAAAGCTGCCCGCATCCGTCATGGACGCAACCACGCGGCCGCGCAGCGTCCCCGCCTCGTTGAGCGAGCCGCCTATATCGGCCTGAGCTCGATAGGTATCCCAGCTGCCGGCATTGGCGCGCACGCTGGCCTGGAACTCACGCGTGGGACGCTTGCGGATCAGATTGACGGTGGCGCCATAGCCGCCCTTGCCGACAACCAGTCCCGACGAGCCCTTGAGCACCTCGACACGGTCCATCTCCGCCATATCGTCCAGTGCATACATGGTGCTGGTGACGAAGTACCAGCCGTTGCTGAGCTGGGACATGCCGTCGACCTGCAGATTCACCTCCGAGCCGCGGGCCTGAAAGTCCGTCGCGTTGTTCTGGCGATAGACGCCAATGCCCGGCGTCTGCTCCAGCACATCGGCCAGCGTCTCCAGCTTGAAGTCATCCATGCGCTGGCGTGTCATCACGCTTACCGACTGCGGCGTCTCGCGCAGAGTCAGGCCCAGACCCGTTGCCGTGCGGCTGGGCCCCGTCTGGGTGTAGCTGCCCGTGCCTTCGGTGGTGCCGCTGCGTTCGGCCTGAGCCGTGACGCGCACTTCGGACAGCGTGCTGCCCTCCTCACTCGAGACGGGCGCCACGGCCTGCCTTTGCAGGGTGTAGCTGCCGCCGTGACGCGACACCAGCTCCAGCCCGCTGCCAGCCAGCAGGCGCTGCAGTGCCTCGCGCGGCGTATAGCTGCCGGAAAGCACCGGGCTTTGCCGACCTTGTGTGAGCGCAGGATCGAACGACAGTGCCATGCCGGCCGTAGCTGCCACCTCGGACAACACCCGGCCCAGCGGCCCTGCTTCTATCCGGTAAGCCTGAGCCTGCCCGGCTGCGGGTGGCTCGGCAGCCTGCACGGTGGTCGCCGCCAGCGCCCAGCCCAGCAAGGCAAGCTGGGCGGCGCGCGCAACCGGGCTGATTACAGGATTCGATAGGGAACGGGAGGCCATGGAAGCAGGCATGAAAGACAGTCCTTTGGAAGCAAAAATGAGTGGTTCACCTTGCTTGCCAAACAACTTCCCGGAAAGTCTCACCTTCGTGCATTTTTTTGAAGATGCCTTGCTTGTAAACTCAGCGGGCCGCCACCGTGACCCAGTAACCCTGCCAGCGCCGATGCACCGTCACGGCGTAGGTTTCGGCCAGCATGGCCAAGGCCCGGTCGGTATCGGCCAAAGGGTACGCGCCCGACACTTTGATGGACACCACCTCCGGGGCACAGTGCAGCAGGCCGGGCCGGTAACGCGACAGCTGGGCGCAGACTTCTGCCATGGCATGGCGTCCGCCACCAGCATGCCGTGCACCCAGGCCAGTTGCTGCGGTCGTACCGTCTGCAGCTCCCCTACTCCCAGCGCAGTCAACCTCGCCCAGTTGCCCGCGGGCACCACCAGCGCTGGCCGGGAGGCTCCCAGTAATGTGACTTCGACCGCACCCTGGGTTACGGCCAGATCCACGAATTTGCCCTCGCTGTTCTGCTGCACCGAAAAGCGTGTGCCCAACGCCCGAAGGCGCCCCACGGCCGTCGCCACCAGCAACGGCCGGTCCACGCCACTGGGATCGGCAGCAGTTTCCAGCAAGATCGAGCCCCGGTGCAGATGTATCAGGCGCTGATGAGCATCAAACCGGACATCGACGGCCGTTCCTGTATCCAGCAGCAAACGGCTGCCGTCGGCCAATGTCACGAGGCGCTGCTCGCCCGCGACAGTACGCAGGTCGGCTGCCCACCCCTGCTGCTGTGCCAAACGCCAGCTCATCCAGCCACCAGGCACGGCGGCCAGCAAAACAGCCAGCCTGGCCACAGCGGCCCGTCGGCTGCGACGCTGTGATCGGCCCAGCGCCGGCATGGCCAGCGCCGGCGGCAACCCGCCCAGCTTGTCCATCAGCCGCTCGGCCCGCATCCAGGCACCTTCATGGGCCGGACTGGCCTGGCGCCAGCGCTCGAAGGCAACGCGTTCGGCAGCCGTCAGGCCTTCATCGTTCAGACGGACCAGCCAATCCGCAGCCTCGTCCAGCAAACGTGCATCCATTGCAGTCATTCCATCAACGCCAGACACTGCCTGAAAGCCTGGGCCATGTAGCGCTTGACGCTGGTCAGCGATACGCCCAGCTGCGAGGCGATATCGTCGTACTTCATGTCCTCCAGCTGCGAAAGCAGAAAAGTGCGCCGTACCAGCGGCGGCAAGGCATCAAGCATGACATCTATCTCATGCAGGGCCTCCAGCACCAGGGCCCGGTGCTCCGGCGACGGTGCTTCAGGTTCCGGCAACAGGGCCAAAGCCTCCAGATAGGCACGCTCCAGCGCCTGCCGCCGGCACCAGTTGACAAGCACCCCTTTGGCCACGGTGGTCAGATAAGCACGCGGCGACTCTAGACGCGGCGGCTCACGCACGCCCAGGATACGGACAAAAGTGTCTTGCGTCAGATCTGCTGCGTCAAAGGCATTGCCGACCTTTCGGCGCAACCAGCCCTGCAACCAACCGTGATGATCTGTGTAAAGCGCTGCGACTTCACGATGGGAGGCTGTTTCGACAACGGGCATGGTGCAATGGGAATAGATCTCAAAAAGACCTTAAATGATATCAATTCTCATTTCAGATTTTCTCAAGGCCTTCACTATTTCCGCATATGCTTCAGAGCCCTCATCTGCCGGAACGCATCGCCTTGTGCCCGCGACAAGCATGGAGAAAGGGCTCGCCCCTGCACAATCACGCACCAGGAACACATCGATGCCTGGAGCCCCACTTCTGGCCATTCGCGCAGGCGGCGCCCCTCTCGGGAGCATGCTCGCAGCAAGCTCCCGACACCTGCTGGATGATTGCAAGACTATTGCGCTGTTGAGCTCTGCGATGCTTTACTCGGCAGGTGGTTGATGCAAGTGTCCGGAACCGAGCCGTTTCCGACCCAGGTTGGTATTCAAGGACCTCAAGAATCAAGATGACAAGCTTTCGCTCTCACAAGCTTTTGCATCGCATCGTGCTCGGCAACCTGCTGGTAGCGGCCTTGCTGTGCTTTGCCACCTGGCTTGGCGTGCATGCCAATTACCGCGCGGACATGGACCTGGGAGTAGCCGTCACCAGGCACCAAGCGCGCAGCCTGAGCTTGGAGCTGGCTGCAGAGGTGCGACTGGTGGACAACGCTCTGTCATCGATTGCCAGTCGTTACCGCGCACGCAGCCTTGACGGACTTTCCGCGGCCAACTTTGCCTTGTACGAAATGCTTCAGGAACAGCGTGCCCTGATTCCTTTTGTCACCGCCCTGCGCATCACAGACAGTGCTGGCGAGGTACTCATCACTCCCAGCGAAATTGATGTGCCGTTTTCAGTGGCGGAACGCGCCTATTTCGCTCAAGCCCGCGCAACGGACCGAATGGTGGTGTCCGAGCCTCTGATCAGCCACTCCTTCGGAAAATGGTCTATCGTGCTGGCAAGGCGTCTTCAGGCCGAGGGCGGCCAGTTTCAGGGCATCGTCTATGCCATTGTCGCGGCCGAACATTTTCACCAGCTATTCCAGCGCCAGTCGTTCGGCACCAGCAGCGCCATGGCATTGCGCACCGATCAGGCACTGCTGGTCGCGCGCTATCCGGCTGCAAGCCAGGATGCCGACGCAGGTATCGGCAAGGCCGCTGTCTCGTCCGAATATCACCAGGCCATCAGCCGCAACAGCGAGGAAGGCTGGTACATCACACCGACCCTGATCGATGGCGTGGAGCGCATCACGGCCTACCATCGGCTGCCCGGATATCCTCTGACGGTGTTTACCGGGCTGGGTACGGAAGCCTATATGGCCATGTGGCGCGCCTCCGCCTGGCGTGCATGGGGTCTCGCCGGCTTGTGCATTGCCCTGATTGCTTTGGGTTCGGTAGCCCTGTACCGGCTGCAGCAGCGTGAACGCCGCATCCGCAAAGAGCAGGAACTGGTCATCAACAATGACCTGATCGGCATGGCTCGCCTGCGCGAGCGCAAGATCGTCTGGACCAACCCCGCCATGCGCCGTCTGCTCAAGCAGCCAGCAGCTGCACTGCAGGGTGCATCCACGCGCATGCTTTACCCCGACGAAGCCTCTTACAGGCGTATCGGCGAAAAAGCCTATGGCTCTTTGCTGGCTCGGGGCAAATTTCACGCTCAGTTCCAGGTGCAGAATGCCGAGGGCAAGCTTTTGTGGGTGGATGCATCCGGCACACTGCTGAATGCCGAAGAGTCGCTGTGGATTCTGGTGGACATTGACGCCCTCAAGCGAGGCGAACAAGCCGCCAATCACCTTGCCAACCACGACGCTCTGACGGGTCTGGCGAACCGCCGAGCACTTGAGGAAACGCTGAACCAGGAGCTGGCAGACGGCCAGATGCTTGCAGTGTGCTTCATGGATCTGGATGGTTTCAAACAGGTCAACGACACCCAGGGTCACGACGCAGGCGATGAGGTTTTACGTGTGGTGGCTGCCCGACTGACGGCCCAGGCTCGTGCCGGCGACTGCGTTGCCCGCCTGGGCGGCGATGAGTTCGTGGTGCTGCTATCGGGCTTGCACACTCCCGGTGAGGCCATGTCTGTCATGAAGCGCTGCATGGAAGCCGTGCGCCAGCCCATTGCACTGAATGGTGGAGTGATGGTGCAAGTCGGCAGCAGCATCGGTATCTCCATCAGCACCGCAGATAGTTCCTCGGCCAACCTGATGCAGAGTGCGGACGAGGCCATGTACTCGGCCAAACATGCAGGCAAGGGACGCATTGTTCAGCATTCGGACCTCTCGCAAGACTCCGAGGCTTGAGGCCATACCCTGCGACCAGCTGCATCTGTATATGTCCAGAGCCTATGATTGACAACGCCGTCAAGGCCAAAGCAGGTCATTTTGGAGACTCGCGGCCTGGCCGCGGCCGCAGTCGGCCAAGCCCAAGGGCCAGTCACCTGCTTCCGGCCAAAGGCAAACTGCCAGGGCTTTTGCAGGCCCGCCTGCCGCATATTCATCTGGCCGACCGCAGCCAGCCCTCTCTTGCCTATTCCTGTGCTCTTGGCGGCAGCCCTGCAGCCTTGCGAATGGGCTCCAGCAAGGCGCTGAGTCCGTTGTGGTCAAGCTCCTGCATCAAGGCCAGCAACTGACCGATCTCGCCCTTGGGAAAGCCCTCGCGGGCAAACCAGTTGAGGTAGTTGCCGGGCAGATCGGCAATCAAACGGCCCTTGTACTTGCCATAAGGCATAGGCACGCGCACCAGGCGCTCCAGCATTTCGGGATTCATGGCAGTCAATCGAAATCAGATTTTGTATAAAAAACGACGCTCTTATAACCAAATAAGAAAAATGTCCTGCAGACGTCGGTACACGGCACTAGACTATGCACCTTAGTTCGCTGCGGTCCAGATGAGGCCCGGAATTTATTGCAACTTGCTGAAGAAGGTCAGAACCAATGTTGAAGAAAGCTCTCTCTGCTATCGCTATTGCCACTCTGGCGCTGTCGGCCCAGGCTGCTGACGTGCTCAAGGTGGGCGCCACGGCCGTTCCTCACGCCGAAATCCTCAATCACATCAAGCCCGCACTGAAGGCTCAGGGCATCGATCTGGAAATCAAGGAGTTCAGCGACTACGTGCAGCCCAATGCTGCCGTGGAAGACAAGCAGCTGGATGCCAACTTCTTCCAGCACCAGCCCTATCTGGACAGCTACAACAAGGACCGCAAGACCTCGCTGGTGGCCGTACCCAACGGCAAGGTTCATGTGGAGCCCTTCGGTGCCTACTCCAGCAAGATCAAGAACATCAAGGATCTGAAGAATGGCGCTACCGTGGCCATTCCCAACGACCCCTCCAACGGCGGCCGTGCACTGATTCTGCTGGCCAAGCATGGTCTGATCGAGCTCAAGGATCCCAAGAGCCTGACCCCCACTGCTCTGGACGTCGTCAAGAACCCCAAGAAGCTGAAGTTCAAGGAACTGGAAGCGCCTTTGCTGCCCCGCGCACTGGCTGATGTCGACCTGGCCCTGATCAACACCAACTACGCAATCGAAGCCAAGCTCAACCCCACCAAGGATGCCCTGTTCATCGAAGGTGCCGATTCGCCCTACACCAATATCGTGGTGGCCCGCAAGGATCGCGCCAACGGCGCCGACATTGCCAAGCTGATGAGCGCTCTGCACTCTGCAGACACCAAGAAGTTCATTCAGGAAAAGTACAAGGGCGCCGTGGTTCCCGCGTTCTGATTCGCAAAGGCCTTAGAAACGTTGGTGCCCCCCATCCTCTACAGGGGATGACGGTCGCGCTGCGAAGAGCACGGTGGGCACAGGCACCTGCTGTGGCCCCGGGGCCGGACAGAACCGGCCACCGGCCACACTTGACGACCTGAGCCAGAAAAAAGCGCTGCTTCTGCAGCGCTTTTTCTTTTGATTTGATCGCTTATAGCGCTCTACAGGCAAGGGCTTAAAGCAACTTCCACTTGAGATTTCTCAATGCGAGGGTGCAGGCACCGAGTGCAGCAAAACCGGTGTCTCGCCATCGCCGTTGACGCTTTCCAGATGCACGCCAAATCCCCACAGGCGAGCCACATGCTTGAGAACCTCCTGTGCATCTTCTGCCAGCGGCCTGCCCTGGTACTGGGTATGCCGCAGAGTAAGACTGCGGTCGCCGCGCAGATTCACACTCCAGGCCTGAATATTGGGTTCGCGCGTCCCCAGGTCGTATTGCTGAGACAGCAACTGGCGCAGTGTGCGGTAGCCATCTTCATCGTGAATGGCACTGACCAGAACATCACGTTCCTCAGGGTCATCGTGCAGAGAGAACAAACGCATGTCGCGTATCAGGTGCGGGCTCAGAAACTGGCCGACAAAGCTCTCGTCCTTGTAATTGCGCATGGCGTGGTGCAGCGCCGGCAGCCAGGGCGTACCAGCCATGTCGGGAAACCAGCGGCGATCTTCCTCGGTCGGCTTTTCGCAGATCCGCCGAATATCACGGTACATGGCAAAGCCCAGCGCATAAGGATTGATGCCGCTGAAGGCCCGGTGGCCAGCGGGCGGCTGGTAGATCACATTGGTATGCGATGACAGCCACTCCAGCATCACGCCATCGGTCAGCCAACCCTCGTCATACAGAGTGTTGAGCAATGTGTAATGCCAGAAGGTGGCCCAGCCCTCGTTCATCACCTGAGTCTGGCGCTGCGGATAGAAATACTGGGCGATCTTGCGCACGATGCGCACGATCTCTCGTTGCCAGGGTTCGAGCAAGGGAGCGTTCTTCTCGATGAAATAGAGGATGTTCTCTTCGGGCTCTCTGGGAAAGCGCTCGCTGCCTTGCGTCGTGCTGTCCTTGTCCTTGTCCCTTCGGGCAGGAAGCGTGCGCCACAGCACATTGACCTGTTGCTGCACATAGGCTTCACGTGCCTCTCTCTCGGCGCGCTCGCGCGACAGGCTTTTATGCGAGGGACGGCAATAGCGGTCCACACCAAAGTTCGACAACGCATGGCAGGAATCCAGCAACTGCTCCACGGTGTCGAAGCCATAGCGTTCCTCGCATTGCGCCACATAGTCGCGCGCATAGACGAGATAGTCGATGATGCTGCCCGCGTCGGACCACATGCGAAACAGATAATTGTTCTTGAAAAAGCTGTTGTGTCCATAGGCCGCATGCGCAATCACCAGGGCCTGCATGGCCGTGCTGTTCTCCTCCATCAGATAGCTGATGCAGGGGTTGGCATTGATGACGATCTCATAGGCCAATCCCATATGGCCTCGTCGGTAGCGGCGCTCCGTGGCCAGAAACTCCTTGCCATAGCTCCAGTGCCGGTAATTGACCGGCATGCCCACGCTGGAATAGGCATCCATCATCTGCTCGGCCGTGATGATCTCCAGCTGATTCGGATAGGTATCCAGGCCGTAGCGCTCAGCCGTGGCAGCAATCGCCGCGTGATACTGTTCGATCAGCTCGAAAGTCCAGTCGCTGGGGTCGGGCAAGGGAGACGCCGGTCGCTGGGATGCCATCAAAGGTGCCTGCGGCACATCGCGAAAGCGCGGCTCCCCCTGGGCATGCGAATTTCCGGCCTTTCTGCTGGCGCTGAGATCCAGCACGGGATAGAGATTGAGGTTCATATCGATACCCCATCCTTCTTGAAGAGATCGCGGAACACCGGGTAGATCTCGTTGGCTGCCGATACCTTGCGCATGGCGAAATGGGGGAACAGCGGTAGCAGGCGGCTGTACTCTTCCCAGAGACTCTGCTCCTCGAGCACCACTTGCAGGTAAGCGTAGTAGCGCACCAGCGGCAATATTCTTTCGGCCAGAAGGCTGTGGCATTTGCCGCCGTCGTCGCTGAAGTTGTCGCCATCGCTGGCCTGGGCGACATAGATATTCCAGTCGTTGACCGGGTAGCGGGCCCTGATGATCTGTTCGAGCAGGACCAGCGCGCTGCTGACTACCGTGCCGCCGCTTTCCGTGGAGTGAAAGAACTCGTCTTCGGTGACTTCCGCCGCCTGGGTGTGGTGGCGGATGAAAACAATCTCGATCTTGTCGTAATGCCTTGTGAGAAACAGATACAGCAGGATGAAAAAGCGCTTGGCCAGCTCCTTGCGCTCCTGATCCATGGAGCCGGACACGTCCATCACGCAGAACATCACGGCCTGGCTGCTGGGCACGGGCACCTTGCTGCGATTGCGAAAGCGCAGATCCAGTTGTTCAAGGAAAGGCACTGCGCCGATACGCTCACGCAAGGTATCGATACGGCGTTGCAGCTCGGCTACTGACTCACTGGTGCCGTCATCCTGCGCCAGCAGAGCTTCAAGCTGTTCTTCCAGTACCTTGAGCTCACGGTGCGGAGCTTTGGTCAGCGCAATGCGCCGCCCCAGGGCGCCGCGCATCGTGCGCACCAGCGCCAGATTGCTGGGCGTGCCGTCATGGCTGTAGCCGGCGCGCCTTGTCTTGTATTGCAAGGTATTGCCGATGTGGTTGCGCAGCAGGCGCGGCAGCGCCAGATCTTCAAAGAAAAGCTCCATGAACTCTTCCTTGGTCAAGGTGAAAGTGAAGTCATCCTGCCCCTCACCGCTATCGCTGGCCTGCGACCCCGAACCGCCGCCCCCACCAGGCGGCCGGGCAATGCGGTCACCGCGCACATGCTCGCGATTGCCAGGCAGCACCATATCGCGGATACCGCCCTGACCATGCCTGAAGACCGGCTCCTGAATGTCTTTTTTCGGAATGGTGATGCTTTCCGCCTGATCGATATGGCGGATGTCGCGCGCAGACACGGCTTTGCGCACCGCCTCCGCGATCTGCTCTTTGAAACGCCGCACAAACCGCTCGCGGTTGCCCACCGATTTATTCTTGCCTGCGAGCCTGCGGTCGATGATATGCAGTGCCATCTGTGCTCCCATCTCCAGGGGCTGTTCTCAACTCAACCGTCCTGTCGGTGGCCGTGCCGGGCCACCGACACCGCTGTCAGCTGCTCTTGCGCACGCGCAGATACCACTCGCAAAGCAGACGCACTTGCTTGGGCGTATAGCCCTTGGCTTCCATGCGAGTGACGAAGTCCTCATGCTTGCGCGCATCTTCGGCACTGGCCTTGGCGTTGAAGCTGATCACCGGCAGCAACTCCTCGGTGTTGGAGAACATCTTCTTCTCGATCACCACGCGCAGCTTCTCGTAACTGGTCCAGCTGGGGTTCTTGCCTTGGTTGTTGGCCCTGGCCCGCAGCACGAAGTTGACGATCTCGTTGCGGAAGTCCTTGGGGTTCGCAATGCCGGCCGGCTTTTCCACCTTCTCCAGCTCGGCATTGAGCGCATTGCGATCGAACACCTCGCCGGTATCGGTGTCGCGGTATTCGCTGTCCTGAATCCAGTAATCGGCGTAGGTGACGTAGCGGTCAAAGATATTCTGACCGTACTCGCTATAGCTCTCCAGATAGGCAGTCTGGATTTCCTTGCCGATGAACTCGGCATAGCGCTGGGACAGATATTCCTTGATGAAACCTATGTACTTGGTCTCCAGCTCGGCCGGAAATTGCTCGCGCTCGATCTGCCGCTCCAGCACATACATCAGGTGCACGGGATTGGCCGCCACTTCGGTGCTGTCGTAATTGAAGACCTTGGCCAGTATCTTGAAGGCAAAGCGGGTGGAGATGCCCTCCATGCCCTCGTCCACGCCCGCGTAGTCACGGTATTCCTGATAGCTTTTGGCGCGCGGATCAGTGTCCTTGAGACTTTCGCCGTCATAGACCTGCATCTTGCTGAAGATGCTGGAGTTCTCTGGCTCCTTGAGGCGCGTGAGCACGGAGAACTGCGCCATCATCTTGAGCGTGCCAGGCGCGCAGATGGCGTTGGCCAGCGAAGACTCCCGGATCAGCTTCTCGTAGATGCGGACTTCCTCGCTCACGCGCAGGCAGTAAGGCACCTTGACAATGTAGATACGATCGAGAAACGCCTCGTTGTTGCGGTTGTTGCGGAAGGCCTTCCATTCGCTTTCATTGCTGTGCGCCAGCACCACGCCGTCAAACGGAATCGCGCCAAAGCCTTCCGTGCCCTTGTAATTGCCTTCCTGCGTGGCCGTCAGCAGGGGGTGCAGCACCTTGATCGGAGCCTTGAACATTTCCACGAACTCCAGCAGGCCCTGATTGGCCAGGCACAAGCCGCCGGAGTAGCTGTAGGCGTCGGTGTCGTCCTGCGAAAAGTTCTCCAGCTTGCGGATGTCCACCTTGCCCACCAGGCTGGAAATATCCTGGTTGTTCTCATCGCCGGGCTCGGTCTTGGCAATGCCTATCTGCTTGAGAATGCTGGGGTAGCGTTTGACCACTCGGAACTGGCGAATGTCTCCGCCGAATTCCTCCAGCCGCTTCACGGCCCAGGGCGAGAGTACATGCTGCAGACTGCGGCGCGGAATGCCGAACTCGTCTTCCAGCACCGGGCCGTCTTCCACGGGGTCGAACAAACCCAGTGGCGACTCGTTCACAGGCGATCCCTTGAGCGCGTAGAACGGTGCCTTTTGCATCAGGTATTTGAGACGCTCTGCAATCGAACTTTTACCGCCGCCCACAGGTCCCAGCAGATAGAGAATCTGTTTGCGTTCCTCCAGGCCCTGGGCCGCATGGCGAAAGAAGCTCACCACCTGCTCGATGGCATCTTCCATGCCGTAGAACTCAGAGAATGCGGGATAGCGGCGGATGACCTTGTTGGCAAACAGACGCGACAGCACGGGATCGTTGCGGGTATCCACCATTTCGGGCTCACCGATGACGGACAGCATGCGCTGTGAGGCTCCGGCGTAGGCCATGGGATCACGCTGGCAAAGGCTAAGGTACTCGTCCAGCGACATTTCTTCTTCACGCAGGCGAACGTAGCGTGCTGCGGAATTGCTGATGACATCCATATGACCTCCCGTGGCGGCACCAGGGCTCGAATCAGTGCCGCAAAGTTGCAAGGCATTCGTTACCGTGTGCGTCCGTTGTAGCACCTCGCTCCTAATTTGAATAGACCGAGATTCCTACAAATACGCAGTAGCCACGACAGCCAAAACCGCAAACCGGATAGCGCAAAAATCGGTCAAAAAATATGACTCGAAATGAGCATAGAAGTCTGTCCTCATGGAAGCAATAAAGCCCCCTATCTATCTGCCATCATTCAAGATTTCGACGACTAGCAAAACTGATCGGAACATCGCTTTATAGGCAATCTGGGCGGCAACAAAAAACGCTGCACAAGCAGCGTTTCGAACCATTGCAGCTACAGAAAACAGAGCTTGCCGCTTAAATTCCAAGGGTTATTCACTAGAAATATTTCGGCAAAGCATTGATGAGCAAGCGCTAGCAGCATCTCTTTTCATAGCATGGGTATTCATCCGGAAGTGGCTGCCGAAGCATCCACTGCGGGCGATTTGGTACCTGCGCGCGTCACGGCACTGCCCATGGCCGCTGCCATGATGCAGGCAATGGCGGTCCACTGCGTGGCCGTCAGGTTCTCGCTGAGCAGCAGCATGCCCATCAGTGCTGCAATGGCCGGTTCGGTCGCCAGCGCGATGCCGAAAGTGGCAGGCGGCAGACGGCGCAGAGCCAGCATTTCCAGTGAGTAAGGCAAGGCACTGGAGATGGCCGCCACCATCAACCCGAACAGCAGAATCGACGGCGTCAGCAACTTGACTCCAGCCTCTGCCACACCAAACGGCACCACCACCAACGCCGCGCACAGCAAGCCCAGGGAGACGGCCTGGCCGCTGGGGATATGGCCCAGCCTGCGCCCCAGCACGATGTAGGAGGCCCAGCAGATGGCGGCTCCGAGCGCGCAGGCAATACCCACCGGGGACAGGTTGAGGCCCGAAGCACTGCCACCCAGAGGAAGAATCAGTGCCAGGCCGACAACCGCCAGCGCCAGCCAGACAAAGTCCAAAGCGCGTCGTGAGTAGTAGATGGCCACGGCCAGCGGTCCCGAAAACTCGATGGCCACGGCCAGGCCAAACGGAATATCGCGCAGCGCCATGTAGAACATCAGATTCATGCCGCCCAGTGCCATGCCGAAAATCAGCAGAGCCTGTGCCTGCTGACGGTTGAGCGACCAGCGCCAAGGCCGCCAGACACACACCAGAATCAACGCTGCAAAGCCCACTCGCAGTGCCGATGTGCCCTGGGCACCGATCAGGGGAAACAGCTGCTTGGCCAGCGAAGTCCCCAGCCCGAGTGCAGTGACCGAGCCCAACACGGCCAACACGGGCCACCAATGATTCCAGCTGTTCTTTGACATAGGTGAGTACGATATTGCATGTCACCCGCGAAATTTGCTCGTTTTCAGCCCTGAATCTGCAAGATTCGCTCTCAACCCATCCAACACCATGCCTGCTGCCGACCTGGACTCCTTTGACCACGCGATTCTTGCCCTGCTCCAGCGTGACAACCTCATGCCGCAGCGTCTGATTGCTGAGCACATCAACCTCTCGGCCCCAGCCGTGCAGCGGCGCATCAAACGATTGCAGGAAACCGGGGTGATTGCCGCCAATGTGGCCGTGCTGGAGCCCGTCAAGGTGGGCCGCACGCTGACTGCGGTCATCACCGTGCAGCTGGTCAATGACAGGCCGGATCTGTCGCGCGGCTTCAGGGCGCGTATCGCCGACGAAGCGGCTGTGCAGCAGTGCTTCTATGTGACGGGCGAAACCGACTACATCCTGGTCGTCACGGCAACCGACATGGATGATTACCAGGCCATCTGCAAACGCCTGTTCGAAGGGGACGAAAACATTCGCCGCTACAGCACCTCGATCGCGCTGGAGCGCATCAAGACAGGTCTGCAGCTGCCGTTGTCTGCGCCATAAGGCGGTTCCGCCGTGCGACCGCCCGGCCGGAGTTGATGCAGGACGAGGTCTGCCTTTTGTCATGGAGGTTGGCACTGGCGCCACTGGAAACAAAATGCAACAATTACGTCATAAACCGGCTCAGATTCCGCACACAAACAAGAGTCCACTCTTGAGGAGACACGATGAACGCTTCTTCCGCCACCTCGCCCGATATGGCCACGCTGGTTGCCGATCGCACTCTGGACAAATATGCCAAGGACTACTTCCCCCGGCGCGAGCAAGTGACGATTGCCTTTCGTGGCGACATTGCCGAGAGGCACAACTATGACAAGATCCGCCCGCTCTCCGAAGCCCAGCGCCATGGCAGGCATATTGTGGTGATCGAGGGCCAGAGCCAGAAGACCGGAGCCACAGGCCACTACCGCATTGAATGCAATAGCTGGAACCTCATCGAAGCCGTGGGTCTGTGGGAACAAGCCGCAGAGGCTTGAAACCCGATGTGGGGGTGTGAAAGAGCCTGCAATGAATGGCGCTGGCGCAACTTGAGACTCAAATCTCCATTCCCAAAGCGCTGTTTGCCACCCACCAGGCCAGACACAGCATCATCACACCGGTGATACCGTCCATGACGCGCCAGGCACCGGGGTTGGCAAACAAGTGCTTGAGACGGCGCCCCGCCATCGCCAGCAGCACAAACCAGAGGCAGCTGGCCGAGGCTGCCCCCATCACGTAGGACCAGCGGCCCGCACCCTCCTGCTGGGCGCCAATCGAGCCCATCAGCAACACCGTATCCAGGTACACATGAGGATTGAGCAAAGTGATGGCTGCCAGCGCAGCCAGCACGCTCATCATTCCGCGTGGTGCAGCCCTGCGCTCGCCGGCCTCCATGGCGGCATCCGGGGCCAGCCACATGCGCCGCAAGGCGAAAAGGCCATAGGCCAGCAAGAATGCGGCGCCACCCAGCGTCAGATACTGGGCCAATGCCGGATAGCTGGCCAGCATCTGCGCCATGCCGGCCACCCCCAGCGCAACCAGCAGCCCGTCGCTGAGCACACACAGAGCCACGCAGGCCTTCACATGTTCGCCATGCACTGCCTGTCGCAGCACATACAGGTTCTGGGCACCTATGGAAACGATGAGCGAAGCGCACACCGTAAAGCCTGCAATCCAGGCGGAATAGAAATTAGTTGTCATGTCCATGAGTCGCTGACTCCTCCAAACCGGCCCGGATTCTTGCTCTGCGAAGCAATTAAGTAAAATTACATTTACTCAATTCAATGAAGAATTTCTAATGTTGGACTACGCGGGACTGGAAGCGCTTGCCGCTGTATTGCGCGAGGGAAGCTTCGAGCGTGCGGCGCGCAAGCTGCATGTCACCCCCTCCGCCATCTCCCAGCGCATCAAGCTGCTCGAGGAACGCGTGGGGCAGGTGTTGGTGCTGCGCGGCACGCCTTGCACCGGCACGGAGGCCGGCCGACGCCTGTGCCTGCATGTGGAGCAGGTGGCGCTGCTGGAAAACGATTTGCGACGCAAGAACCCCGAGCTGGTCCCCGAAGGACAGACCGCCCTGCCCACGCTGAAGCTGGCGGTCAATGCCGACTCCCTGTCGACCTGGTTCATGGATGCCATGGCGGCCTTCACGCAGGATGGCAACGAGCTGCTGGACATCAGCATTGACGACCAGGACCACACGGCCAAACGCATCAAGGAAGGCGAAGTCATGGCCGCCGTCACGGCCACGGGCTCGGCGATTGCAGGCTGCAACACCTGGCCGCTGGGCCGCATGCGCTATATCGCCGTGGCCAGCCCGGAGTTTGTGCAGCGCCACCTGGCCCAGGCCGAGTCGGATCGGGAGCTGGCCCAGATGCTGGCCAAGGCGCCAATGATGTACTACGGCCGCAAGGACAGCCTGCAGGACCAATGGCTGCACGGCCTGGGGCTGGACGGACGGCGCAACAATGCGCGTCACTTTCTGCCCTCCAACCAGGGCTACACACGTGCCGTGGAACTGGGCATGGGCTGGGGCATGCACCCGGCCCAGCTGATCACCCCGCAGCTGGCCAGTGGCGATTTGACGGAACTGCTCCCGGGCAGAGATCTCCACATCCCCATGTACTGGGCCCATACCCGCAATGCCCAGGCCAGCCTGCAACGCCTGACCGACTGCATCATCCATGCCGCAGCTGCCTGGCTGGAGCCCATGAAGGACTAGCTCAGTCTGCTGAAGACTTTTTCAGGCCGTAATAGAACACCCAGGCAGCCGCCAGGTAGAGAAAGGGATAAAGCGCCAGATAAGGCACCAGATGCAGATAGGCCGACCATCGGTCGGCCGCGAAAAAGCTTGCATACACCAAGGCCGCAAGCAATGCCCCGCTACCTGCCAGCAGGCCGGCATAGGCCAGCAAGGTGGTCAGACGCAAGACCGGCCTGCCGCGCTCGACCAGCAGCAACCGGCCCGAACACAGCTGCACGGGAATCTGATAGAGGCGAGCAAGTGCCATCAGAAAGACGATGGGCACCAGGATCAGAGGCAGGAAAAACATGTCTCGCAGCGCAATCAGGGGCGATGCTCGGACTCCACATGGCGCACGGCCGCCCTGGCCTGGGTGAGCATATGAAAGTCCAGAATGCGTGTCGCCATGATGGTCTCCCAGAGGAAGCAGCACAGCGCCAGCACAAAGGCCAGCACCCCCAGCAGAAAGCTGAAAACGGCATAGCCGTGGCCGCTGACGCCGTAGGCCTGGCCCACGAACAGCAGCACGATGGTCAGCCCTATGCACATGCCGCACAGCGTCAGCAGCGCGATGGAGACGTTGGCCAGCCGCCCGCGCTCGCGCAGAAAATGCAGCTCCTTGAGATGGCGGGCGATCAGATCGTGATCGTCCAGGGTGCGCAGGCTTTCCTCCAGCTTGCGGGCCCGGTCAATGATGCGGGCCAGCCGCCCCGCTACGGAGCCAATCATGCCGGCCACGGCAGTCAGAAAAAAAACCGGCGCAACAGCGAGCTGAATGCTGTGGGTGACGGTCTGTGCGTCGATGGACCAGATGCTCATGGTGTCCTCAAAATCAGGGGGCTGTCTCAGCCTCTATTTTTATGCACAAATATCAGCTCAGTTTTGACTGCGGCCACTCAAAAGCAGTCGCCACCGACATTTCAGGCGGCTGCAGCCTGTTTGGGCATCGGATATCGATCGCAGACGGTGTCGACACAGGGCATGAACTCTGTGCCTTGCAGCACCGGCGTCGCGCTGAACGCGATGGCCACCCCGTCTCTGCGCCTCGACGCCTCAAAGGAATCACCCAGATCTCCCAGACGATGTCTGGATGCGCTGCTATATAATTTTTCAGCGAAACAAGTCACGGCATTGCGATGCCGCAGGCTTTTTTCCCCATGCAACAGGTGCCCGGTACTTCATCGGGTTAAACGGGAACAAGGTTCAAAGCCTTGGCTGCCCCCGCAACGGTAAGCAGATCGAATCACTTCATGGCTTTTGCGCTTGCACAAGCCCGCCACTGATGTTCTACGTGGCCTCTTCGGAGGTGCGCGGGAACGCCGGGAAGGCGAAGTGACATGCCTCGCGCAATCTGCCAGCCCGGATACCGGCCTGTTGAGCGCTGACCGCCCGGGCCCAGTTCCGGCAGTCGGCATGTGCAACGAGCGTCTGCGGGGAGCAGCGTGACGGCAACAGGCTGCGAGGCCCGCCCTCCGCCCGATCTCGTCACCAGCATGCAGACCCTCTGCCCTGGCTGATGACAATGAGACACCTCGCACAGGCTTTCGCCTCCCGCTTTGGGCCTGCCGGCACCATGCCCGCCTGGCTTCAGCCATGACCCAGCCGTTGACACAGATGTTCGTCCAGCAACGCCATCAGCTGAAGCTGTGGCTGGCCGTGTTGACGGCAGTGCTGCTGCTGTCTCTGACTCTGGCCATCACCCTGGGGCCGGTACGGATCGCCCCCGGGCAAGCCTGGCAAATCACGGCTTACGAGCTGGGTCAGCGCCTGGGCCTGGACTGGCCTTCCGGCAGCTGGAGCAGCGCCCAGTACCAGATTGTCTGGCGCGTGCGCCTGCCGCGCGTATTGCTAGCAGCCCTGACCGGCGCAGGCCTTGCGCTGGTGGGCGTTGCCATGCAGGCCATGGTGCGCAATCCGCTGGCCGACCCCTATCTGCTGGGCGTTTCATCCGGTGCGTCGGTGGGGGCAGTGAGCGTGCTGGCCTTCGGCGCACTGGCATTTGCCGGCGAACTGGCCTTACCGCTGGGCGCTTTCAGCGGTGCGCTGCTGGCCTGTGTGGCCGTGTATTTCCTGGCCCATGCCAATGGACGACTGCAGGCATCGCGACTCATTCTGGGCGGCGTGGCCATTGCCTACTGCCTGGGCGGCGTCACCAGTCTGATTGTGCTGACGGCCGATCAGCGCGAGCTGGCCAATTCCGTGCTCACCTGGACCTTGGGCAGCCTGGCTGGAACCCGCTGGCAGGAGCTGGGCCTGCCGGCCGCCCTGCTGGCTGCGGGCGTGGCCCTGCTGCTGGCACAGACCCGCTCGCTCAATGCGCTGCTGGCAGGCGAAGAAACCGCGACCACGCTGGGGGTGGATACCACCCGCACCAGGCGCTGGCTATTCGTTCTGGTCTCGATGGTAACGGGCGTGCTGGTGGCACTGACGGGTCCGATCGGCTTTGTCGGCCTCATCGTGCCCCATGTCGCCCGCATGCTGGTCGGCTCCGAGCACCGGTGCGTGCTGCCTGTGGCCGCGCTCACAGGCGCCATCTTTCTGATCTGGGTCGATGTGTTCTCGCGCATCAGCTTTGCCCCCGCCGAAGTACCCGTGGGTGTCATCACCTCGTTGCTGGGTGGCCCCTTCTTTGTCTGGATGCTTTGCCGCAAGAGCGTGCGGGAAAAGGGTAATCCGTGAGTTCCGCACCCAGCTCTTCCTGCCTGCTGGAGGCCAGCGGCCTGCATTGGCAGACGGCTGCCGCATCCATAGTCAAGGACATCAGCCTGCATATCCGGCATGGCGAACTGGTCGGCTTGCTCGGCCCCAACGGCAGCGGCAAGTCCACCCTGCTGCGCATGATCTACCGCATGCTCAGGCCTGCCAGCGGCGCGGTCTGCATAGACGGACAGGACATCTGGCAGCGCAGCGCCCGCGACAATGCCCGCGCCATGGCAGTGCTGACCCAGGAAAACGCTAGCGAGTTCGATCTGCGCGTCTGCGATGTGGTGCTCATGGGCCGCACGCCGCACCAGAGCTCTTTCGCCCGGGACAGCGAGCAGGACTTCCGCATCGTCGCCCAGTCCCTGGCTCAGGTCCATGCCCAGTCGCTGGCACAGCGCATGTTCTCCACCCTGTCAGGGGGCGAAAAGCAGCGCGTGCTCATGGCCAGGGCACTGGCCCAGCAGACCAGGCTGCTGGTGCTGGACGAGCCCACCAACCACCTGGATGTACGCCACCAGTTCGAGCTGATGAACCTGATCCGCAGCCTGGACCTGACCACGCTGGCCGCGCTGCACGAGCTGCCACTGGCTGCCCATTACTGCGACCGCCTGTACCTGCTCAAGGCAGGAGAGCTGGTGGCACAGGGCACACCGGCCCAGGTGCTGACCGCTCAGACCATTGCCGAAGTCTACGGCGTACGTGCCCAGGTACGCCTGAGCGAGCGCAGCGGCAGACCGCTGATCGAGTTCATGCCGGACGAGTTGCTCTAAATCCCTGCGCGTTTCGCCCGGGGACTGATAAACTCTCGCGGCGCCTTGATGGCGCTTCGTTTCGGAAGGTGCTCGCTTGAACGCGAGTGAAACGGGAACAAGGTCTGATCGCAAGCTCAGGAAGCCTTGGCTGCCCCCGCAACGGTAAACAGGTCAACACACTCATGCGAGCGCATCGGCGCTCGCAGCCACTGGACATGATCCGGCCCCTCGCCTCGCGACGGTCTGCATCTTTCGGGAAGGCGAGTCGTGAATTCAGCGATGAATTGCCTGTGAGCCCGGAGACCGGCCTGCCGATGACTCAACTCCGCCCCTCGGGGCGGTATTTACGAAAACTGTCTGCGGGGTGCGGATAGCGGCCAGAAAGTGGATTGCGTCATGCCTGAAAAAGGCGGACCTGTCTGCGGCACAGCTATCCCTTCAGGCAGTTTCGGCCTCGTGATATGTGCTCTCATCCACAAACCTCTGCTGCTTTTCATTCCGTCCTCAACTCCAAGTCTCACCTGCGCCATCTAGGCAGCACCGCACTCAAGCTGCTCTTGCTCTGCCCGGTCGTAGGCATGGCCCAGCAGTCCCTGCCCGAAGTCACGGTGCGGGAAAACCGTCTGCACTCGCATGAGTTGCAGACCAGCCAGCCGGCAACCACAGCGTCCCATGTGGACGTACCCGTGCTGGACCTTCCGGCCAGTGTCAGCGGCGTGTCTTCGCTGCAGATCGACGAGCGTGCTGACTACCGGGTCTCCGACGCCGTCACTCGCACCGTGGGCCTGAGCGCCTCGGGCGCCCCTGGCAACGGCGGGCTGTCTTTTTCAAGTCGCGGTTTCAGTGGAGTGAACTCCATCGGCATTGCAGAGGACGGCATCATGCTGGGCGTGGCCTCGGGCACCGTCAACTATCCGGGCGACAGCTGGGGCTATGAGCGCATCGAAGTGCTGCGCGGCCCCGCATCGCTGATGTATGGCAGCGGCACCACAGGTGCCACCATGAATGCCATCCGCAAGCAGCCCAGCCGCGAACGCTCCACCGAAGTGCTGCTGGGAGCAGGCAGCCACGGCAAGGCCTATGCCGGCATCGGCGCCAGTGGCGCACTGGGCGAGACCCTGAGTTACCGACTCGATGCCTATGGCGACCGCACCGACGGCGAGCGCGAGCTGGGCAAGGCCAGCAGCGGCAAGCTGATGAGCGCGCTGCGCTGGACTCCGCGCAATGATCTGACCGTGGACCTCAGTGCCGACATCAGCCAGCAAAAGCCCGAGCGCTATTTCGGCTCGCCCGTGATCGACGGGCAGATCGTCAAGGAACTGCGCAACAAGAACTACAACGTGCTCGATGCCATCGACCAGTTCAAGGACCAGCGCTTCCGTGCCAAGGCCCAGTGGCGTGCCAGCGACACGCTGACGGTGCGCAACGAGCTCTATCACTTCAAGTCCGATCGCCACTGGAAGAATATCGAGGCCTACGACTACCAGCCTGCCACCGGTCAGGTGGGGCGATCCGACTATCTGGAAATCGGCCACGATGTGCAGCAGACGGGCAATCGCATGGGGCTGGACCTCAAGGCCGCCAGCCACCAGATCGCCATGGGCTGGGACATCTCCAACGCCCAGTTCACCAGCAGCAGCAACTCGCCCTACACCGGTCAGTCCACGGTTTCGGCCTTCAACCCGCAGCATGGCTACTGGGACAGCCCTGACGCCTATCTGCCGCGCATGAACTCCAGCATCCGCCAAAATGCGCTGTATCTCGAAGATGCCTGGAAGATCAGCGAGCAATGGCTGCTGATGGCCGGCATGCGCCGCGACTGGTATGCCTTCTCTCGCAACAATATTCAGGACGGATCGGGCTTTGACAAGCCGCTGAACGGCACCTCCTGGCGCCTGGGCCTTACCCACAAGTTCGATGCGCTCAACAGCGCATATGTGCAGACCAGCACCGGCCATGACCCCGTCACCAGCCTGCTGTCGATTGCCCAATCGCAATCGGGCTTCAGCCTGAGCCAGGGCCGCCAGGTCGAAGTCGGCTACAAGCAGCAACTGGCCGATGGACGTGGCGAATGGACCGTGGCGGCCTATCGTATCGTCAAGGACGACATCATCACCCGCGACCCCGATCGTCCGGCACTATCGGTTCAGGGCGGCAAGCAGTCGTCCAGGGGGCTGGAGCTGACCGGCCTCATCCATGCCAGCAAGACACTGCGCTTCGAAGGCAATCTGTCCTATGTGGATGCAAAGTTCGATCGTCTGCTCGAAGGCGGCAAGGGTGTGGACCGTGCAGGCAACCGCCCCAGCAACGTTCCGCGCGTGACGGCCAACCTATGGGGCCACTACCGCACCGGCCCATGGCAGGCTTCGCTGGGCCTGCGCCACGTGGGCGACCGCTTTTCCGACAACGCCAACACCACCCGCCTGCCCTCTTATGTAGTGACCGATGCCGTGCTGAGCTGGGATATGAACCCGCGCACCACGCTGCGTCTGGTGGGCCGCAACCTGACCAACCGCCTCTACGCCACATCGGCCCAAAGCAGCAATCAATGGCTGCTGGGACGCGGACGCAGCGTGGAGCTGTCGGCTCTGATGCGCTTCTGATGTTGCCCAGGCCTGTTGCCATGCAAGCTATTTGCTTGAATCGCCCCTGTGCCTCGGCGCTGCTGGCCGCATCACTGCTGCTGGCCGCTTGCGACAAAGCACCCGAGCCGCAGGCGGTTGCGGCGCCGACGCGCCAGCATCAACCGGCGCTGGAGTTGCCGGTGTGCGGGCAGACCGTGCGCTATGACAAGGTTCCCCAGCGCGCCGTCACCCACGACGTCAACATCACCGAGAGCTTTCTCTATCTGGGTCTGGGCCGGCGCCTGGTCGGCTACTCGGGCATTCCCTCCAGCAAGGAGATCAGCCCCCAGCTCAAGCCCTGGCTGCAGCGCCTGCCCGATCTTTCATCCCAGGGCATGAACCTGGAGGTATTGCTGGGCGCCGAAGCCGACTTTGTCTTTGGCGGCTGGAGCTATGGCTTTCGCCAAGGTGCCGTGACCCCGGAGCGCCTGGCCAGCCACGGCATCGCCTCCTATGTGCTGTCCGAGTCCTGCATCCGCGTGCAAAAGCGCGAGCGCATCGCGCTGGACGATGCATTGCTGGACATGGAGAACATCAGCCGCATCTTTGGCGTCCTCCAGCAGACCCAGCCACGCATCGACAAACTGCGGGCCTCCCAGGCCCAGCTGCGCCAGCAGATGCAAGGCAATCGCGCACTGCCGCGCGTCTTTGTCTACGACAGCGGCCAGGAGATTCCCGTCACCGTCGGCCACTTCGGCATGCCGCAAGCCATGCTGGACGAAGCCGGTGCCAGCAATATCTTTGCAGACCTGAGCCAGAACTGGCAGCGCGGCAACTGGGAAGACGTGATAGAGCGCGACCCCGAGTGGATCGTGATCATTGACTATGGCCAGCCCGACGCCCAGGGCAAGATCGAGTTCTTGCTGCAAAAAAAGGAGCTTGAAGCGGTTTCCGCCGTTCGCAATCGCCGGTTCTTCGTGATGAGCTATGCCGAGGCCACGCCCGGCCCGCGCAATATCGAAGCCGCGCAGCGCCTGGCCGCCGCCTTGCACCCCGAGCGCAAGATCAGCGTTCAGCCCGTCGAATTCGCGGCCGGAGAACTGCCGTGAACAAGCATCCCCCCACCACCCAACCTGCCGACCTCAAACAAGCCGCAGCGCCTTCGCTGGCCATCATCCTGCTCAGCCGGGGTGGCGCCTATACCGCAGGCCTGACGGAGCTCGGGGACCTGGCCACACGACTTGAGACGGCCATGACTGCTGCGGGCAGGCCTGTGCAGCAGGTGAGCACCGCCTATGTGGACCGAGCCCAGCCCACACTGAACGAGGCGCTGGACCTGTGTTCCGCCGCCCGGACCATTCTGATCCTGCCCGTGATGGTGCCAGACGAGGCGTCGCTGCGCCGCTGGCTGCACAAGCTCATCATGCGCTGGCGTGCAGAACGTGATTCCTCACAGCCCTCTCCGCGTCTGGTGTTTGGTCAACCGCTGCTGCAGCTGCCCGGCCTGACCGAGCTGCTGGCCCGGTCCGTGGAAGAGGCACTGCGCCAGCCCGATGTGCCCGAGGTGCTGGGCGACGATCCATGGGAGCACGACCCCAAGGGCTGGTCGCTGGTGCCCGAGCATCGCCATCATGTGCTGTGGTGCGTTGGCCCGCGCTGCGCAGCCAAGGGAGCGCTGCAGCTATGGCCCACGCTGACACGAACGATACGCGAAACCCCGGGACTGAAAAGCCAGCTGCAGCCGCTGCAGACCGGCTGCCAGTACCCCTGCAACCATGGCCCGCTGATGATCGTCTACCCCGACGGCGTCTGGTACGGTCCCATGGATGCCGACAACATGGTGACCACCCTCAAGGGCCATGTGCTGCATGACCGCGTCAACGCGGAGCGCCATGTCCACGGACCAGTCACCTTGAAGCGCCCCTGATTTCTCTTGCTTTCCTCTACCGGAGATAGATCCATGCAAACCACCAAGATCCCCGCCACCATCGTCACCGGCTTTCTCGGCAGCGGCAAGACCACGCTGATGCGCCATATCCTCGAGCAGGCCAAGGGTCTGCGCGTAGCGGTCATCGTCAACGAGTTCGGCGAACTGGGCATTGACGGCGAAATCCTCAAGACCTGTGCCATAGGCTGCAAGGAAGAAGGTGGTGCCGACGGCCAGATCTACGAGCTGGCCAACGGCTGCATGTGCTGCACCGTGCAGGAAGAGTTCTTCCCCGTCATGAAGGCCCTGGCCGAGCGCCGCGCCGACATCGATGTACTGCTGATCGAAACCAGCGGCCTGGCCTTGCCCAAGCCCCTGGTCCAGGCCTTCCAGTGGCCCGATATTGCCAATGTCTTCACCGTCGATTCCGTGGTCACCGTGGTCGACACGCCCGCTGCGGCTGCCGGCCAGTTTGCCCATAACCCGCATGCCGTCGATGAACAGCGTCAGGCCGACCCTAATCTGGACCACGACGCCAGCCTGCACGAGCTGTTCGAGGATCAGCTCTCGGCCGCCGACCTGGTGGTGCTGTCCAAGGCCGATCTGGTCACGGCCGAACAACTCGGCCAGGTGCGTGCCCTGGTGGCCGAAGAGGTGCCAGCCAGTGTGAAGATGATCGAAGCCGTGCAGGGCCAGGTGCCCCTGAACGTGCTGCTGGGCCAGCATTGCGCCGCCGAGCTGTCGATCGACGACAAGCACAGCCACCACGACCATGACGAAGACCATGACCACGATGCCTTCGACTCCCTGCACCTGGACCTGGGTGCCGTGGACCGTGATCGCCTGATGCTGGCCCTGCAGTCCATCGTGGAGCAGCATGGCGTGCTGCGCGTCAAGGGCTTTGCCGCGCTGCCGGGCAAGAAGATGCGTCTGCTGGTACAGGGCGTGGGCCGCCGCTTCGATGCCTATTTCGACCGTGCCTGGGCCGACGGCGAAGCTGCGGCCACGCGTCTGGTGTTCATCGGCAAGCAGCTGGACGCCGCCGTGCTGCGCCAGGCCTTGCTGGGCGCCCAGGCATAAAATCCAAGCAAATCGGCCTCTATCGCTTTACTGGCAAGCGGATAAAGCTATCTTTTTGAATCATGCACCTGCTCAGCTCCCGCCCTGGCGGCTTTGTCGAAGACGACAGCATCATCACCCGTCTGGACCAGACGCCTGCAGACATGGTGGTGCTCAGTTCCGCAGACACCACGCTGTCGCTGCTGGCCGATGCCTACCGGATGTGGCTGCAGGCCGAGCCCCGGGCCGCGAGTTCCACGCCCACGCTGCGCCTGGCCAACCTGCTGCATCTGCGCCAGAGCGCCTCGCTCGATCTGTATATCGACGAGGTGCTACAGCATGCCAGGCTGGTCATCGTTGATCATCTGGGAGCCGAGTCCACCTGGCCCTACGGCATCGAGCAGCTGCAAAAGCTGGCGCGCCGCAAGGGCCAGAAGCTGGCCATGTTCTCTGGCGACAACCAGGAAGATCCGGAGCTGCTGGCCAAGGGCACGCTGGAGCCCGAGCAAAGCCGTGCTCTATGGCAATACCTGCGCGCCGGCGGCCTGGGCAATGCACGCGAGTTCCTGCACATGGCGGCAGCCTGGGGCCTGAACCAGGGCCGCGAGGGAGCGCCCGTGCGGGTGCTGCCCCCCGTGGCCGTGCATGTGCCTCAAGCCTGGCTGGCTGACGATGCAGGGCATCTTCCGGGCCTGGACGACCTGCAGGCACGCTGGACGCCCGGCGCCCCCGTGGCCATGCTGGTCTTCTACCGCTCGCATCTGCTGGCGGCCAATACCGAGGCCTTCGACCTCATGGCCGACGCCCTGCTCGCACGCGGCCTGAACCCGCTGCCGCTGGCCCTGGAGTCGCTCAAGGACGGGCTGTGCCTGCAGACGCTGCGCTCCCTGTGCATCACCCACCAGGTGCAGATCATTCTCAACACCACGGCGTTTGCCGCACTGGGAGAACATGCGCGCACTGGTGAAGCGGCCGATGCGCTGGCGGGCGACATCCCTGTGCTGCAGGTGATTGCCAGCGGCAGCAACCGCGAGGACTGGCTGGCCGACAGCCAGGGCCTGCGCCCGCGCGACATTGCCATGCAGGTGGTGTTGCCCGAGATGGACGGTCGCATCATGACGCGCGCCATGAGCTTCAAAGGCCTGGCCCATCGCTGCGAGCTGACGCAAACCGATGTGATCAGCTACCAGGCCGAGCCCGACCGCGTCGCCTGGATTGCCGAGCTGGCCTGGCGCTGGTGTCGGCTGCGCAGCAAGCCTGCAACGCAGAAGAAAGCCGCGCTGATACTGGCCAACTACCCAGGCAGCGAGGCACGCATGGGCAGCGGCGTGGGTCTCGATACGCCGGAATCCGTGATCGCCCTGCTGGATCAGCTGGCAAGTGACGGCTGGCAGCTGGGCGATGCTGCTGCGCGGCCCGACTCCGGTCTGGCTCTGATGGGCCTGCTGCAGCAAGGCATTGCCAATGACCCGAAAAAATGGCCTCTGCGTCCCGCGAGCCAGGGCTATTCGCTGCAGGCCTATCAACAGCGCCTGGCAAAGCTGCCCGGCGATATGGCCCAGGCCATAGCCGAGCGCTGGGGTGCGCCCGAACAGGACCCCATGCTGCGCGACGGCTGGTTCATGATTGCGGGCCTGCAGCTGGGCCATGTCTTTGTCGGCATACAGCCCGCGCGCTCGCTCGATGGGCGCAATGACTACGCGAGCTACCACGACGCCGAGCTGGTGCCTCCCCATCACTATCTGGCGTTCTACTTCTGGCTGCGCGATGTATTCGGCGTGGACGCCATGGTCCATGTGGGCAAGCATGGCAATCTGGAATGGCTGCCGGGCAAGAGCCTGGCGCTTTCGCAGCAATGCTGGCCCGATGCCATTCTCGGCCCGCTGCCGCATGTCTACCCCTTCATCGTCAACGACCCCGGCGAAGGGGCTCAGGCCAAGCGCCGCAGCCAGGCTGTCATCATCGACCATCTGATGCCGCCACTCACGCGCGCCGAAAACCACGGCCCCATGCAGGAGCTAGAGCGCCTGGTGGACGAATACTACGAAGCCCTGCTGGTCGATCTGCGCCGCTCCGGCATGCTGCGCAAGCAGATTCTGGACTGCGCCAGGCAGCAGGATCTGCTGCGCGAACTCGGCCTCGAAGCGGCGGGCGCGCAGCCCGGCGCCGACGAGCTGCTGCTGGAACGCATCGATGCCTATCTGTGCGAACTCAAGGAAACCCAGATCCGCGATGGCCTGCATATCTTCGGCAGCTCGCCACAGGGCCAACTGCGCGAATCCACCCTGCTCTCGCTGGCACGCTATCCCGGCAATGCCGGCAGCGAGCAAGGCCTGCTCAACGCGCTGACAGCCGACCTGCTGCCGGCCATGGACTGGAACCCGCTGGACATGGATGCCGCCGCGCCCTGGAACGGCCCGCGTCCGGCCGCGCTGCAGCAGCAGGATGCCGGCACCTGGCGCCATGGCGGCGACACGCGCGAGCGGCTCGAGCTGCTGGCCCTGCAGGTCATTGCCAATCCCGCGCTGGCCCGCGACTGGCCGCACACACTCCAAGTGCTGACGCGCATAGAGCAGCAGATTGCACCGTCACTGGATGCCTGCGGCCCGCAGGAGCTGCTGCAGTTCTCGCAAGCACTGCAAGGACGCTTTGTGCCGCCGGGCCCCAGCGGCTCACCCTCGCGCGGGCGCTGCGACACCTTGCCTACAGGGCGCAACTTCTACACCGTGGACACCCGTGCCATCCCCACCCAGACTGCCTGGACACTGGGGCAGCAGTCCGCGCAGCGCGTGCTGGAGCGTTATCTGCAGGAGCATGGCGAATATCCACAGGCCATAGGTCTTTCCGTCTGGGGAACAGCCACCATGCGTACAGGCGGTGACGACATCGCCCAGGCCTTTGCCCTGATCGGGGTTCGTCCCAAATGGGCGGCCGGCAGCCAGCGCGTGACCGACTTTGAAGTCATTCCCGCCGTGGGGCTGCGTCGCCCGCGTGTCGACGTGACCTTGCGCATCAGCGGCTTCTTCCGCGATGCCTTTCCCAACGTGGTGCAGATGTTCGATGCCGCGGTGCGTGCCTTGGCCAAGCTCGATGAGGACGCCGAGGACAACCCCATCCGCGCGCGCGTGCTGCGAGATACGCAGGCTGCCGTGGATCAGGGCCTGAGCGCCGACGCAGCCCGCGAACAGGCGCTGTGGCGCGTTTTCGGAGCGCCCACCGGCAGCTATGGTGCCAGCATGCATGAGATGCTGCGTAGCGGTCAGTGGACCGATGCAGGCGACTTTGCACGCCACTATCTGCACTGGGGTGCCTATGCCTACGGCCAGCAGGCCGGTGGCGTGCCGGCTCGCGCCGCGCTGGAGCAGCGTCTGCAGGCACTCGATGTGGTTCTACAGAACCAGGACAGCCGCGAGCATGACCTGCTGGACTCCAGCGAGTACTACCAGCATCAGGGCGGCATGGTGGCGGCAGTGCGGCACCTGGGCGGCAGCGACCCTGCCATCTATCATGGCGACCATGGCAATCCTCAGTCTGCCAGGATTCGCTCCCTGGCCGAGGAGATAGGCCGCGTGGTGCGCGCCCGCGTCACCAATCCCAAGTGGATTGCGGGCGCCATGCGCCACGGCTACAAGGGCGCCTTCGAGATGGCGGCGACGGTAGACTATCTGTTCGGCTTCGATGCCACCACCGCGCTGGTCTCGGACCAGCATTACGCCATGGTCACCCAGGCCTATGTGGAAGATGAGAGCGTGCGCCAGTTTCTGCGCCAGCACAATCCACAGGCGCTGGGCGATATCGTTTCGCGCCTGCTGGAAGCCATAGACCGCGGCATGTGGGAACAGCCCGGCGAGCATCGCCAGAACCTGCTGGCCCAGATGCTGGAGCACGAAGAATTCATGGAAGGACAGGTTTCCCAATGAGCCCCAACCACGATCCGGCACCCGTATTCCCACTCTCGGCGATACAGGGGCAGCCCACCCTGGTACAGGCCCTGCTGCTCGCCGCGATAGAGCCGCAGCTGGGCGGCGTGCTGATTCGAGGCCCGCGCGGCACGGCCAAGTCCACGGCGGCCCGCGCGCTGGCGGACCTGCTGACCCCTGCGCCCTTTGTCACCCTGCCGCTAGGCGCTTCCATCGAGCATGTGACCGGCAGTCTGGACCTGTCCAAGGCGCTCTCAGGCCACGAAGTGGGCTTCGCTCCGGGTCTGATTGCCAAGGCGCACGACGGCGTGCTCTATGTCGATGAAATCAATCTGCTGCCCGATGCCATCGTCGATGTGCTGCTTGACGTGGCGGCCTCCGGCATCAATCGCATAGAGCGCGACGGCATCTCGCACAGCCATGCCGCGCGCTTTGTGCTGATCGGCACCATGAACCCCGAAGAAGGCATGCTGCGGCCACAGTTGCTGGACCGACTGGGCCTTTGTGTGCAATTGGACAATGCTCAGGACCCGCAGCTGCGCAGCAGCATCGTCAAGGCAAGGCTGCGCTTTGATCAGGATCCCCAGGGCTTCGCCCGATCTCATGCAACCGGGCAGCAGGAGATTCGCCAAAGGCTGACGCTGGCCCGCAGCCGTTGCCGCAATGCCTCGGAGCTGACATGGAGCGATGCCGTCCACGAGGCCGTGGCCCTGCAGTGCATTGCCGCCCAGGTGGACGGACTGCGTGCCGACCTGGTCATGCTGCGTGCTGCACGCGCTCTGGCGGCCTGGCAAGGCAGTCAGAGCATCACGCCCGCACATGTGTCCGAAGTCGCGCCACTGGTGCTGCAGCATCGCGCCAGCCAGCCAGATCCGGGCAGCTCCAGCCAGCTGCGGCAGCCCCCCGCAGCCACGCCTTCCGCCCAGCCGCCGGCAACGCCCGCCACACCGTCAGGCGCGGGCAGCGCAGCCCGCACAGAGCCTGATACCCAGGCACCAGCATCTCATTCACCGGCTACCCGCGAGCCCGGCGCCACCAGCTCCTTGCCTCAAGAGGTAGGTCCGAGCCTCGAACAGCCGCCTGCCGGCTGGGGACAGGCTCAAGCCGTGAGCAGCACCGCCTTCGATGCACAACAGGCCGATGCCATGGCACAGGCAGCCCTGGAGGCCCTGGCCGCAAAAAAAGCCCGAGCCTCCGGTCCGCTGCGCTGAGCGCCGGCCGGGGGCAAATCGGCTCCGAAAACCATGGCCTGGCCTTGGCCAGCCATGCCGTACCCAGCGTCCACAAGATGCCAGGGGCATCGATTGACTGGACAGCCACCCTGCGCCAACGCCAGGACCAGCCACTGGTACACGCACATCTGCGCTGGCGCCAGCCCGAGGGAGCTGTACGCAGGCAACACCTGTTCCTGCTGGACTGCTCGGCCTCCATGGTGGAGAGCGGCGCATTCGCCCAGGCCAAGGGCCTGCTGCTGCAGTGGCTGCGCCGGGCCTATCTGCAGCGCGAATCCGTGGCCCTGCTCTGCTTCGGCGCAGGCCGGCTGCACTGGCTGCTGGAGCCCACGCGGGCGCCACGCTGGAATGCCGATCTGATCGAGCCGCTACGCGGCGGAGGCGGCACGCCGTTGGCCCAGGCCCTGCAGGCGGGCTGGCAGATGACGGCCAGATACTCCCGGCAATCATCCTGCCTGTGGCTGATCAGCGACTTCCGCAGCCCCGATGTGCTGCAGCTGGAGCGCTGGCCTGCTCCTGCCGTGGCACAGGTTCTGGTGGACTGTGAAACCGCTGCGGTCCAGAGCAAGCGTCTGTTTGGCGGTGCCGAGCGGTTGGTAAAGGTCTGGCCGGATACCTTGCGACTGCCGCTGATATTTAGCTAAGAAAAGGCATCTACCGCTTAACAGGAAAGCGTTAATAGCTATCTATTTTGATAATCATCTAACAGGACATCACGCCGCCCCCTGCCCGCCCTATCGATATCCGGTCGCCGCACAGGCGGCAGGAAAGCTGCTGCCAGGCCGATGAGTTCGGCCGTGTGCACCAGGTTATCGCGTAAGATCGCGCCACCACAGGTGCCTCATAGCGTGCTTTGGCACGCGGAGGTGAAACGAGAAGCAGGTGAATGGAGTTCCCACCAATCCTGCACTGCACCCGCAACGGTAATCAGAGATATGGAGATGCATGCTCTGGCCCACGGCCATGGCCGCCACTGCGAAAGCGGGAAGGCGCATCGACATGCCACCCTCAGGTGGGCTCTGTAAGTCCGGAGACCGGCCTGGTGTGTACAAGGCGCAGCGGGGTTGCATGTGGCTTGTGATATGCCAGCGCCTGCGTGCGGCTTATCACCTCTTCATTTCCCTCTGCACATTTTGTTTGTCTGGCCCGGGTATCGGCCAAACCGACCGTGGATGACCTATGTTGCATGGAATTTGCCAGTCCGATTTGTCCCAGTGGGCCGGCCGTGCCCTGGCCTCGTCGCCTGGAGCAAAGCTTGTCCAGCCCTGAGCCCATCCAGATTCGTGGCTGGTGTCCCAGCACCTGGAAACCCATGCAGGCACAGGACGGCTGGATTGTGCGCGTACGCCCTCGCTGCGCATCTCTAACCGCCGTTCAGTGGCTGGTACTGGCCGACCTCGCACGAACCCATGCCTCGGGCCAGATCGAGTTGACCCGCCTCGGCAATCTGCAATTGCGCGGCGTGCACGAATCGGCCCTGCCTGCCTTGCGCACGGCGCTCGTTGTCTCGAGACTGGCCCCAGCCGATGAACAGGCAGATCTGGCGCCTGCCGTGCATTGCACTCCGTTCTATACAAGAGGAGATCGCACCCATGCACTGGCTCTGGCGCTTTCCGTGGCAACGGCGCGTGATCTCAGTCCCCTGGCCCTGCAACAGCAGAACATGCCGGCCCTGCCCGGCAAATTCGACATGCTGGTCGACGATCCGCAGTGTCATCTCCGAAGCCTGAGCTCCGACCTTCAGCTATGGGCCTGCGCCGATGGAGGCTATGGGCTTGCCCTGGGCCAATCGGAAGACTGGTATGGCTTTGAGACTGCACCGGCTGCTGTGCAGGCAGCCATACAGATTGCCCTGTGGTTTGCCCGTGAGCGCAGCTCGCAGACGGCAGGCCGATTGCGCGGCCTTGTCAAGCCCATCGACCGTCAGGTCTGCGGACTCGCCAAGGCCAGTCATCACCTTGAGCCCCGGACTCTGGACAGGAACGCTGCCAGGTCGTTGCGGCCCGGAGCGCCCAACCCTCACGGCCTGCTGCTCGGCGCCCCGTTGGGACGCCTGGACGCATGGGCCATACAGAAGCTGGCAGCTCTCATGCCCGAACAAGCGGAGATCCGGGTCACGCCCTGGAAATCCTTGCTTCTGCCGAACAAGCACCTGGATTCACTGCCTGCCCGGCTCGATGCCAGGGACTGGATCAGCCAGTCCACGGATGTGCGCCTGCGGGTCTCGGCCTGCACCGGAGCACCCAACTGCCCTCAGGCCCATATCCCGGCCCAGCCCATGGCCTTGCAATTCGCCAGCTCACAGGCAGCGGACCGGCATCTTCATATCAGCGGCTGCGCCAAGCTCTGTGCCCTGCCTGCCGATGCGACAAGTGTGGTGTTTGCCAGCCAGGACACAACGGGCCAGATATGGCTGCACGCCAGCCCCGCCGAAGCGCAACCGTCAGCCAGGGCATCCATTCCCTATCGGCCTCTGAACTCCGATCCTCACGATATACAGCAACAACTCAATGACCTACAACTATGAAAAGTGCGGTGAAGAGATTTACCGGCAATCCTTCAGCATCATCCGCCGAGAGGCCGATCTCAAGCGCTTCAACCCCGTGGAAGAGCGGGTCGCCTGCCGCATGATTCACGCAGCTGGCATGGTGGAGCTGGCCGCACATATCCATTTCTCCCCGACCTTTGCCGAAGCGGCGGAAGCCGCACTGCGGCGCGGAGCACCCGTGCTCTGCGATGCACGCATGGTCAGCGAGGGCATCACGCGCAAGCGCCTGTCGGCCCAGAACCCCATCATCTGCACCCTGCAGGACCCGCGTGTGCCAGCGCTGGCAGCCGACATGGGCAACACCCGCAGCGCCGCAGCACTGGAGCTGTGGCGCGAGCATCTGGACGGCGCCGTGGTCGCCATCGGCAATGCGCCGACGGCCCTGTTTCATCTGCTCCATATGCTGCAGGACCCGGGCTGTCCGCGCCCGGCGGCCATCGTCGGCTGCCCGGTCGGCTTTGTGGGAGCTGCGGAGTCCAAGGACGCTCTGCGCGAATGGGGACAGATTCCGTTTGCCATCGTGCAAGGACGCCTCGGTGGCTCCGCCATCACGGTTGCCGCCATCAACGCGCTGGCAACCACGGTGGAGTAGGAAGAGTCACCATGAATCACGGAAAAATCTTCTGCGTGGGACTGGGTCCCGGCGATCCCGACATGATGAGCGTGAAGGCCGACCGCCTGCTGAGGAACGCCCGCCATGTGGCCTACTTCCGCAAACGCGGTCACCCGGGCAAGGCGCGGCAACTGGTCAACGGCCTGCTGCATGCCGAGGTCACGGAGTACCCGATGGAGTACCCGCTGACCACGGAGATCCCGCACGACGACCCGCGCTATATCGCCCAGCTGTCCAGCTTCTATCAGGACTGGCAGTCCCGGCTGACACAGCTGACGCGCAGCGAGGATGTGATCGTGCTTTGCGAAGGCGATCCATTCTTCTACGGCTCCTTCATGCACCTCTATGTGCGTCTGCGCCAGGCGGCGCAGGTGACGGTCGAGGTGCTGCCCGGCATACCCGGCATGGTGGGCTGCTGGCATGCCACCGGCATTCCCATGACCTGGGGTGACGATGTGATGAGCGTGCTGCCCGCGACCCTGCCCGATACACCGCTGCGCGAGCATATGGCGCGCTCGGACGCGCTGGTCATCATGAAGGTGGGACGGCATCTGGGCCGCATCCGTGCGCTGCTGAGCGAGCAAGGCAAGCTGGACCGCGCCTGGCTGGTCATCAACGGCACCATGAGCGATCAGCAGGTCATGCCGCTGAGCGACGCACCCGAGCGCTGCCCCTATTTCGCCATCATCGTCGTGCACGGCCAGGGCCGCCGCCCGGCAAACGACATGTGAATGCGCTGTCATGAGCACGACCACAATGCCTCCACAACTCCTGGTGCTGGGCCTGGGCCCGGGCGATGATGCTCTGCTGACGCAGCAGGTGCGCGCCAGCATCGCCAGCGCAAGCGATGCATTCGGCTACTTTCCCTATGTGGAGCGGCTGCAGGGTCTGGAACATCTGCAGCTGCATGCCAGCGACAACCGTGAAGAGTTGGAGCGTGCGCGCAATGCCCTGAATCTTGCAGCCCAGGGCCGCAAGGTGCTGATGCTCTCGTCGGGCGACCCGGGCGTATTCGCCATGGCCAGTGCCGTGTTCGAGACGCTGGAGCAGGCCAGCCCCGAGGAGCATGCCCGCTGGCAGGACGTGGACGTGCAGGTGCAGCCGGGCATCACCGCCATGCTGGCCGCAGCAGCGCGTCTGGGCGCCCCCTTGGGACATGACTTCTGCACCATCAACCTGTCCGACAACCTCAAGCCCGCCAGCATCATCGAGCGCCGCATCCGTCTGGCCGCCCAGGCCGATTTCGCCATGGCGTTCTACAACCCCTGCTCCCGATCACGCCCGCAAGGCTTTTCCCGGGCACTGCAGGTACTGCAGCAGGAATGCGAGCCCGAGCGCCTGATCTGCTTTGCCCGCAACGTCAGCCGCCCCGATGAGACGCTGCTGGTTGTGCGGCTGCTGGACGCGCAAGCCCACATGGCCGATATGCGCACGGTGGTGATTGTGGGCAACAGCCAGACCAGGCAGGTGGGCAAGCATGTCTATACCCCGCGCAGCTATGAGGCCGGCAGCAGCGCTACCTCTGCCGTGACAGACCATGCCTGAACGCACGCAAGGCCTTGCCGGGCTCAAGTGCTCAGCAGCGCTGCCGGCGCAACCACTCCATGGCCTGCTGCGGGCTTTGGCACTGGGTACGCGGCGCCAGCACCGGCCTGTCGACCATGATGACCGGAATGCCCAGCTGCCGCGCGGCCTCGATCTTGGCATAGGTATCTGCGCCACCGGCGTTCTTGCTGACGATGCAGTCGATGCGGTACTGCCCGAGCAGCGCCAGTTCGTCGGTGAGCCGAAACGGACCGCGCGCAACGATCAGCTCATAGCTGGATGCCGGCAACGGCAAGGCGCCGCCCTCCTGGTCGATGACGCGCAGCACAAACTGGTGCTGATCGTCCAGGCCTGCAAACGCCGCCAGCTGCTTGCGTCCTATGGCCAGAAACACTCGCTTCAAAGACCGACTCAAGACCTGTGCGGCAGCCGCCATATCCGGCACATGCTGCCATTGGTCGCCAGGCTGCGCCTGCCAGGCTGGCCGCTCCATGGACAGCAAGGGCAGATCCAGTTGGGCGCAGGCCGCGATGGCATTGGCACTCATCTGTGCGGCGAATGGGTGGGTGGCGTCGATGACATGGGTGATGTGATGCGCACTCAGGTAATCGACCAGCCCCTGCACGCCGCCAAAACCGCCCACACGCACGGGCAAGGCCGGAGTACGACGCGTCTGGGTGGCCCCGGCATAGGAATAGATGGCTTGCACCCCGGCCTCATGCAGCAGCGTGGACAAGATATAGGCATCGAAAGTGCCGCCTAACAGGAGAACTTGGGTCATGGCCAATCCGTGGCTTTCAATTATCGGAATTCATCCGTCAGGGCTGGAAGGCCTAAGCCCTGCAGCGCGACAAGCCCTGGATGATGCCAGTGTTGTGTTCGGCAGTCCGCGTCATCTGGCGCTGGCGCAAGCAGGAGCGCGTGGCAGAGCCTGGCCGATCCCCTTCAGCGTCGAGCCCGTGCTGCAGCTGCGTGGACAGCAAGGCGTGGCCGTGCTGGTGTCCGGCGATCCGTTTCACTTCGGTGCCGGGGCATCGCTGGCCAGGCACCTGGAGTTGGGCGAGTGGCGCAATTACCCTCAACCCTCGACATTTTCCTGGGTTGCAGGCGAGCTGGGCTGGTCCCAGGAGCGCACCCACTGCCTGGGCCTGCATGCCCGCAGCCTGAGCAGCCTGACGCCTCTGCTGGCGCCTCAGGAGCGCTTTATCTGCCTGTTGCGCGATGGCCCGGCCGCTCACACTCTGGCTCAATGGCTGCTGCAGCAGGGCTGGGGCGACAGCCCTCTGTGGCTGGTGGAGCAGGCAGGCAGCGATCAGCAGGACATACGCAGCGGCACGGTGCGCGAGCTGGCCGCCCTGCTGGCAACCCAGCCGGCCAAGGCCCCTGTGACTGCGGCTTTCGAAGCGCGCGGCGATAAAGGTCTGTCCCGGGTACCAGGCAGACCCATCGGTGAGTTTGCACACGACGGGCAGATCACCAAAAGCCCGGTGCGCGCCATGACGCTGGCTGCGCTGGCTCCGCGCCAGGGCGAGTGGCTCTGGGATCTGGGTGCGGGTTCGGGCTCGGTCGCCGTCGAGTGGTGTCTGGCTGGCGGACAGGCCATCTGCGTGGAGCAGCATGCCGCGCGTACGGCCAATATTGCGCAGAATGCGCAGCGCTATGCGGCAGCGCTCGAAGTGGTTCATGACCATGCCCTGGCAGCCCTGCCCCGTCTGCAGCCAGAGCCGCAGGCCGTCTTTGTCGGCGGCGGCTTCAGCGCGGAGCTGTTCAATGCCCTGTGCATGCGTCTTTCCGGGCCTTGGCGCCTCGTGGTGAATGCCGTGGCGCTGCACACCCAGGCACTGCTGCTGGAGCTGCACCGTACGCATGGCGGCCAGCTGTATCAGTTGCAATGGAGCGAAGCTCAGAGCCTGGGCAGCATGCATTCCTGGTCCCCAGCCCGCCCCCTGGTGCAGTGGGTCTGGAGCAGCCAATGAGATATCTGTTCGCAGGCTGGGGCTTTCAAGCCGGTGCTCTGCCTCAATCATTCGAAAGCTGCTGGACCCAGGCCTGCCAGAGCCTCGAGAGCGCGGATTCAGCGCCCTGCCGCTGGACCTTTGCCCTGCTGGCCACCAGGAGCCAGACCTCAGCAGCGCGCGCCTTGCAGGATTGGGCCAGCCAGATTCCTGGCCATATCGACTGGAAGACCTGTGCCGAAAGCGCGATTGCGCATATAGCCACGCCGTCGCATTCGGCAAGATTGCAGCAGCGCTTTGCCACGGGCAGCGTTGCAGAAGCCCTGGCCCTGCATGCCGGCGCCGCCCTGGCCCATAGCCGGCTGCTGGTGCTGCGCACCGTTTCGGCAGACCGACGTGCGACGCTGGCGATTGCCGGCTTGCCTCTGCCCACACCATTTATCCCTGGAGTTTTGCCTTGACCGTTCATTTCATCGGAGCCGGCCCCGGTGCGGCCGACCTCATCACCGTTCGCGGGCGTGATCTGCTGGCCGCCTCACCTGTGTGCCTGTACGCAGGCTCGCTGGTACCCAGCGAGCTGCTGGCGCACTGCCCTGCCGGAGCCCGTCTCGTCAACACCGCCCCCATGTCGCTGGAAGACATCGTGGCCGAAATCCAGACTGCACACGAACAAGGGCTGGATGTCGCCCGCCTGCATTCCGGCGACCTGAGCATCTGGTCTGCCATGGGTGAGCAGTTGCGCGCCCTGCGCGAGCTGAACATCCCCTACACCGTCACTCCCGGCGTCCCCGCCTTCAGTGCCGCAGCCGCTGCGCTGGAGGCCGAGCTGACACTGCCCGGCTCCTGCCAATCGGTGGTGCTGACACGTACCTCGGGCCGGGCGTCGAGCATGCCCGACGGCGAAACCCTGGCCGCCTTCGCGGCGACCGGCGCCGTGCTGGCGATTCATCTGTCGGTCCATGTGGCCGAGCAGGTGCAGCAGGAACTCACCAGCCATTACGGCCCGGATTGCCCTGCAGCCATTGTCTGGCGCGCCTCATGGCCGGACGAGCAACTGCTGCGCACCCGCGTGGGAGATATCGCCAGCGCCGCTCAATCCAATCCGCTGCAGCGCAGCGCACTGATTCTGGTCGGGGCCACCCTGAATCAGCAGGATTTCGGCAACAGCCGACTCTATGCCAATGACTACGATCGCCGCTACCGGCCGCGCGGCGACGAACCGCGCTTCCCTCGCGGAACCGAGGGCGCCTGATGCTGGAGCTGTTCCTGATCGGCATCGGCACCGGCAACCCCGATCACCTCACCCGAGAAGCAGAGAAAGCGATTCGCTGCGCCGACCTGGTTCTTTTGCCACACAAGGAGGACAACAAGGCAGAGCTGGCCCAGGTCCGCCTGTCGCTGCTGCAAAGCCTGGCCGTGGAAGAGAGCCGAATTGCTCACTTCGACATGCCGCAACGCCGTCAGCAGGGATCGGACTACGACCAGCAGGTGGACGAATGGCATGAGGCCATTGCCCGGCGCTGGCAAGCCAGTCTTCAGGACCGCCTGCCTGCCCGTTCGGGACGCGTGGCCCTGCTTGTCTGGGGCGACCCGGCCCTCTACGACAGCACGTTGCGCATTGCCTCGCGTCTGGGCCTGGCCCGCGAACAGGTATGCGTCGTGCCTGGCATCACTTCCATGCAGGTGCTGTGCAGTGCCCACGGCATTGCCCTCAATGAGATCGGCGAACCCTTTCTGATCACCACCGGTCGCCAGCTGCGCGAAAACGGCTGGCCATCCGGGGTGAACACCCTGATCGTGATGCTGGATGGTCAACGCAGCTATGAACAGTTGAAAGACACCGATGTCGACATCTACTGGGGCGCCTATCTGGGCATGCCCCAGCAATTGCTCATGCATGGCCGGCTTTGCGACATCGCGCCAGACATCACCAGCAGGCGCGCCCAGGCCCGCGCGCAAAATGGCTGGATCATGGACATCTACCTGCTGCGCAGGGTCGCGGCCCCCTGACCCAAGGTCGCCCAGGCGCATCCGTCGCCTGGCGGACACACCGGATCACCGTGCGGTGTGCGTCACTTCATCAAGGACTCGATGGCCTAGGGTGTTCAGCTTGCTTGCCGATGCCAGCCTATGCGGACGCAGGTACTGATGCATGAGGCAGCTCGAGCCGATGCCAGAGCCTGAGCATCTCCTGCAGCAGCGCTGGCGCATGGTCTGTGCGATACACCGCGCCCAACGGCGGCAAACCGCCCTCCATACGCACATCCAGCGCACGCACACGCCCCTGGGAACGCAGTCCCGGCAGAATGCTGCGGGGCACCAGTGATACGGCCCCAGGCTGGGTGAGCAGGCCCTCGAGCACGGGCAGGGACACCGTGGAGGCCGGAAACCAGGAGGCATCCTCCAGCACGGGCAGCACCTCGGTCTCCACGATATTGCGCACCGCGATGCCAAAGCTCGGCAGCACCCAGCGTGCGCCCCTCAAGGCAGGCAGCGGCACATCGCGCCGCCCGACCAGCGGATGATCAGCATCCGCAATCACCACGGCGGCATCCAGCAGCAGCGGCTCGAAGGAAAACTCCACCGGCAAAAGCTGGGGCTGGCGACAGAACACCACATCGAGACCGGAGGCCATGAGCTGCGACAGCAAAGGGGCGCTGGCATCCTCATGCACATCCACATAGACCTGCGGGTGTGCCTCGTAAAAGCGTGGCAGCAGCTGTGAGAGCACCGAAAGCGCAGCTGCCGGAATGGCCCCGAGGCGTAACGCTGCCGAAGCCCCGCGACGGATGGAGGCCAGCGATTCGGACACTTCCTGCAATCCCACCAGCATGCCGCGTGCCGCATCGATCAAGGCCTGGCCTGCCACTGTGGGCCGCATGCCGCGTGCATGGCGCTCGAACAGCTTGATATCCAGCACCCGCTCCAGCTCGGCCAGGGCTTGGGTAGCCGCTGACTGGCTCATGCTCAGCTCCACTGCCGCCTGCATGACCGAGCCGCATTGCTGCAAAGCCAGCAAAAGCTGCAACTGACGCAGCCGCACCTGCTTGACCATACGGGAAAAGAGCAAGCGGCCCTCGGGGCTTGCAGCCCCTGCTCCGGCCTGTATCTGAGAAAAAGACGAGTCAGCAGCCATGATTTCAACGGATGTCGATCGCTTCCACAAAGTTCGTTGCAGCATCTCGCCAACGCCGGCACCGAACACAGCCCGTGTTCGAGAGCGAGCCGCTCGCATCGAGCACCGAAGTGAGCATGATTCGGATGGTTTGCACGCATCCGACTATGCATTCACTCCCGCTTGAACGGTCGGAGGAAACGCCGCGACACCGCATTGTCATGCAATTGCCCCGTCTGCGGATGACAGAGCGCCGTACCAGCCGCCCGCGAACCACCCGAGAGCGGTCAATGCATGGGCCTACCTAGTCGCTGGCTCGCCTTTGAAATCGCATAGTTCACAAGGCAGTAAAGCGCCGCCACAACCAGGTACACAGGCACCAGCGAGTGGTAGTTCGCTATCAGCACCTTGGCGTTCTGCATGAGCTCACCATAGGTAACGACATAGCCGAAGGTGGTGTCCTTGACCACAATGACCAGTTGCGCAACCAGTGCCGGAACGATGTAGCGAAGGGCCTGAGGAAAAACGACGAAGAAAAAGACCTGGACTTCGGTCAAACCCAGGCTTCGCGCGGCGTCGGTCTGGCCGCGCGGAACGGCTAGCACGCCCGCGCGGTATACCTCGGCAACCACGGCTGCGGTACTCAGGCCTATGGGCAAGGTCAGCATCCAATAGGTGCTCAGCTTGATCCCGACCGATGGCAGCACCAGAAAGCAAACATAGATGAGCAGCAGCGTCGGCGTGCCGCGCAGGAACTCGATGACAGCAATGCTGGGCCAACGCATCAGCCTCAGCCGCGACAGCCGCCCCAGCAGCAGCACCAGCCCGAGGGCCAGAGCAATGACGGCGGCCATCGCCGACGATGCCAGCGTGCCGAGCAGACCTTTGGCAAGAAAGCTCCAGGTCGTCGGCCAGGCAAAGAATTCCCAATACGGGGCATCGAGCTGCCCTGCCGAATGGAAGCGGAACACGATGGCCACCGCCAGCAAAAGCAGCACGGCTGCGGCGATCACGCTCACCGCGTTGGCGACGGCCCGGGCCTGGGGGCCCGGCGCAGCAAACAGAATGTCCTCCAGAGAGCGGCTCATCGCAGTATCCGCACTTTCTTTTCCAGAGCTGCGCCGGCCCAGGCGATGAGCAGGCCTGTCACCACATACATGGTGGCAGCCACTGCGAACGCGGCAATGCCGAGCGCCGAGTCGTTGGCGATCTTGGATACGAGCGCAGTGAGCTCCCGGCCTGGAAACGGCAACTGCGACGCCAGAGATGTCGACAGCATCAATGCAATCAGCAACGAAGTCATCGGCTGCACCACCGAACGCAGCGCCTGCGGCAAGACCACGGCAGAAACAATCTGCAGCGGCCGCATGCCCAGGCTGAGTGCTGCCTCAATCTGGCTGCCGGGAATGGTGTTGATACCCGAGCGCAGGTAATCCGCCGTGAATGCGGAGCAGACCAGCGTCAGCGTCAGTATCACGCTGGGCTCATAGTCGATCACGATGTTGAGATCGGGTAGCGCGAAAACGGTGAAGATCAGCAGCGCTACGCTGGGAATATTGCGGAAGATCTCGACGTAGACGGTCAGAGCCAAGCGCAACGGCGGCAATGGCATAAGCCTAAGCACCGCGACGACCGTACCCAGCATGACCCCGGGCACAAAGGACACCACCGTGAGCTTCCATGTCAGCAAGAGGGCCTGCCAGAAGGCAGGCCCATAATCGGCCAGGAGCCTGGAAACCTCACCCATTGTTCAAGGCAGAGCAGGCGGCGTCGGAACAGTCGTGCTACCGGTACGCTGCCCTATGGAGATAGTCCAAAGTTTGGCCCAGGTACCATCAGCCTCCAGCTTCTTCAGGAAGGCATTGATGAATGCTACGCCGTCCGAGCCCTTGGGCAGTCCAACTCCATAGGGGTCCTGCGCGCCGAATGGCGCACCCGCCAGCCGCGCGTTGCTGGTGCCAAGGCTCAGGGCGTTGAGCAGCAGCGTGTAATCAGTCACGTAGGCATCCACGCGCCCCTGACGCAGTGCATCGAGGGCTTCCTGATGTGTCTGAAACTCTTGCACGACAGCCTTGGGAGCATATTGGGCCAATATCGCAGGCCCCGTGGAGCCCGCTTGCGTGGCCACCTTCTTGCCGCCCAGGTCGTTGTAAGACTGAACCGTCTTGTTGTTCGACTTGACCAGCACGCCGGACTGCGATGTGTAGTAAGGGCCGGCAAACGAGATCTTCTCGGCGCGAGCAGGAGTGATGGAGTAGGTGGCGAAGACCATGTCCACCTGATTATTGATAAGCACCTGCTCGCGCGTGGACGAGGTCACCTGCGTGAACTGGTACTTGGCGGCGTCGCCCAGAATGTAGCGAGTGATGAGCTGGGCCAGACCCAGGTCAAAGCCGCGGATCTTGCCGTCTTTCTCATTGAGCAGCGAGAAAAGATTCGAGGTTTGCGTGCTGCCGAGGCGCAGCGTGCCAGCCTGTTTGATCTTGCTGGCCCATGTGCTCGATGCGATGGTCGCCGCATCGGCCACAGGCCCTTGCACAACCAGTGCGTCATAGGCCGCTGCATTGATGGGAGTGCCCTGTGCGAAAAGCGACCCACCGGTCACGATCGTCAGTGCCACCACGGTGGATTTCAGAATGGATTTGATCGACATGCGGTCTTCTTGGATGGTCTGCGACGCGAATCAATATAAAGCAGCATTTGTAATGCGCGAGCCGCTCGTCCGAGCGTAGCCACCATTGTGCACACAATACAGCCCTTGTGCCCCAACAGGCCACGACGCCGCCAACAGTCCCAGGCCTTGCCTAGCACTCATTCGAGAGTCTGACCCGGCCGGCGTCCAGCTATGAATCCTGGCAAGCAGTCTGAACTCAAGCTCGATGCAATTTCTGGCGTCCATGCCGGCCAAGCAGCACCTGCCGCGGGCAAGGCAATATTGCAGCCGCTCGATCACACCGCCAAGGCAACCTGCTGATAGAACCTCGACGGCAGCTTTCAAGTCATCAACTTGAGAAGTCGAAACCACCGCTGTCGCCGAGCGTGAGCAAATACACACAACCCCTAAACAGATCCAGCGATATTGAGCGGCATCTCTGTCCCAGGCACTGTCCATGGCAAACATGATCAATGATCGCGAGAAATACAAGGGTTTTTACTAGAAGCCATCCAGCCCCACAGAGAGAGGCGCACCCGAGGTATCGACAAAGCTTATAGCTAACCGCAAATAACATGTACTGCCCAGGCTCCGGAATTTCTATATTTCATTCCCATGACGGCAGAAGTTCGTGAACAGCACTGATGGTGCAGGCACGCATCGGCCGATATCTTTCAGGAGCCCTCCATGCCCATCTCTTCACGCACTCGCGGCTGCACAAATGGCCTCAATCGCAGCGTCGGCCTGCTCTCGCTGGCGATTGCCAGCTCCTTGTGGACCCTGGCTGCGCCGCAGGCGCTGGCTGCTGACGCCTATCCAAGCAAGCCTGTCAAGCTCATCGTGCCTTTTGCCGCCGGCGGCTCCACCGACATCGTGGCCCGCGTGATTGCCGAAGGCATGCGCACCACGCTGGGGCAACCGGTGATCGTGGACAACAAGGGCGGCGCAGGAGGACTGATCGGCAGCGAGGCCATCGCCCAGGCCGCTCCGGACGGCTACAGCATTGGCATGGCTACCGTGAGCACAGCCACCATCAACCCCCTGCTCTACAAACGCGCCAGCAAGATTGAAGGCAAGCTGCTGCCGGTTGCCAATCTGGTGACCATGCCTTCGGTCTATATGGCCCACCCCAAGATGGGCGTGAACAACTTCAAGGACTTTCTCGCCAAGGTCAAGGCCCAGCCCGGCACCTACAGTGCCGGAGTGCCAGGCCTGGGAACGCTGGGACATCTGATGGTTGCCTCGTTCAACGAAACCATGAAGACCCAGATCCAGATCGTGCCCTATCGCGGCAACGGCCCTGCACTCAATGACGCCTTGGCCGGCATGGTTCAGATCATGACCGACCAGTTGCCCTCGGCAATGCCACAGATCAAGGGCGGCAAGCTGCTGCCTGTGGTGGTGGCCTCACATGGCCGCTCACCCGACCTGCCCAATGTGCCGACCTTCAAGGAACTGGGCTACGACGAACTCAACGAACTGGGCATCAGCTGGTTCGGTCTGGTCGTCCCCAGCAACACACCGGCCCCCATCGTGAAGCAGTTGCAGGATGCGGCTGTCAAGGCAGTACACCTGCCCGAGGTGCAAAAGCACCTGAAGAATCTGGGCGCGACGGCGACCGAGGCAGCGCCCTCCCAGTTCCCGGCCCAGATCGCCGCCGAACTCAAGCGCAACAAGGCCCTGCTCGACAAGGCCGGCGTCAAGCCCGAATAAGAGCCCGCCCTGCAGCCGGCACTCGCTGCAGCCGGCCGGTTGCTTCTTCATGCCCTATCTTCTTCACCACAGCTCAAGGACCCTTTTGCCATGCAAGCGATGAGCGCCCTGCAGGATTTTTTTCAACGCGAGACACCACGCATGACGGCATTGGCCGACCAGATCTGGTCTCTGGCCGAGCTGCGCTATGCCGAGAACGCTTCGGCCCAGCTTCACATCGATGCGCTGCAGCAGGCTGGTTTCCGCATCACGCGCGATGTGGCAGACATCCCCACCGCCTTCATGGCCGAATGGGGCGATGCAGGCCCGGTCATTGCCTTGCTCGGTGAATACGACGCCCTGTCAGGCCTGAACCAGCAAAGCGGTGCTCTGGTTTGCACCCCGTCCACCGACAGCCCTGGTCTGGCCGGCCACGGCTGCGGCCACCATCTACTGGGAACTTCTGCGCACTTTGCCGCTATTGCGCTGCAGCAGCACCTGAAAAGCACCGGCACGAGCGGACGCGTGCGCTATTACGGCTGTCCAGCCGAGGAAGGCGGCTCCGGCAAGACCTTCATGGCCCGCGCCGGCGTGTTCGATGATGTGGATGCAGCACTGACCTGGCACCCAGCCAGCTACACCGGTCTGTTCAGCCAGAGCACGCTGGCCAATATTCAGGCAAAGTTTGTCTTCCATGGCAAGGCATCGCATGCCGCGCACTCGCCCCACCTGGGCCGCAGCGCCTTGGATGCAGTGGAGCTCATGAACGTGGGGGTGAACTATTTGCGCGAGCACATGCCCTCGGACGCCCGCGTGCACTACGCCGTCACCGATAGCGGTGGTCTGTCGCCCAATGTCGTGCAGGCGCGCGCCGAAGTGCTGTATCTGGTGCGGGCAGCACGCAACCACGAAGCCGCCGAACTCTATGAGCGCGTTCAGAACGTGGCGCGTGGCGCCGCACTGATGACGGACTGCAAGCTCGAAATCATCTTCGACAAGGCCTGTTCCAATCTGCTGCAAAACAGCACGCTGAACAGCGTGATGCATGCGCAGATGCAGGCACTGGGACAGTTGCAAGCCAATGCACAGGCGCATGCTGTTGCCGGCCAGTTCCAGGCCACGCTGGACAAAAACGATGTCGATGCCGTCAGCCGCCCTTTGGCCAGCGTGCTGCGCGGCAAGGTGCCGGCCATTTTTGAAGGTCTGACGCCCTACGACCCGAACGCCAAAGACATCATGTTCGGCTCCACCGACGTGGCCGATGTGAGCTGGATCACGCCCACGGTTCAGGCCTGGGTGGCCTGCTATGCTTTTGGCACACCGCTGCACTCCTGGCAGATGGTGTCGCAGGGGCAGTCCGGCCTGGCTCACACCGGCATGGTGCACGCCGCAAAAATTCTGACCGCCACCGCTGTGGAACTGTTCGCCCAGCCCGAGTTGCTGGAACGCGCCAAGGAAGAACTAGTGCAACGCCGTGAGGGCAAGCCCTATGTCTGCCCTATTCCAGAAGAGGTAGCCCTGCCCTTTTTGCGAAAGTAAGTTGGCAACGCCTCCCTCCTCTGAAAGGAATTTCGGCAACCTCAAAGCAAAAGCCCCTGAAAACGCCCGCCAGGATTGAGGATTCGCCATGCTTGCTCTGCCTCAAAGCGGCTGCGGTCAAAGCTTGATGCAGCACAAGCCCCCGGCCAGGCCGAGCGGCCATAGTGAGACATGCCGCAAGACTGCGGAAACTCAACAGGGAGGCACCATGAAGCTGATGATCGATCTCTTTTCAACCGACTACGGACTGATGAGCCTGGCCGTGATTTTGCTGATCATCGTCATGGCCGCTTTCTTTACCCGCCTCTTTCTTGGCAAGATGAAGAACGTTGCCAGCACCCCATTGGAGTAAATCCAAACTTCATAGCACGCTGCGCATGTACTGCCTTGGGTTGCTGGCGATATGGTGCGGTTCGAGTGCAAAAAAGGCCGGAGCTTTCACTCCGGCCTTTTTCTTGACCGCATCGCCCAGCGTGCTCAGTAATGCGGCGGCAACTCGTCGCGCAGATTGCGCACCATCGCGCCCCCGCCTTCTGGCGCTTGGCGCTTGAGTTCCCTCACCTCGTTGATCAACAGATCGATCTGCTGCTGCTGGCGGTAGATCGTCATATTGAGTTGCTCAAGCAAATCCTCGGTGTAGCTGGCCTTGATCTCCAGCTCCATGATTCGCTCTTGCAAGGCTTCGTGACTGTCGCTCATGACTTCAGCGCCTTGGCAAGACGAGCAATGCCTGCGCGAATCTTGTCCTCGTCAGCCGTGGCAAACGAGAGGCGGAAGGTCGCCGTATCGGGGTTCTGTGCATAGAACGGAGCGCCCGGTACAAAGGCCACGCCCTCTTCAATAGCCTTCTTGGCCAGCACGGCCGCATCCGCCAATTGGCCACGCGCGCCCGTCAGACGCACCCACATGAACAGGCCGCCGGCAGGCTGCACGAACTCGACGGCATCGCCCAGTTGCTCGCGCAGCGCATCGCCCATGGTCTCGGCACGCTTGGCATAGACCTCGCGCACATGGGCCAGGGTCTTGGGCATGGCGCCGGACTTCAGATACTGGGCTGCAGTGGCCTGGGCAAAGGTGCTGGTATGGGCATCGCTGAACTGCTTGCACATCACGGCGCGAGCAAGCAATTCGGGATGTGCAATCAGCCAGCCGATACGCAGACCGGGGCTGAGCACCTTGGACAACGAACCGCAGTGAGCCAGCCACTCTCGGCTGCCAGGAACTTCGCGCGTCAGCGACAGCAGGCTGGCAGGAGGCGCTTCATTGAAGTACAGATCGCCGTAGGGGTCGTCTTCCACCACCAGAGTCTGGTACTTGACGGCCAGCTCCAGCACCTTTTTGCGGCGTTCCAGGCTCAGCATGGCACCACTGGGATTGCCGAAGGTCGGGATCAGATAGACCAGCTTGGGCTTGTGCTCGGCAATCAGCTTTTCCAGTTCGTCGGTCTTCACACCATGCTCGTCCACAGGGGCGGAGATCACCTCTGCGCCATAGAGGCGGAAACACTGAATCGTGGCCAGGAAAGTGGGGCCTTCGACGATGACCTTGTCACCCTCTCCCACCATGGTCTTGCCCAGCAAGTCCAGTGCCTGCTGGCTGCCGGTGGTGACGATGAGTTGATCGGGCGCCACGTCGGGCACGCCCTTGCCAGCCATAAAGGACGACAGTTGCTCGCGCAGCGGCTGGTAACCCTCTGTCGCACCGTACTGCAATGCGGCTCCCGCCTCCTGCTGCAGGGCTGCCGCGGAGGCAGCGCTGATGCCCGCTACGTCAAACATGGCACTGTCCGGAAAGCCGCCCGCAAAGCTGATGATGCCTGGCTTGCCCAGCAGCTTGAAGAGTTCGCGGATCGCAGAGGTTTCTACGTTATCGAGTCGTTTGGCAAATTGCATACGTTTTCTTGGTTAAAGCGCTACGGGAATCTCGTCGCTGCTTGAGCGGCAGATGCCCATTGTGGCGTGCGAATCGCCCCAGAGACAGGAAGTGGCTTTTATGTAGGCGCTATTCCATGCTGCAAGTAATCAAACTCCTACCAAACTACAAAAGTTGATAGCAATTGTTAATTACGCATAACTTCGTGTCTCAAACTTTGAATTGGACAGCGCCAAGGCTCTGACAAGAACATACGCCTACCGATCAACGGACCGCGTATTTGACGGATTTTTTCACTTGTTTTTGGGATGGAGGATTTATGCGTACTACTACTTTTACCGGCAAGGCACTGTCTGTTGCCATTGACGGCAAGACCCCGTTGAGCCTGCGCAGCCTGTGTGCCGTAGCCTTGGTTGCCAGTCTGGCTGCCTGTGGCTCTAGCGGCTCTCTGCGCAGCGACCTCGGACCCGACGGCACCGGCGGTGGAGATGTTGTTGCCGGAGGCGGCACTGGTGGTGGCACCGGCGGTGGCACTGGTGGCGGTACCGGAGGTGGAACTGGCGGTGGAACAGGTGGAGGCACAGGCGGCGGTACTGGTGGTGGCAACACCGGTGGCGGTGATGGCGGCACGGGCAACCCGCCTGTGGCAAGCACTCCGCTCACGCCGGTGCGCGACACCGTGGCGGATGTCACTGGAACGCTTTCCGGAACAAGCGGCGTCATCAGCGACGTCAACAACATCGTGACCTCCACTCTGGGCACGGCCACCAACGGCACGCCTCTGAGCGGTGTGGCCCAGCCGGCCGGCGGCATTCTTGGCAATGTGAACAATGCCGTCAGCAGCGTGGGTAGCGGCGTCAGCGCAGGCCTGGGCCAGATCGGCAAGACGGCCGACCCCATAGGCACCACCTTGCAAGGCGTGGCTCCCGCTGTCGGCTATCTGGGCGCTGCGGTCACTTCGGCAGGCAAGACGGTCAGTGCGCTGGACACTCCTCAGCTTGGTGTGGTCGGCGATGTGGCGGGCCTGGCGGGCGGCACGGTGCAAATCCTGGGCACCACCGTTTCCGGCGTCGAGGGCACGGTGGCAAAGCTGACCGGCAACCCGCTGGTCTCGGGTCTTACGACCCAGGTCAGCCAGGTCGCCACACCGGTACTGAGCACCGTCCTGGGCACCACCCAGAATCTGGTTCAGACCACTGGCCTCGGCCAGCCGGTTAACAGCTTGCTGGGCACCGTTGGCGGCGTCGTCAATCATGTGGGAGCTTCCGTCACCAGCACCGGGGTTCCCGTTGTTGCTCCGCTGGGCGGTGTGGTCTCGGGCGTCGGCCAGACCGTGGCCGGCCTGGGCGGCGTGGTGACAGGCCCCGGCACACCTAGCGGCGGCCTGCTCGGTGGCGTACTTGGCAATGTCACGGGCGGCGCAGGCGGCCCCGCTGGTGGGCCAGGCAATATTGTCGGCGGCGTGCTGGGCGGCGTCACGGGCCTGGTCGGTGGCGTGACCGGTGGAGCAAGCGGTGGCGGCAATGCCGGTAGCCCTGTCGCAGGAACAGGCAATCTGGTCGGAGGCGTGTTGGGCGGCGTCACAGGGCTTGTCGGCGGTGTCACGGGATCGGCAGGCGCTCCAGCAGGAGGCAGCGGCAGTGCAGGCACTGCGGTGACAGGCCTGGTCGGCAACACCGTTGGCGCAGTCACAGGCCTTGTGGGCGGTGTACTTGGCGGCGTGACCAATGTCGCTGCAGGCGCAGGAGCAGCAGGTGGTGCAAGCACCTCGGGCGGCCTGCTGGGTGGACTGCTGGGCGGCAATCTGGCGCTCGGCCTGGGCGGTGGAGCGGTAGCCACCAGCAAATAAGGCGAACGGCGGTGGTCTGTGCACCGCTTGAGCCTGGCCCGCCTGCAGGCGGGCTTTTTTACGACAGCCCCATACCCAGTTCTGGGGATGTAGGGAACAATGAGAGTCATAAAAATAGAATAGGAGGGACTTTTGCAGTCAAAAGCAAAACCACAGGGCCGCATCGGCCCCAGGATTCAGGCGTTGGCACTTGCGGCCTGGGCTCCTCTAGCCTGGTCACAGCAGGGCGGCAATCCGCTCAACAGCCTGCCCCAAACGCCCGAATCGGCAAGGAATCTGCAACAGCAGCCCAGGCAGGTTCCGGTGCAGATAGACAAGCCCCAGCCAAGTCTTCAGGACCTCATCAACCTCCGGGTCGCAGTACGTGGCGTCAATGTGCAGGGAAGCACGGCGATTCCTTTCGAAGAAGTTAGCGCACTTTTCACACCCTTCATCAATGGCACGCATACGGTGGGCGAGCTCAATGCCGCGACCCAGAAGGTCAGCGAGCTGTATCAACGCCATGGCTACGCCCTGTCTTTTGCCTACCTTCCTCCGCAGGACTTTGCCAATGGCGCGGTGCAGGTCATCGTGGTCGAAGGCTATGTGCAGAGCTTGAATCTGGAGGGAAATTTCGGTCGCTCCGAGGACCAGATACGCGAAATTGCCCAGCCGCTGCTCAATGAGAGGCCTTTGACCACCAAAACCTTTCAGCACCAGACCCAGCTGATGGCACGCCTTCCAGGAGTGCAGATCACCGCGTCGGCCAACCTGCCGACCACCACCGATGGTGCAGTGCCCCTGGTCATCAAATCCAAGCACAAGCCCATTGCAGTCACCGTCGGGGGCGAGGCGCGCAAGCCAACGCCGCGCATCATTGCCTCCCTCACCCTGAACGACCCTCTGTGGTCAGGCAGCCAGCTTCAGGCTTCGGCGATGTTGCAAAACCCCGACAAGGAGCGTTTCGGCAGCATCGGTTTCACTCAGCAGCTAACGCCCGAGGGCACGCAGGCACGTGTCAGCTATTCCGACTACCGCAGCTTCAACCCGCCGGCAACGCGCATTCCCGGCATTGATGACCTGACACAGCAACGCAAGCTGGACTTCAATATCAGCCACCCATGGATCTTGAGCAATACCACCCAGCTCAGCACCACGGCGGGTCTGTATGCCATCAATTACAGCCGTGAACTGGCCGATAGCCAGGCCTCCCTGCTGCGCGAGGAAAAGGTTCGCACGCTCTATGCGCAAATGGCCTGGGCGTCCTTTGGCAAGACCACCACCCGTTCGGCGTCGGTCCTGCTGGCCCACGGCCTGGACAGCCTGGGGGCCTACAAGAATCTGGACCTCTACTATCGGCAGGGCTTGCTGCAAAAGCTTGAAAACCCTGCCAAGCTGGACTTCACGCGCATCACCGCCGACTATGCACAGCGCCATCGCTTCGCGAACAAGATGGGCGCCGCTTTTGCCGTGGGCGGGCAATACAGTGCCGACATTCTTCCCATCCCGGAGAAAATCTCCTTTGGCTCTACCCGCTTCGGCCGCGGCTATCAGGCTGGCGAGTTCTCGGGCGACTCCGGCATGGGTGCCAGTGCCGAACTCAACTACCAGTTCCTCATCAACCAGGCCTGGATCAAGTCGGCTGAGCCCTATCTGCTTTACGAATGGGCACGCACGCATCAGCAGACCAGCGGAGTCAAAGGCAATACGCTGCGCTCTGCCAGCCTGGGGCTGCGCCTGTCCGACAGCCGCCACTATGCACTGGACCTTGCCATGAGCAAGCCGCTGGGCGATCGCTCTGTCAACAATCCCGATAGGGAACTGCGCTACAGCCTTGTATTGAGCTACAACCTGGATCCCTGACTTGCTGCGATTCCGCCCGCCGAGCCGCTGTGTAACGCAGCGGCTTTTTCTTTGTTCCGCCCCCTGAACGACAAGCCACAATATCGCCTATGAAGAAAAACGATATAGCGCCGTTTTTTGCTGCGCTCAAGGCCGCCAACCCCACGCCACAAACCGAGCTGGAATACACCACGGTGTTCGAGTTACTGACCGCCGTGCTGCTGTCTGCCCAGGCCACCGACGTAGGGGTGAACAAGGCCACGCGCAAGCTTTTTCCTGTTGCCAACACTCCGCAGGCCATTCTGGATCTGGGGCTTGAGGGGCTGCAGAGCTACATCAAGACCATAGGCCTGTACCGCAGCAAGGCCAAGCATCTGATGGAGACCTGCCGCATGCTGGTTCAGCTGCATGGAGGCACAGTACCCAGGACCCGCGAAGAGCTGGAAGCCCTTCCCGGCGTAGGCCGCAAGACCGCCAATGTGGTGCTCAACGTGGCTTTCGGTCAGCCTACCATGGCCGTGGACACGCACATCTTCCGCGTCAGCAACCGCACGGGGCTGGCACCCGGCAAGAATCCGCTGGAAGTCGAAAAGCAGTTGCTCAAGCGCGTACCCGACGAATACGCGGTGGACTCCCATCACTGGCTGATCCTGCTAGGCCGCTATGTCTGCCAGGCGCGCAAGCCCCGCTGCTGGGAATGCGTGGCTTCAAAATACTGCGATTTCACACCCAAAACCCCGGCACCGGCAGCTGGAAAAAAGAGCTGAAAACGCCTCAAACGAATATCCACAAAGCGCTTGCAGCTATATTTTTTCAAGTTCCTCAGCTCTTGCCGCTGACGCCGGCCGATTCAAAACTGGCCATTTCGTTGAGCATGGTGCAGGCCGAGCGCAGCAGCGGCCAGACCAGCGCCGCGCCAGAACCCTCGCCCAGGCGCAATTGCCAGTCCAGCATGGGCTGGGCCTGGAGGTGAGCCAACATACGAGCATGACCCGGCTCACCCGATCGGTGCGCATACACGCAGCGCTGCAGCACATGGGGTTGAAGACGGCTGGCCACCAGCACGGCGGCCGTGGTGATGAAGCCATCCACCACGATCAGGCGGCGTTCTGCAGCGGCCTGCAGCACGGCTCCCGTCATGGTCGCAATCTCCAGTCCGCCCATAGCTGCCAGCACGGCCAGGGGATCTTGCACGTCGACATGCAGATCCAGCACCTGACGGAGCACGGCGATCTTGCGCGCCAGACCTTCGCTGCTCAGGCCCGTGCCCACCCCGGTCACCTCCTCTATCGGCTCGCCGCACAGACGCGCCAGCAGCAATGAAGCGCTGGATGTATTGCCTATGCCCATCTCGCCCAGCAACAGCGCATTGCCCGGCAGTTTCTTGACCAGTTCCCCGCCATTGCGAAGCGCCATCGCACATTGCGCTTCGCTCATGGCCGGACCCTGGCTGCAGTCCGCCGTGCCATAGGCCACCTTGCGCCGCCACAGGCGTGGCTCATGGGCCTTGGGAAGCTTGTGCGCAGGATCCTGCTCGCGCACCTCAAAGTCGCGGGCCACGCCGCAGTCCACGACATTCAGATCAATTCCGTTCTGCAGAGACAGCACGCTTACGGCCGCGCCGCCAGCGAGGAAGTTTTCCACCATCTGCCAAGTCACATCGACCGGATAGGCCGACACACCCTGAGCAGCCAGTCCATGATCCGCAGCGAACACCACCATCTGCGGTGCATACAGATTGGGAGTCTCGCAACCCACGATGCCGGCAATGCGCAAGGCCAGTTGTTCCAGCACGCCCAGCGATCCCTGGGGCTTGGTCTTGAAATCCAGGCGATGCTGGACGCGGGCTTGCAGCGCCGCGTCATGGATGTCCTGCACCTGCGGACAGGACCAGATGGTGGACGGTAGGAATTCGGAAAAAGAAGCGGAACTCATGCGTGCAGTCATTCCCGGTGCATCAGGCCTGAGTGCCATCCACCACCGGGATGCGGAAGGCACGTTTTTGGGATCCTGCAAGTATCGCGCTTTCATCGGCGCCGCAACGCCAAGTTCAACGATTGCTCAGAAGCTGCATGAAAAAAGGCCCCTAAGGGCCTTGGCGGAAGACGCGGCAAAGCCTCAGCGAATGACTTCCTCAACCGTGATTTCGCGCAGAATGCCTCCGTCCTTGACCGAGCCGCTGACCGAGCCATCCTTGACACGCGCCATACAGGCCTGCTGGTCGATTTCGGTCTTGAACACACCGCAACGGGCGTAGGCATTGCGCTCGTACTGGCTGATGCCCTGGCCGTCGTCGAGCTTGCCCTTCTTGGCTTCGGCACTTGCCGCCATCGCCTCGCGTGAAGACGAATTGCTCTCGCGCATGGGACGCTGGCCCTTGTGATGATGGCGATGGTGGTGCTTTTTCATCGCGGGCTTGGCCGCATCCATCGCAGCTGCTTCAGCCGCCGGCTTGGCTGCATCCACCTGTGCGCTGGCCATGCCTGCCAGCGACAAAACCGCCGCACCCAAAGCTAGTTGAAGAGTCTGAACCTTGAAAAAAGCCATACGCAACTCCATTCCAAAAAGTGAATAGCTCGGTCAGCTTGCACGCACTCTCAGGCAGGGCTTATCGGTTCAGCGGCTATGAGTCCGCAGGATCAATCCTACAAATCAGCGAGTAAGCGGGAGCGCGGTCGGCTCAAACCATTGCCCCACGCCCTGCGCCAACCGCGCAAACACCTGCTCCAGGCTGGGTGCATCGTGGCCGAACAGCGCATGAATTACCTCGGCGTTTTCAAACAGACCGTGCAGATAGGTACCGATGACAGCGCTGTTGCCTCCCTGCCATAGCATGCCGGGCAACAGCTCCTGAGCCGGTCGCACACTGGCCATCTGCATGTCGGCACGTAGTTGGGTCTGGCCGTGGTGGATCTCGTAGCCACGTGCCGGCACGCCACTCAGGGCATTCCATGGGGCTTGCAACGCAGGCAGTTGCAGGGTCGTGGGTTGCACAGTCTTGTCCTGCGCAAACAGGGTCGCCAGCGGCAGCAGACCCAGGCCTGCGGCATTGCCGTCCACTCCATGCAGATCGATCAGCGCCTCGCCCAACATCTGCAGACCGCCGCAAATACCCAGCACCCGCTTGCCGAGTCCGGCATGAGCGACGACGGCTGCATCCAGCCCCTGTGCACGCATCCAGGCCAGGTCGGCAGCCGTGGCCTTGCTGCCCGGCAGAATGACCCAGTCCGCCTCGGCGAGTTGCGCGGGAGAGCGAGCCCAGATCACGCGCACGCCTGGCACTTGCAACAGGGGCTGAAATTCATCGAGATTGCTGATGCGCGGATAGGCGATGATGGCAATCGTGGTGTGAACGGCCCGCCCGGCTCCCGTGCTGCCGCGATCATCGAACACGCCGTCCTCCTCGGGCAGACCATGCTGGAACTGCATGGGAATGCAAGCCACCGTGGGCACACCCGTCTTCTCTTCCAGCATCTGGGGCGCCGGTGCCAGCAGTGCTGCATCACCCCGGAACTTGTTGAGCACAAAGCCCTTGATGAGCTTTTGCTCATCCTCAGGCAGCAGTGCCCAGGTGCCGTAGAGATGGGCAAAGGCTCCGCCTCGGTCTATGTCCGAGACCAGCAGGCAGTGTGCATTGCAATGTTTGGCCACACGCATATTGACCACATCGCTGGCATGCAGATTGATTTCGGCCGGCGAGCCCGCGCCTTCGATCACCACCACATCGTTTTCGGCACGCAGCTCGTCCAGCGCCTGCGCGATCTGCGGCCAGACCTTGAGGCTGCGACCTCGCCAGGGCATGGCGCTCAGCTCCTCATTGACCTGTCCGAACAGCACGACCTGGCTGCGCGTGTCAGCCTCGGGCTTGAGCAGCAGCGGGTTCATCCGTACATCGGGAACCGCCCCCGCTGCCAGCGCCTGCAGATACTGGGCCGTGCCGATCTCGCCCCAGCGGCCCTCGGGCGTGGCCACAACACGCGCGTTGTTGCTCATGTTCTGCGCCTTGAACGGCGCAACCTTCAGGCCCTGGCTGCGGTAGTAGGCGCACAGCGCCGTGGCCACCCAGCTTTTGCCCGCGCCACTGCTGGTGCCCAGCACCATGATGCAACGTGCTGTCATGTCTTAAGTCTCGATTGGGATCGGCAGCACCACGCGCTGCAGGATTCTGACCAGCGCCTCGCCGGGATGGGTGCACATGCCCATATGCGAGGGCGAGGTCTGGATGATGCTGCTGCGCTTGGCCGTGAGCCAGTGATAGCGTGCACGCATGGGCAGCTGCGCAATCGGCCCGCCATCGATCCTGCCTTCGCAGATGGCCACGATGGAGCCCAGGTGACGGTGCACGGCCTCCAGATCCACATTCGGATCCAGCGCCAGCAGACGCTGTTCGTCAAGGGCCACGGCAGCCTGCAGATGACCGGTGCGCTGGCAGGAGAGGATCACACCCGCGTTCACAAATTCCTCACGCTCCACGCGCGGCACTACCCGCACGATGGCGTAGTCGTAGACCTCATGCGCGTGCATCGATCACTCCTTGCAACCAGCGGCCACGCTCGGCAAGCCGGGCCACGAAATAATTCACATAGGCCGCGCGATGGGCCTGCACATTCCTGAGCACATCGCCCTCTTTGTCGGCTGCGGCCTGCTCCAGAAAGCAGTCGGGCACCTCGTCCACGATGCTCTTGAGCACTTCGGGCCCAAGCTTGGCGGCCAGCTGCGCATCCAGCTGCGCCAGCTGGCTGGCCTGCGGCAGCAGCACATGCTCGGCACTGGGCGCAAAAGGCTTGGCCGGATCGGCGACGACTCCGTTCCAGGCATGGTGAAAGGTCAGACTCGCGCCATGATCGATCAGCCAGGGCTGCTTCTGGTACATCAGCATATTGGTGTTGCGCGCCGTGCGGTCCACATTGCTGACCAGGGTGTCGAACCACACGAGGCGCGATGCAAAGTCGTCGTCCACCACGTCCACCGCCGGGTCAAAGTTGATGGAGCCCGGCAGATAGTCCAGCCCCACGTTCAGCCCGTCGCTGGCGCGAATCAGGTCCTGAATCTCGGGGTCGGATTCGGTGCGGGACAGGTCGCCGTTCAAGTGCAGCAGCACGATTTCGGGCACCGGCAGGCCCAGCGCACGTGCCATGCCGCCAGAGATGATCTCGGCCATCAGCGCGCGCACGCCCTGCCCAGCGCCCCGGAACTTGAGCACATAGGTGCCCAGATCGTCAGTCTCGACAATTGCCGGCATGGAGCCGCCTTCGCGCAGCGGCGTGACATAGCGCTCCACCAGCACCGAGCGCAGCTTCAAGGTTTCAGTGTCCATGAGAAATGGTAGCGCCTTGCGCCCATCAGGTCTGATCGGCAAGGTCATTGGATGCTTTTCCAGGCTTGCTCCAGCGCGGCCTGCGAGACGGGCGGCAGCACACCCAGCCGCACATGGCCGCTCAGGCCAAAGCTTGCGCAGTCGCGCAGTTTGATGCCCTGGGCACGCAGGCCGGCAAGAGGCGCGGCCAGCTCTGCCAGCGGCAGACCTGCGACAAAGTAATTGCCCTGATGACCGGGAACGACCTGCCAGCCCAGCCTCTCGCACAGCGCCAGCTGCTGCGCCTTCCAGCGGCGCAAGGTCATGAGGCTGTGGGCCAGCCACTGCTGCACCTCGTCCGTCACCCAGGCCTGCAGCATGGCCACGCCATGCGAGCCCACCACCCAGGATGCCGCCAGCGCATTCAGCGCCTGCAGCTCTGCCGCTGCGGCCTGCATGGGCGCAATCGCATAGGCAGCGCGCACACCCGTCATTCCCAGGGCCTTGTTCGGCGTCCACAGCTGCCAGACCGTGTCGAGATCGCGCTCGGGCGGCTCGCCTTCCAGCCATAGCGGACGGTAGGCGCAATCCAGCACGCGCCATTCCTTCTGCGCCGGCGGCTGCTGCCAGGCAGGCCAGATGTCTTCCATCGCCCCCAGCGGGCTTGAAGGCTCGCAGGCCCAGCTGAGCACCGGCGCCACGGCCGCTTCTGTGCGGCGGCACAGCGCCAGCCGCCACACCCGCGCAGCCTGCAGATAGTCGCCATAGTGATGCTGGGGAAACTGCACGCTTTTGGCACCGCTGCGCACAGCGTGCAACGTGAGGCGATGAATCAGCTCGCTGCTGCTGCCGCCGATCAGGATGCGCTCGACCGCCACGCCATGAAAAGCCGCCAGCTGCGCGCGCAATGCCCCGTATTGCGGATCGGGGTATTGCGCTACATGGGCGGCCTGCAACGCCTTCACGGCCATGGGACAAGGCCCGCAGGCATTGCGATTGGTCGAAAAATCATGCGCCGGAACGCCCAGCGCATCAGTACCGCCATGCATGGCTGCCGCATTCACATCAAACATTGGCAAGCAGCCTTCCTCTCCACAAAAACATCAAAATCATAGCAATCAATGCAAGCAGCACATGCAACTTAATCACTTTTGATGCCAATTTTACAGACAGCTTCAGATCAGCCGCCTGCGGTGCCCGTCCCTGCGGGTTGAGTCGATAGACGCCGGGCTTGGAAAGCTGAACCCCTATCGCCTGCGCCATGGCGCCCATGGGCCAGCCGCCATTGGGCGACGGTGTCACGGCTGCATCGCGCCTCAAACCGGTCCAGGACAGGCCGCCGGCCAGCAGCGCCAGCCACATTGCGGTGATGCGCGCCGGAATCCAGTTCAGCACATCGTCGGCGCGGGCCGCCCATTTGCCTGCCCATTGCCAGTGGCGGCGGCGCTCGCCCTGGCCTCGCCAGCCGGGGTAGCCCCACATGGCATCGGCCGTATTGGCAAAACGATAGACGGCCGCCCCGGGCAAGCCGGCCACGGCAAACCAGAACAGCGGAGCAATCACGGAGTCGCTGAGGTTCTCGGCCAGCGTCTCGATGGCGCTTTCGCGTACGGTGGCCGCGTCCAGCTGTGTCGTGTCGCGACTCACCAGCCAGCTCAGGCGCTCCCGCCCTGCGGGCAGCGATTGCTGCAGTGCGGCCTCCACGGCCTGCACCTCATCTTTGAGCATGCGCCAGGACAACAGCGGCTTGAACAACACCCCCATCACCAGACCCCAGAGCCACCAGGGCGCAAAACCCAGCATGAACTGGGCCAGGCCATAAACCATGAAAAACAGAGCTGCCAGCGCACACCAGACAATTGCTGCCAGGCAAAAACGCAGATAGTCGCGCGGCACTTCAACACGCGGTGCAAGCGCTTGCCCCGACCAGCCCAGCAATTTGCCCATCAGCACCACGGGGTGCAGCCACACCGGCGGCTCGCCCCAAAGCCGGTCCAGCAGCAAGGCAACCAGCAAGGCCAGCAAGCCGGCCTGCACATTGGCAGCCCAGTTGGACGCCGCCAGATCACTGGCGGTAAATGTCTGATAGAGCCATGCCAGCGGACTGAGAGAAAGACCGATCAGCTCAGTCCAGCCAAAACTCGTCATGTGTCTGTTTTGCTCTTCGCGGCGCACGGCCCGCTGCCCGGCTTGCCCTTGGTCGCCGCGGCCACCACACGCGAGTCGTCCCAGACATCGTCCATCAGCATGTCTTCCAGAGGCGCACGGCAGGCCCATTTTTCCTGCTGCAGCATGGGCTCGGCATAGTAGGCATCGACTGGGCCCAGGCAGAGCACGCCCAGCGGGTGGGCACCTTCAGGCATCTGCAACAGCCTTGCCAGCGCCAGCGGATCGAAAATCGAGACCCAGCCCATGCCCAGACCTTCGGCACGCACTGCCAGCCAGAGGTTCTGGATGGCACAAGCGCTGCTGGCGATATCCATCTCGGGCAGGGTGCGGCGGCCGAAGATATGGGCCTCGCGTCCCGGCGGCATGGCGACAACCAGCACCTCGGCCGCATCGAGCACCCCCTGAACCTTGAGCTTCATGAAGTCTTCTTCACGTTCGCCCAGAGCATGGGCAGTGCGCACGCGCTCCTCCTCGATCAGGCCGTGGATCTGCAAGCGCAATTCGGCACTCTTGACCCGAACAAAGCGCCAGGGCTGCATGAACCCCACACTGGGCGCGTGATGCGCGGCGCGCAACAGGCGCAGCAAGACCTCGTCGGGGACCTTACCGCCCGCAAAATGACGCATGTCGCGGCGCTCATAGATGGCGCGGTAGACGGCAGCCCGCTCGGCCTCGGTGAAAGGCGTTGCGGCAATCGTCGCGAAAGAGCTGGTCTTGGATTCGGTCATGGAACTATTGTCGCGCCACAGACATGGCAAAAGCCATCAGTCTTCGATACCTCTTTGAGCGGGAATACCCGCCTGGAAAGCATGTTTGATCAGCGTCATCTCGGTCACGGTGTCGGCGATGTCGATGATTTCCTGCGGGCAGCGGCGGCCCGTGAGGCAGACATGCACATCCCTGGGACGCGCCTTGAGCGTGTCCAGCACCTCCTGCAGCGGCAGCCAGCCATAGATCAGCGGATAGGTGATTTCGTCGAGCACGACCAGAAACAGCTCGCCCGAAAGAATGTCGGCCTTGGCCTTTTCCCAGCCGTCACGCGCCAGCTGGGCGGAGTGATCGAGGTCCTTGCTTTTCCAGCTAAAGCCATCGCCCAGTCCTTCGATGGGCAGACCGACCTGCTCGGCCAGGCGGTGCTCGCCAAAGCGGGCCGTAGGCACCTTCATGAACTGATAGACCTTGACGGCCTTGCCCCGGCCCGTGGCGCGAAAGGCCAGACCAAAGGCGGCTGTGCTCTTGCCCTTGCCATTGCCGGTGTTGACGATGATCAGGCCGCGGCGCTCGCCCTCGGGCTTTTCGTAAGGCTTCTCGGTGGGAGGATTTTCAATATTCATAGCTACTCTCGCTTGTCTATCAAGGGCTAAAGGGCAAAAAATCAAGAATTGCGACCGAGCTCAGCTCAGGCGCGGCAGGGCCAGCCACAGGCCATCGAGTTCGCGCACCTGTATGCGCCGGTCAAACACGGACTCCAGCGCGGCATGGGTGGCGGGATCGCTGCAAGCGCCCTGGTGGGTGATACGGCCGGCCTGCATGACGACCATTTCGTCAGCCAGCAAGGCGAAGGACAACTCGTGCAGCACGCTGACCAGGGTCGCGCCTTGCTGCACCAGACTGCGGGCCGTCAGCATCCAGTCGGTCTGGTGCGGCGGGTCAAGATTGGCCAGTGGCTCATCCATCAGCAGAGTCCGTGCCTGCACGGCCAGGGCCCTTGCCAGCAGCACGCGCTGACGTTCACCTCCCGATAGCTGGCCTATGCTGCGCTGATGCCAGTCCCAGGCATGGGTCTGGCGCAGCGCCTGCTCCACGGCCTGCCGGTCGGCGTTCGAGGCCGGAGCCAGCCAACCCTGGTGGGGCAAACGCCCCAGCATGACCACGTCATACACGGCCATATCAGCCGCAACAGGCTGATTCTGGCCCAGCCAGGCCAGGGCCTTGGCACGCTCGCGGCCATTCCAGTCGCCCAGCTCACGACCCTGCAAAAGCACCGCGCCGCTTTGCCGCTGGTTGGCGGCACGCATGCCGGCCATGGCGCGCAGCAGCGTAGATTTACCCGCGCCATTGGGGCCAACGATGGCCGTCCAGCGACCCCGGGGAATGCGCAGGCTGATCTGGCGCAGCACTTCACGCTCGCCCAGCTGTACGCTCAGAGCCTCGGTCGCCAACGCGATTCCAGTCTCGATATTGCTGCTCATGCGCCCTCTCCAGACGGCATGGCGCCACGCTTGTGCATCAGCCACAGCAGATAGCTGCCTCCCAGCACCGCCGTCAGCACCCCCACGGGAAGCTCCTGCGGTGCGATCAACCATCGCGCCAGCAGGTCGGCGGCCAGCAGCAGCACCGCCCCCATCAGACTGCTTAGCACCAGCAGCCAGCAGTGCAGCGCGCGCACCATGGAACGCACCAGATGGGGCGCAGCCAGGCCTACAAAAGCGACCAAACCGGTCTGCGCCACGGCGGTGCCCGTGGCCAGCGCCAGCAGCACGATCAGCAGCAGGCGCAGCGGCGCCAGCGGCAGACCCAGACTATGGGCCGTGGCCTCGCCGAGTGCCAAGCCGTCGAGCACGCGGCTCAGGCTACAGGCCAGCACCAGCACGGGCATAAGCACCCACAGCATGAGAGCGCAGGCAGGCCAGCCCGCAAACGCCGTGCTGCCCAGCATGAAAGACTGCATGGCCTGCATGATGTCGGGGTTCATGAGCAGCACCAGCGATGCGGCGGCGCCCAGCACCACACCCACCACCACGCCGGCCAGCAGCAGGCGCATGGTGTTCTGCACGCCCTTGGCCAGCACCAGGGTCAGCACCACGGCAAGCACGGCACCCGCAAAAGCCGCGCCCGTCACGCCCCAGCGCGCCAGGCCGGCCAGCGCAAAAGGCGAGACACCCAGGGCAGCCATGGCCAGCGCCACCCCCAGCGATGCCCCGGAGGCACTGCCCAGCAAATAAGGATCGGCCAGGGGGTTGCGAAACACGCCCTGCGCCACCGCTCCGGCCAGCCCCAGCAGGCCTCCGGCCAGCAAGGCCGCCGCCGTGCGTGGCAGGCGAATATCCATCACGATCTGCCAGGCTAGCGGGTCTTGGCGGGCATTGAGTACGCTCTCAAAACCCGTGCTGCCGATACCCGCGCCCAGCAGCGCCAGCAAAGCAGCAGCCAGCGTCAGCCACAGCAGCAGCCAGGCAGCGGCCAGCCCGCGCTGGCCCCTGCGGTGACGACTGGAGATGCAGGTGTTCATGGGCTCTTGCCCTGCCTTGCCGCCAGACGCTGCAGACATTGAGCAATGATTTGCGCCCCCTCGGCCATGCGTGGGCCTGGGCGCACCAGAATGTCAGATTCCTCGGGCGTGAAGGCGCAGATCGCGCCCTGCTTCACCGCCCGCATCTGGGCCCAGCCCGGGTATTCCGGCACGCCGGTTTTCCAGGCTCGCTCGCCGGCCATCAGAATGTCAGGATCCAGCTTGACCACATATTCGGGATTCAGGCGCGGAAACGGCCCTTGCCTGGCGTCGACCACGTTGCGCAGATGCAGCCGCGTCAGTGTCTGGCCGATAAAGGATTTTTCACCGGCGGCATACGGGCCGCGACTGGCTTCAAAGTACACGCGCTGACCGCGCATGGCTTCGGGCACGCTGGCAGCGGCCTTGTTCAGGTCGGCTTCGATAGCGGCCCAGACGCGGTCTGCGCCCTGTGTGGGAGGCAAGGCGAGCAGCTGACCTATTTTCTGCATCACGGTGCGCGCTTCCTCGTGGGTACGCGGCTCCAGCGCCACCACCTTGAGGCCCAGCGCCTCCATTCGCGCAATGGCCCGTGATGCCATGGAAACCAGCACCAGATCTGGCTTTAGCGCCACAATAGCCTCGATATTCGGATCCAGCCCGCCCCCCACCACGGGCACGGTCTTCACATGGGCGGGCCAATTGGAATAGCGATCCACCCCCACCAGACGCTCGCAACCGCCCAGCGCGCACAGGCTCTCGGTCAGCGAGGGCAGCAGGCTGACGATGCGCTGCGGCGGTTTGGCCAATTGCACCTGCGCGCCACGTGCATCGATGATCTGCACGGACTGCGCCGCCACCGACAAAGCCCCGGCCAGGCCGCAAACAAGCAGCGCAGCAGCGGCAAACTGTTTTACGGTGGCCCTCATGCCTGCGGCCCTTTCAACGCCAGAGGCAAGCCGGCGCACATCAGCGTGACGCTTTCGCAATGCGCTGCCGCCTGCTGATTGAGCAAGCCCAGCGCATCGACAAATGCGCGCACTTCGCGCCCCATGGGAATCACGCCCAGACCGATTTCGTTGCCGACCAGAATCACGGGGCCGGCAGCTTCGTCAAGCGCTTTCAGAAAGAGAGCTAGCTGTGATTGCCAGTCCGGAGCTGGAGATGGGCTGTCTTCAGAATTCCCGGTCTGCACCGGCATCAACCAGTTTGTCAGCCACAAGGTCAGGCAATCAATCACCAGCAGGCGCTGCGGGCTGCTGTGCCGGGCCAGCACCTGGGCCAGCTCGCGAGGCTCCTCTATGGTCAACATGCCTGGCACGCGCTCGGCGCGGTCGCGCTGGTGGCGCGCAATGCGCTCGCTCATTTCCGCATCCCAGGCCTGGCCGGTCGCCACCAGCGCAGCCTGATTCCCGGCATCCGTCTGCAGCCACTGGCGCGCCAGCAGCTCTGCACGACGGGATTTACCGCTTTTTTGCCCGCCCAGAATCAGCTGAGTACGCGGCATGACGAAGGAGGTGGTGCTTGCAGGGCTCATGGTGGTGATGGACAAAAGGCTCAGTCTTCGATTGTTGCGCCAAAAAGCGACGCCACCGCTGCCGGGCAGGACGGAAACCAGGCATGAAAGTAACTGGCACGCACACTGCCATATTGATAAAGTGCCTCGCCACGGTCTGCCTGTACGGCTGCGCCGGGACGGCTGCTGCGCGTGAGCACCGGCATGGCCGTCTCCAGCCTTGTGTAGTGAAAGGTATGGCCGCGCAGCAAGCCCATATCGAGCGCCAGCTGCTGCATGCCCAGACCGCCAAGCCGGCTCTGCATCACAACCTGACCTGGCAGCAGCCCCCACATGGGCTGGGTGCTGCCGTCCAGGGCAGTTACTCCATCACACAGGGCAAGCATGCCGCCGCACTCGGCCCAGACCGGCTTGCCCTGCGCCATATGCTCGGCAAGGCCGTCGCGCAACGGCCGGTTCTCATGCAAGGCCCGGGCATGCAGCTCCGGATAGCCGCCGGGCAGCCAGATCGCATCGCAGGGCGGCAGCGCATCGCCAGCCAGCGGCGAGAAAAAGCACAACTCGGCCCCCATGGCACGCAGACAGTCCAGATTGGCGGGATAAATAAAGGAAAACGCCGCGTCGCGCGCAATGGCAATGCGACGTCCGCTCAGCCAAGGCTCCACGCGAGGCTGATCGGCGCAAATGTCTGGCGCTGCAAAGTCCACGTTCCAGTCCTGCCAGCTGGGCTGACCGTCGTCCGAGCTCCAGGCCCGTTGCCCCAGGGGAGTCTGGGCCAGGGCGTCGGCCGCAGCGTCCAGGCGCTCCAAGGCATCGCCGAGCTCGTGGGCTGCGATCAGGCCCAGGTGGCGCTCGGGCAGCAGCGCTGCTGACTTGGCCTTGACCGCTGCATCGCCCAGTTGCACACCGGGCATGGCACCCAGCCACAGCGACTGGTCGCGCAGGCCTTGCCTGAGCAGATCGGCATGATGAGCCGTGGCCACGCGGTTGGCCAGCATGCCGGCCCAGCGCAGACCGCCCTGGTAATGCTGCAAGCCATAGGCCAGCGCCCCGAAAGTGCCCGCCATGGCCGAGGCATCGACCACGGCCAGCACAGGCAGACCCAGCAACTGCGCCAGATCGCCCGCGCTGAAGTTGCCGTCGAACAGGCCCATCACGCCTTCGACAAGAATCAGGTCGGCCTCCTGGGCCGCCTCATGCAGACGCTGGCGCACATCCGCCTCGCCCGTCATCCACAAATCCACCGAATGCACGGGCGAACCGCTGGCCAGTTCGTGCCAGTAAGGGTCCAGAAAATCCGGCCCGCACTTGAATACGCGCACCTTGCGTCCTTGGCGCGCATGCAGCCGCGCCAGCGCCGCCGTCACGGTGGTCTTGCCCTGACCGGAGGCCGGGGCACTGATCAGCAGCACCGGGCAGCACACGCCCGAGCCTGTTTCATGCATTGCGGTGACTGTCATGGCCTCTTACCTGGCTTCCCACTTCACCCCGATATAGCCGCTGCGGCCTTCGGTGGCATAGGTTCGGGCCAGCTCATAGCGCTTGTCAGCCAGATTGTTGATGCGTGCCACCAGGCTCCAGTCGCGGCTCAACTGCTTTTGTGCGCTCAGATTCCAAAGCGTGTAACCGCCCAAAGTAAACGACTTCCCTGTGAAGTCATAGTCATACCTTTTTGCAGCCGTCTGCACTTCTACACCCAGCTTCCAACCTGCAACCCGAGTATCGGCAGACAAACTCGCATAACGCTTGGAGCGACGGGCTAGCTGCTGATTTTTGTCAAGGTCTCGTGGGTTTTGGAAATCCACAGAGCCTTGCAGATTCACCATGCCCACTCGCGTGGTCGCAGCCAGCGTGATGCCTTCATAACGCGCATTGGCAACATTGGCATAACAGCCCCCACTATCGCCAAACGATTGCACGCTCTGACATGAACCTTTTCTGCCAACGTAGTTGATGAGGTTGGAAACCTTGTTTCTATAAACCGTGGCCGAGAAGCTGTCGCTGCCCTTGCCCCACTTCAGGCCCAACTCCACATTACGGCCTTTTTCGGGTACCAAAGTCGCATCTCCGTTCATGCTGAATCGTTGATACAGCGTGGGTGCACGGAAGGCTGTACCAGCTGAGGCTGTAGCACGCCAGTTAGGCATGAACTCATAGCCATATGCAGCGCTCCCTGTTGTGTGGCCACCAAATTCGCTATCACGGTCATGGCGGGCATTAAGTTGCAGCGTGTGCTTACCCAGATTCAGACCGTAACCCAATGCCAGCGCATTCTGCGAACGCTCGCGGCTGCCGATATCAAGGCCGCTGTTGATTAGCTTGTCTTCGCGGCGCTCCAGTGCAACGGTCACGGTCTGCACGCCCAGCCTCCATTCGTTATGGAACAGATAGCTGTGCAGACGAGTATCTGTTTCATAAGGACTGGGCTTGGTCTGATAGAAGTCCCGCGACTGCGTGTACTGCAGGCGTGTGCTGTAAATATCACTCCATTTGGCCTGCCAGTTCAGGCCCACTGCGCTCATCTTGTAGATGCTGCGGTCGTCGTACTTGCTGGCGTCGTAGCCAGAATTCATGTAGCTGGTCAGCGCCGTTGCTTCCACGCGCTGATTGGCCGAGAGCTGATAGCCAATGCGGCCATTGAAAGCATTGCTACGATAACCGTCTGCATCAGGATTGGAGCCCTCAGAAGTTTTGGAATTAAAGCCATTGCTGCTGGCATGCGAAACACCCAGACTGTAATCCCAGCCGGCCACACCGCCGCTGACGCCAGCCTGAGCCTTCACCGTGCCACGACTGCCCCAGCCCAAGCCCACATAGGGCTTGGCTTTGCCCTCGCCCTTTTTGGTAAAGATCTGCACCACACCGCCGATGGCGTCAGAGCCGTAGACAGCCGCCGCCGGGCCTCGCAACACTTCAATTCGGTCGATCGCTTCCAGTGGAATATCCTGCCAGGAGGCACCGCCCGTGGACTGCGAGTCCACGCGTATGCCATCGATATAGACGGCAGTGAAGCGCGTGTCGGCACCGCGCAGATAGACGCTGGTGGTCGAGCCAGCGCCGCCGTTGCGCACCATTTGCACACCCGGCAGACGCGAAAGCACATCGGCCACACCCACGGCGCCCGCCGTTTCAATCGTTTCACGGCCCACCACCGACATATCGGCCACCAAATCGGACAAAGGCTGCTCGATGCGATTGGCGGTGACCACGGTTTCTTTCATCTGCACCGCATCGGCCTGTGCAGCTGACTGAGCCTGTGCGGCAAACGCCACTGCCAACGCAGATGCCAGAAGAGTGGGACGGAGAACAAACGATGCGCGTGCGCGCGAAGCCACCTGCGCCATGCGCAGGGACGAAGATTGCGGACTCATGGAAAGCACACTTGAATACGCCCACATCAGCCTACCCGCCGACATTGAGCAAACATACCTGCACAGAATGCAGGCAACCCATGTTGGCCGGTATCCGGGCTAGGCGAATCATCCTCTTGCCGGCCTTCCCAGCGCGCAGCGCCAGTGGCCATGGGGAAAAAGGCGGAATGCCGCTGCATTCCATTCGCCGACCGTTGCGGGGGCAGCGCAGGTTCAGTGTGCCAGTGTGTCTGGCCAGCACCTCCCTGCTTCCCGTTGAACTGAGACCACAGAAAAGCGGCCTCGAGCACCAACAGACGCCCATTGTAATGAGCGCTACGCGGCGCAGATCCTTCATTCGGAGTAACCGAGCGCGGCTCAGGTGACGATTTTTTACCTTAAATATGCGTTTGAGGTACACAGAACTTGTGCAGCACGCTACGATTTTGAGAGAAATATTGCAGTTTTACGATTGCGGCAGTCAAGCAGCCTGTGCTCCTGCACAAACTGCTGAATTTGCCTGCACATTTATACTCACCCACGGACTGCAAGACCTACAATGGCAGAGTCTATGACCACCCAGCCCTCTCTTGATCTCATTGCCGAGCGCGTAGAGCGTCTGCTGGTGCGCCACGAGGAACTGCAGCGCACCAACACCCTGCTCACCGATCAGGTCATCGCTCTGACGCAAGAGCGCGATTTGCTGCGTCTGCGCCTGCAGGCCGCACGTGCGCGCGTCGATGCCTTGATCGAACGCCTGCCCGCCAACCAGGGAGAGTGACAGTCGTCACCCTCCATCACCAGACCCGCCACTGACGCCCATGAAGCAGATCGATGTGCAAATCATGCAGCAAAGCTATGTGCTGACCTGCCCCGATGGTCAAGAAGAACGTGTGCAGGAAGCCGTTCGCCGCGTGGACGAAGCCATGAACCGCATCCGCGACAGCGGCAAGGTCCGCTCGCGCGAGCGCGTGGCAGTGCTGGCAGCCCTCAATATGGCTTTCGACGTGCTTGACCGCGATGCCCAGCAAGCCCTTATGGCCAATGCCCAGGCAGAAATGCAGGCGCTTGCTCAGGAGCAATTCGCCCCCGCCGAGGTCAATGAGGCCGCCCAGGCTGAGCTGCAGCGCCAGCAGGAGCTTGCCGAGCAACTGGTGCTCAAGCTCGATCAGGCACTGGATGCTGACGCCAGGCTGCTCTGATCGGGTAACCTCAGCAGCAAAGCAGTCATGACCTCCGCGCGACTGCCAATACCCGTTAGAATAAAACCGTCTGCAAATCTGCCGGTTTTTATATTTCCTTGAACCAATGCTCAACGAGCATGGGCTTGATAAATCACCTATTGAGCGTGATCGTCTCGCGTCAGATGAACCCAACGATAGGTTGCTCTTGCCCACCTGAACCCCCGGTTCAGGATGACGAACCGGTGGCATTTGCAGACACCTTTACACACGCAAGCTGTTGATTTGCTTGCTTTCCAGCCACGAAGATGGCCTGAAGAATCAAACAAAGCCGAGCAATTGCAGGCAATTGAAATCAACAACTTGTGCATCTATCTGGATTGATGATTGGCCCGCGTTGCGGGCCTTTTTCTTGCCCAATAGACTGAAGCCATGCTTGCAGCTACCCTCCTCTGCCTCGTCATCGGCATCTCAGACGGTCGCACCCTGACCGTGCGCTGTGGTGAGCCTGGCGCTTATGAGCAGGTCACGGTCAGGCTGCAGGGCATCGATGCACCCGAGCGCAAGCAGCCATTCGGAGAGAGAGTCCGACAGGCATTGGCTGAGCTGATATTTCTTAAGGAGGCCGAACTGCGCTGCACCAAGACAGATCGGTTCCAGCGACAGGTCTGCTCTGTTTGGGTGACGCCTGCGTCGGCATCCAGCGGGCCGCGCACACTCGATGCCGGCCTGGCCATGATCACCCAAGGCATGGCCCGATGGTCCCGCGCCTGTGGCCACGAACAGTCTCCCCAGGCGCGCGGACAGTATAAGTTTGCCGAGCAAGAGGCAATGGCACGCAAAGTCGCGCTGTGGCGTGATCCAGAGCCAACCGCGCCGTAGGTAGCGAGGTCCGCGAACCAGTGCTAACGGCCAGGAGCAGGCGGTCAGAAGTTCATATCAATCGGCTGTTTCAGGGGCATCATGCATCACCAATGGCTGAGGCGCAGTTGAAGCAGAACTCCTGCGCTGTATTTGATAAACGGCTAATGCAGCACCCAAGAAGACAAGACCATAGAGCGAAAAGAGCTCGTCAGGCCTCCAACTGGCGTCAATGAGCTTGCCCGCGACCAATGGCGAGACAATCGCGCCGATACGCCCCACACCGATTGCCCACCCTAGCCCCGTGACGCGCTGTGTCGCTGTATAGATGTTTGGTGTCAAAGCATAAAGGCCAGCAACGCATCCATTGACAAACACGCCAATGGCCAAGGCGGCAGCGAATGCCATCCCCAAGTTACCAAGCAGGCTCACAAACGTGCACATCAATGCTGCGTTAATGATGAGGTAGAGCATGAGTACCCGGGACAGGCGGTACTTTGCTGCCAGGAAACCAATTAGCGAAGTACCGACAATGCCTCCCACATTGAGCAGAACGCCACCAGTGATACCTTGCTGGTTGGACAATCCCGCCGTCACCAGCAACTTCGGGGTCCAGCTCATCACAAAGTAAAAGCCGAACATAACGATAAAAAAGGCGGCCCAAATCAGCAAGGTAGACGCGGCAAGTCCAGGTGCAAGCAAGCTGGCAACACGGTTCGCTCCTGCTGTTGCCGTCGATTGATTGAAAGCGGGCATTTGCGCCAGAGGCTCCAATCCTACTTTCAATCGAATGATGTTCATCTTCCCAAGCGCATTGGAGGGACGCTTAGCAATCAGGAAATCCAACGATTCAGGCAACCACAAAAACATGACTGGCAAAGTCACCAATGTCGCCACCCCGCCATACAGGAATACTGATCGCCAGCCTAGGCTAGGGATCAGTTGTGTTGCAATCAGCCCCCCAATAGTGGCCCCCAAGGCATATGCCGTGGCTTGCAAACTGATGGCCAAACCACGCCAGCGACTAGATGCATACTCGCCAGCGATCACGTAACTGCTGGCTAGAATGCCTCCGATGCCCAACCCGGTGAACAGTCGCAGCGCTCCCAGTTGAACTGCGGACTGTGTATATGCAGATGCCAACATGCCAACGCCAGCAATCGCAATACACAGCATGATGAGCGGCCGTCGACCTATCCTGTCTGCCCAAGGGGCGATAACCAGGGAACCCAGGGCCATACCCACAAGCCCTGCACTGAGTAAATAGCCCAGCTGTACGCCACTCAACGCCCATTGACTGGCAACCGAGGCAGCTGTGAAAGCCATCACCAGCACATCAAACCCATCAAGCATATTGATGAGAAAGCATAGTGCGATGACAAACCATTGGTATGCAGACATTGGCTTGTCATCCATTTTCCCCACGACTGAAGAGTTCATAGTTGTCTCCTTTTATAAGTTGCTACGTCAGGCGTAGCTTGGCCTTGGCCTGCTCATGGCTAAAGCAGTCCACCTGGGTTTTCTGAAGCGGATTTGAGTGGCGATAAGGCGCGGGCTAGATACCGGCGATTACCGTTGATGCAGGGTGTACTTGAGAGGATTGAGCCAGAACAGCTCATGCCTTTCGCATTGGGAGTTAAGCCATTAATCTTTCAATAATCCGTCGAGCGCGATTCGCTCCCACATCGACGTGGATATCGATCATGGACTTGGGTCCGAAGCGGATCATGTTCTGATATTGCGCTTCAATCACGACCTTGTCTTCGTCAAAAGTGAGCTCGGTTTGTTCCAGCACCTTGCGTTTGACCTCCTCCACGTCCTTGGCCGGATTGGTCGCCATGGTCCAGAAGTAGTGGCAAGTCGTCTCGCTCTCTGGCGTAACCCCATGAAAGCCGCGCATGTGAAAGCCACCTCTTTGTGGATCGTCCATAGCGTCGGTTCCCTGATCGACAGCACCTGTCCAGATCAGCAGATGGGATACGCGAAATTCGATCTCCTGCCAACGGTCCACATTCCCCTTGAAAGGATAAGCTGCGGAGTATGTCGGAGGCGGTACCGAGTCGGGCATATACCGCACCACTCTGACAAAGTCTCCTTCGCTTTCGACCTTCATTTCTGCATTCATATGCAGCTTGGCATTGCCCCCGATGGTGTGCAAATGCACATAACCAAGGTGACTGAGATCCAACAGGTTGTCGTGGATGAGCTGGTACGGTGCGTTGTAGTGGTAAACGTCGCCTCCATAGACATACTCTGGCGAGCTGTGAACCGAATACGAGGGTGCGTCGCACATAGGCTCGGGATTCTCTGGCTTACCAAACCAGATCCAAATGAGTCCGTCCCGCTCTTGTACGTGATAGGCCGAAACTTTGGCCTTGGTAGGAATTTTCTCCTGGCCGGGGATCTCCACGCACTTGCCCTCATGGTTGTAGAGCAGACCGTGGTAGCCGCAGCGCAATCCGCAGCTCTCCACAGTTCCAGCGGACAACGGCAAAGCACGATGGCAGCAACGATCTTCAAGTGCCGCCACTGTGCCGTCACCGATACGGAACAGCACTACAGCCTCTCCCAGTAACTTACGCCCAACCGGCTTGTCGGCCAGCTCTGATGAATGTGCTGCGACATACCACTGATTGAGAGGAAATTTGCTCCTTTGCGGCACAGCGCTCTCTCGAGCAGGATGAATCGAAATAGTGGTCATCGTAGGTCTCCTTGGAAAATCGTTGAGGGAAAGCTGAAATCAAAGATCGAGCACCAGCAGCTTGCTGCGAGCTCGTGAGCAACAAGGCGTGAAGCACTTGTTCGCAGCCTTCTCTGCGTCCGTCAGGTATTGGTCACGGTGATCTGGAACACCCTCCAGCACACGGGTCACGCAAGTTCCGCATATGCCTTGCTCGCAAGACACGGGGATATCCACGCCGGCTTGATCAAGCACTTCGAACACCGATGCACCCACCGGTATCTCGTATCGGTATCCTGTACTGGCAATCTGCACTTCAAACAGCTGGTCGCCTTCCTGCGGCGATGAGCCAGCGGCGAAGAACTCCTTGTGCACATTGCCTAATGGCCAATTACGCTCCGATGCAATGCCAAGCACACAGTCCATGAAGCCACTTGGACCACACACGTAGATATGAGTGTCTGGATCAGGCCTTTTCAGAAGTTCTGCCAAGTGGGCGCTGGTATTGCCATCCAGATACAAATGCACTGACTGCGCCAAGGAGTCCGATCTCAGCAGATCGCCAAAGGCTGCGCGGGCCTGAGATCGACAGAAGTAATGAAGCTCAAAGTCATGTTGCCGGAGGGCGAGTGCTTGCGCCATGCAGATCAGCGGCGTAATCCCGATACCTCCAGCTAGAAGCAGATGCTTTCTCGCTGCGGGTGCCAGTTCAAATAGATTTCTGGGTTCGCTGGCATGAACCCTAGAGCCAACCGTGAGCTGTTCATGCACGGAAATCGAGCCACCGCGTGACTCTTTCTCGCGCTGAACTGCGATCGTGTACTTGGCTGAAGATCGGGATTCGCTTGGATGGCACAAGGAATATTGCCGGACCAGACCATTCGGCAAATGAACATCAATGTGGGCTCCTGGTTCAAATGCGGGAAGAACCGTTCCTTGCGCAGATATGAAGTCAAGGCTGATGATGTCTTCAGCTTCCTGCACTCTTCGTTGAACAACAAGCTCTAGCATGTGGGACTCTCTATTGAAAAAGCCAACGCCTCTCCCTGACACAGAGCGTCATGGACTTTGGCTGTAATTGGGTTGCCTGTTCTAAGTTGCCGCTACCGGGCAGTTGGACTCGCGGAGCAAGGCTTAGCGTTTGATCGATTGATGGCTCATGTTCAAGATCCCGTTCACAGTTGACTAGTTGGCCTCTAAATTTTGTTGAGATATCAACCAATAAAACGCAGCTATAGTGCAAGCACAGATGCGTCAGTGTAGAAAAATCAGTTGAGATATCAACCAATATTTACCCTAAGTTGGCATAGATTGCATGAAGAAAAAAAAGAAACTCGACCTTGAGCGCTACGCGCCGGCGTTACTGGCCTTCATCGCGAACAAGCTGTCCTCCGGGGCATCACAGGTCTATCGAGAGAACTTCGATGTAGGCATCGTCGAGTGGCGTGTGTTGTCCATGCTGGCGGTGGAGAACCACATTCCTGCGCAGCGGATATGCCAGGTAGTCGGACTGGACAAGAGTGCGGTGAGCAAATCTGTTCAAGTTCTGCAAAACGCAGGTTATGTGCAGTCGCAAGTTGATGCGGTAGACGCGAGGCGATACACCCTCAGCCTCACCGCAGAGGGCCAACATTTGCATGATCAGATCTTCGATGTGGCAAAAGAAAGAGAGCGTCGCCTTCTGCAAACGCTGACACATGAAGAAGTGGAGTTGCTGATCGATATGCTCAACCGTCTCCACAAGCAAGTTGATCACGTCAACGCGTACAGGCCCTAGGGATACAAAGCCACGTCGCTTCGCTGCGCGGCTTAATTCAGGTGCTATAGCTGTCTGCTCCGGGTAAGCATCACCCCTGTCGCTGAGCGCAGAAGCGGCAGTTCGATTCAGTACGCACCTAGTTGCACCGTCGAGTGACTGGCTCCAAAGATAGAGCAGCCGTTGTAGGTCCTGCCGACCCTCAGCAGAATTTCGGATGCTGCAAATACTGCGGGATGAGAGCATCAAGCTGACAGCTCATGAGCGTGCAACTGCGGCCCCAGGGCACGCAGGCCTCCGGCAGCATGCAATGGCAGGTGATAAATCTCGTGGAAGCAATTGACGTACTTCGGTAAGCGGCCATTCCAACTCTTAATCCTGGGACCTGCTTCTGCCCGATTGCGACTGTCGCCGTTCAACACAAAACAGCCGTTCCGACGTGAAATCGCCAGCAAGCGTATGACATGATTCAGCGCCACCCTCGTCGCATGCATACCCTAGCTCGCGCGCTGCTTCTCGCAGGCTGTGCGCTTTCTTATCTGCCGCTGTCCACCAACATCCCTCCGCCATGGCCACCGCCGTTCCCCTTCAGCTCCGCCCTTTCATGACCGTGGATGTCTTCACGGCCGTTCCCTACTGCGGCAACCCCGTGACTGTGGTGCTTGATGGACGCGGCCTTGACGATGCACAGATGCAAAACTTTGCGCGCTGGACCAACTTGTCCGAGACCACCTTTGTCCTGCCCCCGACGGACGCGGGCCGCGCCCAGGGGGCCGACTATAGGGTGCGCATCTTCACCCCGGCCGCCGAGATGCCGTTTGCCGGCTACCCGACGCTGGGCACCTGCCACGCTTGGCTCGCCCAGGGCGGAGTCCCCAACCATTCCGAGCGCATCGTGCAAGAGTGCGCCAAGGGCCTGATCCCCATCCAGCGCTCGATCCACGGCCTGGCGTTCGCCACTCCGGCCCACCAGGCCCTGCCCCTGCCTGACCATTTGCACCTGATCTACGAGGCTCTGGGCATAGACGCAGCCCAGGTACAGGATGCCGCCTACCTGGACAATGGAGCACAGTGGCTGTGCCTGCTGCTGGACAATACCGACAGCGTTCTCGGCCTGGAGCCCGACTTGGCACGTATCAAGGCCCTGGGCCACAAGGTGGGGGTCGCTGCTCTGTATCAGACCGCCAATGCGATGCCACTGATTGGCGGCGCCTGCCAGGAGATACAGACACAGCTGGAGGTGCGCGCCTTTTCCAGCACCGGAGTGGAAGACCCGGTCACCGGCAGCCTGAATGGCAGCCTGGCTCAGTGGCTAATCGCCCAGGAACATGTGCAGGCGCCCTACATGGCAAGCCAAGGGACCCGCGTGGGCCGCAATGGCCGAGTGTCCGTGCAGCAGGATGCACAACAACAACTGTGGATTGGAGGCCACACAGTCACCTGCATGCAAGGCACAGTCCAACTGTAAGAGCAGCAAACACTAGCAACGGCTGGTGCCGAACTTTTTACAGAGATATCCATGTAACTTCACCAACTATGCCTGCCTGGCTGCAGTTCACTTCAGAAAGCTTTCCACCAGTCGCGCAAAATAGCTGGCACCGACAGGAATCAGCGCATCGTTGAAGTCATACGAAGGGTTGTGCACTTGGCAAGGTCCAGGTCCATGGCCGGGCAAACGGTGCTCGCCCTCTCCATTGCCCAGCAATACGTAGCAACCGGGACGCTGTTGAAGCATGAAGGCAAAGTCCTCGGAGTTGGTAAGCCGGGGCGCATTGTCATCGACCTGTTCAATTCCAACGACCTCCCGCATGACGGATACCGCAAATGCAGTTTGTTCCGGGTCATTGACCAGCGCCGGATAGTTACGTTCAAAGTGCAACCGCGCTTCACAGCCATAAGCGATGGCCGAACCTTGCACGATATGCTTCATGCGCTGCTCGATCATGTCCAATGTACTGGCGCTTTGCGTGCGCACGGTGCCACCCAGCCAGGCGCCGTCCGGGATCACATTGACGGCATCACCGCCGTGAATCTGGGTAACGGATAGCACCGCTGCGTCGTCAGGTGTGCGGTTGCGCGAAATGATGGTCTGCAAACCGATAAGGATCTGGCCTGCACACATCAGCGGATCCACACCAGTGTCAGGCTGTGAGGCATGGGCTCCCTTGCCTTGGACATCAATGCGAAAGCGATTGCTGGAGCTCATGAAAGGACCAGCTCGCACGCCAAAGCTGCCTACAGCCCGTCCTGGTGCATTGTGCAGCCCGAAGACGGCATCACAGTCAAAGCGCTCAAAGAGGCCATCTTCAATCATGGCGCGGGCACCGGCCTGCCCACCTTCTTCAGCGGGCTGGAATATACAGTGCAGCGTGCCGTCAAACTTGCCGCTTTGGGCTAGATGCCAGGCAGCCGCCAACAATGTTGCCGTGTGCCCGTCATGGCCACAGGCATGCATACGGCCTGCATGCTGCGAACGGTGTTCGAAGGTATTGAGTTCCTGCATGGGCAGAGCATCCATGTCTGCACGCAGGCCTATGCTGCGCCCTCCCGATCCGCGCCTGAGTGTGCCGACTACCCCCGTGCCGCCCACGCCGCGCGTGACTTCATAGCCCCAGTGCAACAAGTAGTCGGCTACCAGCGCGCTCGTGCGCTCCTCTTGAAAGCCCAGCTCAGGATGGGCATGCAGGTCACGACGGATCTGACGGAATTCAGGGTTGTCGGCAATGGCTTGAATAATTGGCATGGTGCGCTCTTATTGCAGTTTCACGCTCAAGCTACGGGCCTTGGCCTGGTCACGCGCGATTTGATCGGCAAACTGGCTCTGCTCCGCCGCTGTCGCCACTTGCATGCCCATGGCCGTCAGTTGCTCGGGAACGCCTTTTGATGCAAGAGCAGCTTCCAACGCCGTCTTCAGACGAGCGAGACGATCTGGTGCTACGCCCTTGGGAGCCAAGAGCCCCATCCAGCCATTCATCTCCAGGCCTTTGACGACCTTGCCTTCGTTGAGCGTGGGAATATTCTTGATCATGGGTTGTCGCTGCAGACTCGCCACACCCAGAACCTTGATGCGCCCGGCTTCTATATGCGGCAGAGCCGTAGCGGGCACCATTACGGCCAAGTCGATCTGGCCACCCAGCAAGTCCGTCAGCAGGGGGCCTGCGCCTTTGTACGGCGCATGCAACATCCGCACATTGGCACGTTGCTGCAGATCCTCCATCACCAGATGCTGCATGGTGCCCATGCCGGGACTGCCATAGCTGATCGAATCTGGCTTGGCTCGCAATGCAGAGATCACGCCATCCAGGTCATTCGCAGGTAAATCCTTGCGGGCGACCAGCAGCGGCGAGTTCGAGCTGATAGGACCGACAGGTGCGAAGTCTTTGGTGCCATAGCGCACGTTTTTGTTGAGCATGGGCACCAGCACCACATCGTTGATGGAGCCAACCAGCAGCGTGTACCCATCCTTGGCGGCATTGGCTACCTTGGCTGCGCCCAGAGCTCCGCCAGCGCCACCCAGGTTTTCAATGACCACAGGCTGGCCCAGTTCAGCCGACAGCCTGGGCTGCACCACACGGATGGCAGCATCAATGGAGCCGCCCGAGGCGAACGGAACAACCAAGGTAATGGGCTTCTCTGGAAAGCTTTCCGCCATGGCAGAGGCAGCCAATGCCCATAAGGCGCAGGCGGCGGCCGTAGTGCGAATCAGGCTACGGGCCAATGAGTGAGGCGCAGAGGTCATGACATGTCTCCTTTTATTGATGGCGAAACTCGATAGCGGGTAGGGAGAAGTCTGGGGCAGAACATCCATCCTTTAAGTGCTAAATTGCATTGAGCTATGCAATCTATGACTACCTCGCACTTACCCAGCTCTGGGCGTTCTTCTGCCTTGCTCAATCGTCTGTTGGCACGCACGCGGCTGCGACAGCTGCAACTGCTCGTGTTGATTGCCGACCTGGGCAGCATCCAGCGCGCTGCCGAGGTTGTGGGGCAAACACAGTCGTCAGCAACCAAAGCCTTGTCGGAGCTTGAGCGGATGGTGGGTTTGCCGCTATTCGAGCGCCATGCGCGCGGAGTACGCCCCACTTTGATCTGCCGCGACCTTCTGCCGCTATTGCGCAACATGCTGGGCTCGCTCAATGGCTGCGCAGAAATGTTGGCGGCAGCCGCCGAAGGCGTGCAGGGGATACTCAGTGTCGGAGCCATCACAGGGGCTCTGTCGGGGTTCCTGGGTCGAGAACTTCCGCCATTCCTTCAGCAGCATCCGCAACTGCGTGTGGAGGTGGTGGAAGACAGTCACCATGCTCTGTTAGCTGGGCTGGCGGCGCGCACGCTCGATATGGTGCTCGTACGCGCGCCCGCGGCTGCTATCAGCGGAACGCGTTTTGTGCCGCTGCTGCAGGACGAAGTGGTTGTGGTGGCAGCCCCCACCCATCCGCTGCATCGAAAACGTAACCTGCACGCAAGCCAGCTGCTTGAGCAGCAATGGGTTCTGGCACCACTATCCACGCAGATGCATGAAGCTTTCGAGCGTCTGTTCGAGTCTTGCGAACACCTCCCAGAGCGCTCGCCTCTCATCACGCGATCTCTGCCCATGCTTTTGGAGTATTTGCGCGCCACGTATGCGGTGGCGCTAACCCCTCTGAGCGTGGTTCAGCCCTTTGTCCAGGCTGGTTGGCTGAAGGTGCTGGCTCTGCAGTTTCCCCGCACATTGGCAGCAATCGGCTTGTTGCTACCTGAAACTCCCGAAAAGCATGGAGTGGATATGCTGGCGGAGTTCTTGATGCATAGGTCGCAATAAAGGCCTGTCATCACCACTTCACTGGGGGGGCAGATCGGCGGCCAGCATTTGCCTCAATGCCTCCGTGGAGGCTGACTCCTGCCGTGGCAACCAGACCAGATGCGTGGTCACTTCTGCGTAGCGTCTGGGCAGGGAAAGCACCTGCAACTGTGGTTCAGCATGTACGACCTTCAAGATGGAGCGCGGCATGATGCCAATGCCCGTACCGGCTGCAATGCAAGCCACGATGGCGTGGTAGGACGCCATCTCCAGAATGCGGTGAGGAGCAGCTCCGGTACTGGCAAACCATTCCTCCAGGATTCGCCGGTACGAACAGCCTGCAGGGAATGCAATCACTGTGCAACGTGACAGCTGTTCCGGATCCAGCACACCGGTAGCCGAGCGTGCAGCAATGAGCACCAGTTCCTCATCGAATGCTTTCTGGGTCGCCAGCTCCGGTGCAGTGAAGGGCTCAGAAATCAGCGCTGCATCCACTTCATAACGCTGAACCATGTCCAGCAACCGTGATGTGGATCCGGTAACCAGTTCAATGAACACATCCGGGTAGCGCTCATGAAATCGGGATAGGAACGGGGGGAGTCGCGCCGCAGCCGTGCTCTCCAGTGTGCCCAGTCGCAGCGTACCCTGCGGCGCGCGAAGCAGCATCGCGGACTCGGCCTCTGACGACAGTCGCAGTATCCGTTCGGCGTAGCCGCGCAGCACCTCGCCTTCGGCCGAGAGCTTGAGCCGGTTGCCATGCCGCAGAAAGAGTTGCACGCCCAAGCGCTCCTCCAGATTGCGGATGCGCGTGGTGACATTGGACTGCACGCGGTTCATCTGCCTGGCAGCCTGGGTGACACTACCGGTATCCACAACAGACTTGAAGAACGCCAGCGATTCCAGATCAATCTTTCTCATTTCAAGATTCTCTCATCATTGAAATTCAGTATTCATGATGGTTTTGTTTCACTAAAGTGTGAGGTCTTGCCACCTTCCCCCATTTCTCGTGGACTATCAATCTTTGCTGCTGATCCAGGCGGGCACACCGCCCGAGGACATTCGAGCCATCACAGGCGATCTTCCCCAGTGGTTTCTGACAGCCATCGGCTGCAGGCCCGAAACCATTGACATAGTGAAGGTGTATGAAGGGGAATCTCTGCCCGAGCCCGGACAGCACCGTGCGGCGATCATCACGGGCTCGTGGTCCATGGTGACCGATCAGCACCCCTGGAGCGAAGCGACAGCCAAATGGATACGGCAGGCTGTGACACAGGGGATGCCGCTCATGGGCGTTTGCTATGGGCATCAGCTTATGGCCCACGCACTGGGAGGAATCGTGGATTACCACCCTGACGGCAGAGAGATGGGATGTCTGGAAATCGAACAGCTCTCGGCTGCAGAGCCGGACGCCTGGCTCGCCGGATGCCCACCTCGCTTCCAGGCTCACCTCACACATCTTCAGACCATCCTGTGCTTACCCAATGGAGCCAGGGCACTGGCTCGCTCAGCTCACGATCCTCATCAGATCGTCCGCTACAGCCCCACCGCAGTGTCCGTGCAGTTTCATCCAGAGTTCACATCGGAAGTCATGGCGGCCTGCATCAATGCGAGAACGCAACTGCTTCGCGCGGAAGGTCTAGATCCAGCGGCCATGCTGCAAGGCGTTAGCCCCACACCAACGCCGTTGATGCTGCTCAGGCGCTTCATCGAAACCCATGCTGGAACCGCTCCAGCAGGCAATGCAGCAGCCTCGCTGAATGCAGCCATGGGCAAGCACCCGGAATTACCTCAATGAACAGCGAAATGAAGAAACTCGGCCTCATTGGTGGCATAGGCCCGGAGTCCACCGTGGCCTATTACCGAAAGATCATTCACGGCGTTCAGACACAGGTAGGCAAGGAGAATCTGCCTCGCCTGTCCATCGAAAGCCTCAACGCTTTCAAGGTATTCAGCCTTTGTCGTGCACGCGAGTTTGACCAGCTTGCCGACTACGTGCTCGGCGCAATTCACTGCCTGGCCGCCGGTGGTGCGGACATGGTGGGGCTGACTGGCAATACGCCCAACATCGTTCTGGACCGCATACTTCCGCTGTCGCCGATTCCCATAGTGAGTGCCATTGACGCCACCTGCAATGCGGCAAAGGAGCGAGGTGCGCAAAGAGTCGGTTTGCTGGGTACTGTGTTCACCATGACGAATACATTCTTCAAGACACCTTTTGAAGATCGGGGCATACAAGTTATCGTGCCCGGTGAGCATCAGATTGCGCGCATCCAAGCCAAGATCGAGGCCGAGCTTGAACACGGCCTTGTCAAAGAGAACACCCGACAGGAGTTCGTCGCCATCATTCAGGATTTGCAGCAACGCGAAGGTATCGACCATGTAGCACTCGCTTGCACTGAACTGCCTCTGATCCTTAGTGACAGCAACAGCCCTGTTCCTTGCCTTGATACCGTCGAAATTCACGTAGAGGCTTTGATTCGTGCGGTGCTTTCTAGCTGAGCTTGCTTCAGGCCCAGCTACCCACGTTCTTGCGGTCTGCTCTGGGTCGACCAGCGACAGCCACAATCCGTCAGAAGCAGACGCCCAGAAAATTTCCTTGACCGACTGCTTTTACCTGTGGACTGCAGCAAGGTGAGCGAGAATTTCGCGTTCGTCCTTTTCTGACAAGCTCTGATTCTTGAATCACCACCACAGGCTGGACTGGTCTTCAATCCAATCGGGTCGAAGCTCAGACTAATCGACACGAGTAACAAGTATTGGCCTCTTGCGCCACTTTACTCATCCGCATGCTCGGTACTTATCAAAGTTGCAAATGTGCTGGCATTTGCGCTAGTGACGATAGTTGCGCCTCTGTCATCCATAGGCAGTTTCACTTCCGGTTGGCACTGTTGCATAAATCAGTGCCGTGCCAGACTGGTCAAGCAGAACTGGATAGCTGCATGCGAGAACTGCGGCTACGCCCACGTTTGCCGCTGATAGCGGCAAACCATGACATATCCTTGTCCAACAAGATGGTCAGGGAGCCTCGCGCCTTGAGCACTGCGTTGTACTGTTTCCAGTGGTTTGTGCGATAGCGGGGGACTGACTCACCGTCCGAGGCTACCCGACGGCAGAAAGCGATTTATGCAACAACGCTGCAAGATGTGGTTCTTCCTGCTTAATCACGACGCCAGCCAAGGCCTCCAGAAGTGTCATCCCCGCCTGCCCACAGCGGCATGCTTCCCGGACCTTGATACGCTCCACGCCCCCATTCATAGCGCATATCACTGCGTCCCATCGTCCGCTGGACACCTTGCTCTGACATGTGTCCGGCATCACGCCCCGGCATCATCGAGCAACCCGCCAGCGTACTGACTACTGCTGCAATTAAAAGTAGCGCTTTCATGACAACTCCTTGAGAAGAAGGAGTCTTCAAGGCTATTCCTGGGGCGTGTGCCCACTGTAAATTCTTGTTGAACGGCTACTTTGCTTACCTAATTCATACAACAGTCAGTATTGATGCGCTCTGTTTTTTGAAGCTTTGAAGCCATAAAACTTGGCTGTCTACCTGATGTCGAGACTGATCGGCTCTTTCTGGCAGGCTGATGAGCCCTTTGTTCCAGTGAAGGCACTGCGCGACGAATTCGTGTGCCCAGGCACGCATGCCGAGCGGCCGGACGAAAGGGCCGTGCAGTGCCTCGAAGCAAAAGCTTGACCCTGCCACTCACCTACATGTTCTGAGCGCCATAGAAGGCACCATCACCTCCGGTCCAAGGACGCCCATTGTCGTCATGCATCCAGCGATCCCGGTCGCCGATCATATTCATGCCGCCCATCGTCTGGCTGGAACTCTCGGCAGGCATAGACCCGGAACTACGTCCCGGCATCATTGAGCATCCTGCCAGCATGCTGGCAAGTGCCGCGATTAAAAGTAGCGCTTTCATAGCAACTCCTTAAGAACGTGGAGCATTGCAGGCTAGTCTTGCCGCGCGCGCTGCATGTAAGTTCTTGTTGAACTTCCTGTTTGCCTACCCAATTCGTGCACCGTCCCGGCTCAAGCGGGCTTTATTTGTTTCTGGATCGCAATGTTCAGGAGCATGATCATTTACCGCAGTGTCGTAGGTCGGCATGTCGAGTTGAAGGCGCCAGGAAACACTTCTACCGATATAGCCTTCCGATGGCTCTGGGTCACCTTGCCGTATGCACCGTTAGCGATCAGTTCGACCCAAGCTTTGTCAGGTCACCCACCGTAATTTTCCGGGGCCGGAATTCGGGCAAACTGTTATTTGCAACAACCAATCGCACTTTGGCGACCATTAACCGGCAATGGCTCACTCCCCTGAAAAAACACGCGGACCACCTTTGTGGGGCCCTAGGTCTTCATCGCCTCTTGCCAATGAAACTCAGCATTTCGAACGCTGGCGCAAGCGCACCTGGCAGTTGCACGCTTCGGTCCTATTGAGCCATCTATATGCCTTCATGCTATTTCTCGGCCACTGCTGGGCAGGCTACGTGCCGTTGCATGCAGTGCTGCTGTATGGGCTCTGGATAGGTGCAGGGATGGCCTTCATCACCTGGGCCTACGCCAGTGGCTGGAGCCAGACTCAGAGTGACCCTGGCTTGTTCTTCTGGCACCAACTGGTCTCGGTTACAGGGGTGCTGGGCTTGCTTGTCGCAGCTCCTCAGGTTGCGTTCCAGGCGCTGGTTATGCTTCTGGTCTTCAGTACCGACGGCTTTCTCGCGCCGCGGCGTACAAGTTTCTGGATGACCTGGAGTTGCACGCTCATTGCAATTGCGCTGGCTGTTTACTGGGCAGGGCCACAGATGCGCATGACCACCGACACCCTCATCGGGCAGTTCCTCACTGTCGGCGTCATGCTCGGAGCAGTCGTCCGATGCAGCGTGCTGGTCACCTACTTTCGTGGCATGCAATATCGACTCAGTGCGAGTAATGAAAAACTGGCCCTCGCGCTGAAGCAGATTGAAAACTTGGTGCGCAACGATGACTTGACGGGACTGGCAAACCGCCGAGGGGTCATGGATCGACTGCAACAATGTATTCATGCGGCTCAACGCAGAGACGCCCCGTTTTGCATCGCATTGCTTGACATTGATTTCTTCAAACAGGTCAATGACCGTTACGGTCATGAAGGAGGAGATCAAGTGCTTCGAGCCTTTGGGCAACTTCTGTCTTCGCAGATTCGTGCAACCGATTGCGCTGGTCGTTACGGCGGAGAGGAATTTCTTCTGGTGCTCTGTGATACACCATTGGCCCAGGCAGGAGTGCTACTCGAAAGAATTCGCGAAAGCACAGAAGCACTCCCGTGGACACAGTTAGTGCACAAAGATCTGCGAGTGACATGTACGTTGGGTGTGACTCAGTATCGACAGGGAGAAACCGCAGAAGCCCTCATCTCGCGCGCTGATGCTGCTATGTATCGAGGCAAGGCCGCTGGACGCAATCGCGTAGTTCTCGCCTAGTTCAAATCTTTCGCTTGCCAAGACCCTGAGCCGTCAGATCGCTTCCTTGTGAATGGTCATTCCCGCCCACCGCCATCAAGCACTTTGCGCTTCTTGATGCGGTCATGGACGCCAAGAGCCTGGACGATGCAGCTTTCCTTGGTACAGGAGGTGCCATTGCCAGGGACAAGCCCTCGCGCCTGACTACCGATCTGATTGAGGCACAGGGAGGCGAAGGCCGCGCCCGGAGATAAAACATGCCATGCGAACAGCCGTTTTCAACATCCACTTATCGAGCCCTTCCTGCCATGCAGCGGAATTTTGTGTTTGGAAAAGCACATGCACCCGAGGTTCATGAATCGCCACTGCCTTGCTGGACTTGTTGCAAGAGCAGGTACTGAGGTCATTTGAATGTTTACGGCTTGGCATCTACGTCGCTGGAGTTCGATCAATATCTCACTACCGATGCATGTGGCATGCTTGGCACCATTCACATTTTTTAACCGTGGAGGCTCAATGAAGATGAATATGCCGTGTATCCGCCCTCGTGTGGCAGCCTTGCTGCTTGGAGTTTCAGGTCTAGCGGCCGTGTCCAGTTCCTGGGCATGCACACGGCTGGTATTTCACGGCGCCAACGGCCACGTGATCACCGCACGATCCATGGACTGGAAGAGCGACATCGTCAGCAACCTCTGGGTACTGCCGCGAGGCATGCAGCGCACTGGCGAAACCGGCCCCAATACTGTGCGCTGGACGTCCAAGTACGGCAGCATCATCACTTCAGGCTATGACATTTCCACTACCGACGGAGTCAACGAAGCCGGTCTGAATGCCAACCTTCTATGGCTCGTCGAGTCGCAATACCCTGCATTTGGCACCAATAGCAAGCCAGGCTTGTCGATTGCCGCCTGGGCTCAATATGTACTGGACAACTTTGCAACAGTGCAGCAGGCGGTAGCTGCGCTAAGTAAGGAACCATTCACCCTCGTATCCGACACCATGCCCGGTGAAAACCGGCTGACAACCGTACACCTTTCAATCTCTGACTCCAGCGGCGATAGCGCGATCGTGGAATACATCGCAGGCAAGCAAGTCATTCATCATGGTCGCCAATACCAGGTCATGACAAACTCGCCAACCTTCGACCAGCAACTGGCGCTCAATGCATACTGGAAACAGATTGGAGGCACCACAATGCTGCCTGGCACCAACCGTGCAGCAGACCGCTTCGCCCGCGCTTCGTTCTACGTGAACGCAATACCCAAGGATCAAAGCCCGAACAAGGCGCTCGCCAGCGTGTTCAGTGTGATTCGCAATGCCTCCGTGCCGTACGGCCTTAATACTCCGGAAGAGCCCAATATATCCTCCACCCGCTGGCGCACCGTGTTTGATCACGAGCGCAAGCTGTATTTCTTTGAGTCGGCACTGACACCCAACACATTCTGGGTGGACCTGAAGGCACTGGACTTCAGCAAGGAAAAAGGCAAGGTCATGAAGATCGATCTGGGACCGGACCAGAATCATACTTATTCAGGGGATGCCACTGGCCAATTCAAGGCATCCGAGCCGTTTAAATTTCAAGGCATCTGATCATTTCCCAGCCAATGATTCTGCCCTGATACAAACCCGCATCGTGCGGGTTTTTCTTTCTGGAGCGCGATGTTTCAGCCAATGCTGACGGTCCGCCAACCCCGCTTCTGAGTTACCACAGTCCTACCGCAAAAAGGCGTACCGACCTCATCCACTTGCACTCAGCGCACCCCAAAAGATCCCTGACTGACCAGCAAGCAGGAACCCTTCAATGGGCGCGTATCCCTAGTCCCATCAGACGATTTCCCTCAACTCCGCCACTTCAAGAATCCGGCTGAAGAGTTGCTCGATCTTCAACGGCTGCATCGTCCTTGATGCGCAGATTGGAGTGCAGGAGCATCAAGCCAGACCGAAGAATCTTGATGCGTCTGAATGTTCTGGGTCCCTATCGCAAGGAAGTGGCATGTCGTATACGTTGACTGGTTTTGAAGGCAAAGTGGCCGTGGTCACCGGTGCAGGCCGGATGCGCAGCATCGGTCGCCCCATTGCACTGGCATTGGCGCAGGCGGGTTGTGATGTTGTCCTGACAGGCACGGGCCGCGCCCCCGACACCTATCCGGAAGATGAGCGCAAAGCGCATTGGCGAGATATCGAATCGGTGGCGGATGAAATCCGTCAGCTCGGGCGCCGCGCCCTGCCTGTGGTCTCCGATGTCAGCAACCCAGTGTCCATCGATGCATTGCTTGCACGTACGATTGCAGAATGGGGACGTGTGGATTTTCTGATCAACAACGCGGGCGCAACCCGCGGCGACGACCGCATCCCGGTGACGGAGCTATCCATCGATACATGGCATCGGGTGATGAATGTCAACCTGAACGGAACCTTCTATATGTCTCGTGCGTTCGCAAAACAAATGGGGGCACAGGGAGAAGGCGGCGTCATCATCAATATCTCGTCGCTGGCAGCGCAGCTGCTGGCACCCGACACTGGCGCCTACGCCACCACCAAGGTGGCCATCAATGGCCTGACCACCATCATGGCGCGAGAGCTTGGCCCCAAGAAGATTCGCGTGAATGTCGTGGCTCCCGGCATCGTGGAAACAAGTCGTCTGGATGATGTGCCTCGCGGCAAAGTGTGGGACGACATGATCGCCGGCTACATCTCTCTGGGTCGGGCAGGTACCGGCGAAGATATCGCCCACTTGGTCGCATTCCTGTGCAGCGACCAAGGCGAATGGATCACCGGTCAGAACATCTACGTCGACGGCGGCCATCTGCCAACGCCACGACGCCCAACATGAATTAACTGCACTCCAACCGTGAGCCGCATGAGTGGGCTCTGACAAGCCACCTCAACCAACAGACAGGCTCGCCATCGCGCGAGCTTTTGCTTCCTGGAGCACCATGCGCACTGCACCACTAAGCAAGCCCCATACCCTCTGCAGCCGCTTCGCAAGGTACAGAGCGGGCTGCTGCAGCCGCCAAGGCCGAATGGCTTGACGCCCAGATTCAGGAAGCAAGAAAGATTGCCGCCCGATTCCTTCATGAGCACAGAGAGCCTGGCACAGGTCTCACATCACTCTATCGAGCTTGAATATCACCGACGCGGATGACGACAGGCCCCTGACCTTGATTGTGCTTTGTCGCAGCCAGCCCATGAATTGCTTGCCAATGGGCTCTGTATGCAGCCAGGTTCTGCCCCGCTCCAGCAAGTTCCTTGGCTCTCGTCAGGCGCTCAAGCGCATCGCCACTGATAGCTGCTGATCGAGCCTCACCGTTGGTCCTGTACTCAAACACAACCCTGCGCGGGCTCATTTCATACGTTGCGCCGGCATCCATTCGATCCATACATGCCTCACTGAATTAATCAGCAATAGTTTACCCATAGCTCTCCACTATGTGGATTTTACTTTCTGGAGTCCTGTACTCGACACTCAATCTGGTAAGCGCTGCGGCAGCTGCCATTCATCCATCTCCTCCAGCTTTCAAGAAGGCCAGGGACGAGCACCGCCCTGCAGCCACTGTCGACAAACACCCCGGCCCGTCGCGTGCTTTTCTCATTCGAGGAGCCGAAATGGAAAGCAAGATACCCGACCATGCCGCAAAGCATTGCAAACAACTGCCACCCTGTTCCCCAGCATGCAGCCTGCGCAGGCAACCCAGCCGACAGTGCTCGATGCTCTCGCCTCTGCAGCAAGCGCACTAAGCGACTAACAGAAAGACTGCGACCGGCATTCGACAGCTCCAGACGTCGGTGGCGCATCTGCCTTCGCATTCAAAGCTGATTTCAACCTTGCAGGCAGCGTCTCCGCCGTGATAGTGCCGACCTTTAAGGCATGACCCAGCCAGTGAATGACGACTTCAAGCATCATGACTGCGACTCCAACAAGCATGAGGCGATGACGGATGCAAACCCCAGGCTGACAACAGCTTCCCGCTAGGCACAAGAAACAGCCCGCAATGCGGGCCTTTTTTGCCTGCTTTCCGGGCTGGAATCAATGATTGCCCAACCAGGCCACACTGTTGAGAAAGAGTCGCACCAGTTCGGTCTGACGACGTACCCCGGTCTTGGAGAAAATGGAGCGCAAATGGGCGCGGGCGGTATTGGGTTTGATACCCAGGGCCTCGGCCGCCTCCTCCAAAGACATGCCGTTGCTCAGATGCGTGGCCACTGCTGTCTCTGCAGGAGTCAGATGGAAAAGCTGCTGCGTGAGCTTGACGGGCGGCTCTGCCTTCCCCGTCGTATCACGCAGAAAAACCGCTACGCTGGTACGCTGCTTGCCTTCGGTCCATTCATCTGGAGAGATGCTTTGCACCACCACGCCCCAGTTGAGTTGACCGGACTGGCGAGTGATGGACATGCCCTCGGTCATGGAGACGCTCTCCAGCCTGGGAGAGAGCAAGGCATCGCGGATCAGACGCTGCAGCCGGCGATTGTCATTGGCATAGACGGCCTCGAGCGCACCGTTGTTGACCCGTATTCCATCGCCCACGTTCAGAATGGTGGTGGCTGCTGGGTTGGCCTCGATCAGCTTCCCCGTCTGATCGAGAATGACCACGCCCATCATCAGCTGCGCAGTGGCACGCCCGTATAGCGAAATGACCTGCCTGTCACGATGCAGATTCAGCTGCATGTTCAACACCCGCTTGAGGTGCGGCACCAACATGCGCACCACGTCCAGATGTGTTGACTCGAATGCTCCCGCCGCCGTAGGCCGCGTGATACGCCAACCATAGGAGCAGCCGTTATCGGTCATGACATCCACGGCCAGAATGTGCTCGATGTTCACCCCCTTGCACCAGTCGGTGTAGTAGCGACAGGAATGCCATTCGGCCTCCGTCATCACATCCGACAGGGTGAGCACCTTGTCCTTGGCGATACCGAGAAACGGGCTCCATTGCGCATAGGGGTCGTAAGGAATGACTTCGGAGCGACCGCTCGATGCTGAAATCACCCAGCCCACATTCTCACCATGAGGGTCGCGCACCACGAGTGAGGCGTAGTTGCCATTGGCACTTGAGCGCAGCAGCTCCAGAAATACCTTCCAGTTCTGCGGGTCCATGGCTGACTCGTACAGCGCAGTAATCAGTTGACTCAGGGCTTCGGTACCGATGACCGAGGCCTGTTCCGGCGAAGAAGCGGCCTCAGTCTCCACGGCATACGGGACGGGAAAGCCGGTGACGGCCTGAAGAGCATCCGAGCGATAGTTGTAGAAATCAAAAGTTGCGTAATCGCTTTTGGGCATTTGCTGTCTCAAAAAATCCGGCCCATCAAATAACGCACAGTTACTCAACTCTGCGCGCGTTCTTCATTGATGCACGCACCCGGAAGTCGGCCCAAGAAATGCCTTGATTTTGCTGAGCCCCCACAAACTGCGCATCGTCAAATCAGACGATAGGAAACCTAGCAAAAAAGCATGTCCTCCAACTATTGCAGACCTGCAATATGAATGCCACTGGCATCGTCATCCGACGAATACGGCTGAACTCTCGGCTCCTGCTCGGATGCACCCAGTTCCAAGCGCTTTCGGAATTGCTCCGCAGGCAAGGCTGGCGAGCACAGATAGCCCTGAAAGTAGTCACCCTGTAACTGCTCAATTGCCTGGCATTGCTCCTGCGTTTCCACGCCTTCTGCCACAAGTTCCACACCCAATGCCTGCCCCATGCTGATGATGGCGCCCACAATGGCCTTGTCTCCCGCATCGTGCGGCAGGCCGCGCACAAAACTCTGGTCGATCTTGATCTTGGAGATCGGCAGTTTTTTCAAATAAGCCAAGCTCGAATAGCCGGTACCGAAGTCGTCAATGACCAGGCCCACACCCAGTTCTGCGATCTGATGCACGCGCAAAGCCATTTCCTGCGCCTCCTGCAGCAAAATGCTCTCGGTCAGTTCCAGCTCCAGCCACTGTGCCGGCAAGCCGCTGGCTTCCAGCACATATTTGAGTCGGTCCACAAAGTCCGGCTGCCTGAACTCCAGCGCGGAGACATTCACCGATACCTTGACGGGCATGCCCATAGCCAGCCAGCGCGCCGCCTCTTGTACTGATTGCTCCAGCACCCAGGCATCCAGCGCAACCACATAGCCGGACTCCTCCGCCAAGGGAATGAAGGCTGCGGGAGAGATCACCCCCAGTTCGGGGTCCGTCCATCGAAGCAAAGCCTCTGCCGCCACGATGCGACCCGAACGGATATGTACCTGTGGCTGAAAGTGCACGGCCATATGCCCCTTGTCCAGCGCCTGGCGCATGGCATGCTCCAGCTTCATGCGCGAGAGCAGACCCGCACTCATTTGCGGCTGGTAGAAACTGAAATTGCCGCGTCCACGCTCCTTGACACGATACATGGCGATATCGGCCTGACGAATCAGCTCGTCCAGCGTCAAACCATCCGCCGGAAATTGCGCAGCCCCAATGCTGCACTGAACGGAAAAGCCCAGACCGTCAAGCATGAAGGGCTGGCGCATTTCGTCCAGAATACGGGCGGCCACGGCCGAAGCCCCTTCCCCCGTGCAATCATGCAGATAGAGAACAAATTCGTCCCCGCCCTGACGGCACAGCACATCGGCAGGGCGCAGCAGTCCGCTCAGCCGCTGAGCAACCAGCTTGAGCACCCGGTCGCCGAAGTCATGGCCCAGTGAATCGTTGATGATCTTGAAACGGTCCAGATCCAGAAACAGAATGCTGAAGGGCTGCTGTGTGAAGCGCGCCGCAGTGATGGCGGCTTGCACGTGACGGCTCAAACTCAGGCGATTGGGCAGCCCTGTCAACGCATCACTGTAAGCCAGCTGCTCAATCTGCTTTTGGGCACTGCGCTGCATGGTCATGTCGCGCATAAAGCCAATGCTTTGTACCAGACGCCCATAGCCGTCACGCAATGCCACCCAGGACAACCAGACCGCGCAGCGCTGACCTTCACTCTGCTTGAGCCAAAGATTGCCCTCCCAGAAGCTGCCCACATCCCAGCGCGCAGCGGCCAGCTCCAGCAGGTCGGACACAGGCCCTCCCTCGGACTCGAACAGAGTCCAGGCAGCGAGCCCCAGCACCGCCTTGCCATGCAGCAACTGCCCGCCAGCCGGGTTGACCTGAACGATGACACCATTGGCATCGGCAATGAAGATACCGTCCAGGCTGGACTCGAACACTCTTGCAGCCAGACGCAGTTCTGTCGCCGAGCTGGATTCCACCGTGATGTCTCGATAGGAGTAGATACGCCCTATCGCCACACCGCGGCTGAGCTGAGGCACGGAGCGGCGCTCCAGAACCCTGCCACTGAGCAGCTGCAGTACCTCCGAGGTTTCAGGAGCCGACAGGTCCTGCGCATCCTGTAGAAGAGTGAACTGACTCTCGCTGCTGATGGTCTGCGCTTCCAAATGGGCAAAGACGGCCGCATCATCTCGCTGCACGAGCAGTGGTTCGGGTAGTTGCCACAGCTCCGCGAAACGGTGATTGAATGCCCGAATGCCGCCGCGCAGATCACAGACCAGCATGCCATCTGCAGCGGACTCAAGCGTCGCCCGCAACTCTGCAAGCAGCATGTCCAGTTCGCTCTCGTGCCGCAACTGCTCGCTGCGGTCGAGCATGGTGAGCATCAACCAGCGTGGATTCAGGGCGATGGAGCCCACCGCCATCTCCACAGCTGTCAATGAACCATTGGCTGTACAGATTTCTGTGAGAAATTTTGCCCCACCCACCCAGTTTGAGGCATCCTGCCAAAACGCCTTTTGCACCAGAGAGGCGCACAGCACATCGACATACTGCTCCTGCGCCTGCTCGGGCGTGTAGCCTGTGAGCTGCATACTGGCTGCATTGGCATGCACGACACGCAATGTCTGCGCATCCAGCAGCCAGACCGCCTCCTGCAAACCATCGAGCATGGAGGCAAGCAGAGGGTCAATCAGAAAACTCTGCTGCAAAGTCACGCGAGGTCTTTCTCGGCAGCAGGTGCTGCAGAACTGTCAAAAAAGTAGCAAAGACGCCTTTGCGGCTGTAAAGCTTCTAACGCATTTCGAGAAAGCTGATTTCGCGTCAAGCCCCGGCGAATACCCAAACCCACATATTCAAGCAAATCTACGAACCGCAGCTTCTGCGGCGCCTGCATGTCATAGGTCAGCACCTGCGGCTTGAGCGACTGGCTGGTGTTGACAGACACCACCACGCCCATCCGCCCATCGCTTAGTTCCACCAAAGAGCCCGGCGGATAGACCCCCAAGGTCTGCACGAATGCCTTGAGCACATCGGGCGCATATCGCTGGCGATACTGTCCATACAGTGCAGCCATGGCTTCATGAGGCGTCATTTCGTTGCCTTGCAATGGCAGATTGCACAAGCGCTCAAAATTATTGACCAGCGCCAGGATCTGTCCGGCAATGTCCATATCTTCGGCCAGCAAGCCAAGTGGAAAGCCTGACCCATCGGCCCATTCATGATGCTGGGCGATGGCCGTCGTGACGGAAGGAGGATAGCCCATGGATAGAGCCAATGCCACCGACTCTCCGACATGACGCGCATACACGGTCTCTCGCAGAGGCGTGCGGCCCGTGCCCTGATTCAGTGCATTGGCCGATGCGGAAATTTCAAGCCCCGGCTTGCCGATGTCATGCAACAGGGCCGCCGTGCCCAGATCCGTCAATACGTCATCGCACAGGCCCAGCGTCTTACCCAGCAACAGGCTCAGCACGGAGACGTTGACACCATGTACGCCAAAGGTGGCGCCCCCCGTATCCGCGAGCAGATGCAAACTCAGATCACGAGCCTGCGCCAGTTTGACGACTTGCTGTGCAACCAGCATATCCGTCGTTGTCCGCGCCTTCTCGGGGTTGACAGGCAACAAGGCCTGCACGTCATCAAATACGGAAACCGCGCCCAGAAACCTGGACTGCACGCCCAAAATACTGTTACGCCATGCATGCGCATCGTTCTCAGGGGGGACAGGAGCGGGTTGAGGGTCTGCGGCCGGAGGTGCTGCCGCTTCCTCCAGATCGCTTCTCGATAGATCGACCTGAACTGCCTTGAGCTTCAGGGTCCTAAGTGTCTGCAACTGCTCGTCATTGACAATCTTGAAACTGCTGACGGGAAACGGATGGCGCAACCAGCCGGTCTCCAGATGGACATACATGCCGATACGCAGTTGTCCGATATCAATAGCAACGAAACGATTCACTTTGAGCGCTACACACAAGATAAGACATTATTCCGCAGTTCCATGACTGCTCAAGCATGACTAGGGTCTGTTGGGATGCAAACAGCATCAACAATCCCCTCTTGTGTGACTTATCGGCACCAAAGGCTGGGTTTGTAGACCAGGTCCATCCACAAAGCCCAACTCGCAACGCCAATCAGCATCAGACCTGCAACTCTGGTGCCCCATCTGGCCCGCAATGCATTGACATGCGACTGTCCCAGTTGCCACAGCCAGGGACCCGCCAGCAGCCACAGTGCACCACCAACGGCAAAGGCTGCCATGGACAAAGCCCCTTGCCAGGCGCCGCCACTCAAGGCCGCCACCAACACAGCCGAATACAGCAAACCACAAGGCATCAGTGCCCAGGCAAAGCCTGCTGCCAGACTGCCGCCTGGCGCGGTGACCCAGGGCTGAACCCTGACCCAGACGGAACGCCCCGCCCGCTCCAGCCAGGCTGGCTGCCGCGCCTGCACCACCATGGCCAGTCCCCAGGCCATGACCGCCACATGCATCAGCGTCCAAAGTCTCTGCAATGCCGTTGTCTGACTGGTCAGCCAGGCCAGGCTTTCCATAGCCACGGCCGCGATCCCGCCCAGCAGGGCATAGGCAGCGATGCGCCCCAGATGAAACAGGCTGGTACGCAGCCATTGGCGTTTTTGCAGGCCGAGCACGACAACTGGCTGCCCGCCGCCGACAGGCTTCGCTGCTGTGACCACACTGCAGGGGGCAGCACACATCACAAGACAATGGGGCCCACCCACGAGCCCCATGATCAAAGCAGTCCAGACCAGCGAAAACAACATGCGCTAGATGATGCGCGAAAAGCGGGCGCGGTTCCGGTCGGCCTGCAAATATCGGTCAAACAGCATGGCTACTCCGCGCACAAAAAACCAGCCCAGGCCAGTGACCTTGAAGCCCTCGGCGGACAGCTCGACCAAGCCGTTGCGCTGCATCTCTGCCAGCGCATCCAGCTCCGCAGCGAAGTATTCGCGGAAATTGATAAGCCAGGCCTGCTCCATGGGCTCATACAGGACGGAGCCCTGGCACATGATGGACATGATGACGGCTCTGCGCACCAGATCGTCACGTGAAAGTGCCAGTCCGCGCTGCACGGGCAACATGCCGCCATCGACGGCATCGTAATACTCTTCAAGAGTCTTGACGTTCTGGCTGTAGGTCGCGCCCACCTTGCCGATAGCCGATACGCCCAGTGCAATCAGATCGCAATCAGGCTGGGTGCTGTAGCCCTGAAAATTGCGATGCAGGCGCCCCTGGCGCTTGGCAATGGCCAAAGAGTCGTCAGGCAGCGCAAAGTGGTCCATGCCTACATAGACATAACCGCCATCCATGAATGCATCAATTGCGCCGGAGAGCATGTTCAGCTTGTCCTGCCCCATGGGCAGGTCTGCCGATTCGATGCGCCTTTGCGGCTTGAAGCGCTCGGGCAGATGCGCATAGGCATACAGTGCAATGCGATCGGGGCGCAGCTCATTGACCTGTGCCAGCGTGCGCGCAAAAGACTCGGGCGTCTGCCTGGGCAAACCGTAGATCAGGTCCACATTGATGGAGACAAAGCCCAGGCGGCGCGCCTCGGCCACCAGCGCAAATACTTGCTCGGCGGGCTGCTCGCGGTGCACCGCTTTCTGCACCGCGGGATCAAAGTCCTGCACGCCAAAGCTCAGGCGATTGAACCCCATGTCCTTGAGAGCTCTCAGCCGCTCGTTGCTGACGGTGCGCGGATCGACCTCGATGGAGTACTCGCCCGCGGGATCCAGCTTGAAATGTTCACGCATCAAGACCATCAGCTGCTGCAACTCGGCATCGCTGAAAAAGGTCGGTGTGCCTCCGCCCAGATGCAGCTGGCTTACGAGCTGGCCTTTGCCGCAATGCTCGGTATGCATGGCCAGCTCGCGGCTCAAGTAGTCCAGATACTCGGCAGCCTTCTCATGATGCTTGGTCACGATCTTGTTGCAGGCGCAGTAATAGCAAAGCGACTCACAGAACGGCACATGCACATAAACGGACAGGGGCAAAGCGCGCGAGCCAGAATGCGTCTTGCGCTGCTTGAGTGCCAGTATGTAGTCGTCTGCACCAAAAGCCTCAACAAAACGGTCGGCTGTTGGGAACGATGTGTAGCGTGGGCCGGGGATATCAAAGCGGCTCAGCAACTCAGGCGTGACTGCGGTCATAACTGGGAGTTAGGGTGCGCCCACACTCTGTATAGAGCAGATTTCAATGGAAATCAGATCCTGAAAATCATGCCCAAAATAGGCAAAAGCGCATGTTTTTGAACGAATACAGGCAATGTGCCCCAAGGCAATCACCCTGTCCTTGATGAAAATCAAGAGACCTCAAGGCAAGTGCTGCGACAATTTGATCCATCTCATCTTCAACCACGAGGTCAATGACCAGCGCGACTCTCCACTCCGTGTCTGTCTGCGCCGTTGCAAAAAGCCCATGAATCTTCAGACCATCAAAGCATCCTGCTCCAACTGCAATCTGCGTGAACTGTGCATGCCCATGGGCCTGGACGATGAACAAATGGAGCGCATTGACGAGATTGTGGCCACGCGCCGCAAGGTCAAGCGCGGCGGTCTGCTGTTTCGCAATGGCGAAGAGTTCACCTCGCTGTATGCCATACGAACCGGCTTCTTCAAGACCAGCGTGGCCACCGAAGACGGACGCGATCAGGTCACAGGCTTTCAGATGGCTGGCGAAATCATTGGTCTGGACGGCATCGTCAACGACCACCACACTTGTGATGCCGTGGCCCTGGAAGACGCCGAGGTTTGCGTCATGCCGTTTGACAAACTGGAGCAGCTCTCGCGCGAGGTCACTGCCCTGCAGAACCATGTGCACAAGGTCATGAGCCGCGAAATCGTGCGCGAGCATGGCGTGATGCTGCTGCTGGGCAGCATGCGTGCCGAAGAGCGCCTGGCGGCCTTTGTGTTGAACCTGGTCCAGCGCCTGTCGGCACGCGGCTTTTCCAAGTCGGAACTGGTGCTGCGCATGACGCGCGAAGAAATCGGCAGTTACCTGGGCCTCAAGCTCGAGACCGTGAGCCGCACTTTCTCCAAATTTGCAGAGGAAGGCATTGTGGAAGTCAAGCAGCGCCACCTGCGCATCCTGGATACCGAGGCGCTCAAACGCATCGTCAACAGCCAGCAATGCCAGAACTGAACCGAGTCGACAGACACTCTCAAGACAAAGCCCGCGGACAGCGGGCTTTTTTGTCTGTGCGAATTAATCGGGCAGAGGCTCGGAAACGATGCCGCCATTGAGATCGCTGACGGAGCGCCCCAGCATCACCGTCATCGCACCTCCGATCAGGGTCACGACCCAGAAGGCAAAAAAAGCGACCGTATAGATGGCCTGGCGCGACCAGTCCAGGGGGGAGCCCAGCCAGTGCACATCCAGCGGGTCCACAAAGGCGAAAACCACCATCTCCATGATTGCCGCCGCCAGAAAGGCCGGCCAAACAATCCACATCCAGCGTCGAGCATCCATCCTGATTCTCCTTGGGCTGTGGGCTTGGTCATATTTTGCACAACAGTGGTGACCGTTCATGCAGGACTGCGGGCATGCACCGTGGCGGGAAACCCTGAACCACTCTCTTTTCAGTAGCATCCTGCGCCATCTGGATATCAAAAAACCATTTGCTTCTACATCAACGTTAGGCAGAGCATGCGCAACACGCTCTGATTTTGATATCGGCAACAAAAAAGGCCGCAAAAGCGACCTTGGCGGAGCAAGCGCCGGAGCGCTCAGCGATCCAGCGGATGGTCCTTGGCTGGCGTGGCCGCATGATTGCGGCCGGTGACTGCTGGGGCCAGGCTTTTTTCACTTTCGCTCAGGCGCTGGTTGATTTCCATGCCATGGCGGTAGTAGTCAGGGTCAATCACGGGATCAGGCCTGCTCAGTGCGATGTATGCGGTGACAAAGCCGGCAATCACCACGATCACCGGGCCGGCGATGATGAGCCAGACATGGGCAAACTTCCACCAGGGCTTGCCGTCCTCGGGGTGGATGATCTTGGCCGTTTGCGAGACCTTGGCTTGTGCTGCCGACATGATGAAACCTCTTTCCAAAATTCTGACCACCCAGACACACACGGCAGGGTGGCATAAATTGTTGCCGATTGGCGGTGCCCTTGTCCGGCCTCCGTGATGGCTCACGAAGACCGTCAAGACCTGGCATTAACGCGGCACCAGGAACACCGTCTTCTCGGAAATACGCCCTGCTCCGGCAGTCACTGCATCCACATTGAAGTGTACGGGGTGCGAGCCGGGAGTTGCTGAGCCATACGGAATCTGCAGCCGCACCGCAATGCCGCGCGTCTCTGCAGGGCCAACGCTCACTTCCTGCTCGGATGCGACTTCCAGATTCTCCAGGCCCACGGCGCTGATACGGTAGCGCTGCTCGGACTCGGTGGCGTTCATGATCTGCAGACGGTAGACGTTCTCCAGCTTGCCGCCCGCCACGATGCGCGAAAGCGCAGCACGGTCGCGAATCACATCGACCTTGAGCGGCTCGCGCAGCACCAGACTGGCGATCATGGCAGCGCTGAGGGCCACCAGCACGGCCGAGTAGATCAGCACACGCGGGCGGAAAATGCGGCGAATCACCTGCACCTGCTTCCAGGCCTTGGCCACGGCATTCTGAGTGGTCAACCGGATCAGGCCACGCGGATACTCCATCTTGTCCATCACGGAGTTGCAGGCATCGACGCACAGACCGCAGCCGATGCATTCGTACTGCAACCCTTTGCGGATATCGATGCCCACGGGGCAGACCTGAACGCAAAGCTTGCAATCTATGCAGTCCCCCAGGCCCTGTGCCTTGTAGTCGACGTCTTTCTTGCGCGGGCCGCGAGCTTCACCACGTTCGGCGTCGTAGCTGACGATCATGGTGTCCTTGTCAAACATGGCACTCTGAAAGCGTGCATAGGGACACATGTACTTGCAGACCTGCTCGCGCATATAGCCGGCGTTGCCGTAGGTGGCGAAACCGTAGAACGCCACCCAGAAAATCTGCCAGCTGCCCTGGAAGGCCATCAACTCCACACCCAACTCACGGATGGGCACGAAGTAGCCGACAAAGGTGAAACCTGTCCAAAGAGACAGAGCGATCCAGAGAAACTGCTTGAGCGACTTTTTCCAGATCTTCTCCAAAGTCCAGCCGCTCTTGTCGATACGCATGCGGGCACTGCGATCGCCTTCGACCTTGCTTTCGATCCACATGAAGATCTCGGTGTAGACCGTCTGCGGACAGGAGAAGCCACACCACAGACGCCCGGCTACGGCGGTAAACAGGAACAGCCCCAGTGCGCTGATGATCAGCAGCCCCGTCAGATAGATGAAGTCCTGCGGGTACAGCACCAGTCCGAACAGATAGAAGCGCCGGGCCCCCAGATCGAACAGCACCATCTGGCGCTCGCCCCACTGCAGCCAGGGCAGGCCGTAGAAGACGATCTGGGTCAGAAACACCATGGCCCAGCGCCAACGTGAGAACACGCCGCTAATAGAGCGTGAGTACACTTTTTGCTCGGAAGCGAACATAGGCACCAACTCAGGCCCACCCTCATGAGGCTCAGGCGTGATCGGTATGACTTTTCGGGGCTTCCCCTGATCGCACGGCATCGCAGTTCCTTAATATTTTTGTAATTACTGAAAATTGAAACGCGAAAAAGGCGGTGCCAGGGCACCGCCTTTTAAAAACGCATTACTTCTGGTTTTGCGTATTCGAAAGACTCCAGACATAGGAAGCCAGCACGGCAATTTGCGCCTCCGTCAACTTCTCTTTCTGGGCAGGCATCTCATTGTGCTTGCCGTTGTTGACGATGTTGACGATTGCCGCCTCACCCCAGCCATGCAGCCAGATGTCATCGGTCAGGTTAGGAGCTCCCAGCGCGGGGTTGCCCTTGCCGTCCATGCCGTGACAAGCCGCACAGGCCACGAATTTGGACTTGCCCTGCGAAGCCTTGACGGCATCGTGAGGGCTGCCCGACAGGCTCAGCACATAGTGCGCCACGTTGCGCACATCCTCCGCCGAGCCCACGGCTGCCGCCATGGGCGGCATCATGCCGATACGGCCGTTGGTGATGGTCTCCCTGATCTTCTCGGGAGATCCGCCATGCAACCAGTCGCCGTCCGCCAGATTCGGGAAGGACTTGCTGCCGCGAGCGTCAGAGCCGTGGCATTGCGCACAGTTGTTCATGAACAGACGCTCGCCAATGGCCATGGCCTGAGGGTCCTTGGCCATTTCTTCGGTGGGCATGCTGGTGAACTTGGCATACAGAGGCTCCAGGTCCGCCTTGGCCTTGGCCATTTCCTTGTCGTAGGCGCCGGTCTGACTCCAGTCCAGCTTGCCGCCGAAGCCGCCCAGACCTGGGTAGACCACAAGATAGCCCAGGCTGAAAACCACGGTGATCACGAACAGACCCATCCACCACTTGGGCATGGGGTTGTTAAGTTCACGCAGGTCTTCGTCCCAGACATGGCCTGTGGTGTTGTCGCCCGAGGGAACGACCTTCTTGCGGGCCACCAGAATCAGCAGCAGCAAGCAGCCAAAGATGCCGATCAGCGTAATCGCCGCGACATACACCGACCAGAAATTGTTAATGAAATCGCTCATGGGATGTTCTCGTTGTGGTGATCAGACTCAGTCTTCCAGGAATGGAACCTGAGCTGCCTCGTCAAAACGGGCCTGGTTGCGGCGGGCATACGCCCACCACCAGATGCCCACGAAACACGCCAGCGATGCCAGCGTGGCCACGATACGCATGGTGGTGATATCCATTTCCAGCCCTTTCTCTCTTACTTGACGGCGCGACCAAGGACCTGCAGATAGGCAATCACTGCCTCCATCTCTGTCTTGTCCTTGACCTCGGCCTGAGCACCGGCGATTTCCGCATCGGTGTACGGCACGCCCACCTTGCGCAGCGCGCTCATGCGCGTTGCCACGGCCGTGTCATCCACCTTGTTGGCTTCCAGCCAGGGGTAAGCAGGCATGTTGGACTCGGGCACCACGTCACGCGGGTTGTTCAGGTGGATGCGATGCCATTCGTCGCTGTACTTGCCGCCCACGCGATGCAGGTCGGGGCCAGTACGTTTGGAGCCCCACTGGAAGGGGTGGTCGTAGACGAACTCGCCAGCCACCGAGTAGTGGCCGTAGCGCATGGTCTCGGCGCGGAAGGGACGGATCATCTGCGAGTGGCAGTTGTAGCAACCCTCGCGCAGATAGACGTCACGCCCCATCAGCTGCAACGGCGTGTAGGGCTTGAGACCCGCCACGGCTTCGGTCGTGGACTTCTGGAAGAACAGCGGCACGATTTCCACCAGGCCGCCAATGGTCAGCACGAACAGCGTCAGCGCGATCAGCAAAAAGTTGCTGGTCTCGATCTTCTCGTGCGAAAAGCTCTTGGGAGCTGCGTTATTTTGATCAGACATTGCTTTTGCTCCTCAATGCTCAGGCGTGAGCCACCACGGCAGGCACTGCCACCTTGACGGAACGGCCGGCCATTGCGGTCTTCCAGGTGTTCCATGCCATCACCAGCATGCCGCCCAGATACAGCAGACCGCCAGTCACGCGAATCACATAGAAGGGATAGGTCGCCTTCACGCTTTCCACGAAGGTGTAGGTCAGCGTGCCGTCGGGGTTGACAGCGCGCCACATCAGGCCCTGCATCACACCGGCAATCCACATTGCTGCGATGTACAGCACGATGCCGATGGTCGCCATCCAGAAGTGCAGCTCGATCGCGGGCACGGAGTGCATCTTCTCGCGGCCGAACAGACGGGGGATCAGGTAGTACAGAGAGCCCATGGTGATCAGACCCACCCAGCCCAGAGCGCCGGAGTGCACGTGGCCCACGGTCCAATCGGTGTAGTGGCTCAGCGCGTTCACGGTCTTGATGGCCATCATCGGGCCTTCGAAGGTGGACATGCCGTAGAACGACAGGGACACGATCAGGAAACGCAGGATGGGATCGTCGCGCAGCTTGTGCCAGGCACCCGACAGCGTCATGATGCCGTTGATCATGCCGCCCCAGCTGGGAGCCAGCAGGATCAGCGAAAACACCATGCCCACGGACTGGGTCCAGTCAGGCAAAGCGGTGTAGTGCAGGTGGTGAGGACCCGCCCACATGTACGTGAAGATCAGCGCCCAGAAGTGCACGATCGACAGGCGATACGAATACACGGGACGGCCCGCCTGCTTGGGGATGAAGTAATACATCATGCCCAGGAAGCCGGCGGTCAGGAAGAAGCCCACGGCATTGTGCCCGTACCACCACTGAACCATCGCGTCCTGCACGCCGGCGTATGCCGAGTAGCTCTTCATCCAGCCGGCGGGGATGGAAATATTGTTGACGATGTGCAGCAGGGCCACGGCCAGAATGAAAGCACCGAAGAACCAGTTGGCCACATAGATGTGCTTGACCTTGCGGATACCGATAGTGCCGAAGAACACGATGGCATAGGACACCCAGGTCACGGCAATCAGCAAGTCCAGAGGCCATTCCAGCTCGGCGTATTCCTTGCCCTGGGTGTAACCCAGAGGCAGGCTGATGGCTGCGCCGACGATAACCAGTTGCCAGGCCCAGAAAGTCAGGCTAGCCAACTTGGGCATGAACAGCTTGGTCTGGCAGGTGCGTTGCACCACGTAGTAGCTGGTCGCGAACAGCGCCGAGCCACCAAAAGCGAAGATCACGGCATTGGTATGCAGCGGACGCAGACGTCCGTAGCTCAGCCATGGAATGCCGAAGTTGAGTTCCGGCCAGGCCAGCTGGGACGCGATAAACACGCCCACCGCCATACCTACCACCCCCCATACCACGGCCATGATAGAGAACTGTCTTACGACGGTGTCGTCGTAATAGACAGCATTGTTATTTGTTGCTTCCATCGGGCACCTCTTAGATATCTTGCAAAGTGTTCATTGGTTTCTGGTCGGACTCGTTGAGCCACATCAATCGTCGCGAAGAATGCGCTCGCCTTCTTGTTCCACGCTCTCGAACTGGCCCCGGTACACGGCCCACCACAGGGCAGCCACAATGGCCATGACCAAAACAACCGACAGCGGAATCAATACATACAAAATGTCCATCAATGGCCTCCTTGAGTCAGTGGCATGACGGTGCCCCGCGGCGCAAGGTGCGCGGCGGGGGCGGACGCGTTGCTATCGGCTGCCTGCAGCGGCAACGCACGTGCAAGACGGGCTGCGTTGGCGACGACCAGCAAGGAGCTCAGCGCCATGCCGAGCCCTGCCAGCCAGGCAGGCATCCAGCCCACGAGGGCCAGAGGAATAGAGATCGCGTTATAGGCTGCTGCCCAGCCCAGGTTCTGGCGCACCACGGACAGGGTCCGTCGGGCCAGCAACAGGCTTTGCAACACTAACTCCAGGCTGTCTCCCAGTACCACGAAGTCTGCTCGCGATTGTGCCAGCGGCACTGCTTTACCAAAAGCAAAAGAGACATGCGCTCCGGCTAAAACTGGGCCGTCATTCAGGCCGTCGCCCACCATGGCAACCTTATGCCCTGCAGCCTGTGCCGCCTGCATGGCGGCCAGCTTGTCCTGCGGTTTGCAGTCGCCCTGCGCCTGCTCTATGCCCAGCTTGGCGGCCACGGTTTGCACCGCTGCAGAGCGGTCACCCGAGAGCAGTTGCACCGTCACGCCTTGCTGCCTGAGGTCGGCAATGACCTGGGCCGCTTCGGGGCGCACGTCCTCGCTCAGATGGAACTGCGCCAGGGGCAGCCAGCCATCTTGCGATTCCTCGGCCAACACCACGCTCTGCCCTGGCTCATGCGGTGCCAACTCGGGTACGCCGCAATGCGCGGCCGAGCCCAGACGAAGATGGCGGCGCAAGGCGGTATTGCTGCGCGCCTGCACCCAGACATCGAGGCCGCTGCCAGCGATTTCCTGGACGGAATCCAGCAGCCATGCGCTGGCAGGCAATTCGGCCACCTCGGCCGCCTGCGCCAGTGCCTTGGAAGCAGGATGCATGGACTGGCGCGCCAGCAAGGCGGCCAGCGCCAGCAGCTCATCAGTATTTTGACCTTCAGCAGGTGTCAGCGCGCGCAGCACCAGGCCGTCGCGCGTCAGCGTTCCGGTCTTGTCGAACACCAGCGTATCCACGGCGGCCAGCGCCTCCAGCCCCTGCAGATTGCGCACCAGCACGCCGCTGCGAGCCAAGGTGCCGGCCGCCGTCAGCATGGCCACGGGCGTGGCCAGCGAAAGCGCACAGGGACAGGTGACGATGAGCACGGCCACGGCCACCATCATGGCCTTGCCCGGGTCGGCGGGCCACCACCAGATGGCGGCGGCCAGCGCCGCCAGCAGCACCACGACGAGAAAAGGCCGGGCCACCTTGTCGGCCAACTGGGCCAGGGTTGGCTTTTGCAGCGAAGCGCTTTCCATCAGATTCACGATCTGCGCAAAGCGGGTGCCCTCACCCACGCTGTCCACTCTCACCTCGACAACACTGTCCAGGTTGTAGCTGCCGGCGGTGACTGCATCGCCTTGTGCGCGCAAAACAGGCGTGGACTCGCCAGTCAGAAGCGCCTCATCGGCATGGGTGGTGCCGCGCAGAATCCGGCCGTCTGCGGGGAAAGCCTCGCCTGTGAGCACACGCACCACATCACCCACACGCAGACGGCGCGTGGCCACACGCACGAACTCTCCCGAGTCGGACTGCTGACGCAGCACCGAATCCGGCAGCCGGTTCATCACTGCTTCCAATGCACCGGCCGTGCGGTCGCGCAGGCGCAGCTCCAACCAGCGCCCTGTGAGCAGGAAGAAGACAAACATGGTCAGCGAGTCGAAGAAGACTTCCTGACCGAAAGGACCGGAGGGATCAAAAGTGCCCAGCGTGCTGATGACAAAGGTGATCAACATGCCCAGGGCCACGGGCAGGTCCATGCTCACGCGGCGCTGGGTGATGTCCTTGAGCGCGCTCTTGAAGAACGGGCCGCAACAAAACAGCACCACGGGCAGAGAAATCACCCAGGATGCCCAGCGCAGCAAGGTCTCCATCTCCAGCGACAGGTCGCCGGGCCGCGCCGTGTAGGCTGGCCATGCATACATCATCACCTGCATCATGCACAGGCCGGCCACCAGCCAGCGCCACAGGGCACGGCGCGTCTCGGCCTGGCGCAGCTCGCGCGCAAACGCGTCGCGCGCGGGCAAGGCGCGATAGCCGGCACGCGACACGGCCTCCATCCATTGCGATGGAAGCACCTGGGCAGGACGCCACTCGACACGGGCTCGGCGCGTTGCGGCACTGACTTCGGCTGCCTGCACTCCGGGGACAGCCCGAAGCGCCTCCTCGATGGTCAGCGCACATGCAGCACAGTGCATGCCCTCCAGAACCACAAAGGAATCCCACACCGGGGAATCGGTTGCATTCTCGGAGATTGGGGCCTTGGAGCTCTGGCCGGCGGGGCGACCAAACGAGCTCCATTCTTGCGGATCGTCCAGCAGATGACTGTGCATCTGGGACAAGTTCAGGAAACCGGTGTCAGCAACAGCATGCTCTGCCGCGGAAGGCTGGACAGTAGTGTGTTGGGACATGTTTCAAGCGTAACGACGCCAGATGATACCCACCTTGACATTAATCAACCGTTAACTGCCCAATCGACATATGCTTGTATTTACAACGCATGCAACCTAAGGAGAAAGCTATGTACAACCGCATTTTGATTGCTACCGACGGCACCGAACTCTCAGACAAGGCTGTGCATGCAGGCCTGGATCTGGCCGCTTTGTGCGGCGCCAGCGTGATTGCGCTCAAGGTTGTCTCGCACTATCCGCGCAGCTATCTGGAAGGCAGCGACTTGCTGGACATCAAGGAAGCCAAGCGCATTGAGGAGCAATGGACCAATCAGGCCCAGACCCTGCTGAACGGCGTCAAAGCCTTTGGCCATGAGCGCAAGGTCAATGTCACCACCGAAATCGCCCACTCAGACCTGGTGGCCGAGTCGATTGTGGAGATGGCCAAAAAGCATGACTGCGACCTGATCGTCATGGCTTCGCACGGTCGCAAGGGTCTGCAGCGCCTGCTGCTGGGCAGCGAAACCCAGCATGTGCTGACGCACTCGCCGGTGCCGGTGCTGGTGCTGCGCTGATCGGATCCCCCTGAGCCGCTTAGCGGCTTCCCTTGAGGGGACGGCATCTGTACTGGGGGACGCGCCGGGCGCCCCTCGCCGGGCACCCCTGGCCGGGCGCCCCTTGCTGGACTTGCCTCTGATATCCAGTGACAGGCCGCTCAGGGGCCGCCGTTTGCCACTCACAAATTAAAAGCAGCTTGCGTACAAGCTGCTTTATTTTCGGATCGATTCAATGCTGAATCCGTCTTGCAAGCTGCGCAATCAGCTCACTTTTCAGGAGTCAAGTCAAAAGACAAGCGCCTGAAACGCAGCCAATACTGCAGCCAAAAACCAACGCCTGGCGTCCGCTTCGACCGGCTTCAGGAGAACTCTTGCTGATACTGGTCGCGCAGCAGCTTCTTCTGGACCTTGCCCATGGTGTTGCGCGGCAGGCTGTCCACCACATAGCAGCGCTTGGGCACCTTGAAATTGGCCAGCCTGGCTTTGAGCGACTCCAGAATCTTCAGCCCATCGAGCTGCGCGCCCTTGCGCGGCACGATGACGGCAACGCCGACCTCGCCAAAGTCCGGGTGAGGCACGCCCACCAGGGCGCTTTCGTCCACGCCGGGAAGATCGTTGATGAAGCCCTCCACCTCGGCCGGATAGACGTTGTAGCCGCCCGAGATGATCAAGTCCTTGCTGCGCCCCACAATGCTGAAATAGCCGCGCTCGTCCTGCATGCCCACATCGCCGGTCTTGAACCAGCCGTCGGCCGTGAACTCCTCTGCCGTCTTCTCGGGCATGCGCCAGTAGCCCTTGAAGACGTTGGGGCCCTGCACCTCGATATTGCCGATCTCGCCTGCGGGCAGGGCTTTGCCGTCATCGCCATGAATGCGCACGCCCACGCCAGGCAGGGGAAAGCCCACGGTTGCGCCGCGGCGCTCGGCCTCGTTGCCGTAGCGCGCATCGGCCTGATAAGGGTTGGAGGTCAGCATGATGGTCTCGCTCATGCCATAGCGCTCCAGGATGGTGTGACCGGTACGCGTCTTCCAGGCGCGGAAGGTCTCGATCAGCATGGGAGCCGATCCCGAGATGAACAGACGCATGTGCGCGGCCATGTCGCGGTCCAGCCTGGCATCGGCCAGCATGCGCACATAAAGGGTTGGTACCCCCATGAAGACGGTCGCATCCTTGAAGCGCGCCATGACGGCCTCGGGCTCGAAGCGGGCAAACCAGATCATGGGACTGCCGTTGAGCAGCGCCCCGTGAATGGCGACAAACAGGCCATGCACATGGAAGATGGGCAGCGCGTGAATCAGCACATCGCCTTCCTGCCAGCCCCAGTACACCTTGAGCATGGCCGCATTGCTCAGCAGATTGCCGTGGCTGAGCATGGCGCCCTTGCTGCGCCCCGTGGTGCCGCTGGTGTAGAGAATCGCCGCCAGATCGTCGGCGCGACGTGGCACGACCTGATGCTCGTCGCTGTGGTGGGCCGCACGCTCCAGCAAGCTGCCCGTGCGATCGGTTCCCAGGGTGTAGACATGGCCCACGCCGTGGTTGAAGGCAATCTTGGACACCCAGCCAAAACAGCCGGGGGCGCACACCACCACGGCCGGCTCGGCATTGGTGATGAAGTACTCCATCTCGGCGCTCTGGTAGGCGGTGTTCAGCGGCAGGAACACATGGCCGCTGCGCAGCGTGGCCAGGTAGAGCATCATGGCTTCGACCGACTTTTCCACCTGCACCGCAATGCGGCTGCCTTCGGGCAGATCCAGCGAGGCCAGCAGATTGGCCATGCGTGCACTGCCCTGCTCCAGATCGGCCCAGGTGTAGTAGAGGCTGGAGCCATCGGGCTCGATGGCCTCCACGGCGATTTTCGTCAGATCCGCAGGAAACGCAGCGCGCAGCGCGCTGAAAAGATTGGCTTGAGGCATGTCGGTCATCGTGATGCTGTCGAACTCGGAAACGGTGAAAGCAAAAGGTCCACGGCCATCATAGGCCCTGCCCTGGCCTGGCCGGTGGCGCCAGGCACTGAAAAAATCACTTCTTCAAAATGGGGCGCCGGCAAAGGGCGCCCCGCAAGGCAGCCAGCGGGCTCAGGAGTCAATCTTCACATTCGCCGCCTTGACCACATGGGCCCAGCGCTGGATCTCGCTTTGCACCATGGCGGCAAACTGCGGCTGGCTCAGCTGGCCGTAATCGGCGCCGTTCTTGGCCCAGGCAGCCTTGATGTCCTCGGCGGCTCCGATCTTGCGCACCTCGTCCAGCATCTGCTGCTGCACGGCGGCAGGCGTGCCCTTGGGCGCCCATAGTCCATACCAGGTGGTGACGGTGAAATCCGGCAGGCCGCACTCGGCCGCGCTGGGCACATCGGGGAAGGCGGGATTGCGCTTGGCGCCCGCCACCATCAAGGCCTTGATGCGGCCGCCCTTGATATGCTGGGCCGATGAGCCCAGGCCATCGAACAGCATGTCCACATTGCCGGCGATCAGGTCCTGCAGCGCAGGGCCCGCACCCTTGTAGGGAATATGGGTGATCTGGGTCTTGGTCTGCAGCTTGAACAACTCGCCCGCCAGATGGTGCGAGGAACCCGGCCCTGCCGAGGCATAGTTGTACTTGCCGGGGTTGGCACGCAGATCCTGTACAAGAGCCTGCAAGCTGGCATGCGTCACCTTCTTGGGATTGACCACCACGACTTGCGGCACGCTGGCCAGCAGCGCCAGCGGGATGAAGTCGCGCTCCAGATCGTATTCGAGCTTGGGGTAGACCGATGGCGCAATCACATGGTGGGTGCCGCCCATGAAGAAGTTGTAGCCGTCGGGTGCGGCCTTGGCCGCAATGCTGGCGCCCAGCGTGCCGCCCGCGCCACCGCGGTTGTCTATCACCAGGGCCTTGCCCGAGGTCTTGGCGAACTGGGCAGAAAAAGGCCTGGCAAAGGTGTCGGTGCCGCCGCCGGCAGGAAAAGGCACGATCAGATTGACAGGCCTGCTCGGCCACTCCGATGCCTGGGCCATGCCCGTCCAGCCCGATGCCCCAACCGCCAGCAGAGCCCCCGTCGCCCCCAGCAGCGTGCGCCGCTGCAAACCCACGCTCTTTTCCCAAGAATCCTGCATCTATATCTCCTCTGCGCGCCTGGTCAGCAGGCATCGCTGCAGCCAGGCTTGTGGTTGGAAGACGCAGCAGCAAAAGCCGGCTCAGGCCGGGCGCAGCGCGAGTCGCGATGCACTCAACCCTTGCACAGCGATTCGATCTCCGAGGAAACGGGAATCTTGCTCTGCGCCAACAGGCTTCGGTGCTTGTCCAGGCGCTTGAGGTCATACAGATAGTTGACCATCAGCCCCATGGATTGCTTGAGCCCCTTGGACGACAGGTCTGCCGCCCAGTTCAGGCGCTCCACGCGCGCACCGTTGCCAAGGTGAAAGCGTGCCACGGCATCCAGCGGACGCCCCTTGGCAGTTTCCCGACCCAGATAGCGCGCGGCGCAAAACATGGCGGCCTGACGCACCACCGATTTCTCCGGCAGCGAGCCCGGATCGTCCAGCGCGGCCAGCAATTGCGCGGCACTCACTCCGCCGGCGACTTTTTCCAGGGCTGCCTTTTGCTTGTCGTCGAGCTCCGCCAGCGCCGCATCGCCGTTCTTGCTCAGCCAGCTGCGCAGTCCCGGAATCGGCGACAGCGTGGCGAACTGCTTGAGCTTGGGAAACTCCTGGGTGAGCGTCTCCACCACATGCTTGATGAGCGAATCGCCGAAGCTCACGCCCTTGAGTCCGGTCTGGGTGTTGCTGATGGAATAGAAGATGGCGGTGTTGGCCTTGGCCAGATCGGCAGCCGCCGCGGCCTCGTCCAGCAACGGAGCCATGCTGCCTGCCATCTTGTCCAGCAGCGCCACCTCCACAAAGATCAGCGGCACATTGGGCATGCGCGGGTGAAAGAACCCATAGCAGCGGCGGTCGCTGTCGAGGCGATTCTTCAGATCGGCCCAGCTGCGGATGTCGTGCACAGCCTCGTACTTGATCAGCTTTTCGAGCAGCGATGCGGGCGAATCCCAGTTCAGGCTTCTGAGCTCCAGCAAGGCCACATCGAACCAGCTGGAAAACAGATGCTCCAGCTCGGCGTCCAGCGCCACATAGTGCTGCTCCGCCTTGGGCAAGGCCAGCAACTCGGCGCGCATGTCGACCAGAAAGCCCATGCCGCCCTTGGGCTGGGCAAAACGCTGCAGCAGCCGCGTGCGCGACGAAACCAGGGCACGGCGCAGGCTCATCTCGGCCTCGCTGCGCTCCACATCGCTGCCCGCCTTGTCGTAGCGCTCGCGGGCCGCCTGCAGGGCCTTGGCATCGGGGCCGAACTTTTCGATCGCCAGCAGCCAGAAGTCCTTGCGTGCGGCCAGATCGGCCTTGGCATACCAATCCATCAGCAGCTGCGCGTGACGGCCGCCCTCCACGTCGCTGAGCGCGGTATCCGCCACCTGCTGCATGTCCAGCAGCAAGCGGCGCAGCTCGCGCGGCGACAGCGCCTCCTCCCCACGACGCAAGGTGGCCTCCAGACGTTGCGCCAGCGGACGATGCTGGGCGTCGCCCTTCTCGCCCTCGGCACCGCGCACCCACAGCTTGGTTTGCTCAATCCACTCAGCTGCCCACCCCATATGCATCTCCTTGCTCCAGCACCATCATGCTCTCATTGAAGAAGCAGATACCGCAATTGCAGTAACGCTTTCAGCCATTATGTGCAGTTTTTCAGCCTCGTACACCACACCATGAAAAACGCAGACCGAAGTCTGCGTTTTTCAGGATTCGGCCTTCAGGCCGTAGTCCGCTGAACTGCGTAGGCCTGGCGCTTGCCGCACCACACCCACATAAGCACACCGGCCACGATCATGGGAATGCACAGCCACTGCCCCATGCTCATGCCCAGCGAGAGAATGCCCAGAAAGTCGTCGGGCTCGCGGAAGTACTCTGCGATGAAGCGGAAGGCCCCATAGCCGATCAGAAAAACCGCCGCGACCTGGCCGGGCTTGCGCTCCTTGCGCGCGTAAAGCCACAGGATGATGAACAGCAGCAGCCCTTCCATCAGGAACTGATAGATCTGCGAGGGATGACGCGGCAGCATGGAGCCGCTTTGCGGGAACACCATGGCCCAGGGCAAATCCGCACTCGCAAAACGCCCCCAGAGCTCGCCGTTGATGAAGTTGCCGATGCGGCCCGCAGCCAGCCCTGTGGGCACGCAGGGCGCCACAAAATCTGCGACTTCCAGCCAGTTGCGCTTGCGCGAGCGCGCAAACCAGATCATGGAGCCGATGACGCCCAGCAGGCCTCCGTGAAAGCTCATGCCACCCTGCCAGACGGCAAGAATCTCCAGCGGATGCGAGAGGTAGTAACCGGGCTTGTAGAACAGACAGTAGCCGATGCGCCCGCCCACGACCACGCCCAGCACGCCGAGAAAGAGAATGTCCTCCACATCCTTGCGCGCCCAGGCACGCTCGCCCGTCATGTATTTGAATGGAGGGTGGTGCAGTCGGCGCGTGCCCAGAAACAGGAACAGACCAAAGGCCACCAGATAGGTAATGCCATACCAGTGCACGGCCAGCGGGCCAATCTGCACGGCTACAGGATCAATGTGCGGATACATCAGCATGTCAGGCATTGTGCCGCAGGCCGATGACGTTTCTGCAAAACTGCATGCTCCGAGAACGTTGCAGAGCCTCATTCACCGGCTCAAAGCCCCCTGATGCGAAAAACCTCGACCTGGCATCCTGCTGCATCCGGCGTCAACGGCGCTCTTTCAAGTGTCAATGCGGCTTGTCCACCGCCAGGCCCTGCTCGCGCACGGTCTGACGCACGACCTTGGCGGTCTCATCCATCATGGTGCTCAATCGCTGCGGTGTGCCGCCCAATACCTGCACGCCCATGGTCTGCAACCGCTCCTGCACGGCAGGATCCTGCAAGGCCGCGTTGGCAGCGCCGTTGAGCCTGGTCACGACGGCCTGCGGCGTTGCTGCCGGAGCAACGATGCCGAACCAGGTGATGGCCAGATCGTTGAGCGCAGGGTGGCCCAACTCCCTGAACGTGGGCACCTGCGGCAGGGTCGGCAAGCGCTCCTGCGCGGCCACGGCGAACGGAACCAGGCGGCCCGCAGCCACATGCGGAGCCGACGAAGGGTATTGATCGCTGAGCACCTGGGTCTCGCCCGACAGCGCGCCGCTGATCACCGGCCCCTGCCCCTTGTAGGGAATGTGGTGCAGCTTGAGCTTGAGATCGGCATTGAGGCGCTCGGCAATCAGATGCCCGATGGAGCCAATTCCGGCCGATCCGATATTGAACTGACCCGGCTTGCTGCGCGCAAGAGTGAGGAACTGGGCATAGTTCTGCACACCCATATTGGGATGCACGGAAAACACCGACGGAATGGACGCCAGTGCAACCACCGGTACAAAGGCCTTGGCAGGATCTATGCGTGCCGACTGGGGCAGCATGACGGGATTGACCACCAGCGTGCTGATGGTGCCCAGGCCTATGGTGTAGCCGTCAGGCGCCGCATTGGCCACGGCCTCGGCCCCGATGAAGCCGCTGGCGCCGGACCGGTTGTCGACCACCACGGGCTGACCCAGGGTTGTGTGCATGGCATCGGCAACCAGGCGCGCCACGATATCGGTGGAGCCTCCGGGCGTGAAAGGGACCACCAGACGCACGGGACGCTGCGGGTAACGCCCTTCTGCAGCCTGCGCCGTCAATGCCCCCAGCAAGGCCAGCAGCCCTGCTGTCTTCAACAAGAAGGAGGGGCGAACAGCGAAAGACATGGAGATCACTTTCTGGCAAGACAATAAAAACAGCCGCGCGACTTGCATCGAGCGGCTGTGGGATTGTCCGTCAGCAGGCAAAGTCCGCGCTGACGAAATGACGAAACAAACGTAACTTAATCGTCGAGCAGCGACAGATCTCGCACGGCGCCGGTATCGGCGCTGGTCACCAGCTTGGCATAGGCCTTGAGGGCCGCAGAGATCTTGCGGGGACGGGCCTGGGCAGGCTTCCAGCCCTTGGCATTCTGCGCTTCACGGCGGCGGGCCAGCTCTTCGTCGCTGACCAGCATATTGATGCTGCGGTTGGGAATGTCGATGCGGATGATGTCGCCGTTCTGCACCAGGCCAATCGCGCCGCCGGCTGCCGCTTCGGGAGAGCAGTGACCGATGGACAGGCCGGAGGTACCGCCCGAGAAGCGGCCGTCCGTCAGCAGCGCACAGGCCTTGCCCAGGCCCTTGGACTTGATGTAGCTGGTGGGGTAGAGCATTTCCTGCATGCCGGGGCCACCCTTGGGGCCTTCGTAGCGCACGATGACCACATCGCCTGCCTTGACCTTGTCGGCCAGGATGTTGGCCACGGCCTCGTCCTGCGACTCGACCACATGGGCAGGGCCTTCGAAGACCAGGATCGACTCGTCCACGCCTGCGGACTTCACCACGCAGCCGTCCAGCGCGATGTTGCCGCGCAGCACGGCCAAGCCGCCTTCCTTGCTGAAAGCGTGCTCGTAGCTGCGGATGCAGCCTTCGGCACGGTCCAGGTCCAGGCTGGGCCAGCGGGTGTTCTGGCTGAACGCCACCTGCGTGGGAATGCCAGCGGGGCCGGCCATGTAGAAGTGGCGCACGGCCTCGTCCTGCGTGCGCATGATGTCCCACTGCTCCAGCGCATCCTTCATGGTCTTGGCATGCACCGTGGGCACATCGGTGTGCAGCTTGCCGGCGCGGTCCAGCTCGCCCAGGATGGCCATGATGCCGCCAGCGCGGTGCACGTCTTCGATGTGGTACTTGGGCGTGTTGGGTGCCACCTTGCACAGCTGGGGCACGACGCGCGAGAGGCGGTCGATGTCGGCCATGGTGAAGTCGATACCCGCTTCCTGGGCGATGGCCAACAGGTGCAGGATGGTATTGGTGGAGCCGCCCATGGCGATGTCCAGCGTGATGCAGTTCTCGAAGGCCTTGAAGCCCACGGAGCGCGGCAGCACGCTGTCGTTGTCGTTCTCGTAGTAGTCGCGGGCCAGCTCGACGATGCGGCGGCCAGCGCGCAGGAACAGCTCTTCGCGGTCGGCATGCGTGGCCACCACGGTGCCATTGCCGGGCAGGGACAAGCCCAGCGCTTCGGTCAGGCAGTTCATCGAATTGGCGGTGAACATGCCCGAGCAGGAACCGCAGGTCGGGCAGGCGGAGCGCTCCACCTCGGCCACTTCGGCATCGGAATAGCGCTGATCGGCCGCGATCACCATGGCGTCCACCAGGTCCAGCTTCTTGAACTCTATGGTCTTGGTTTCGGGGTTGGCCAGCTTGGTCTTGCCGGCTTCCATGGGGCCGCCGGAAACAAAGATCACCGGAATGTTCAGGCGCATCGCGGCCATCAGCATGCCGGGGGTGATCTTGTCGCAGTTGGAGATGCACACCAGCGCATCGGCGCAATGGGCATTGACCATGTACTCGACCGAGTCCGCGATCAGGTCGCGGCTGGGCAGCGAATACAGCATGCCGTCATGGCCCATGGCGATGCCATCGTCCACGGCGATGGTGTTGAACTCCTTGGCCACGCCGCCGGCCTTTTCGATCTCGCGCGCGACCAGTTGCCCCAGATCCTTCAGATGCACATGACCGGGCACGAACTGAGTGAAGGAGTTGGCAATCGCAATGATGGGCTTGTCGAAATCGCCATCTTTCATGCCGGTGGCACGCCACAGGGCGCGCGCACCGGCCATGTTGCGGCCGCCAGTGGAGGTTTTGGAACGGTATGCGGGCATGGGGTTCGCTATAAGACGTTATCGGGAAATGATTCTTTGGATTATGGCCCAGCACTGCAAGGCAGCGATGCCTAGCCCATGGCGGGCTGTCAGGCAAAACAATCACAAGACATCGTCAATCACGATGCCTGATTCACTGCTCAACGACGTCGCTGGCCCGGTGCCATGGCCTGCTTCTGACGTTCGATACGCTCTTTCTTGCGCTGGTCCATCTTCTCCATGGCCTTGCGCTTGGTATAGCCCGAAGCATCGGCCCAGGCCCACCAGGCGGCAGCCGCCCCATAAACGCCCAGAATCGGCCACCAACTCCAGCCTGCGACAGGCCCGATCTGAGCCAGCTTGAGCAGCGACAACACGATCGCCAAACCTAACAGATACATACATCCCCTTTTTTGTTGATTTTCCAGAACACAGAGTGCACTGGAGAGTACACAAGCCAAGCACTACAATGCGCTAAAAGATCAACTTTAACCCCGCACCCTGGGAACTCATGATGAAGCAATTTCTGATCGCTTTCGCCCTTTCCGCCGCTGCCGTGGCCCCTGCCATGGCCGATCAGGCCCTGGCGCAGTCCAAGAACTGCATGGCCTGCCACGCTGTTGACAAGAAGCTGGTTGGTCCCGCATTCAAGGATGTGGCCGCCAAGTATGCAGGCCAGAAGGACGCCGCCGACAAGCTGGCTGCCAAGGTCATCAAGGGCGGCTCCGGCGTGTGGGGCCCCGTGCCCATGCCCGCCAATCCCCAGGTGAACGACGCCGATGCCAAGAAGCTGGTGGCCTGGATTCTGACGCAGAAGTAAATCGACTGCTTCTCAACGGCGCGAGACAGGGCCGTTATCAAAAACCGCATGGCTCCCATGCGGTTTTTTGTTTCTGAAGCTACCGCGACTCAGCGGCCCTGCTCTTCCATCAGCCCTACGGCACCAGGATTCCAGACTTCGCTCCGCACCCGTGAGGTCAGCATCCGCAACACTTGACTGCTGCAACTCGGCAGCAACTCGGCCCGTGGCTCGTGCAGCGACGAATCAATACCGCAGCCGTTGCAATGCAGACTGTCAGGCAGCAGCGTGCAATAAAAAAGGCCCCGAAGGGCCTTTTTGGATTCACAGCCTAGGCCTGTGAATTACGCATCACGCGAAGCACGCTTGCGGTCGTGTTCCTTCAGGTGACGCTTGCGCACGCGCAGGCTGGTGGGGGTGATTTCCAGCAGCTCGTCGTCTTCGATGAATTCCACGCCGTACTCCAGCGACAGCTCGATGGGAGGCGTGATCTTGATCGCGTCTTCCTTGCCGGAAACACGGAAGTTGGTCAGCTGCTTGGTACGCGTGGCGTTCACCACCAGGTCGTTGTCGCGGCTGTGGATGCCGATGATCATGCCTTCGTACACGGGGTCGCCGGCCTTCACGAACATGCGGCCACGGTCGTCCAGCTTGCCCAGGGCGTAGGTGAAGATTTCACCGTCGTCCATGGAGATCAGCACGCCGTTCTTGCGGCCGCCGATGTCACCCTTATGGGGTTCGTAGCTGTCGAAGATATTGGCGATCAGGCCGGAACCACGTGTCAGGTTCAGGAATTCGTTGGTGAAACCGATCAGGCCACGGGCAGGAATACGGTATTCCAGACGGACGCGACCGCGGCCATCGGGTTCCATGTTCACCAGCTCGCCCTTGCGCTCGCCCAGTGCCTGCATCACGCCGCCCTGGTGGCCTTCTTCGATGTCGGCAGTCACCAGCTCGATGGGCTCGTGCTTTTCACCGTCGATCATCTGCATCACGACGCGGGGCTTGGACACTGCCAGCTCGTAGCCTTCGCGGCGCATTTCTTCCAGCAAGATGGTCAGGTGCAGTTCACCACGGCCGGAGACTTCAAAGATACCGTCTTCGTCGGTTTCCTTGACGCGCAGAGCCACGTTGGAGCGCAGTTCCTTTTGCAGACGGTCCCAGATCTGGCGGCTGGTCACGAACTTGCCTTCACGACCTGCCAGGGGCGAGGTGTTCACGCAGAAGTTCATGGTCAGCGTGGGCTCGTCAATCTTCAGCATGGGCAGAGGCTGAGGATTGGCGGGATCGGTGACGGTCTCGCCGATACCGATGTTTTCGATACCGCTGATCAGCACGATCTCGGAAGGACCGGCTTCGGTGGCCTGCACGCGATCGATACCCTGGAAGGTATGCACCTGGTTGATCTTGCCGCTGTAGCTCTTGCCGTCAGGACCTGCCATCACGGCCACTTGCTGACCGGGCTTGAGCGTACCCTGGGTGATGCGGCCCACGCCGATACGACCCACGAAGGTGGAATAGTCCAGAGCGGAGACCTGCAGTTGCAGGGGAGCGCTGGCATCGCCCTGCACGGAAGGCACATGGTCGAGGATGGTATCGAACAGGGCGGACATGTCCTCACCCCACTTGGCACCGGGCTCGCCCTCTTCCTTGGACGACCAGCCGTTGATGCCGGAGGCGTAGACCACGGGGAAGTCCAGTTGCTCGTCGGTGGCGCCCAGCTTGTCGAACAGGTCGAAAGCGGCGTTGATCACCTTGTCGGGGTTGGCACCGGGCTTGTCCACCTTGTTCACCACCACGATGGGGCGCAGACCCAGGGCCAGAGCCTTCTTGGTCACGAAGCGCGTCTGGGGCATGGGGCCTTCCTGCGCATCGATCAGCAGCACCACGCCGTCGACCATGGACAGGGCACGTTCCACTTCGCCGCCGAAGTCCGCGTGACCGGGCGTGTCGAGAATGTTGATGTGGGTGTCCTTCCAGGACACGGCACAGTTCTTGGCCAGAATGGTGATGCCGCGCTCACGTTCGATGGCATGGTTGTCCATCACGGTGTCGACGACTTTTTCGTGCTCGGCAAAAGTGCCGGACTGGCGCAGCAGCTGGTCCACCATGGTGGTCTTACCGTGGTCAACGTGCGCGATGATCGCAATGTTGCGGATTTGTTTGCTCATAATGTTTCCAAAATGCCGCTTGCTTGTGGACGCGGCGTTCCTTCCAAAATTTGTTGAATTTCTAGCGGACTGAGCAGGCGCTCGGGAATCAATTCCCCGCTCGCCACACGGCCTACCCCTAAAAGGGCATGCGGGCGCTCACCATACACCGCCACGGCCGGGGCATCCGCCCAAGACCCTCGACGGCGCAAGCCTGATAGAAAGCGACCTGCATCCTGTTCACCCAAGGTGACGACGGCATGACGATGCAGCAGGGTATCCACAGGCTGGACCTGCGCGATGCGCTCTTCATCGTTCATGGCTTCCAGCGCCTCCAGCGTCACGCAGCGCGACACCTCAAGACCGCCGGTTTCCACACGGCGCAGAAAGCGCAAGTGGGCGCCACAGCCCAAGGCCTCGCCCACGTCTTCGCCCAATGTGCGGATGTAAGTGCCCTTGCTGCAGCTCACTCTCATCTTGACGGCCGGATGCCCCTGATCGTCCTGCACCAGCGTCAGCTCCAATGCATGAATGGTGACATCTCGTGCGGGGCGCTCCACTTCCACGCCCGCACGGGCATATTCATAGAGTGCCTTGCCGTCCTTCTTCAGCGCACTGTGCATGGGCGGCACCTGCTTGATATCGCCCGTGAACTGGGCTTGCACCTGCGCCAGGCGCTCGGGCGTGATGGCGGCCAGATCGACGGCACGCTCCAGCACCACATCGCCCTCGGCATCGGCCGTGGTTGTGGTCTGGCCCAGGCGGGCAATGGCTTCGTAGGTTTTCTCGGCTTCGAGCTGAAGCTGACTGAATTTGGTGGCAGCGCCGAAACACAGCGGCAGCACGCCACTGGCCAGCGGATCAAGCGTGCCTGTATGCCCGGCCTTTTCGGCACGTAGCAGCCACTTGACCTTCTGCAAGATATCGTTGCTGGACCAGCCCAGCGGTTTATCGAGCAGCAACACCCCATGCACAGGGCGCCGCTGCACCCGGGTGCGAGGGGCGTTCATGTGCTTATTCCTGTTCGGGTCCGCGCGACGCCACAGCCTTGGCGATCAAGGCGTTCATGTCGGCAGCGCGCTCTGTAGTGCGGTCGTAGACGAAATGCAGCGTGGGCACGGTATGAATGTGCAGACGCTTGAACAGGCCGTTGCGCAGAAAGCCTGCGGCCTGATTGAGTGCTGCCAGCGTCACTTCGGGATCGCCGACGAGCACGCTGAAGAACACCTTGGCGTGGGCATAGTCAGGAGTCACCTCCACGCCTTGCAGCGTGACCATGCCGACGCGCGGGTCCTTCAACTCGCGGGCGATCAGCTCCGACAGATCACGCTGGATCTGGTCGGAAACTTTGAAGCTGCGGTTGGGAGCAGCAGATTTGCGTTTGGTTGCCATGAATAAAAAAGGAGCTATTTGCGCTTGCTTCACAAGGAGTTCAAGGCATTTTCAGCCTCAAACCCTTGCAGAGCAGGCGCTAGCAGCTATTGCTTTTACAGCGTACGAGCGATTTCCTTGATCTCGAAGACTTCCAGCACGTCGCCTTCCTTGATGTCGTTGTAGTTGCGCAGCTTGATACCGCACTCGAAGCCTTCCTTGACTTCCTTGACATCGTCCTTCATGCGGCGCAGCGACTCGATCTCGCCCGTGTAGATGACCACGTTGTCGCGCAGCAGACGGAAGTGTGCATTACGGGTGACGTGACCTTGCGTGATGTACGAGCCGGCAATGGTGCCGATCTTCGTTGCCACGAACACGGTACGGATCTCGGCCATACCGATGATCTCTTCGCGCTTCTCGGGAGCCAGCATGCCGGACATCGCAGCCTTCACTTCATCCACGGCATCGTAGATGATGTTGTAGTAGCGAACGTCGACATCGTTGCCTTCAGCGGTCTTGCGGGCCTGAGCATCCGCACGCACGTTGAAGCCGATGATGATGGCCTTGGAAGCCAGCGCCAGGTTGACGTCGGACTCGGAGATACCGCCCACGCCGGAGTACACCAGCTGAACCTTGATCTCGTCGGTGGACAGCTTGAGCAGCGAGGCTGCCAGAGCTTCCTGCGAGCCTTGCATGTCGGCCTTGATGATGATGGGCAGGGTCTGCACATCGCCAGCGGACATTTCGGCGAACATGTTTTCCAGCTTCGCAGCCTGCTGCTTGGCCAGCTTGGTGTTGCGGAACTTGCCGGCGCGGTAGGTCGCGATTTCACGGGCACGGCGTTCGTCGCTCAGCACCATGAAGTCGTCACCCGCCTGGGGCACTTCGTTCAGACCCTGAATCTCTACAGGGATGGAAGGACCGGCTTCCTTGGTCTGCTTACCGTCTTCGTCGAGCATGGCTCGCACGCGACCATAGGTCTGGCCCGCCAGCACCACGTCGCCGACCTTCAGCGTACCGGACTGCACCAGCACCGTAGCCACGGTACCGCGACCCTTGTCCAGCTGGGCTTCGATCACGATACCCTTGGCTGCGGCGTCCACGGGCGCCTTGAGTTCCAGCACTTCGGCCTGCAGCAGCACTTGCTCCAGCAGCTCGTCGATGCCCTGACCGGTCTTGGAGGACACGGCCACGAAGGGAGAGTCGCCGCCGTATTCTTCGGGCAGCACCTCTTCCACGACCAGCTCCTGCTTGACGCGATCGGGGTTGGCTTCGGGCTTGTCGGCCTTGGTGATGGCCACCACGATGGGAACACCAGCCGCCTTGGCGTGCTTGATGGCTTCCTTGGTCTGGGGCATGACGCCGTCGTCGGCAGCGGCCACCAGAATCACGATGTCGGTGGACTTGGCACCGCGAGCACGCATGGCCGTGAAGGCCTCGTGACCGGGAGTGTCCAGGAAGGTGATGATGCCGCGAGGCGTCTTCACATGGTAGGCACCGATGTGCTGAGTGATGCCGCCGGCTTCGCCCGACGCCACCTTGGTGCGACGGATGTAGTCCAGCAGCGAGGTCTTGCCGTGGTCCACGTGACCCATGACGGTCACCACGGGAGCGCGCGGCAGTTGCTCGGCTTCGGAGTTGGAGACTTCCTCGGCGGTGAAGGCCTCGGGATCGTCCAGTGCTGCCACCTTGGCGGTGTGACCCATTTCTTCCACCACGATCATGGCGGTGTCCTGGTCCAGCGGCTGGTTGATGGTGACCATCTGGCCCATCTTCATCAGAACCTTGATGACCTCGGATGCCTTGATGGCCATCTTGTGAGCCAGTTCGGCCACGGTGATGGTCTCGGGCACCGAAATCTCCAGCTGACGGAACTCGGGAGCCTGCTGCTGTTGCTGCTCGTGACGATCATTGCCACGACGGCCGCCCTTGGGACCACCGCGCCAGTTGGAACGGCCAGCCACGCCGCCGGAGCTGTCGCCACGGGTCTTGATTTCCTTCTTCTTGCCGGCGTCGTTGGACCAGCTCGAAGACAGCTTGGCGGACTTAACTTCCTTGCCTGGACGGGCGCCGCCGCCGGCATTGGCCGCGCCAGCGCTGCCTGCAGGCTTGTTGCCATCCTTGGCAGCAACAGGCTTCTTGGCATCGGCGGCAACCGGAGCAGCCTTCTTGGGCTCCTCGGGCTTCTTGGCGACCAGCACCTTCTTGGGTGCAGCCATCATGGCGCGGATGGCTTCCGCTTCGGCCAGGGCCTTGCGGCGGCGCTCATCCAGATCCTTGGCGCGGCTGGCTTCTTCAGCAGCCTTGGCCTGGGATTCGGCTTCCGCCTTGGCGCGTGCCTCGGCCTGGGCCGCAGCACGTGCGGCAGCGCCTGCGGCGTGCTCGCGCTTTTCTTCTTCCTTTGCCGCCTTGGCTTCAGCCACCTTGGCGACTTCGGCGGCTGCATAGGCTGCAGCACGTTCCTCGGCTTCGCGCTCGCGGCGCTCGCGCTCTTCGCGCTCTTGACGTTCCTTGGCCAATTGTTCTTCCTGATGGCTCAACAGCTCGGCCTCGCGGCGAGCATCTTCTTCACGGCGTACCAGCTCTTGACTAGCGGCACGCTCCTGCACAGCCTTAGCCATGCTTTCCGCATTGGCCTGAGCCTCGGCGGGAGTGTCTTCCCGCTTCACGAAAGTGCGCTTCTTGCGCACTTCCACCTGAATCGTACGGGCACGGCCCGATGAATCCGCCTGCTTGATTTCGCTGGTGGACTTCTTGGTCAGCGTGATCTTCTTGGCACCGCTGCCATGGCTTGCCTGCAGGTGAGACAGCAAGCGCTGCTTGTCACCTTCGGTCAGCGCGTCAGCCGCATTGGCCTTGTCAACCCCGGCGGCCTTGAGCTGCTGCAGCAAGGTATCAGGGGTCGTGTTGCGCTCTTTCGCAAATTCTGCAACCGTATTACTCGACATAAATGCTCTGTACCTCCCTGACCTTACTCTTGCCCATCGGTAAACCAGTGCTCACGCGCCTTCATGATCAAGGCCTTGGCTTCTTCGGCAGTCTGACCGGTGATTTCGGTCAGCTCGTCGATCGCCAGGTCGGCCAGATCGTCACGGGTGTGCACATCAGCTTGCGCCAGCTTGTCCAGCAGCTCGGCAGTCATGCCGTCCAGAGACACCAGATCCTCGGATGCCTTGCTCACATTTTCTTCGCGAGCAATTTCCTGACTCAGCAGTGCATCCTTGGCGCGGCTACGCAGCTCGTTCACCGTCTCTTCGTCGAAGGATTCGATCTCGAGCATTTCCTGCAGCGGCACATAGGCCACTTCTTCCAGGGTCTCGAAACCTTCTTCGATCAGGATGTTGGCGATTTCCTCGTCCACATCCAGCTTTTCCATGAACAGCTTGCGCGAGACAGCCGACTCGTCGGCCTGCTTCTGGGCAGACTCTGCAGCGTCCATGATGTTGATCTTCCAGCCTGTCAGCTCGGAGGCCAGACGCACGTTCTGACCGCCGCGACCGATGGCGATGGCCAGATTTTCCTCGTCCACCACCACGTCCATGGCGTGCTTTTCCTCATCCACAACGATGGAAGAGACATTGGCAGGAGCCAGGGCACCGATCACGAACTGGGCGGGGTCTTCGGACCACAGCACGATATCCACACGCTCGCCGGCCAGTTCGTTGGTCACGGCATTCACGCGGGTGCCGCGCACGCCGACACAGGTGCCGATGGGGTCCACGCGCTTGTCGTGGCTGAGCACGGCGATCTTGGCACGAGAGCCGGCGTCACGGGCGCAGCTCTTGATCTCCAGCAGGCCTTGCTCGATCTCGGGCACTTCATTGCGGAACAATTCCACCATGAATTCGGGAGCCGAGCGCGACAGCAGGATGGGAGCACCGCGCAGGGTGGCATCGACTTCCATGATCATGGCGCGCACACGGTCGCCATTGCGCAGATTTTCCTTGGGGATCATCTCGCCGCGCTTGAGTCGGCCTTCCACACGGCCGGATTCGACAATGATGTCGCCCTTGTCCATGCGCTTGACGGTACCGGTGAAAATCTTCTCGCCACGGGCCAGGAATTCGTTGAGCAGCATTTCGCGCTCGGCGTCGCGAATCTTCTGCAGGATGACCTGCTTGGCAGCCATGGCACCGATACGGCCGATGGGCAGCGACTCGATCTGCTCTTCAATGAACTCACCAATTTGAATGCCGGGCACGCGGTCTTCCGCATCCATCAGCATTTCTTCGGCGTCGGGGTTCTGCAGACCGGCATCGTCAGACACCACCACCCAGCGGCGAAAGGTGTCGTAGTCGCCGCTTTCGCGATCGATGGACACGCGGATGTCTACTTCACCTTGGTACAGCTTCTTGGTGGCCTGTGCCAGTGCGGATTCCACGGCACCAAAAACCACATCGCGTTCCACGTTCTTTTCACGCGAAATGGCTTCAACCAACATCAACAGTTCGCGATTCATGCGACGACTCTCCTATTTCAATCACACAAAGAGGATTTGCATGCGACCTCTTTGCCCCAAAAGATTCAAACGCTTCAGCTGCCTCATTCGGGCTTGGCTGCGCGTCCTTTGAAATTCACAATCGGTGCCAGACGAGCTTCGCGCAACTCGTCAAGCGTAAAGCCCATCGCGTTCAACGGCGCTGGCTCACGCTTCTTGCTGACGCGCACGCCCGGCTTGGGAGGCGGCTCATCGCTCCAGACGATCTGCCAGCCACCTTCTTCAGTCCGCTCCAGCGTGCCACGAAATTTTTTGCGGTTTGCATTGATCTTGTCGCCACCCGCAGCCCCGATGGGAGCCTTGAGCGTCAGATCCACCTCCGAGCCTTTAAAGCGGATGAAGTCCTGCTCATGGCGCAGCAAACGATCAATGCCTGGAGAAGAGACCTCCAGGCGGGCGTAGTCCGCACCATCGACTTCCAGCGCAAACTGAAGCTGGCGCGTGACCTTTTCGCAGTCTTCCACTGTCACGAACTGCTCGGGCAGCTCAGGCGCACCTTCCTCCGGCGCCTGCCAAGGCAAATCAATCGTGATGCGCAGCAGGCCGCCGGCCGAGCGCTCGATTTCAACCAGGTCATAGCCCAGACCTGTGACGGTTTGTTCAACGATTTGCTGTAGTGCCACGTGTATTCAGTTCAATCCCGAAAAATCTGTCAAATCATGGACTTAGCTCTGCCAAAAACAGGTTTCGCCATGAATTGCCCAAAAAAAACGGGCGGTATGTACCCGCCCGTTTGGTCGTGAAGCCGTGATTGTAGCCGCAAACCACTGTTTTCGCAAAAAGTGTCTCGCATAAAACAGCGATCAACGCAAGACTTCCTGCAGGTCATCAGCGCGCAACAATCGCTGCAGCAAATCCTGGGCCTCCTGCACATCGGCGGGCCTCGCCGCCGCATCTTCGGACAGGGATTGCAGCATCCGCGCCAGCACCCCCGTCTGCGGAAGCACAGGCCCCAGAAATCTGGCCTGCTCACCCTGCGCCACCAAAATGGACGGAAAGGTTTCTATGTCCAGATCGCCAGCGACATCCTCACGGTCTTCCACATCGAGCCAGACAAAACGCATCTGTGGAAACTGGGCAGCAAGAGCCTCGAAGGGCTGCCGGTACTGTTTACAGGTACCGCACCAGTCAGCACAGAGGCAGACAACCAGCCATGCGTCTGTTTTTGTAATTTCTTGTTTCATTTCACGAACTCTGGGCAGGCCTTCGCACACGCCCCTGCATTGATCCCGGCAATGGTAGCGCCAGATGCACCCAAGGACTCAAACCCCGGTCATCACCCCACCAGCGCGCATTGAGACCCTTGAAGCTGCCGCACTCTATCCCTATTATTTTCCTGAATGCGGGCGCAGCAATGGCAGCAGCCAAGGCAACAGTCTTGCGCCCATCTTTTGACAAGAAGATTGGTGACTCCATGGATTACAAGGACTATTACAAGATACTTGGCGTGGACAAAAAGGCCTCCACCGAGGACATCAAAAAGGCCTATCGCAAACTCGCCCGCAAATACCACCCCGACATCAGCAAGGAAAAAGACGCGGCTGCTCGCATGGCCGAGGTCAACGAAGCCAACACCGTGCTCTCCGACCCCGAAAAGCGCGCCGCCTACGACGCCATGGGCGACGAGATGCAGTTTGCTCAAAATGCCAGAGCTCAGGGCAAGGGAGGCTTTCGCCCGCCGCCCGACTGGGATCAGCAGGACTTTCACTTCAGCAGCCAGGGCGATGCCGGCAGCGACGCCGATTTCAGCGACTTCTTCTCGCAGATGTTCGGCCAGGCCGCTCGTGCACGGCGCCATCAGGGCCAGCAAGGCGCGCGCAGCACCCCAGACATGCGCGGCCAGGACCAGCATGCCAGCATAGAGCTGGATCTGCAGGACAGCTATAGCGGCGCCGTGCGCTCGCTGCATCTGCGCAGCACCGTGCTCGACGAGCAGGGCATCCCCACCCACAAGGACAAGGAGCTGCAGGTCACCATTCCCAAGGGCGTGCGCGAGGGCCAGATGATTCGCCTTGCCGGTCAGGGCAACCCGGGTCTGGGCAAGGGTGCTCCAGGCGATCTGCTGCTGGAGGTGCACTTCCGTAGCGATCCGCGCTGGTGGTCCGAAGGCAAGGATGTCTACCAGCGAGTGCCGCTCGCGCCCTGGGAAGCCGAGCTCGGTGGCCCCGTCCCCTTCAAGACGCTGGCCGGGGAACTGGAAGTCACCGTGCCCGCCGGCTATCGCTCGGGTCGCAAGCTGCGCCTCAAGGGCAAGGGCCTGCCCGCCGCCACGCCGGGTGATCTGTACCTGGTGCTGGATGTGGTCTTCCCACCCGCGGCGACACCCGCGCAAAAGCAGGCTTATGCCGACTTTGCCAGGGCCTTCCCGCAGTTCGATGCCCGCAGCCTGAGTTGAAAGGTTTTCCCATGAGCCCCTCCCACTACCCTTTCTACGAGCCTGCCGAGCTGCTGGAACAGGCCGTGCTCGATCTGCACGAGCTGGCGCGCCATTGCTGCACCAGCCCGCAATGGGTGATCGAGCATGTGCAGACAGGCGTCATCAGCTACGACAACGAAGGTCAGCTGCGCGAGATCAGCCACGAGCAATGGCGCTTCAGCAGCCAGACGCTGGTGCGTGCACGCCGCATTGCCCAGCTGGAACACAGCTTCGACGCCGACCCTCAGCTCGCCGCCCTGACCACCGATCTCATCGAGGAAGTGCAGCAGCTGCGCCGCAAGCTGAAAAATCTTCAGGGATGAGCAAACCAACGCTCTGAAGCCGTGAAAAGCAAAAAGCCCTCGCACCGAAGTGACGAGGGCTTTTTTGCGGGCCGCACACCAGGGCGCAGCCTGCCGCAGGAATTAGCCGTGGCGCTTGCCGGGCTGCTTCTTGCTGCGAGTGTGCGAACCACGCTCCAGGCTCACGCGCTGGCCACGGCCGGGAGTGGGCAGGGTCACGCCATTGGGTGCCTGGGGACGGGGAGTGGCCTTGCGGTCTGCTTCGGTAACGATCTTATTGCCCATGTCGAATTCTCAATTGGGAGGTTGAAAAGGATCAATTAGGCCACAGCCAGAGAATTCGCGCCAAATAAATACAAACTTTCGAGTGCGGATTCAGTGTTTTTCAGCGAATGCCTGCCTCGCGAATCAGTGAACCGACAGCAATTGCAGGCATTCAAAGCCTCAAACCTTTGAAGGGAAGGCACTGCTCGCCATCACATTCAGACCGCCGGAGGCTCGGCAACGACCCCGGCGGCCTCGACCAACTGGCGCGTGTATGCCTGCCTCGGCGCAGTCAGCACCGCCTGCACATCGCCCTGCTCCACGATCTGCCCGTCCTTCATGACCAGCACCTCATGGGCCATGGCGCGAATCACATCCACATCGTGGGTGATGAGCAGATAGGCCAGGCCACGCTCCTTCTGCAGCCGCTGCAACAGGGCCAGCACCTGCTGCTGAATGGTGACGTCGAGTGCACTCGTGGGCTCGTCAAGCACCAGGACCTCGGGCTCCATGATGAGCGCGCGTGAAATCGCCAGGCGCTGCCGCTGCCCGCCCGAGAATTCATGCGGATAGCGCTGCAGCAGGCCGGGGAACTGGGCCTCGGTCAAGCCCACCTCTTCGAGCATCTTGAGCACGCGCTCGCGCCGCGGCCCGGCAGCGAGCTCAGGGGCATGGATCTGCAGGCCTTCGCCGACGATCTCCTCCACCGTCATGCGCGGCGACAGCGAGGAAAACGGATCCTGGAACACCACCTGAATCTTGCGCCGCAGCGCCAGATTGGCGGCGCTGTTGCGGATTGCCGGCTGCTGCCATTGCCTGCCGGCCACCTGCAGCTCCCCGGCCGCAGGCAACAACCCCAGCACGGCCTGGGCCAGCGTGGATTTACCGGAGCCCGATTCACCGATCACGCCCAGGGTACGACCGGGCCGCAACAGCATATCCGCGCCCTTGACCGCGACGAACGCGCCCTTTTTGAACCAGCCGCGAATGCCGGGCAAGGGCGTGGCATAGCTCACCTGCAAGGCCTGGGTCTGCACCACGGCAGCCTCACCGGCCGGCACGGTCTCATCCGCCACATTGCGCACCGGCCGGCTGGCCAGCAACTTGCGGGTATAGGCATGCTGCGGGTTCCGCATCAGCTCGGCCACCGCGCCCTGCTCCACGAGACGGCCTTTTTCCATGACGGCCACGCGGTCGGCAAAGCGGCGCACCAGGTTCAGGTCATGCGTGATCATCAGCACGGCCATGCCGGTCTGCCGCTGCAGATCGGCCAGCAAATCCAGGATCTGGCCACGCAGCGTCACATCCAGCGCCGTTGTCGGCTCGTCGGCCAGCAGCAGCCGGGGACGGCTGGCCAGGGCCATGGCGATCATGGCGCGCTGACGCTGGCCACCGCTGAGCTGGTGCGGAAAGCTCTGCGCGCGACGCTCTGGCTCAGGGATGCCGGTAGTGGCCAGCAGCTCGACGGCCTGCTTCAAGGCCTGCGCCCGGCTCAAGGCCTGCTTGAGCTGCAGCACCTCCGCCACCTGCGCGCCGACGGTCATCAGCGGGTTCAGCGCCGTCATCGGCTCCTGAAAGATCATGGCGATATCGCCGCCGCGTATGCCCTGCATCTCGCGCTCCGAAAGCCCCAGCAGATCGCGCCCGTCCAGCAGGGCCCGGCCACCCAGCTGTGCATCGCCCACCAGACGCAGCAGCGACAGCGCCGTGACCGACTTGCCCGAGCCGGACTCCCCCACCAGCGCCAGCTTTTCACCGGCAGCCATCTCGAAGCTCACGCCCTGCACCACGGGCTTGCCCGCAAAAGACACACTCAGATCGTGCACGCTCAGCAACTGGCTGCGGCTCTCAATCCCATACTTTTCCTGGCTCATGGCTTGCCTCCTGCGCGCTTTGCAGCCTCGGTACGTGCCTGCTTGCGCGGGTCCAGCGCATCGCGCAGGGCGTCGCCCATAAAGGTCAGCAGCAGCAGCGTGATGACCAGCACGCCAAAGGTGGACAGGGAAATCCACCAGGCATCGATATTGTTCTTGCCCTGGCTCAGCAGCTCGCCCAGGCTTGGCGTGCCTGGCGGGACGCCCAGACCCAGAAAATCGAGCGAGGTCAGCGCCAGGATGGCCCCGCTCATGCGAAACGGCAAAAAGGTGATCACCGGCGTCATGCTGTTGGGCAGAATGTGGCGAAAGATGATGGAACGATTGCTGGCACCCAGGGCCTGGGCGGATTTCACATAGTCGAGCTGGCGATTGCGCAGAAACTCGGCTCTCACATAGTCGGCCAGACCCATCCAGCCGAACAGGCTCAGCAGGATCAGCAGCAGCGAGACACTGGGCGCAAACAGCGCGCTGAAGATGATGAGCAGGTAGAGCTCGGGCATGGAGCCCCAGATTTCCGTCAGGCGCTGGAAGGCCAGATCCGTCTTGCCGCCAAAAAAGCCCTGCACCGCCCCCGCCAGCACGCCCAGCAGCACGCCCACGGCCGTCAGCGCCAGGCCGAACAGCACGCTGACACGAAAACCGTAGATGAGCTGCGCCAGCAGATCGCGCCCCCGGTCGTCGGTGCCCAGCCAGTTGTCGGCCGACGGCGCAGAAGGATTGGGCGACTTGGCAAAGTAGTTGATGGTGGACTTGCCATAGCGGTTGATTGGGAAGATCGCCCAGTTGTCGCCCTCGCCGAGCCTTTGCCGGATGAAGGGATCGAGGTAATCGGTCGGCGTATGGAAATCGCCGCCAAACGTGGTTTCCGGGTAATCGTGCAGCAGCGGCAGATAGGTCTGCCCCTCGTAGCGCACGATGAGCGGTTTGTCGTTGGACAGCAGTTCGGCAAACAGGCTGAGCAACACCAGCACCGAGAAGATCAGCAGGCTGACAAAGCCCAGTCGATTGCCTTTGAAGCGCCGCCAGGCCCGGCGCCCCGGGGATTCGGACTTGGCAGCAGGCGTCGCTGGCACACGCTCCACTCCTGTATTCATAGCTTCTTGCGCTTGCAGGGCAATGGTTTGAGGCTTATCTTGCATAAATCAGTCAAACTTGACCCGGGGGTCCACCCAGACATAGCAAAGATCGCTGATGAGCTTGGTCACCAGGCCGATCAGCGTGAACAGATACAGCGTGCCCAGCACCACGGGAAAGTCGCGCCGGATCACGCTTTCATAGCTGAGCAGACCCAGGCCGTCGAGCGAGAACAGGGTCTCGATCAGCAGCGCGCCGGCAAAGAAGGCACCGATGAAAGCCGAGGGAAAGCCCGTGACGATGGGAATCAGCGCATTGCGAAACACATGCTTGTAGAGCACCTGGCGCTCGGACAGGCCCTTGGCGCGGGCCGTCAGCACATACTGCTTGCGGATCTCTTCGAGAAACGAGTTCTTGGTCAGCATGGCCGTCACGGCAAAGCTGCCGGCCACCATGGCGGTCACGGGCAGCGCGATATGCCAGAGATAGTCCGCCACCTTGCCCATGGTGCTGAGTTCGTCGAAATTGGCCGATGTCAGCCCGCGCAGCGGAAACCACTGCAGCTGCCCGCCAAAGACGACCAGCAGCGCCACGCCCAGCACAAAGCCCGGGATGGCATAGCCGATGAGAATCACGATTGTGGTCGCCAGATCGAAGCGCGAGCCGGCCCGCACGGCCTTGGCCACGCCAAGGGGCACAGCCACCAGATAGCTGATGAAAAACGTCCACAGCCCCAGGCTGATGGAGACCGGCAGTTTTTCCTTGACCAGCGCCCAGACGCTTTTGTTCTGAAAAAAGCTGGTGCCCAGATCGAAGCGCGCGAACTGACCCAGCATCTGCACAAAGCGTTCTACCGGCGGCTTGTCAAAGCCGTACAGCGCCTTGATCTCTTCAAGCCGCTTGGGGTCCACGCCCTGGCCGCCCCGGTAGCTCATGGCAGCACCTTCGGCGCCGTGTCCGGCACCGGCCTTGGCCTCGGCCAGATACTGCTCCACCGGGCCACCGGGCACGAACTGGATGACCACAAAGGTCAGCAGCAGCACGCCCAGCAGCGTGGGGATCATCAGCAAAATGCGTTTGAGAATATAGGCAAACATCTTCGATCAACCCTTGTTTTCAGCCGCGGCGGCGATGGCCACAGCGCCGGGCCGCCCCAAGCAGGGCCAGCCCCCTCGGGGGCAGCAACCCGTGCAACGGTGGAGCGTGGGGGCCACTTTACCTGGGCCTCCGCGCCGGGCCGCCCCAAGCAAGGCCAGCCCCCTCGGGGGGCAGCGACCCGTGCAACGGTGGAGCGTGGGGGCCACCTTACTTGGCCCACCAGGCATAGACGGCCCATAGCTCGCCTGGAGAATAGGCCGGAATCTGCCCCGGCAGCGCCAACTTCCAGGCGTCATAGACCATGCGATGCGTGCCCGAGTAATACTGGGGGATCAGGTAATGGCCGTGGACGATGATGCGCTCCAGCGCGTGGCAGGCGGGCAGCATCTGCTGCTCGGACTTGGCCGCAGCCATCTGGGCGATGATGGCATCCACGGCCTTGCTCTTGAGACCGACATAGTTCGAGGCCCCCTCCACATCGGCGGCAGCGCTGCCGAACAGCTCGGCATATTCCTGGCCCGGATTGTGCGTGCCGGGCACGTTGAGCGTCACGATGTCGAAATCGTATTTGTCCATGCGCTGCTGATAGAGCGCGTAGTCCACATTGCGCACCTTGAGCGTGATGCCCAGCTTTTCCAGATTGCGCATCCAGCTGCTGACGATCTTGACACCGCTCTCGCTGCTGTCCAGATATTCCAGCACCATGGGCTCGCCCCCGGCATTGCGCAAGGCTCCATCCCTGACCGTCCAGCCGGCATCGGCCAGCAGCTTCTGCGCACGCCGCAGATTGCCGCGCAGGCCGTCAGGCCCATCGGTGCGTGGCGGCTGGGCCATCTGCCCCAGCGTGCCTGGCGGCAGACTGCTCTCATAGGGCTTGAGCAGGGCCAACTCGGCATCGCTGGGATCGCCCGTGGTTTCGCAAGCGGTGTTGCCAAACAATCCATGCACGCGCTGATATGCGCCATAGAACATCTGACGGCTCATCCACTCAAAGTCATAAGCCAGGCCCAAGGCCTCGCGCACACGCACATCCTTGAGCAGCTCACGCCGCGTATTCAGGAAAAAACTCTGAAAGCCCGAGGGCAGCTTGTTCTCGAACGCGCCCTTGACCAGTTCGCCCGAGGCGAAGCGACGCCCCGTCAGACGCCTGGCCCAGTCGCCCGCGCTGTTGATGCGCATGAGATCGAACTCACCGGCCTTGAGTGCCTCCAGCCGCGCCGTGTTGTCCTTGTAGATCTTGATGGTGATTCGGTCAAAATTGGCCAAACCGACACGCACCGGCAAGGCTGCCCCCCAATACTTAGGGTCGCGAACATAGCTGATGTCCTTGCCAAACTTGACCGGCCCTATCTTGTAGGGCCCGCTGCCGATGGGCGTGTCCATCACCACCTGATCGAAGGCCTTGGGCTTGCCATCCGCGCCCAGCCCCCAGTCACGGCTGAACACCGGCAACAGAGCGCCCACGGTCAGCGGCAGGTCGCGGTTGGGCTTTTTGAAGCGAAAGCGCACCGTGCGCTCGTCGAGCACATCACAGGCAGCCACCTCGGCAAACAGCGTCTTGTAGCCGGGCGAGACATATTTGCTCAGCAGTGTCTCGTAGCTGTGCTTCACATCCTGGGCCAGCACGGGCTTTCCGTTGTGAAAGCGCGCCTGCTTGCGCAATTTGAATGTCGCGGACAGGCCGTCGGCCGCCACCTCCACATCCTCGGCCAGCAGGCCGTAGCCCGTGGCCGTCTCGTCGAGACTGGGGGTCAACAGGGTCTCGAACAGCATGTCCGCCAGGTAGGCAGGCGGCGAGCCCTTGATGGTGAAGGGGTTGTACTTGTCGAAGGTCGAATAGCGCAGATTGCTGACCATGCGCAACTCGCCGCCCTTGGGCGCTTGAGGATTCACATAGTCAAAGTGCCTGAAGTCGGCCGCGTACCTGGGCTGACCCCAGAGCGCATAGCCATGTGCTGCCAGGGCAGGTGTGGCAACTTGGCTGCTGACAATCAGGGCTGAGCAAATCATCCAATGGCGCATGCGACAATTCTGCCCTACCCCGACTGATTCGCACCCAGTTCGAACAGATACGTTTTCAAAGATGGCGCGTCTGCCACAGATGCAGCCATCGTCTCTTTCAATTTTCTTTGGAGAACAACAATGGGTTTTCTCGCCGGTAAAAAGCTGCTGATCACGGGCGTTCTGTCCAACCGTTCCATTGCCTACGGCATTGCCAAGGCCTGCCATGAGCAAGGCGCAGAACTGGCTTTCAGCTATGTGGGCGAACGCTTCAAGGACCGCATCACCGAATTTGCTGCCGACTTCGACTCCAAGCTGGTGTTCGACTGCGACGTGGGCGACGACGCCCAGATCGAAAAGCTGTTCGCCGACCTGGGTGCCACCTGGGGCAAGTTCGACGGCTTTGTGCACTCCATCGGTTTTGCCCCCCGTGAAGCCATTGCCGGCAACTTCCTCGACGGCCTGAGCCGCGAGAACTTCAAGATCGCCCACGATATCAGCGCCTACAGCTTCCCTGCCATGGCCAAGGCAGCCCTGCCTTACCTGAACGACAAGTCCTCGCTGCTGACCCTGTCCTACCTGGGTGCTCTGCGCTCCATCCCCAACTACAACACCATGGGCCTGGCCAAGGCATCGCTGGAAGCATCCGTGCGTTACCTGGCAGAAGCCGTGGGCCGCACTGCCGACGGCCGCGCCATTCGTGCCAACGGCATCTCCGCCGGCCCCATCAAGACTCTGGCAGCCTCCGGCATCAAGGACTTCGGCAAGCTGCTGGGCCGCGTGGCCGACGCCGCTCCTCTGCGCCGCAACGTGACCATTGAAGACGTGGGCAATGTCGCGGCTTTCCTGCTGTCCGACCTGGCCTCCGGCGTGACCGCCGAGATCACCTATGTGGACGGCGGCTTCAGCCAGACTGCAGGCCTGTCTGCCGATCAGGTCTGAGCCCCAGGCTTTTGACGACACCAGCCCCGCAGGCCTCAGCAGCCTGCGGGGCTTTGTTTTTTGGGGCCGTGCCCGACATCTTGGCCCTTGCCCTACAAGCGCGGCAAAGCACTGACGCTATGGTTCACAGTGTTTTCTCTATGGTTCTGACGAATATTCAAGAGGAGCTTACATGCCATATCGTTTTCTCGTCCTGGCCGCATCCGCTGCTGCCCTGACGGCCTGCAGCACTCCCGAGCCCCAGCCCGCCCAGGCCATCGCCAGGCTGCAGGCCACTTCGGGCAGCAAGGTCGGCGGCGATGTGAAATTCACCCAGAAGACCGGCCAGCATGTGGTGGTCAATGCCGTGATTCACGGCCTCAAGCCCAATTCCGAGCATGGCTTTCACATCCACGACAAGGGCGACTGCGGCGACAACGGCAATGCCGCTGCCGGCCACTTCAACCCGCTGGGCAATCCGCATGGCAAATATGACTCGACCCAGCACCATATGGGCGACCTGCCCAGCCTGAAGGCCGACTCCAACGGCGTGGCCACCGTCAACGTACAGTCGGCGGACATCACCTTGCTGGCCGGCCCTGGCAATGTCATAGGCCGGGCGGTCATCGTCCATGCACAGCCCGACGACTACACCACCCAGCCCACGGGCAATGCCGGCGCGCGCATCGCCTGCGCCGTTATCAGCCGCGACTGAAGGTCTTGCCCCTTTGACAAAAGCCGCTGCCTGGCTGCAGCGGCTTTTTCATTGAAATCGCCGTAATTACTGATGGATAAGCCGCTGATAGCCATGTTTTTTGATATGGGTTCGTACCCGCATCGACAGCATAGGCTCCGCGCTCTAGCATGAGCTGCCTCTTTACCGGGAGATAGCCATGCCTGAGCCACGGCATCGCCCCCTGCGGGAATGCATTCTCTGGCTGGTCTGTGCCTGTCTCTGCATGGGCTTTGTTGCCGTGCGAGCCCAGACCACGACACAGCCGCCTTCACTGATGCTGGCCCAGGTCTGGCGCAGCGGCCTGCCGCTGCAGGACTATTGGGTCAGCGAGAAACTGGATGGCGTACGCGGCTACTGGAACGGCCACCAGCTCGTCAGCCGTGGCGGGCAGCGGATCGCGACGCCAGAGTGGTTTGTCCGGGACTGGCCGGCCACCCCCATGGATGGCGAGCTCTGGGCCGGACGCGGCCGGTTTGCCCATGCCCAGTCCACCACGGCACAGGCCATCCCGGACGACAAGGCCTGGCACCAGATGAAATTCATGGTGTTTGATCTGCCCGCAGCTCCGGGCAGCTTTGACCAGCGCCTGCCGCTGCTGCAGCGCACCGTCGGGGCCATTGCCCAGGACTGGGTGCAGATGGTGGAGCAGCGCAAGCTGGGCTCGGAAGCCGAATTGCGGCAATGGCTGCACACAGTCGTCAAAGGCGGCGGCGAGGGCTTGATGCTGCACAAAGGCAGCGCCCCCTATCGCCCGGGCCGCAGCGACGATCTGCTCAAGCTCAAGCCTTTCGATGATGCCGAAGCCCGGGTCATAGGCTACAAAAGCGGACGCGGACAATGGCAGGGCATGACGGGTGCGCTGCTGGTGCAGACCCCGGACGGCAAGCAGTTTTCACTGGGCTCCGGACTGACGGCGCAGATGCGCAAAAGCCCGCCCGCGCTCGGCAGCTGGGTCACCTACCGCTACCAGGGCCTGCACGAAAAAAGCGGGCTGCCGCGCTTTGCCCGCTTTTTGCGCGTGCGCAGCGAGCCGGGCTTTCAGCCCGAGCCGGCAGGCCCCTGACTCGGGCTTCATCGCTGCCTGCGACTGCCGGTCCTGCGTCTCAAGCCCACGGCGCCCAAACCTACGGCAGTTGCGCCCCCAGGTCGCGTGCAGCCTGCAACACGTTTTTGACATAGCGTTCGTCATAGCGATGCGCGGGCATGGTCAGCGTCAGGGCAGCGGCCAGCTCCCCGCTGCGGCGAAAAACCGGGGCCGAGATGCCGGCGATCTCGCTATGCCTGTCGCCCACCAGGGCTTCGTAGCCATCGGCCCGCACACGCGCATAGTGGCTGCGATTCCTCTTCACCCAGTCGCTCAGCTCCGGATCGAAAGCGACCAGCACACGCCCGCCAGCTCCCTTATCCAGGGGGAGCAGATCGCCGGCACGCGCATGATCGCGTACCGGGTGCGGCGAATCCACGCGGTACAGACACAGGCGTTCACGCCCCTGGCGCACATGGTAGGCAGCGCTCTCGCCTGTGGCCTGAACCAGTGCGCGCAGCACCGGCATGACCAGCTTGTCCAGCGAGAAGCTCTGCTCGTAAACCGCATGCAGCCTAGCCACGGCCGAGCCCACCGCATAGCGCCCGTCATCCTGGCGCTGAACCCAGCCGCCATGCTCCAAAGAGGCCAGCAATCGCAGCACCGTGCTCTTGTAAAGGCGCGTGCGCTCGGCCAGCTCGGCCAGGCTCAGCGCGGCATCTCCATCCTGGAATGCACTCAGCACGCTGAGGGCGCGGTCCACTGCGGCCACACCGCCAGGCGCGGCATTCTCGTCGGCTACGGATTCATTCAGGGATTTACGCGGCATAAAAACTCCTGCCCCTCAGCTTGACAGGGCATCAGTACGCAAGGCAATATTTCAATAGAAAGAATTAAGTTCTATTAGATAGAACAACATTAAAGCATTGTGCCAGCTGCAATGCAAGTATGAAATCCAAGTGAGGCAACCATGTCATTCCCCCAGCGTTTCGATCTCCTGATCAGCGAAGTCGGCCCCCGCGACGGCCTGCAGTCGGTCTCGGCCACCATGAGCACGGCCCATAAATACGCCTGGATCGATGCTCTGGTGGCAGCGGGCGTGCAGGAGATCGAGGTCGGCTCCTTTGTCTCGCCCAAACTGCTGCCGCAGATGGCCGATGCCGCCGAGGTCGTGCGCCACGCCGTCACCCATCCCGGCGTCACCATCATGGCCCTGGTGCCCAATCTCAAGGGCGCCGAAGCCGCCATGCGCGCCGGCGCGCACAAGATCACGCTGCCCGTATCGGCCAGCCCCGCGCACTCCATGGCCAATGTGCGCAAGACTCCGGCGCAGATGGTGGAAGAAGTGCGTGCCATCGCCAGGCTGCGCGACGAAATGGTCCCAGCCGTACATATAGAAGCCGGCATCTCCACCGCCTTCGGCTGTACCTTGCAGGGCCTGGTGCCCGAGGACGAGGTGATTGCTCTGGCTGCAGCCTGTGTGGCCGCCGGCGCCGACGAATCGGGGCTGTCGGACACCACGGGCATGGCCAACCCGGCCCAGGTCAAGCGCCTGTTCACGCGCCTGCGCAGCGAACTCGGCGACAAGGCTGGCGCCGCACATATGCACAACACCCGAGGCCTGGGCCTGGCCAACTGCCTGGCCGCCTATGAGGCGGGCGTGCGCACTTTCGACGCCTCCCAGGCCGGACTGGGCGGCTGCCCCTATGCCCCCGGCGCCTCGGGCAATGTGGTGACCGAAGATCTGGTCTTCATGTTCGAAGCCATGGGGCTGCGCACCGGCATTGACATTGAACGATTGCTTGCAGCGCGAGAAACGCTGGCCGCCGGCCTGCCGGGCGAGGCACTCTACGGCATGCTGCCACCCGCAGGCCTGCCCAAGGGCTTTGTGCCTCAGCGCTACTGATCACACAGCGGCTCGCCCATGAGCCGAAGACAAGAAGAGATGAATATGCACGCCTCAACCGAAACCGCCGAGACTTCCTCCCCCCTGCCCTATAGCGGCATCCGCGTGGTGGAGTTCACCCATATGGTCATGGGCCCCAGCTGCGGCCTGATGCTGGCCGACCTGGGCGCCGAAGTCATCAAGGTCGAGCCCGTGGGCCACGGCCGCAATGGCGATGCCACGCGCAAGCTGCTGGGCTCGGGCTCGGGCTTTTTCCCGTTGTTCAACCGCAACAAGAAAAGCCTGACGCTGGATCTGCAGACCCCCGAAGGCAAGGAGGCCGCGCTCAAGCTGATCGCCACGGCCGATGTGGTGACCGAGAACTTCAAGCCCGGCACCATGAAGAAGCTGGGCCTGGACTATGAAAGTCTCAAGCAACAATTCCCACGCCTCATCTATGTGAGTCACAAGGGCTTTCTGCCCGGCCCCTACGAACACCGCACGGCCCTCGACGAGGTGGTGCAGATGATGGGCGGCCTGGCCTATATGACGGGCCGGCCCGGCGACCCGCTGCGCGCGGGCACCAGTGTCAACGACATCATGGGCGGCATGTTCGGTGCCATGGGAGCCATGGCCGCCCTGGCCCAGCGCGAGAAGACCGGCAAGGGCCAGGAAGTGCAGAGCGCTCTGTTCGAGAACAATGTGTTTCTGATCGCCCAGCACATGATGCAGTACGCGGTGACCGGCAAGCCTGCAGCACCCATGCCCGCACGCATTTCGGCCTGGGCGATCTACGACGTGTTCGAGGTCCAGGGCGGCGAGCAGATCTTTCTGGCCGTGGTCAGCGACGGAGCATGGCGCGAGTTCTGCAACGCCTTTGGCCTGGAGCAGCTGCGTGACGATCCGCACCTTGGCAGCAACAACGACCGCGTGCAGGCCCGCAGCTGGCTGATGCCGCTGCTGCGCGAAACCATGGCCGGCTACAGCGCCGCACATATCGCCAACGTCTTCGAGGACAAGGGCCTGCCGTTCGCGCCCATCGCCCGCCCGCACGATCTGCTCGAGGACCCGCACCTGAACGCCACCGGTGCGCTGGCACCCATCACCTTGCCCGACGGCCGCGACAGCAAGACCGTGCTGCTGCCGCTGACCCTGGACGGCAAGCATCTGCAGGTGCGCCTCTCGCCGCCCAAGCTCGGCGAGCACAGCCTGGAGATTCTGACAGCGCTGGGCTATAGCCAGGCCCAGGCCCAGGCGCTGGCACAGGGCCAGCCCGACTGAGCGGCCCTGCGGGGCCATCGCCCCGCACGACTCACCCACCCCAGAACAGGGCGCCCACGCGCGCCCTGCGGGGATTCTTTCGCCCCATTTCCATCATTCAGGAGACAAAACCATGCCGTACAGCCCCTCTTCCCGACACCCGAACCGCCGCCTGGCGATGGCAGCATGCGCGCTGACGGCCATGACGCTGGCCGCCGGCAGTGCTGCGGCCCAGCCCGGCGAATGGCCTGCCAAGTCGATCCGCATGGTCGTGCCCTTCACGCCTGGCGGCGGCACCGACACGGTGACGCGCCAGATCAGCGAACGCATGGCGACCGCGAATCGCTGGGTCATCGTGGTGGACAACAAGCCCGGCGCAGGCGGCAATATCGGCCTCGATGCCGTCGCCAAGGCGCCGGCCGACGGCTATACCTTCGGCATGGGGCAGACCGCCAATCTGGCCATCAATCCCTCGCTGCTGCCCAGCATGCCGTTCAACGCCAAGACCGATCTGCTTCCCGTGGCGCTGGTGGCCTCGCAGCCCGTGGTGCTGGTCGTGCCCACCGATTCGCCCTGGAAATCACTGCAGGATCTGATCGCCGCGGCCAAGGCCCAGCCTGGAGCCATCAAGCAAGGCCTGGCGTCCACGGGCACCGTCGGCCATCTGGCGGGGGAAATGCTTTCCTACAAGGCCAAGATCGATGTGCTCAACGTACCCTACAAAGGCGCCGCGCCGGCCGTGACCGACCTGCTGGGCAGGCAGACCCACTATATGTTCGGCACGCCTCAGGCGGTCTACCCCATGATCAAGGGCCAGCGCCTGCGCGCACTGGCCGTGACCTCGGCCAAGCGTCTTGCCATCCTGCCCCAGGTCCCCACCGTGGCCGAGTCCGGCTTTCCGGGCTTTGAAGCCGTGGACTGGAAGCTGATCGTGGCCCCCAGAAACACGCCCGCCGCGCTGGCGCAGAAGATCAACGCCGCAGTGAACACCGGCCTGCAGGACCCTGCCGTGCTCAAGCAGCTGCAATCCGAAGGCAGCACAGCCATGGGCGGCAGCCTTCAGGATGCCCAGGCCTATCTGCAAAAGGAGCAGGCCAGTTGGGCCGCGCTGATCCGCGATGCGAAGATCACGCTGGAATAGTCATCAAAAGCAGGAGCAGCTTGCGCAATAACCACCTATGTCTCAAATAGGTTCATGCCTATACACAATTCAGGTCAAGCGCAAGCAGCTACTATTTTTGCTTCATGCAGCGCAGCCCCTTAATGAACAGCACGGCCAGGCTCGCGCCCGCGGCATTGGCCAGCGCATCCAGCCACTCGGCTGACCGCGTGGTGGAGAAGCCGGCCTGCAGCAGCTCGATCACGCCGCCATAGCCGATACAGACCAGCACCACGGCCAGTGCTTGCCCGGCGGTCCAGCGCAAGCCCGTAGCATGCGCACGGGCCAGCCCCGCGCAGCAGAGCAAACCCGCCAGCACCGTATGCAGGCCGGCATGCACCAGCTTGTCCGTGTGCGCGAAGCCACTCAGAAACGGGAACAGCCTGAGAATCAGCCCACCGCTGCTGCCTGTCTCATTGAGGCAGCCCCAGAGCATGAACAAGGCCCAGCCCAGGCTGGCTGCCGCCAACAGCTTCCACAGAGGCACGGCGCCAGCCGGTTGCAGGAATGAATGCATGGCAGGGATATGAAAAAGCCCGAAGTGCAGGCACTCCGGGCTGATGTGCAAAAAGGCCGGGATCGCCCCGACCTTGCACAAGCCAAGGCTTATGCAGCCTTCCTTGCCGTTTTGGCCGCAGCCTTCACCGCAGGCTTTGCGACGGACTTGGCTGCCGCCTTTTTTGCCGGCTTTTTGGCGGGTGTCTTGGCAACTGTCGTGGCTCCGGGCGCCGCAGCCGTCTTCTTGGCAGCGGGCTTCTTCACCGCAGCAGTCTTCTTCGCTGCCACAGGCTTGGCGCTTTCCTCGGCCACGCAGTCCGCGTAGTAGCGGATTTCGCCGTTTTCGTCTTCCAGCTCGACCAGACCGTGGATATCGGTCTCGAAGCCCGGGCACTCCTTGGCGAATTCGCGCGCGAACACCAGGTAGTCCACGATCTTCTTGTTGAAGACTTCACCGGGGATCAGCAGCGGAATTCCGGGTGGGTAAGGCGTGACCAGACCCACGGTGGTGCGGCCGACCAGATGGTCGATTTCCACGCGCTCGGTCTTGCGCTGCGCGATATGCGCGTAGGCATCCGAGGGCTTCATCGTGGGCTTGAGATCCGACAGATACATCTCGGTCGTCAGGCGTGCGATGTCGTACTTGGCATACAGCTCGTGCACATGCTGGCACAGATCACGCAGGCCCATGCGCTCGTAGCGGCGGTGCTGCTGGCAGAACTCGGGCAGGATGCGCGCCAGCGGCTGATTGCGGTCGTAGTCGTCCTTGAACTGCTGCAGCGCAGTCAGCATGGTGTTCCAGCGGCCCTTGGTAATGCCGATGGTGAACATGATGAAGAAGGAATACAGGCCGGTCTTCTCGACCACCACGCCATGCTCGGCCAGGTACTTGGTGACGATGGACGCGGGAATGCCGGTGTCGGCAAAGTCGCCGTCCAGGTCCAGGCCGGGCGTGACGATCGTGGACTTGATCGGGTCCAGCATGTTGAAGCCGTCGGCCAGATCGCCAAAGCCGTGCCAGTTGTCGAACTCCTTGCCGTTCTTCTTGGAGCGGGTCTTGGTCGATGCGTCCGTGCCGCGGATGATCCAGTCCTGGGCCGTGCCCACGCCTTCCTCGGCCAGAGCTTCAGGCCCCCAGACCTCGAACCACCAGTCGTCGTCGCCGAACTCGTCCTCCACCTTGCGCATGGCACGGCGGAAGTCCAGCGCCTCGACAATCGACTCTTCCACCAGCGCCGTGCCGCCGGGCGGCTCCATCATGGCGGCAGCCACGTCGCAGCTGGCGATGATGCTGTACTGGGGGCTGGTCGAGGTGTGCATCAGATACGCCTCGTTGAACAGAGGGTGATCCAGCTTCTCGGTCTGGCTGTCCTGCACCAGCACATGCGAGGCCTGGCTGATGCCAGCGAGCAGCTTGTGGATGGACTGGGTGGCATAGACCACCGAGTGCATCGGGCGCTTGCGCTTCTTGCCCATGGCGTGATAGCTGCCATAGAAGGGATGGAAGGCAGCGTGGGGCAGCCAAGCTTCATCGAAGTGCAGATTGGCCACATAGCCGTCCAGCATGCCCTTGATGGTCTCGGTGTTGTAGAGCACGCCGTCGTAGGTGGACTGCGTCAGCGTCAGCACGCGGGGCTTGACGGCCTTGGCATCCACGCCCTTGAGCAGCGGGTTGGCGGCAATCTTGGCCTGAATCGACTCCACGCTGAATTCGCTTTGCGGAATCGGGCCGATGATGCCGAAGTGGTTGCGCGTGGGCTTGAGGAACACCGGAATCGCACCCGTCATGATGATGGAGTGCAGGATGGACTTGTGGCAGTTGCGATCCACCACCACCACATCGCCAGGTGCCACGGTGTGGTGCCAGACGATCTTGTTGGAGGTCGATGTGCCATTGGTCACAAAGTAGCAGTGATCGGCATTGAAGATGCGTGCCGCATTGCGCTCGGACTCGCCGATGGCGCCGTTGTGGTCCAGCAGCTGGCCCAGTTCCTCCACGGCATTGCAGACGTCTGCGCGCAGCATGTTCTCACCGTAGAACTGGTGATACATCTGGCCCACGGGGCTCTTCAGAAAGGCCACGCCACCCGAGTGACCGGGGCAGTGCCAGCTGTAGGAGCCGTCTTCGGCATAGTCCAGCAGCGCCTTGAAGAACGGGGGCTGCACGCTCTCCAGATAGCTCTTGGCTTCGCGGATGATGTGCTTGGCCACGAACTCGGGCGTGTCCTCGAACATGTGAATGAAGCCATGCAGCTCACGCAGGATGTCGTTGGGCAGGTGGCGGCTGGTCTTGGTCTCGCCGTAGATATAGATGGGCACCTCCTCATTCTTGCGGCGCACTTCACCAATGAAGTCGCGCAGGCTGTGAATGATGGGGTCCTTGTCGCCGCCGAGCTGGAATTCCTCGTCGTCGATCGACAAGATAAAGGCACTGGCCCGGCTTTGCTGCTGGGCGAACTGCGACAGATCGCCATAGCTGGTCACGCCCAGGACTTCAAAGCCCTCTTCTTCAATGGCTTGAGCCAGGGCGCGGATGCCCAGTCCCGAGGTGTTCTCGGAACGATAGTCCTCGTCGATGATGACGATGGGAAAGCGAAACTTCATGAACAGCCTCCGTACCAATCAGGCCTAAAAAACGAAACAGCCGCGAAGTGTAAGGAATATCCTTATTGCGGCTTTGAAACAGGCTGTTTTTAACCCAGAATGTGGTGCACTAAATACAGGCCTTAACAGGAGCTCAGGTATGGATCACTCCACCGCGTGGTGGTTGCTTGTCGGTTTGCTGGTCATTGCGGAGCTGTTGACCGGCACTTTCTATCTCCTCATGCTGGCTCTGGGTGCCATTGCCGGAGCGCTTTGCGCTCATTTCGGCCTGGGCACCAGCAGCCAGATCGTCGCTGCCGCCCTGCTGGGCTCCGGTGCCGTCCTCGTCTGCTATCTGCTGCGCAAGCGCAGCCCGCGCAGACAGCCCGCGTCCAGCAATCGCGATGTCAACCTGGATGTGGGCGAAACCGTGGTCATCGAACAGTGGAACACCGACGGCACGGCCCAGGTCCGCTATCGCGGCGCCACCTGGACTGTCATGGGACGCCAGGGCGCGCTGCCCATCCCGGGCCCGCATCGCGTGGCCGAAGTCATTGGCAACCGCCTGCTGGTTGACAAGATCTGATCATCGACCGTCCCCGGCATGGTTATGCTGGACGCCGGAGCGCTTCGCTCTCTTTCTTCACACCAACGCCCCACAAGGGCTGGAGACAATATGGATTACGCAGTCCCTCTCGCCATCGCCATCATTGCCGTCATCTTCATCGTCCGCTCGATCAAGGTGGTTCCCCAGCAGCATGCATGGGTCAAGGAGCGTCTGGGCAAATACGCAGGCACGCTCACACCCGGCCTGAACTTTCTGATCCCGTTCGTGGACCGCATCGCCTACAAGCACAGTCTCAAGGAAATTCCCCTGGACGTGCCCAGCCAGGTCTGCATCACGCGCGACAACACGCAACTGACCGTGGACGGCATTCTCTACTTCCAGGTTACCGACCCCATGCGCGCCAGCTATGGCTCATCCAACTACATCATGGCCGTGACCCAGCTCGCCCAGACCTCGCTGCGCAGCGTGATCGGCAAGCTGGAGCTGGACAAGACCTTTGAAGAGCGCGACATGATCAACGCCCAGGTCGTCAATGCCATCGACGAGGCCGCGCTGAACTGGGGCGTTAAGGTGCTGCGCTACGAAATCAAGGACCTGACACCGCCCGCTGAAATCCTGCGTGCCATGCAGGCCCAGATCACGGCAGAACGCGAAAAGCGTGCCTTGATCGCAGCTTCCGAAGGTCGACGCCAGGAACAGATCAACATCGCCACCGGCGAGCGCGAAGCTTTCATCGCCCGCTCCGAAGGCGAGAAGCAAGCCGCCATCAACAAGGCGCAAGGTGAAGCTGCCGCCATCACCACCGTGGCCGAAGCCACCGGACAGGCGCTGGAGCGCGTGGCCACGGCCATTCGCCAGCCCGGTGGCGAGCAGGCCGTTCAGCTCAAAGTGGCTGAGAGCGCCGTGGAGGCTTACAGCAAGGTGGCAGCGGACTCCAACACCACCCTGGTCATTCCTGCGAACATGACGGAAGTCTCCGGCCTGATTGCCTCTGCCATGAAGATGGTTCAGGTGGGCAAGAGCGCCTGAGCCTGCTCGCTTCAGGCTGCGTGCAGAAAAGAACTTTCTGCACTTTCATTTTGAGGTCGAAATTTCTGGTTAGAATAGCGGCTTCATCACACGGAGCGGTGGATGAGTGGTTTAAGTCGCACGCCTGGAAAGCGTGTGTGGGTTAATAGCCCACCGCGGGTTCGAATCCCGCCTGCTCCGCCAGATTTTAAAATCAAGTCGACCACACTTGGTTTTTTACTTCAGCAATGAAGTATTTTTGGAATCGCTGTGGAGCGGTGGATGAGTGGTTTAAGTCGCACGCCTGGAAAGCGTGTGTGGGTTAATAGCCCACCGCGGGTTCGAATCCCGCCTGCTCCGCCAAATGACAAAAGGCCTTGAAGAAATTCAAGGCCTTTTTTCTTTTTGGCGTATTCGACCGTGAATGCGATTTGAATTCACTGTACGGCAATAGCCTCTTGCATATCCTGCCCGGCACCGGCCGATGCCAGGGGCCCGAATCGTAAAAGTCGAGCCCGGCCATTTTCGGGCCGGCCTGAAAAAACGCAGCGCACGATCTGCCTGCCAGCAATGCCCCGAGCACCGGACTGCGTCCCGGGCTCTCGCGCCCGCATTGGCGGGCTTTCACGGGCCAGGGCATCTGCAGGCCGGATCCAGGGTTCGCCTTGAACCAGGCGCTCAGAACCTGCCGCGCAGCGTCAGCATCACATTGCGCGGCTCGCCATAGTAGTTGGAGCCATAAGCCGCCCAGACACGCTGGTAATACACCTTGTCAAAGACATTGTTGACGGTCAGCGTTGTATCCAGATTTTTGTTGAAGCGATAGCCGATCTGCAATGCAGCCGTAGTCACCGGACCCTGAGAGAACTTCACGTCACCATTGAGGCGGTACATCCGGCTGACGCTGCGCAGACCACCACCCACACTGAAGCCTTCCAGAGGCCCCGAACCGAACTGGTATCGTGTCCACAGGTTGAAGCTGTGGCGCGGAGCGATGAAGGTATAGAGCTGAGCCTTCTCGTCCGGTGTTCCTTCCAGCGTTTTGGTCTGTGTGTACGCGTATCCGACAGCAAGATTCCAGCCCGGAGCAATGCGTCCGTTGATTTCTGCCTCCACACCCTGACTGCGCATCTTGCCTGCGGCGAGGGAGAACAGCGGATTGGCCGGATCGGTCATTGCACGATTGCTGTCTTCCATGCGGAAAACAGCCGCACGGGCATTGAGCTGTTTGTTCAGCCACTCGCCCTTCAGGCCTGCCTCGTACTGCTGACCCACTCGTGGGCGCAATGTCATGCCCTCAGCGTCGCTGGCAGTCTGTGGCGCGAAAATGCGGGTGTAGCTTGCATAGGCAGACAACTGCTCGCTCAGGTCGAACACGACTCCCGCATACGGAGTGAACTTGCCGCTGATGCGCGTATCGGTTTCGGAGAACTGGTTGAAGTAGGCGTTGCGGTTCAGGGCATGGTTGTCCCACCAGGTCATGCGCCCTCCCATGCTGAGCAACACGCCGCTGGCCGGGCGCAGATTGATTCGTCCATAGAGCCCGTACTGCTCGGTTCGGTTGTCGTTGCCGTTGGAGAAGCTGTAATTCGCAGGCTTGGGAACGTTGTTGTCGGGATCGAAGATATTGATGGGAGCACCGTCTCCGCCACCGTATTTGAAGCTCTTGTGCACCTTGCGATAGTCTGCTCCCAGCGTCAGCTCATTATTGGAGGAGCCCAGCGCGGCAAACGGCGTGGTGATGAAGCCGTCCAGACCATGCGTCTTCCAGTGGCTGCGGTAAGCCCAGCTGATGAGGCAGCTGTCGCCGGTAGCAGGGTCGGCCGCGCAGTCCGACCAGCCGAACAGGCGAGAGGGTTCATCCTGCTCCCGGTAGGTCGCATTGAGCTTGATCTGCCCGCCATTGTCCAGGCGATGCTGAAATTCTGCGAAGTACTCGGTGCTGCGTTCAGTGATGTGATTCCAGATGGGATCCAGATAGCTGGAGCGCGGAATATCCAGCAAGCGGCCATCCGGATAGGCAGGCAGGCCGAAGGCGGGACGCCCCTTGTATTGCTGATGGCTGGCTCCGGCGGTAAGCGTGCTCGAGGGAGTAAGGTCGGCTTCCAGCACGCCGTAGATCAACGGCTTCCTGGAGTACACATGATCCACAAAAGAGCCGTGATCCTGATAGGCGGTGACAAGACGCCCGCGTATGCGTCCATCACTGCTCAGAGGCCCGCTCATGTCCGCCTCGGCGTAATAGCGATTCCAAGAGCCGGCCGATAGTTGCGTGCTGAACTCCCGCTGCGCCTTGGGGCGCTTGCGCACAAGATTGATGGAGCCGCCAGGGTCGCCGGCCCCCTGGAACAGTCCTGCAGGGCCGCGCAGAACCTCAATACGGTCATACATGGCCATGCCGAATCCGCTGGAAAGATCATTGCCGGTGCTCGCAGGAGTGTTGACACCGTCGATCTGCACGGTATCTACCGCGTAGCCGCGCAGGTAGAAATTTCCATGATTGCCCCCTGTGCTGCCTGGCTCCACAGTGACGCCAGGCACTGTGCGCATGGCGTCATCGAGACTCTGGATATTCTGGTCCTCGAGCATCTGGCGCGTCACCACCGACACCGACTGCGGAATTTCTCGCAGACTCTGTGCACTCTTGCCGATCGTGACGAGCTGTGCAGCATAGGAACCCGTGCCTTCCGAGAAGGTCGATGCTTCGGCCGCAGCAGTCACCAGCACTTCCGCCAGACTGGGGGCTGCACCCGCCGCCACAGGGGCCTGAGTGCTTTTGCGCAGAATGAAAATACCGGGCTGGGTTTGCGCGACCTCAAGCCCGGTACCACGCAGCAGCTGCGCAAAGCCCTCAGCGACTGCAAATCTGCCATTCAAACCAGCCGTCTGGAGCTCCCCGGTCAGCGCAGAGTCCGCGGATAGCGTCACTCCCGACTCCCCTGCAAAGCGCGCCAGCGCCTGGCTCAATAGTCCCCTGGGGAGGCTGTACTCTCTCGCTTGCGGGCTGCTGGCGGAGCCCTGACTCGACTGGGCTTGGACGCTGCCGGCACCTGCCATCCCGAGCAGCAGGATCAGCGCAGCTTGAACTGCGTTCTGTTTGAGGCTCAGGCTCCCGACGGACACAGAGGAGGATGGGGGCACTGAAATTTGCCCGGAAATATGCTGCGCCAAGACCATGGAGTAACCCTTTTTGAAAAAGCCGATAAATGTGTTGCCTTTCTTGTATGACCGGCGTCCTGGCAAAAAGGGGACATGGAAGGTGAAGAAATCGAGCGTTTCAGCGCGACACGATAGTCACCCAGTAACGCGAGCGCTGCAAGATTCTGATGGGCAGGGAAGCAGCCAGCGCCGCCAGCGCCTGATCCGTATCGCGCAGTTGAAAGGCTCCGCTCACAGGCAGCGCAGCAACAGCCGGATCGCATCGCACGATGCCCGGGCGATAGCGCGAAAGCTCGGCAGCAAAAATCCCCAGCGGTGTCTTTTCCGCATAGAGCACCCCGTGAGTCCAGCCATCGGAGGCCAGGCCGGCTGCTTCGGGTACGCCAACATTCCCCGCGCTCATCTGTGCCTGCTTTCCCGCATCGATGCGCACGCTTGTGTCGTCGTTGACGGGACTCAACTCCACCGCTCCTTGTTGAACCGCAATGAGACAGCTGTGTTCCGTTCGCGCAAAGGGCGGAGCGATGCGCACGGTAAAACGCGTCCCCAATGCCCGGACCGTTCCTTGCGCTGTCTGAACCAGAAAAGGCCGCAGCGCGGCATCGGCAGCGGTCTGCACCCAGATGGCGCCCGCGCGCAGGATCAGGCGACGCTCCGATGATGTGAACGCCATGTCGACGGCGCTGCCGGTATCCAGCTGGATTCTGCTGCCGTCGGCCAGCGTCGATTCACGGCTCTCGCCCGTGTCGGTACGCATGTCCGCCGACCATTCATGCCAGGGCGCAAGACGCCAGACCCCATAGCCGAGCGGCCCCGCCACAATCGCTGTCGCCAGCAGCCGCACGACGGCACGCCGCTGCGAGCGATTCGCCTCGCGCAGCGCCGCAGCGCTCAGGCCACCCAGCGTATTGCCTGCTTCGGCACTGTTGCCGGCCCGGGTTGCATTCAGTTTGCCAAGAACCAGTTCAGCGCGTTGCCAGGCCATTTCATGACTCGGATCCGAGTTGCGCCAGCGCATGAGTTCGGCATGCACTGTCATGTCGGCATCGCCGGCATGCAGCCGCACAAGCCACTGTGCAGCCTGCCGTGCTGCGCTCGGATCGATATCCAGAGCCGAAGGAGGTACAACGACCATGACTCAAATCACCAGCAAAATGCACTGCTCGAATGCCTGGGCCATATAGCGCTTGACGGTACGAGACGTGACTCCCAAGCGCTCTGCCACCTGTGCATAGCTCAGACCATCGAGTTGGGATAGTAGAAACGCCTCGCGCACCTTGGGTGGCAAGCCGTTGAGCATGGCATCGACCTGATGCAATGACTCCAGCACCAGCAACTGCTGCTCGGGCGAAGGCGCCAGAGGCTCCGGCAACTGGGCCATCGCGTCCAGCCATGCCTTCTCCAGCGACAGCCGCTGCACATGATTGATGAGCAGATTGCGCGCCACCGTGGTCAGATAGGCACGCGGTTCGCGCAACACCAGCGCGCGCTGCTCCGCCTGGGCAGCCAGCACTCTCACAAAGGTATCTTGCGCAAGATCCGCGGCATGATCAGCCCCGCCGAGCTTGCGCCTCAGCCAGCCCAAAAGCCAGGGGTGATGCTCTCCATAAATCTTGGCCACGTCGGTCAAGGAGCGGAATGGGTATGACAAGATACGATGCGTTACTCATTTTTGATAATGAGAATTATTATCGATCAAAGTCAAAAATGAAATAGATGTGGTTTTTGGGGCATTGTGGCTCGGCCTGTGCTTCGCCCGCCGACTATCCCCTCATCGCCAACAAATTCACCAGCACCCTGCAAACCGCACGGCTTTCGACGACCGGCTCGGTTCCTTGATTTCAGAGGCCAAGCAAGACTCGGCCCATCCGTCCAATCTGGCTGAGTCTCATGAGCGTTGGAGCGGCTTCATAGGCCACACCAATGCTCCTCTCATGCAGCGAACGGGTTGGGCGCACTCAACCTTGGGCTCCAGGACTGGCCTGCCAGCCACCACCCAAGGCCTTGAACAGCGTGGCCAGGGCCATCTGCCGCTGCGCGCTGACCTCGATCAGTGCCATCTGCTGCGCATAGTCCGTGCGCTGAGCATCCAGATAGCGCAGATGACTGTCCACCCCCGCGCGATAGCGCAGCTCGGCAAGCTTGAGCGTATTCGCGCTGGTCTGCACCAGGCGCTGGCGCGCAAGCTCCTCGCGCCTCAGCGTCTCCACGGAGGCCAGTGCATCACTGACTTCACGAAACGCCGTCTGAATGCTGCGCTCGTAGCTGGCAACCGCCATGTCCTTGCGTAGCTGCGCGATTTCCAGATTGGCGCGGTTGCGCCCGCCATCAAAAATCGGCAGGCTGAGCTGCGGCATGAAGGACCAGGAGCGCTGGCCGCCGGCAAACAGATCGCCAAGCTCGGCACTGGCCGAGCCGTAGGAGCCCGTGAGCGAAATGCGTGGAAAGAATGCAGCCCGCGCAGCGCCAATGCTTGCATTGCGCGCGCGCAGCTGATATTCGGCGGCGCGGATATCGGGGCGCAGCACCAGCAGATCTGAGGGCAGACCCGGGCCTATCTCCTGCACCAGGGGCGTGGCGCTCAGATCTGCTGCCGGCTGGACCCTGCCATCACCCACCAGCCAGTCCAGAGCATTGCCGGCCTGGCGCAGCTCGCGCTCGAAGCGCTCGACTTCGGCGCGCGCCTGCTCGAGCTGGCCTTGAGCCTCCTGCTCGTCAAGGCGGCTGGCCATGCCGGTCTTGCGACGCTCGCTCATCAGCTGCAATTCCTTCTCGCGCGCCTGCAGGGTGCGCAGCGCCAGGGCCTGGCGCTGCCGCGCGCTGTCCTGCGCCAGCGAAGCCTGGATCACTTCGGCAACCAGACTGATCTGCACGCTGCGCGCGGCCTCTTCGGTGGCCAGGTATTCCATCAGCGCAGCCTCGGACAGCGAGCTCACGCGGCCGAAGAGATCAAGCTCGAAAGCCATCAGCCCGGCGCCTGCCTGATAGTTGCTCTGCACCCTGGCCGCTCCTGTGCCGCTCAGGTCGGCAGGCAGGCGCTGGCGGTTACCACTGGCTTGCGCTTCCAGACCGGGCAGTTGGTCCGCACGCTGCACGCGATAGGCCGCTCGTGCTGTCTGCACATTGAGCAGCGTCTGGCGCAGATCGCGGTTGTTGGCCAGCGCCGTTTCGATACGCGAGCGCAGGCGCTCATCGATCACGAAATCCTTCCAGTGCAAGCTCTGCATCGATGCAGCCGAGGCCGATGATGCCGCGCTCCAGTTGCCGGGAATGGGCGCAGCAGGTCTTTCATAGGTCGGTGCAAAAGAGCAGCCGGCAAGCATCGCGGCAATCAGCGTCAGCGTCGCGGTACGCATGGTGTTTCGCCCGTTCATACGGGTTCTCCTTCGGAGTCTGTGTTTTTTTCCTCCGGCACTGCGGGGCGCTTGCGCCGCAGCGAGAGCACGAAGACAAAGAAGATGGGCACGAACAGCACGCCCAGCAATGTGGCGCTGAGCATGCCGCCGATCACGCCTACACCGATGGCGGCCTGGCTGGAGGCCCCCGCCCCGGTGGCCAGCGCCAGCGGCACCACCCCGAGGATGAAGGCCAGCGAAGTCATCACGATGGGGCGGAAGCGCAAACGGGCTGCCTGCAATGCCGCCTCCGCCAGCGAATGGCCGCGCTCGTGCAGGTCCTTGGCGAACTCCACGATCAGGATGGCGTTCTTGGCCGCCAGGCCGATGATGGTGATCAGGCCGACCTTGAAGTACACGTCGTTCGAGAGACCCAGCGCCGAGGTGGCCAGCACCGAGCCCAGCGCCCCTATGGGCACGATCAGCATCACGGCTGCGGGAATGCTCCAGCTTTCGTACAGGGCCACGAGCAGCAGGAACACCACCACGATGGCCAGTGCGAACAGCTTGGGAGCCTGTGCGCCAGCAGCCTTTTCCTGATAGGACAGTGCCGTCCACTCGTAACCTATGCCGCGCGGCATCTCGCCCAGAATGCGTTCGAGCTCGGCCATGGCCTCACCCGTGGTGTGGCCGGGCTTGGCATCGCCCGCGATACGGAAGGCCGGATAGCCGTTGTAGCGCGAGATCTGCACCGGCCCCTGCTCCCACTCCACGCTGGCAAACGAGGCCAGCGGCACCTGCTCGCCCTGGGCATTGGGCACATACAGCCGCAGCAGGGCCTCGGGCGTCATGCGTGCTGTCGTGTCGGCCTGCACCACCACGCGCTGCAGGCGCCCCGCATTCGGAAACTCGTTGATCACGGCCGAGCCATAGGCCGTGGACAGCACGGCACTGATGCTCGCGAAGCTCACGCCCTGGGCCTGGGCCTTGCGCCGGTCTATGTCCAGGCGCAGCTGCGGCGCGTCTTCGAGGTTCTCCATCATTGCGTAGGCGATCACCGGCGAGGCATTGGCCTTCTTCAGCAGCTCGTCGCGCGCGGCAACCAGGGCCTCACGGCCCAGATTGGCGCGGTCCTGCAGACGCAGCGCAAAGCCACCGGAATTGCCCAGGCCGTCGATGGGTGGCGGGTCCACCGCCATGGCCGCACCGTCGGACAAGCTGCCGAAGCGCTGATTGAAGGCCTGGACCTCGTCCCACGACGCCTGGCCCTTGCCGCGCAAGGACCAGTCCTTGAGCGTGACGAAGGCCATGGCCGCGTTCTGCCCCATGCCCGAGAAGCTGTAGCCCATCAGGAACTCGGCCTGGGCCGTCGCGGGGCGGCTTTGCACATAGGCTTCCATGTCGCGCACCACGGCCTCGGTACGTGCTTCGGTTGCACCAGGAGGCAGTTGCACGCTGACGATGTAGTAGCCCATGTCTTCATAAGGCACAAAGGACTCGGGCATGCGCGTATAGGCAAAGCCCAGCCCGCCCACGATGGCCGCATAGATCAGCATATAGCGGCCTGTGCGCCTGACCAGACGCTGGTTGAGCAGCGAAAAGCGCTCGGTCAGCTTGGCAAAGTGGCGGTTGAACCAGCCGAAGAGGCCTTTTTTCTCCTTGTGGTGATCCTCGGCAACAGGCTTGAGCAGCGTGGCGCACAGTGCCGGCGTGAATGTCAGCGCCAGCAGGCCCGAAAACAGGATGGAGACCGCCAGCGACAGCGAGAACTGGCGGTAGATCACGCCCACCGAGCCGCTCATGAAGGCCAGAGGCAGGAACACGGCCACCAGCACCAGCGTGATGCCGACGATGGCCCCCGAGACCTGCTGCATGGCGCGTACGGTGGCGGCCAGCGGCGAAAGCCCCTCCTCGGCCATGAGACGCTCCACGTTCTCCACCACCACGATGGCATCGTCGACCAGAATGCCGATGGCCAGCACCATGCCGAACATGGTCATCATATTGACCGAGAAGCCCAGCGCATACATCACCGCCAGGGTACCGGCCAGACACACCGGGACCACGATGGTGGGAATCAGCGTATAGCGCAGGTTCTGCAGAAACAGCCACATCACCAGGAACACCAGCACCACGGCCTCGACCAGGGTCTGGATCACCTTGCCGATGGCGACTTCGACAAAGCGCGAGGTGTCGTAGGGCACTGCGTACTGAATATCGTCGGGGAAGTTCTGCGACAGCTCGGCTAGCCTCGCCTTGACCGCCTTGGCGGTCTGCATAGCATTGGCACCAGGTGCCAGTTGCACGGCGGCCGCCACTCCTTTGTGGCCGTCCTCGCGCGAGGCAAAGCTGTAGTCGAGCTGGCCGACTTCGAGACGCGCCACATCGGCCAGGTGCACGGCCGAGCCATCGGCCCTGGCCTGCAACACGATCTGACCGAACTCCTCGGGCGAACTCAGCGTTCCCTTGACGGCAATCGTGGCGCTGAGTTCCTGCTCTGACGATCCGGGCTGGCTGCCGAAGCTGCCCGCCGGCACCTGGGCATTCTGCGCGGCAATGGCCGCATTCACGTCGGCCACCGACAGGCCGTAGCCCAGCAGCTTCTGCGGATCGACCCAGACCCGCATGGCGACATCGGCGCCGAAGTACTGCACCTTGCCCACACCGGGCACGCGGCGGATCTCGTTGTTGATGTTGCGCACCGCATAGTCGGAGAGGCGGACCTCGTTCTTGCCGCTGTCGTCACCCTTGTAGGTCAGCGAATAGATCAGCAGGAAGTTGGCGCTGGCCTGCTCTACCTGCAGACCCATCTGCATCACCGATGCGGGCAGTCTGGCCTCGGCCTTCTTGATGCGGTTCTGCACCTCGACCTGGGCCAGTGCGGGATCGGTGCCCGGCGCGAAGGTGGCCGTGATCTCGGCCAGGCCCGTGGCACCGCTGGAAGAGTCGAAGTACAACAGCCCCTTGGTGCCGTTGAGCTCCTCCTCGATGACGCTGGTCACCGACTCCATCACCGTGGTGGCTGACGCCCCCGGATAGGTTGCAGAGATGGAGATCTGCGGCGGCGCCACGTTGGGAAACTGCGCCACGGGCAAAGCCGGGATCGCCAGCAGGCCGGCCAGCAGGATGAAGATCGCAACCACCCAGGCCAGCTTGGGGCGATCAATAAAAAACCGGGACATTGTCTATCCTTGAATAAGGCTTGTCTTCTTGGCATTCAGCGCTTGCAGGACCAGCGCATAGTGCTCATTTCTTTTCCGTGACTTCCGCATCTTTGACAGCGTCAGCGAGATTTGCAGCGGCAGCTCTGATCTGCACCTTGGTGCCGGGCATGGCTGCCGCAAGGCCTCCGACCAACACCCTGGCGTTTTCCTTGAGGCCCTCGGTGATATGCCAGTCGGAGCCGTACATGGCACCGGTGCTCACCTTCTGGGATTGCACAATGTCGTTCTCGTCGAGCACCAGCACATGGGCCAGTCCGTCGGCGCCGCGCTGCACCGCACGCTGAGGCACGAGAATGGCCGCAGGATCCTCGCCCAGGCCCATGGTCACGCGCACATACATGCCGGGCAGCAGCAAGCCATCCTTGTTGGGGAATTCACCGCGCAGTGCAAGCTGGCCGGTGCCGCGATCCACCGTCACATCCGAAAACAGCATGCGTCCCTGGCGCTTATCGTCCAGGCCGTCCGCCACCAGCGTCACTGGAGCACTCTTCTGCGACTGCTCTCCCTGCTGCTGTGAACGCAAGCGCGTGGCCAGCGCTGCGGTCTGGCGGAAATCGGCATAAATGGGGTCAAGCTGCTGTATCACTGCCATCGGTGTGGCCTCCCCCTGGCCGACCAGGGCACCTTCCGTCACCAAGGCACGGCCGATGCGGCCCGCAATCGGGGCCCTCACCGTCGCATAGTCCAGGTTCAGGCGTGCCGCCTCGACTTCGGCCTGGGCCGATTGACGCATGGCCAAGGCGCTGTGCAGCGCGGCCTTGGCGCTGTCGAAATCCTGGCGACTCACAGCCTCCTGTTCCACCAGCGGCTCGTAACGACGCACCACGGACTGAGCATCAGAGAGCGCGGCCTCGGCTCGCGCCAATTCGCCCCGGGCCCGCGACAGCGCCGCGCGCAGCGGTGCCGGGTCGATGTTGAACAGCACCTCTCCGGCCTTCACATCGGCACCCTCTTTGAAGTTGCGGCTCAGCACGATACCTGGCACCCGCGCGCGCACCTCCGCCACACGTACGGGCTCGATGCGCCCGGGCAGCTCAGCGCTGAGGCTCAGCGCCCTGGGCTTGACGGTCACCACATCCACCAGCGGCAATTCCTGAGGCGGTCCGCCCGCTTCCGACTTGATGCAGCCGGCCAACATCATTGCGGCTGCCAATGCGGCCAGGGCCGACCAGGCACGCACATTCTGGCTTTTCTTCTTCATGGCTTTTGAGTCTTGTCAAATCTTGAAAGAAGCGCATGATGCATGAAAATATTTTTTGAATCAAATTTGATTCACTAAGACCTATATTGATTCATGGCATTTTGATACCAAGTAAAGTTGCTATCCCAAGCTTTTAGGCCCGCCACTTGAATCAAAATAGGTTCATCCGTATCCGCCCCAACCGGAGCCACGAATGACGACCGCCCCCCACGACAACACAGCAATCCTCCCCCCACTGGCCCTGGCCCTGGTCAACCACCCGCGCGCCACGCTGCAAGAACTGGCCAAGGCCATAGGCATCAGCAAGGCCACGCTCTATCGCTTCTGCCCCACGCGCGATCTGCTGATCAAGCGCCTGCTGGAGCAAAGCCTGCGCACGCTGGACGATGCGCTGGACGAAGCCCGCATCGAGGAAGGCCCGGTGCTCGATGCCCTCAAGCGCCTCAATGCCAAGCATCTTGAACACCGCGAATTCACGCTGTTCCTGACCTATTACTGGAATGAAGTCGAAAAACCCATGGAAGAAAATGCGATCTGGGAACCCAAGGTCGACGCTTTTTTCCTGCGCGGCCAACAGGAAGGCGTGTTCCGCATCGATTTCAGCGCCGCAACGCTGACCGAGCTGTGGCTGGGAACCGTGATCGCGCTCATCGATGGAGAGCGCCGCGGTCGCATCCCGCGCGCCCCGCTGGCACAGCTTGCCGAGCAGGCGTTTTTGCAGGGAGTCATGCGCCAGGATGGGACGGCGACAGCCTGACAGAATCGACCCCGACTGCAGCCTTACCGGCCATGCCGGCCTCCAGCTGCACCATGGTCATGCCGTTCCCCTGCAACGCGAGTTCGCGTACCTTCACACTCGTTTTCACAACCAGAGAGTAGCCTTGTCATGATCAGTCACCTCGACCACCTGGTTCTCACCACGGCCAACGAAGCCCAATGCATACGCTTTTACACCGAAGTCCTGGGCATGCGGCTGGAATCCTTCATCGGCGGCACCCCGGCCGTGGAGCGCAAGGCCTTTGTGTTCGGCCGGCAGAAGATCAATCTGCATGTGAAAGGGCACGAGTTCGAGCCCAAGGCCCACACGCCTGTGCCCGGTGCCCTTGATCTGTGCTTTCTGGCCTCGGTGCCGCTGGACGAGATTATCGCGCGTCTGCAGCAGTTGTCGGTTCCCGTCGCCGAAGGCCCTGTGATGCGCACCGGTGCCACATCGAAGATCCGCTCCATCTATGTGCGTGACCCCGACCTGAACCTGATCGAGATCTCGGAGCCGGCCTAGTCGTGCTCGCGCTGGCAAGCCGGGGCCTCTGAAAACGGCCCCCGCTTGTCAGCTCAGAGCTGTGCCAAAGCCTTTTTTGCCGGTGCATGGCCTTGCTCTGCGGCGCGCAGCAACCACTCACGAGCCTGCTTGGCATTCTTCTTCACACCCAGACCGTCCCGGTACAAAGTTCCCAGCGCGTACTGGGCCGGGGCATCCTGCTGCTCGGCGGCAAGCCGATACCACTTGAGCGCCTGAGCCAGGCTCTTGCCCACACCCTCGCCGTTTTCGTACAAGGTGCCCAGGTTGTACTGGGCCTTGGCATAGCCTTGATTGGCTGCCATGGTGAACCACTTGGCGGCCTCCGTGTAGTTGGGTTGCGCAAAGCCCTTGCCCAGATATTGAAAGACACCGACGTTGTACTGGGCCAGAACATTGCCCTTGAGAGCCGAGTTCAGGTTCTCCATGTATTCCATGGACTGCGCAAACTCTGCGGACTTTGGCGACGAAGCGGAGAGCTGCTCCAGCCGCTGCGCCGCCGCTGCATGCTGGTACTTCAGCGCCTGGGTGTAATAGGCAATCGCTTCTTTTTCGTTGCGATACTCGCCCTCTCCCTGCTCGAACAGACGGCCCAGTTCATAGTAAGCCTCGCCCGAGCCGCGGATGGCGACAGCGTGCAGCAGCAGCACGGCCCGCTTGTAGTCGGGGGCCACACCCTGGCCTTCGAAGCAAATCTTTCCCAGCAGCAATTGGGCTTTCTGCACGCCTTTGTCTGCCAGCGGGGTCAGCCATTTCGCAGCTTCCGCATGGTTCTTCTCTACGCCTTCGCCAAGGTAGTACATCTCGGCCACCGTGAACTGCGCGAGCACATCGGCTTGCTGGGCCGCCATCAGATACCAGCGAAACGAGGCCTGCAAATCCTGGGCAAGCAACTCGCCTTTGCGGTAGACAAAGCCCAGGCTATTTTGTGCCGTTGCAGAGCCTTGTTGCGCGGCGCGCTCCAGCCATGCGACACCTGTTGCGGCATCCTTCTGAACCGCTTCGCCTTTTAGATAAATAGTTCCCAGCAGGTTCTGCGCATCGAGATTTCCGGCGTTTGCAGCCTGATGAATGTGTGTCAGCCCTGCCTCAGGATCTTTTTTCACACCCTCGGCACCCAGCACATAGACCAGACCCAGCAGATACTGGGACGGCGCATGATTGTGCTCTGCGGCCAGACGCAGCCAGCGCAAGGCATCGTCGGCATTCTTTTCCACGCCCTTGCCGTAAAGATAGGCTTTTCCCAACTCGTACTGTGCCGCGACATCTCCTGTCTTCGCGGCATTGACCATTTCGCTGGGCTGAGCCTGCGCACAACCCCAAACTGACAGCCAAGCCGACAGAACCAAAGCACCAGACCATCGCGCAAGCATTGCTTCCCCTGTTCACAGAAAAAAATGGGAGTATATAGAAGCAATACCTTGTCCATAAAGCGTTGGCAGCTATCAAAACCATACTGACCCGCCTCAGCACGGAAATGACTGCCGACGAGGCTCTCCCTAGACTGTAGTCACAGAGCCGCTATACGCCCGCGAAGTCTCTCTTGTCTCGGGACAGCATTGCTGCTCGAGGCTCTCCCAGGCCAGGCAACACAGAGATCTGCCCGGTCAAACTCCGCCGGGGTGCAATTTGCGTCGCATGTTCGCGATATTGCAAACAGTGCGAAAAGCCAGGCCCGGACCTTGCGCCTTTGCGGGCAGGCATCTCTGCGGATCAGCCAGCCATGGGCGTACAAAGCTCCACCACGCAGCCGTCGGGGCAACGCAGATAAGACACCATCTGACCCCAGGGCTTGGCCGTCGGAGCGGCCATCTCGATGGCGCCGGCGCTCAGCGCGCTCCGATGAGCCTGCTCGACATCCTCCGTGACCAGCGCGATTTCAAATCCCAATGGCTTCGCAGAGCTGTGCGCTTCGACATGGCCTCCAGGAAAATTCAACGCGCCCAGCTCATGGGCGGCAAATGCCAGCGTGGTCTGCCCTGTCTCGAGCTCGCCATAGGTTCCGGACTCATGCAGAAAACGCTGTTGTATGCCGAATGCCCGGCTAAAGAATTCCAGCGATGCCGAGACATCCGGGACGTAGATGATTGTGTAACCCAATTTCATGAAGGCATCCTCTCAAAACCCAACCGAACTTGAACGGCCGCATCTTTACCGCTCAAGACCATTGACTGCATCATCCTACTCAGCAAAAACGGCAAAGGCCTTGAAACGCTTCAAGGCCTTCCGGGGAACGGTCAGATTCAAGCTTTCATCTATAGCCCCATGCCCAGAATCGAGTTATCGGCATGCAGCTCGCTACCACTCATGACGCTGGACTCGTCGCTGGCCAGGAACAGCACCAGTTGCGCGATGCGCTCGGGCATATAGGCGCGGCCGGCGCGGTTGAGTTTGGGGTCATGCAAGATCATTTCCTTGCTCACGCCCTTTGGCAGCGAAGCCTGCATCATGGGCGTATAAATGCCATCGGGATGAATGGAATTGACGCGAATCGCATAGCCTTGCTTGCGACAGTTCAGCGCAGCGGCGCGCGTCAGCGCGGACACTGCAGCCTTGCTGGCGCTGTAGCCGGCATATTGCTCCACGGGCAGCCAGCTGGATACCGAAGCCATATTGATGATGGAGCCACCGGCCTGCTTCATCGCCGCAATGCCCTGCTGGCAACCGATGAAGACCGACTCGGTGTTGATCTTGAGCAGGCGGCTGAAATCCTCCAGACGCCCTGTTTCCATATCACCAGGCAGCAGGATGCCGGCATTGTTGACCAGCACATCGAGCCGGCCAAGACGTTGCTGCACCGCCGCCATCACAAGCGTCCAGTCCGTCTCGCTGCTCACGTCATGGCGGACGAACATGGAGCCTTCGCCCAATTCAGCCGCCAGTTGCTGCCCCGCCGTTTCATTGATATCGCTGAATGCGACCTTGGCGCCTTCACCAAGAAGCAACTTGACCACCTCCAGACCCACACCACTGGCACCACCAGTGACCAGCGCCACCTTGCCCTGCAAACGATTTGTCATCGACGTCTCCTCTTGTTTTTCCAAGCCCTGAGCAGGGCATTGCTACTGCCACATAAAAAAGGAGGCGTAAGCGCCTCCTGACTTGAATGGCAAAAGCCCGCAGCCACAAAAACTACGCCACAAGCTGTTTGCCGGATTCATTTTTTAGTTGCCTGCGTTACGTGCTGCTTCGGGCGTAAACATGGCTGCAGTCATATTGCCCTTGTTCAAGACGGGACCCTGGGGGCGCTCCTGGAACAGGTTGTAGGCCACATAGCCGCCAGAGTTCAGGTCGTGATAGAAGCTGGTGCCAGCATGCCAGATCCGGGCGTCGAAGGCGTAGTAATGATTGACCACCGCCTGCAGCCACAGCTGGCCGCGTGCATCGTAGTAATCGCTCATCAGTGCCTGGCCGGTATCTTCGTCGAGGAACAGCACGCGCTTGCCGAACATGTGGCGGTAACCATCCTTGAGCGAAGCCTCCAGCACCCAGACCCGGCGCAGCTCGTAGCGCATGTAGTCGGGGTTTTCATGACCGGGTTTGAGCAGATCGGCATACTTCACGTTGCTGCCGTGAATCTTGTAGGCATTGGCCGGCACATAGACTTCCTTCTTGCCCAGCGACTTCCAGTTGTAGCGCTCGGGCGAGCCGTTGAACAGGCGATCGGAGTCAATCGTCAGCTTGCCACCGGTGCCCGACAATGGCTGGTCAAAACCGTACTCGGGAATCTGGCGCACACGACGTGTGCCGGGGTCATAGCTCCAGCCCAGGCGCTTTTCCTTGCCAAATTCAACCGGCTCGGACACCACGCTGACGCCGCCTTTCTCGCGCTCGGGCAACTTGACGGCATTCATGCCCTGGGACATGGGACTGCCCAGTGGCTGCCCTGCGTTGGCCGGGTCGTTGATCTGACTGAAAGCGCGATTGTCGGCACGACCCCAGACGATGCTGCCATCGGCCAACACATTGGCGTTGTCACGCAGCGTGTGTTCGGTGAAAGCCCGCGAAGGCAGCAGATTGTTGAAGGCCAGTTCAAGTCCATTTCTAGGGAACGGGAAGGGCAGCGCCCCCTTGACCGCACCCGTTGTGCCCTGACCGTCTGCGTTCATCACCGCATCCTGGGCATTCTTTCTGGCCGCCGCGCAGACGGCATCCGAGAAGCGAAAGTCACGGTGGCCCTGATAGACCGGAATACGATAGGTCTTGGGGTATTTGGCAAACATGGCCTTCTGCCCCTCGCTCAGACGCTCGCCATACTGCGCCAGGCTCTCAGCCGTGATGGTGAGCAACGGCTTTTCACCGACATAGGGGTCCACCGGGTGCTGGCCTGCATGCGGGTTGTATTGAATGCCGGGCGGCGTACCCAGCCATTTGCCCGTGAACTCGGGCACACCACTGGCTGTACCCGCTTTTTCTCCTCCCGTGCAGGTCAGGGACTTGCCCAGCCTGGTCAGCTCATCGGGCGTCGCCTTGGCCCAAGCCCCCCCCACAAACAATACACCTGCAGCCAAGACCGCCAGCAAACGGGGGCCCTCTCCTAACTTCATGCCTAGTCTCCTTGGATGCATCCGCCATGCATCTACCTGTCATTGAACTTCTCTTATCGTTCTTCTTCCTTGCCCACTCGCGATTCCGAAGCAACGGAATCATTGTTCGACCGTTGGCAAGCGCAAGCATCGTCAATTAGGACTAGCGCAGGCAGAAGCCAGCAACAGACACAAAAAAGCGGGCCATTGGCCCGCTATGGAAAAGCAGTTTTCGTTCAGCGCTTGATGCCGAACACACCCAGCATCTGCTCCGTCTGCTTTTGCATCTGCTCCTGCATCTGCGTGAACATGCTCTGGGACTGCTCCATATAGCTGCCCATCAAACCCTGCATGGCTTGAGGCTGCATGCTCATGAACTGCTTCCAGGCCTCGGGGTTCATGCCCTGGGACTGGCCCGCAAGCTTGCTTTGGAAGTCCGTGAACATCTGCACGTTCTTTTCGATGTAGCTCCCCATGAAGCCCTGCATGGCATGACCATAGAAGCGAATGATGTTGGCCAGCATTGCCTCGGAGAACATGGGAGCCCCGCCCGCTTCTTCTTCCAGAATGATCTGCAGCAGGATGGAGCGCGTCAGGTCTTCATTGGTCTTGGCATCCCTGATGACCACCGGCTCGCTGTCCATGACCAGTTGCTTGACCTCGGCCAACGTGATGTATGAAGAGGTATTGGTGTCGTAGAGGCGGCGATTGGGATACTTCTTGATGATTCGCTGGCTCCCCACCTGGACATCACCCTCTTTGCCCTCTTTGTTTTCTTGCATCGCAAGTCCTTTATGTTCTGGGGGTCGGCCCCGTCGTCAATTGAGCTATTGCAGTGCAACAGATTTTAGGCAGTGCACAAGCCTCATCGGCAAGCAGTAACCCTGACAACCCTGCTTATCCGTGTTGCAACAAAGTCGCACCACCGTCACAGCCAGCATCAGGTCTTTGCCATTTATTCACAAAAAACAGTTTGCCGTCTATCGAAATCAAGCTTGCAGAAGGTTTACAGTGCCTCTCGTTGTTTGACGAAAGGCTCAACGGATGATTACCACCAAAACACGCAATGCTGTTTGTCTGACCGCCCTGCTGGCTGCCGCCGGCTTCATGACTGCAGCACAGGCCCAGCCCGATGCTGCTGCGACCGATGCCGCCAAGGCCGCTGCGCCGCAGGCAGCACCCGCAGCTCAGGCAGTCCCTGCCAATGTGGATGCCGCTGCCGCAGACGCCGCATTGCGCAAGCGCCTGCAGGCAGTTGTCGCAGCCATGGACGGCAAGTCCAAGCTGGCTGCCAACAATTTCAACGAGGAGTTCCTCAAGAACTCCCCCATCGACACCGTGCAGAAAGCCCTGGACTCCGTGCGCACTGGCGTCGGCAGCTGCCAGACGGTTGGCCGCATGGAAAGCTCCACACCTCTGGCAACCAGCGTGCTGCTGAGCTGCACCAAGGGCTTTGTGCCCATGGAACTGGCGGTCGAGCCCAAGGCTCCTTACCGTATTTCGGGCATTTTGCTGCGCCCAGCCTTCTGGAAATAAGCGCTTTTCACCATCAAAAATGGAGCCTCCTGGCTCCATTTTTTGTTGGTACCGACAAAGTCAGATCACCACCGGCTCGGGCTCCAGGCGAATGCCAAAGCGCTCGTAAACACTGGTCTGAATTGCCCCTGCAAGTGTCATCACCTCGCCGCCGGTCACGCTGGCATCGAGGCTGTGGCGATCTCCTCGATTGACCAGTACCAGCGCCTGCTTGTCGTAGACGCCCGCGCGGCCCATGGTCTTGCCTTTCCAGCCACAGGCATCGATCAGCCAGCCGGCCGCCAGCTTGATGGAGCCGTCATCCATGGGATAGTGAACAATCTTGGGCTCGCGCGCGATGATGTCCGCGCATTGCTCGGTCGTCACCGTGGGATTCTTGAAGAAGCTACCCGCATTGCCGATGACGTCGGGGTCCGGCAGCTTGGCACGACGAATCTCGCAGACCCATTCAAAGATCTGCTGTGCAGTCGGCTGCTCTATGCCTTTTTCCGCCTGCTTGCGCTGCAGATCCAGGTAGCCCAGATCCGGTTGCCAACTCTTGGGCAGCGCCAGACGCACCCGGGTGATCACCGCCCGCCCTTTGAGACCCAGGCCGCGCGGGACAGCCGTCGAGCCCGTCACGGGCCAGTACTTGGGCTGAGCCGGTGCATGTTTGAACACCGAGTCACGGTAGCCGAAGGCGCATTGCGCGGCATTGAGGCTGAACTGCTCGCCGGTGACCAGATCGATCGCGTCCAAGGAGTCGAAGCGATCCTGCAGCTCCATCCCGTAAGCGCCGATGTTCTGCACCGGGGCCGCGCCTACCGTGCCTGGAATCAGGGCCATGTTTTCAAGGCCTGTATAGCCCTGGGCCAGCGTCCATGCCACCATGTCATGCCAGCGCTCGCCCGCCCCGATCTCGACAATCCAGTGCTTGTCGGTTTCGCGCAGCAGCCGCATGCCCATGATTTCCATCTTGAGCACCACGGGGGCCACGTCGCCCGTCAGCACCACATTGCTGCCACCGCCAAGGACGAACACAGGCTGCCGCCCCCATAGCGGGTCGGCGAGAAACTGACGGATATCGTCCTGGCTACGAATGCGCACCAGCGTTTCGGCGCGCGCGGCAATGCCAAAGGTGTTGCAATGCTGCAGGGGAACATTTTTCTCGACTAACATCCATCCAATTGTCGCACTGCGTCTGCACTGCTGCTGGCAAGCAGCACATCACGGCCCGGCGCACTGTGGCTGTTTACCGCTCTGATACTGATAGGAATTACACATGCCTTCTTTTGACACTGTTTGCGAAGCCGATTTCGTCGAAGTGAAGAACGCCGTTGACAACGCCACCAAGGAAATTGGCACCCGTTTCGACTTCAAGGGCACATCGGCCGCCGTCGAACTCAAGGACAAGGAAATCACCATTTACGGCGATGCCGAGTTCCAGCTGCAGCAAGTCGAGGACCTGCTGCGCAACAAGCTGACCAAGCGCAATGTCGATGTGCGCTTCCTGGACATCCAGAAGGCACAGAAGATTGGCGGCGACAAGGTCAAGCAGCTCATCAAGGTCAAGAACGGCATCGAGTCCGAGCTGGCCAAGAAGATCCAGAAGCTGATGAAGGAAAGCAAGCTCAAGGTGCAGGCTGCCATTCAGGAAGAGAAGGTCCGCATCACCGGAGCCAAGCGTGACGATCTGCAGGCGGCCATGGCATTGATCCGCAAGGATCTGGCCGACCACCCTCTGTCGTTCAACAACTTCCGCGATTGAATGAAGCCCCCCCTGCGCAGCTCCGCTGCTTCCCCTTCCCTCGCCTTGCGAGAGGGGGGCGAGGCCCTTGCCACAGGGCGACGCGGCCAGCTCAGCTCCTTGCCCCGCGCCTCTCGCCTGCGTCGCATGGGGCTCATGCTTTCAGTCGCTGTGGCCTCCAGCAGTGCCTTGGGACAGTCCGTAGCCCTGACCGGCGTGCTGGGCAGCAAGGCCTTGCTGGTCATTGATGGCAGTGCCCCCAAGGCGCTGGCCGTCAACGAAAGCCACAAGGAGGTGCGCCTGCTGCAGATCAGCGGCGACTCCGCCGTGGTGGATATCAAGGGCCAGCGCCAGACCGTGCACCTGGGAGCAGCTCCGGTCAGCGTGGGCAGCCGGGGCGGCATTGGCGGCGCTGCGCGCTCGGGCCGGCTGGTCCTGATCGCCGACTCGCGCGGCCATTTTGTGGATCGCGGCTATATCAATGGAAAAACCATGCAGTACATGGTGGACACCGGCGCCAGCACCATTGCCATAGGCCGTGCCGATGCCGATCGCATGGGACTGCCCTACGAGCAGGGTGCCCCCGTCCTGATGCGCACGGCCAACGGCACTGCCCAAGGCTGGCGCATCAAGCTCGACAGCGTCAGACTGGGCGAGATGGAGGTCTACGGCATAGAGGCCGTCGTTGCCCCCCAGTCCATGCCCTATGTGCTGCTGGGCAACAGTCTGCTGACCCGGTTTCAGATGACCCGCAAGGGCAATGAGATGGTTCTGGAAAAGAACTGAACCCGCCTCTCGCCCATGCACGCACGCTACGACGACCCCTATGAAGACCTGCTGGGCCTATGGTCGGATCTGGAGGCCGCACTCGCGGTTTTGCTGACCGCGCCGCTGCGCATCCCCGGCTTTGCCATCAAGCTGCACCAGCTTGATCTATGGCTGCAAGACCTCATCACGCAGGACAGCGATGCCGCGTTGTATCTGATGTTTCAGCGTGCCAGCTCGACAACCGTGGGCTATAGCCCGTCTCACGCCGTGGTCTGCGCGGGCCTGTGCCATATCCTTGCCAAGGAGCTTGACCTGCCTCAATCCGAACGCGACACGCTGATCCAGGCCGCTCTGACCATGAACATCGGCATGACCGTGCTACAGAACCAGCTGGCCGAGCAACGTACACCGCTGAGCAGCCAGCAGGCCGAAGCCGTCAAGCAGCACCCCACAGAGGGCCGGCTGATGCTGGAGCGGCTCATGGTGCGTGACCGACTCTGGCTGGACACCGTGCAATACCACCATGTGGTGCTGCAGCCCGCGCCGCTGGCGCAGTTGCAGCCGCTGGAGCGTCTGGTACGCATTCTGGGCACGGTAGACCGTTATGCTGCCCTGATCAGCCCGCGCAAGACCCGTAGCGGCCGCTCGGCTACCGAGTCGCTGCAAGTGCTGCAGCAGGGCGGCCAATACGCCGATGAGGTCAAGCAGGCCTTGATCGATGTCGTGGGCCTGTACCCGCCCGGCACCTATGTGCAGCTGGACAATGGCGAAGTGGCCGTGGTGCTGCGCCGCGGAAAAAGTCTGGAAGAACCCGAGATTGCCAGCGTGATCGACCGGGATGGCCACAGCATGTACCCGCCCATCTGGCATCTGGAGGGGCGCAGGCCGGCCATCACCTCCGCGCTGGCGCGTTCCTCGCTGACGCTGGATCTGGACCTGCGCTCCATGGCACAGCTTGGCATTCACAGTGCACGCGGCAACGCCGAGCTGTACCGCATGGTCAAGCTGCCGGGCAGCAAACGCTGACCCTTTCTAAACGCCTTGTGCAGCGATCAGGCCGGCATGGTGACCACGCGTGAACGCCTCTTCCAGCACCGAATAGCCAGCCCAGTCCGAATGCGCAAAGCTCAGCCGCGCCGTCGCAGGCGTGGGCAGGCCCTGCACTCGCTCCCCATTCAATAGCAGATTGCGCTTGCTGGCACTGAACTTGACGGCTATTGCGCTCAATATCTGCTGATCGCCAGGACGCGGAATCGCCATGGCATGGCCATAGCGGGTGATTTCCATGCGTGTGGCATGCTGCAGCAGGTCTGGGTGCGGCTCGCTCAGCGTGTTCACGATGCGCTCGCGCCAGAAGGCAAACGGCTGCTGCATCAATTGCCTGCGCCCATCGGCCCAGTCGCCCAGCGCCTGGTAGTAACTCAGCACCGTTGGCTGGCGGCGGATGCGGTCCAGCCGCTGATTGCCCGCATCCACATAGCCCAGCCCGCCCGCATTGCCGTCGCGGTACAGCACATTGTCCCAGGCGGGCTCGGCGCCGGGGTAGTCGGCCAGCGGTCGGTCGATATGGATGTTCGCCACCAGCCAGGGAGCCCAGTCCAGGCGGGCCGTCACGGCACACAGAAAATCGGGCGCATTGCGCAGCACTCTTGCAGCCACAAAGCTGGGCAGCGCCACCACGCAATGGCGCGCCAGCCAGCGTTCATGCTGCTGGCGGCCATGGTGATAAACCTCGATCTGCACACCGCCCGCGTCCTCGGTGACGGCAAGCACGCTGCAATCGGTCTGCAGCTGCGTGGCTTTCAGTCCCGCCGCCAGTTGCTGCGCCAGCCAGCCATTGCCCTGGGGCCAGGTCAGCACCTGCTCGCCATCCGCTTCGCTCTCATGCCCGGACTGCAGGCGCGGCGCGTGGAAACCATGGCGGCTGGCGAAATAATGAATCCCCGCCCAGGCCGAGACGCGGCTCAGACCGGCACCGAAATCATCGCGGCAGCTGTAGTCCAGATACCAGAGCAGACGCTCGTCATCGAGGCCCTGCGCCGCCAGCCATTGGTCGAAACGCTGTGCATCGAGCACGGCATGAGAGGCAGGCAAACCCGCTTCGCGCTGCCAGACACGGATGGAAGGCATGGCAAAGGCCGCCGCCTGAGCCGCTGCCTCGACCTGCTTTTCAAACAGCGCATATTGCTCCAGCGTGCGCTGGCTCACGCCCTGCACGGGCAGCAGCCCCTCATGCCAGCCGCCCTGCCAGTACAGGCGCTCCTGCGGGCTATGGCAGAGATAGCGCTCGTCATAGCGCCAGCGGCCAGCGAAGCGCTGGCGCACGCCCAGCTCTTCCAGCCAATCCTGCACCTCATGAGCATCGTCGCCGGGAACGGGCAGATAGTGCGCGCCCAAGGGGCAGGCAATGCCCTTGACTTGCCCGCCCTGGCTGTTGCCTCCCATGGCGGCCTGGGTATCGAGCAAGGCTGCGCCCTGCACGCCAGCCAGTTCCAGCGCGCGTGCCGCCGCCAGCCCGGCCATGCCCCCGCCCGCAATCACTACCGGCGCCCGGTGTACCACCGCAGGTGCAGGTAGCTCCAGCCCCTGTGCCAGGCGCTGCCAGAAAGGGCGCAGGCCATGACCACGCTCCAGCGCCACGCCGCTGAAGCCGCCAGGCAAGTCCTCCAGTCTGGGCGCTGGCTGCTTGCAGCCGGCCAGGCCCGCTGCGCCCAAAGCGCTGGCGGCCGCCAGCCCGAGCCAGTCGCGCCGCTTCAGATCGGCCCGCATCAATGCTCCACCTTGCCCCACTCGCGCTCATAGGTGTTGACCAGCACCTGATTCGAGAGGCGATTCACCTCGGTCGGCACGCGCGCCATATCGAGAGGGAAGTCAAACATCAGGCGCAGCGTGGGCAGAGTCAGAAAACGCATGCCGGCGGGCAAAGCCTCGGGCTCGCGCCAGGGACGGTGGCTGGCCAGCACAAAACCCCATTCGCCAAAACTGGGCACATGCACGTGATAGGGCTTTGCCCCCAGACCCACGGACTCCACGGTCTGCACCACGGTCCAAAAACTCTGGCGCGCAATCAGCGGCGAGGTGGTCTGAATCACGGCATAGCCGCTGGCCGCCAGACGCTTGTCCAGCAGCGAATAAAAACTATTGGTGAACAGCTTGCCTATGGCGAAATTGGTGGGATCGGGAAAGTCCACCACGATCACATCGAAGGTGTCCGCAGTCTCCTGCAACCAGTGAAAGGCGTCGGTGTTGACGATGCTCACGCGGGCATCGTTGAGTGCATTGCCATTGAGCGCCGTCATCATGGCGTTGCTCTTGAACAGGCCGGTCATGGCCGGGTCCAGCTCCACCAGCACCACGGACTCGACGCCGGGGTACTTGAGCACCTCGCGCACGGCCATGCCGTCGCCGCCGCCCAGCACCGCCACCTTCCTCGGTGCACCATGTGCGGCCATGGCGGGGTGGACCAGCGCTTCGTGATAGCGGTACTCGTCGCTCTGGGCAAACTGCAGATTGCCGTTCAGGTACAGCCGCGCGCCCTGGCGTCCCTGTGTCACCACGATGCGCTGGTAGGGCGAGCTGCTGCTCAGCACGATGCGGTCCTGGTAGAAATGGTCGTCGGCCAGCCGGGTCAGCTGATCCGCGCCCGCGATGCCGCCGCCCAGGGCCAGCAGCACCAGTGCACAGGCCCAGGCATGGGCACGCAGATTGCGCAGCTCATGCTTGAACAGCACCAGGGCCCACACGGCAATGGCCGCGTTCATGAAGCCGAACAGCAGACCTGTGCGCACCAGGCCCAGCTTGGGCACCAGCACGATGGGAAACGCCAGCGACACGGCCAAGGCCCCCAGATAGTCGAAGGTCAGCACCTTAGAGACCAGATCCTTGAGCGATGCATTGCGCTTGAGAATGCGCATGACAAGCGGAATCTCCAGCCCCACCAGCGTTCCCACCACCATCACCATGCTGTAGAGCAGAAAGCGGAACGCGCCCGGCGCATAGGCATTGGCGAGAAACAGCACGGCCGGCAAGGCACCACCGACCAGCGCCACCATCAGCTCCACACGCAGAAAATGCGCGGGCAGCTGATCTTCGAAATAGCGCGACAGCCACGAGCCTATGCCCATGGCAAACAGATAGGTGCCGATGATGGTGGAGAACTGCAGCACCGAATCACCGAGCAGATAGGATGCCAGCGCGCCTGCCGCCAGCTCGTAGAGCAGGCCGCAGGCCGCAATCACGAAGACGCTGGCCAGCAGCGCAACATCAATGGGCCGAGGCCCCTGGCCAGCGCTATGCTCCTCGGCCACCATCGAAGTCATCTAATTCCTTTAACCGTAAAACAGGCGCGCCGTCCTCTGCCTGCCAGGGACAGCGAGCAAGGGCCGCCCCGCAGCAAAGCTGTCGTCCCCCTCCCCTAGCGCCCAGCGCGTAGAGAGAGGGGGAAGGCGCGCAGCGCCTCAGGGGGAGCCTCAATGTATCGCCGCAGCGACGATGATGCTGATCCCCAGGCACATGGCCGCCACCACCATGGCCAGTGCCTTGTTGTGCTTCTCCACGATCTCGGCCCACATGTCCACGGGCGTGATCTTGTCGATGATGATGAAGCACAGCCAGAACACCACCACGCCCACCAGGGCGTAGATGATGGAGCCGAAGAAGTTCTGGGCGCTGAACCAGTCGAAATTCATGATGTCTCTCCTGTAATGAGATGGGGGGCCTGCCTGTGAGAGCAGCGACGCTTATTTATGACTGCCACCCGAGGTGTAACCACCGTAGGAACCGCTGCTGGAGCGGCTGTACGTGCAGTTGGGATCTGTGCGCGGGTCGCAGTTGGGACTGGACATGCAGGCACGCAGGAACGGCAGGATGAACAGCAGCAGGAACAACCAGAACAGAATCGTGCCCCAGCTGAAGCCGCTGCCCGACAGAGGACTGACCTGGGAGCGATCCTTGAGCTTGGCCGTGCCGAACGCCTTGGCCACCGTCTCAGCCGAAACGCGCTGGCCATGGGTCCAGGTCGTTTCCTGATTGGCGGTCTCCAGCGCCAGCGTGGACTGCTTGCCGCCATTGGCAAAGTCCACATTGCTGGACTTGGCGCCCTTGAAGACGGGCCAGTAGAACTCGCCCTCTGCATATTCCGTCTCCGCCAGGTAGGCGTAGTCGCGCTGGTATTTGCGCTGCAGATAGGTCGCAGTGGCGCCGTTCTTGCTGAGCTTGGGAGCACCCGTGATGACGCGGGCCGTGCTCCAGCCGTCTTCCGAATCGACGATGAACGAAAAGCCCGCCTTCTTGTTGTAGAGCAGGTACTCGTCCCAGGTGAAGCTGTCGTCCTCATCTTCGCCCAGACCACGCCCGCTGCGCCTCTGAAAACCCACGACCTGCCATTTCAGGCCGTCGAGTGTGCCTTCGCTGCCCAGCGGGATCAGAGGCTTGACCTTTCGGCGCTGCTCGGCATAGCTCAGCTCCTCCCCCATGCCCTTGGACATGTCGATCAGGCTGCCACAGCTGGGGCAGCTCAGGGCCTTGGTGGTGTCGAAGCGCACGGGCACCACGGCACCGCACTTGGGACAGTTGAAGTGGCGCCCCTGGGTTTTCTTCTGGGCGCTGCTGCGCAGGCCCTGCATCTGCAAAGCCTCCAGCGCCACGGCTGCCCCCAGGCTGAAGGCCGGTGTCTTGTCGCTGAAGTCGATGGAGAGAATCTGGTTCTTGTCGCTGCGCAACTCCACCAGCTTGAAGCTCTTGCCGAGCTGAGGCAGCTGGGGCAGCTCGCCCTGAGCCGCCATCAGTTGCGCATCCTGAATGCTGGTGACGGTGAAGGATTCGGTGCCTGCCTTGAGCTCGCGGCCCATGCGCCATTCGCGCTGCTGGAACTCTTTCACGTTCCAGCCCGGCGGCTGCCAGTTCACGGCAAAGACAAAGCTGCCGTTGTCCTCGCTCAGCCAGGCCAGCTCGCCGTTGCTGAGCGCAGCCACCCACTCCGACCAGTTGCCGGCCGCGCTTTTGTACTGGGCGCGGCCCACGATGGTGAAGGGCTCGGGCTTGCCGTTGCGCTTGACCATGCCCGAGGCGCCCAGCTGCAGCGGGCTGTAGTCCTCGAACACCTCGGCCATGGAGCCAATGCGCTTGAGCGTCTCGCCATCGCGCAGCACGGTGCTGCGGCAAAACTCGCAGACGGCAAAACTCGATTGCGCACTGGCGAAGTGGACCGGCGCGCCACAACCAGGACAGGGAGCGCTGTAGTCGCGCTGCGATGGGCTGGAAGCCATATTTTTTGCTATTTAATCAGGAGCTTCTTGCGCTTGAATGGAAAAGGCCTGAAGGCGGCCTCGGAGAAATGCAGCAGCCGCGCCCTAGCGATGCTTGCTTTTACCGCTCTTGCGGGCAGCGCCCTCTGCAAGCTTGGAGCCATCGGTCTTTTTCTGTCCCAGCCTGGATTCCTTGCCGGCGATCAAGCGCTGAATGTTTTCGCGATGACGCCAGACCAGCAGGATCGCCATCACGACAATCGCGGCAGTGATGGGGGTTTCCGCATCCCAGACAATGCCGCTGCACAGCACGTAATACACGGGCGCGAACACCGATGCCACCAGCGCGGCCAGGGAGGAATAGCGGAAGAACACGGCCACAATGACCCAGGTCAGCGCCGTCGCCAGACCCAGCCAGCCGCTGATGCCCAGCAGCACGCCCAAGGCCGTGGCCACGCCCTTGCCCCCCTTGAAGCCAAAGAACACCGGGTACAGATGGCCCAGGAAAGCAGCTAGGCCGACCAGCGCGACCGTGCTGTCGCCCAGCCCGAACTGCGCGCCGAAGGCTTTGACCAGCACCACGGGCACCAGGCCCTTGAGCGCATCCAGCAGCAGCGTGACAGCCGCTGCCGCCTTGCTGCCCGAGCGCAGCACATTGGTGGCCCCGGGGTTGCCGCTGCCATAGGTGCGCGGGTCGTTCAGGCCCATGACGCGGCTGACGATGACGGCAAAGGACAGCGAACCAATCAGATAGGCCGCGATGACGGCGATAACGGGATAGAGGGCGTTCAAAGGAATTCCTCGGCCAGAGACTGGCCCTAAGGCTCGCCAACCAAGGTCGACGGCACCGATTGTTGTCACGACTTGCGCAACCCGGATCAGGCACGGCGGTTTGTAGACCGTCATGCCCGTTGTACATCCTGGTTGGCGTAAGTCCTTGTTGTTTGCGTTTTTTGCCAGCCGGCGTCTGCCCCGGCTGGCTAGCCCCCTATTCTGCCAGCGCACAGTGCACCGGCCGGGCATCGAGCAGACGGGTACAAACCTCAGGGGCCAGTTGCACCAGATAGCCGCGCCGCCCGCCGTTGATGGCAATGCGTGGCAGCGCGAGTATGGTTTCCTCGATATAGACCGGCATCTCGCGCCTAGTGCCGAAGGGTGAGGTACCGCCCACCAGATAGCCGCTGTGGCGGTTGGCCACGTCGGGTTTGCAAGGCTCCACGCTCTTGGCCCCGATCTGGCGCGCCAGGTTCTTGGTCGATACCTTGCAATCGCCATGCATGAGCACGATGAGCGGCTTGGCATCCTGATCCTGCATCACCAGGGTCTTGACCACTGCGTGCTCGTCCAGCCCCAGCTGGCGCGCTGACTCTTCAGTGCCGCCATGCTCCACATAGTCATAGGGGTGCTCGCTGAACTCCACCTTGTGGGCCCTGAGCATCTGCGTGGCTGGAGTCTCGCTCACATGGGCGTTTTTGTCTTTTTTTGCCATGATTCAATTTTGATAGCTAGTGGCGCATGCCCGATATGGGCCATCCGCCATTTTCCCTCAATAAAGCGATCAGACAGCGGGGTCGCGCATCTCCCAGCGGATGCGGTCGATCTCGGCCAGCAGCTCGGCAGACAGCTTGGTTCCCCAGGCATCGAGATCCTCGTCGAGCTGGGCTACCGAAGTCACACCGATGATGGTGCTGGCCACCTGCCACTTGGTGTAGCAGAAGGCCAATGCCAGCTGCGTGGGAGTGAGGCCGTGCTCGCGCGCCAGCGCGTTGTAGCGGCGCGCTGCGGCCAGCGCATCGGGGCGACCCCAGCGCTGTTTCTGCACGGATTCATACCTGGCAATGCGTGCCTCCTTGGGCGCACCGGCCTCGGTCGGTGCAAACTGATCGAACTTGCCCGTCAGCAGGCCGAAAGCCAGCGGCGAATAGGCTAGCAGCGACACCTCGAGGCGGTGACAGCTTTCGTCCAGCCCGTTCTCATAGCTGCGGTTGATCAGGCAGTAAGGGTTCTGGATCGCAGCCACACGCGGCAGTCCATGCTGCTCTGCCAGGCGCACGAACTCGTGCACGCCATAAGGCGTCTCGTTGGACAGGCCGATGTGGCGGATCTTGCCCTGCCTGACCAGACCGGCCAGCGCCTGCAGCTGTTCGTGGATGGGCGTGAGCGAGCTTTCCTTTTTCGGGTCGTAATACATGCCGCCGAAGGCCGGCACATGGCGCTCGGGCCAGTGGATCTGGTAGAGGTCGATCACCTCGGTCTGCAGGCGCTCTAGACTGGCGTCGCAGGAACGAATAATGTCATCCGCCGACAGGCCCGAGCCTTCGCGGATCCAGGGCATGCCGCGCGAGGGGCCGGCCACCTTGCTGGCCAGCGTGATCTGCTCGCGCATGCCGGGGCGGGCCTTGAGCCAGCGGCCGATAATGGATTCCGTCGCGCCAAAGGTGGCCTCACGGGCGGGCACGGCATACATCTCGGCCGTGTCGAAGAAATCCACGCCGCGCTCGACGGCTCGATCCATGATGCGCCAGGCTTGAGCCTCATCGACCTGCTCGCCGAATGTCATGGTGCCCAGACAGATGGGGCTGACACGCAGATCGCTCTGCCCCAGAGCGACGGGATTCATGGAAAGACGGGAAGTGGATGCAGCAGAAGTCATGCTGCCAAGTTTAGAGCCTGACAGTACAAGATCAGGGCAGACTCCTTGTTTTTGCTGACACAGCTGTCCCGTGCACGACGGGCCATGCTGCAAGCGCAGCAATAATCAAAACAACGGAGACAATATGACAACGCACAACCCCACGCTGACCGGCCAGCTCACCGATATCCCGCCCTATCAGCCGCGCCGCCAGTGGCGCTCGCAGATGCTGCCCGTGCGCAATATGCACTACCACCAGCGCAGCTGGGAGCCCGAACCAGTTTCGGGAATCGATCCCGAGTTGCCCGTGCTGGTGCTGGCCCATGGCTGGATGGATGTGGCCGCCTCCTACCAGTTTGTGGTCGACGCCTTCAGCGACGCCTTTGTGCAGGGCCGCCGTATCCTTGCTCACGACTGGCGCGGCTTCGGCCTGAGCCGCAGCGCCAAGCCCTGCGACAGCTACTACTTCACCGACTACCTGGCCGACCTGGACATGCTGCTGGAGCAGATTTCGCCCGATCGGCCCATCGACCTGGTCGGCCACAGCATGGGCGGCAATATCTCCTGCATGTATGCGGGCGCGCGGCCCGAGCGCATACGCCGCTTTGTCAATCTCGAAGGCTTCGGCATGGCGCCCACAAGGCCCGACCAGGCCCCCGGACGTCTGGCCCAATGGATGGATCAGCTGCGCGAGCAGCGGGCGGGCGGCATGGGTCTCGCCCCCTACGACAGCGTGGAGGCCGTGGCCAATCGCCTGCAGAAAACCAATCGCCGCCTGCCCCGCGACAAAGCCCTATGGCTGGCTCATCACTGGTCGGCCCCCGATGCCCAGGGCCGCTGGCATATTCTGGGCGACGCCGCACACAAGCTCTCCAACCCCTATCTGTATCGCGTGGATGAAGCACTTGCCTGCCTGGCCGCCATCAGCGCACCTACTTTGTCGGTCGAAGCTTCGGACGACAGCCTGGGCCATTGGCACCAGGGCCGTTACACGCTGGAGCAATACCACGAACGCATTCGCCACATCCCGCAATGCGAGATCGCCCGCGTGCAGGACGCTGGCCATATGCTGCACCACGACCAGCCCGAGGCCGTGGCCAGGCTGATCGAGGACTTTCTGCGCTGAAAGACTGCTACTGCTGAGACTGCGACTGCTGCTTGCTATCTCTACAGGAGCTTGTAGCGCATGTAATCATTGATTTTCAGCATTATCTATATCTGAAATCAATTTACAACATGCGCTATAAGCTCACTTATTTATAGCCGCCCACGCCCTGTCCGGTCTGCAGCTCCAGCACATGGCGCCAGCGCCTCGGCTGCATTTGCAGCTTTCGGTAGCGGCCGTCGGCCCACTCCGCACTCATGTCCGCATAGCGGGCCGACAGCGCCAGCCCGCTCTGCCCGGTCTGGTAGATGAACTGCGAGGACTCCGGATCGCCCAGGTCGTAGATGGCACGCAGCGAGGGCGCGTGGCGGCTGACAAAACGTCCGGCCAGCGGTCCCTTGGCATCGGAGGGCGGCGGGTTGGCGTTGTACTGCCCCACATTGACGCTATAGGTGTCACCGCCCGAGGCCACGCTCACATTGAATACCCCCGCCAGTGCCGCCACCGAGCCCAGAGGCTTGTGCGCGCTGAGCGCCGGGTGCGCAGCGCCCCAGCGCCATTGGCGCGGATCATTGCCGTAGGCCGACTGCAGCTTGTCCAGCGTGCGGGTCAGCGCCTGTCCGGCCTGTTGCTCGCAGCTCAGCGGCGCGCACCACCAGGCGTCATTGCGCGCCAGCATTCCCTCCAGCCCGGCACGGAAGTCCCGCTTGCCGTAGCTCATGACAAAGCGCTGCTCGCCAATACGCGGAATCACCAGGCCGCGCGTCAGCTCGTCGACCCAGACCGAGAAGATCAGCGGCTCGGGCCTGTCCCGCTCCATCAGCCCATCAAAGCCCGCCAGCAGTTGCTGTGCCTGCGCTGCCAGGGCGTGGCTCGATTGAGCCTTGCGCAGCACGGGCAGCAAGGCCCGGGTGGCCAGGGACTGCACATCGTTCTGAATCGCCGCCATGCTGGCCACGTCATGCTCGCTGCCTGCCGCCAGCAACTGCTCTATGCGCTGGTGGCGGTAGGGCAGGCTCCAGTCCTGGGTCAGAAAATGCGCATAGCCGGCTTCCGTCACGCGCTGGTTGGCCGTGGCCACAAAGCCTCGCGTGCCGCCATCGTCCTGCGGCGTCTGGTCGTACCCCAGCCAGCCCTGCCAGTCATAGCGCGCATCCCAGCCGGGCGCCGGCGCCACGCCGCGCAAGTCATTGCCGGGCGCACGCACAGGCACCCTGCCTGCGGCCTTGAAGCCGATATGTCCCTGCACATCGGCCGCCACAATGCTTTGCATGGGCGAGTGGTAGATGGAGAATGCCTCGAACAATTCGGACACAGTCTGCGCCCCGTTGGCCCTGAGGCCGGCCTCCACCGTGCGGTTGTCCGTATCCAGCGCCGCCCAGCGCAGGGCCAGCGCATAGCGATCGGTGTTGATGACCTTGCCATATTGCTGCTGCGCGTCGCTGATCACCGGGCCGTGGCGCGTGCTGCGCAGCGTCACCCTGACATCGCTCTGTCCCTTGACCTTGAAGATTTCCTCGCGCACGACAAACTTTTCCCAGCCCGTGGGCGTGCGGTACTGGCTGGCATCGGCCGGGTTGATCTGCTCCAGATACAGATCCTGCACATCGGGGTTGGTGTTGGTAAAGCCCCAGGCCACCTGCGCTGTGCGGCCCAGCACCACAAAGGGCATGCCGGGCAAGGTGGCCCCTGTCACATCCAGCTCGCTCAGGGCACTGCCGTCACCGGCCCGGCCCTCTGGCGACTGAAGACGCGCGAAGTACCAGATGGCCGGAGCGCTCAGCCCCAGATGCGGATCGTTGGCCAGCAAGGGCTTGCCGCTTCGGGTCTTGCTGCCGGCCACCACCCAGTTATTGCTGCCCAGTCCGTCATTCGTGCCCATATCCTTCGCCATGGAGGCCGCCCATTGCTGTAAGACTGATTGAATCTGCCCGGCCGGCGCCGAAGCCTTGGGCTGGGCATTCGTCTCCCGGTAAACACCGAGCTGGCGGTACAGGCTGGCGAGATCCACCGCCGTCGCGGGCTGCTCGCCCGGATAGGCCGGCATCAGCTGCCACAGTTGCTCGGTGCTCAGGACCTGCAGCAGATTCAGCCGCGCGAACTCGTTGCCCCAGTTGCCGCCCAGATCCAGCGCCATCATCAGCGCCCAGCCCACGGTGTCTTCAGGCTCCCAGGTCGATGGCCCTCCTGCTCCGGCCCTGGTGCCCAACAGCAGGAACTCCGGCGCTGCAGCCTGCGAAGGCCTGGCGTAAAAGGCGGCTATACCCTGGCTGTAGGCCTGCAAGGCTTCCTGCACGGCAGGCGGCAGCGCCGCATACTGGCGGCGCGCCGCGCCATGAATGTCGAGAGCACGCATCAGCTTGTCCAGCTCCAGCGTGGCCGGGCCCAGCGTCTCCGACAGCCGCCCCTGCATCAGGCGGCGGTTGAACTCCAGCTGCCAGCCGCGCTCCTGCGCATGGACAAAGCCCAGGGCTCGCCAGGCATCCTGCGGCGATTCGGCGCTGATATGCGTGACATCGGACTCGTCGCGCCTGACCCACACACTGCGCTCAAGCCCGGCGAGGACCAGCTTGCCGTCCATGCGCGGCTGGGCCCGCACGCCATAGACCGCCAACGCGGCCCCTGCCAGCAAAACCAGTCCACAGGCCGCAGCCGCCAGATGCCATGTGCGCCTGAGCCAAGGATTGGCAGAAGGTTCTGCCGCCGAAATGATGTCTCCCATATCGCCTCTTGTCATGCGTCCGGTGCGCAACATCCACATGCTGATCGCGTCCAGCCATGGGCGACAATACCTGTTTGGGCCATGGCCCGGTGTTAGGTAAACGACTTACGCAGACTCGGATCAGGCATGGTTTTCTGTCGATGGAAATGCCCGTCGAGCCGCCCTGTTTGCGTCAGTCCCAAGGAATTCAACGCATGTGGCCCTTCAGTCTGTTCAAGAAACTCAGCCAGGACCCGGCCGTGGGTCAGCCCCGCGGCGACTATATTGGCTGCTATCTGCTGGGCACGCATACCAGCGGACGCGACGATGACATCAGCTATATCTCGCTGGCAACTACGCGCGAGCAGTTGGAGCAGGATGCACGCCAATATCTGCAAGAGTTCCTGGAGCAGCATCCGCAGCTGAACGAAGCGGAGCGCCTTGCCCTGCAGGACCTGCTGGAGCACTGGAATGCGCGCGCCGATGCCCACCTGGCCCAGGACGGCGGCAAGCCCGGTCAGCCCCTGGCCGTGCAGGGCGGCAGCGAGCTGTTCCTGCGCACCGGCATGCGGGCGCGCAAAAAGGAAAAAGGCGTTTATCTGGAATAGGCGCCGGGGCGGCGGCTGCCCGACGCCTGCCGCTACTGCGTGAAATTCATGTCGAAGCCGGCTTCTGTCAGGCGTACCTCGCCGCCTGCTTTTTGCAGCCAGCCCCTCGCGACGGCCCAGTCCAGCGCAGACTGACGCTCGCCGTCGAAGATGCCATGCTTTTGCAGGTCGGCAGCAAGCGCTTTCTCGCTCATTCCTTCACCGGCACGCAAGCTTTGCTCCACCACCAGGATGTAGACCATCTTGTGGGCTGCGATCTGAATGCTCTGCTCTGTCATGTTCACAAGTCCTTGTTCTTGAATGAAGGGAAAGCCGGATGCCCGCCAGGCTCCAGGCCTTGCGCCCTGGCCTGCGGCTTGTGTTTTATGCCGCGGGCCATACCCACTCTGGCAGTGAGTTTGTAGCCATCTCTCTAGTATTTCCGATGCGTTTCCTCTGCTTGCCGGCTCCGCAACCATGGCGCCGGCACTTCAGTTTCAGAACTGTGTTTCAGGGAGGTCATCATGGCTCGCCACACGCCCATAGAACGCTATCGCAATATCGGCATCTCCGCGCATATCGATGCCGGCAAGACCACCACCACCGAGCGCATACTGTTCTATACCGGGGTCAACCACAAGCTGGGCGAAGTCCATGACGGCGCTGCCACCATGGACTGGATGGAGCAGGAGCAGGAACGCGGCATCACCATCACATCGGCAGCCACCACGGCCTTCTGGTCGGGCATGGAACACAATTTCCCGGCCCATCGCATCAACATCATCGACACCCCTGGCCACGTGGACTTCACCATCGAGGTCGAGCGTTCCATGCGCGTTCTCGACGGCGCAGTCATGGTCTACGACTCCGTGGGCGGCGTGCAACCACAGTCGGAGACCGTCTGGCGCCAGGCCAACAAGTACAAGGTGCCGCGCCTGGCCTTCGTCAACAAGATGGACCGCGTGGGCGCCGATTTCTTTCGTGTGCGCCAGATGATGGTGGACCGCCTCAAGGCCCATCCGGTTCCCATCGTCATCCCCATCGGAGCCGAAGCCGATTTTCATGGTCTGGTCGACCTCATCAAGATGAAAGCCATCTTCTGGGACGACGAGTCGCAGGGGGTGAAGTTCGAGTACCAGGAGATCCCCGCTGCGCTTCTGGCCAGCGCACAGGAATGGCGCCAGAAAATGGTGGAGGCCGCTGCCGAGGCCAATGAAGTCCTGACCGAGAAATACCTGGACAGCGGCGACCTCGATGCCGAGGACATCATCACCGGCCTGCGCCTGCGCACCATCGCCACCGAAATTCAGCCCATGCTCTGCGGCTCGGCCTTCAAGAACCGGGGCGTGCAGCGCCTGCTCGATGCGATTGTCGAGCTCATGCCCTCGCCGCTCGATGTTCCTGCCATCGAAGGGCATAGCGAGGACGACAGCGCCAGCACCACGCTGATACGCCATGCCAGCGATGATGAGAGATTCGCCGCCCTGGCCTTCAAGCTCATGACCGACCCCTTCGTGGGCCAGTTGACCTTTGTACGCGTTTACTCGGGCGTATTGACCAAGGGCGATCTGGTCTACAACCCGACCCGGGGTAAAAAGGAGCGCATAGGCCGTATCGTGCAGATGCATGCCAATGCACGCCAGGAGATCGACGAAATCCGCGCCGGCGACATTGCGGCCTGCGTGGGCCTCAAGGACGTGAGCACGGGCGAGACGCTGTGCGATCCGCAAGCGCCCATCGTGCTCGAAAAAATCTCCTTCCCCGAACCCGTGATCGCCCAGGCCGTGGAACCTAGGAGCAAGGCCGACCAGGAAAAAATGGGCCTGGCACTGGCGCGCCTCGCGGCCGAAGACCCGTCCTTCAGAGTCAGCACCGACGAGGAATCGGGCCAGACCATCATTGCCGGCATGGGCGAGTTGCACCTGGAAATCATCGTTGACCGCATGAAACGGGAATTCAATGTGGCCGCCAATGTGGGCAAGCCCCAGGTGGCCTACCGCGAAACCATTCGCAAAACAGTCAACGATGTGGACGGCAAGTTCGTGCGCCAGTCCGGTGGCAAAGGCCAGTACGGCCATGTGGTGCTGAGCGTGGAGCCGCTGGAATCGGGCAAGGGCTTTGAATTTGTCGATGAAATCAAGGGCGGCGTGATTCCGCGCGAGTTCATTCCTGCCGTGGAAAAAGGCCTGCGTGAAGCCATGAACTCGGGCGTTCTGGCCGGCTACCCCGTGGTCGATGTGCGGGTGCGGCTGACCTTCGGCTCCTACCACGATGTGGACTCCTCGGAGCAGGCCTTCCGCATGGCCGCCATCCTGGGCTTCAAGGAAGCCTGCAAGAAAGCCGACCCTGTGATTCTGGAGCCCATCATGGCCGTCGAGGTGGAGACGCCCGAGGAATACGCAGGCGCCGTGATGGGCAATCTGTCCTCGCGCCGCGGCGCCGTGCAGGGCATGGACGATATCGCAGGCGACGGCAAGACCATCAGGGCCGAGGTACCGCTATCGGAAATGTTCGGCTATGCCACGCATCTGCGCTCCATGACTCAGGGCCGCGCCACCTACACCATGGAGTTCAAGCGCTACGCACAGGCCCCCCAGCAGGCAGTAGCCGCAGCGACCGCGACGACCGGTCACCGAAAACAGGGCTAGGCGGATCCAGGCAACTCTGCCGCGGCTCGGCGGCAGAGTTGCCGGGCGGGTTCAGACAGACGACTCAGGCCGCATGCAGCCACTGCATGGCCATGGCATCTTCGGTAAAGGGGAAATGCCTGACCTCGGCATGCGTGATATGCCTGCCGACGAACTCGGCCATGCCCGCCAGATGACTGTCGGTCACCAGAGCGATCTGCTCCACCTGATGGCGATGATCTCTGACAAAGCCCATATGGGCGCTGAAGCCGGCCCAGTTTTCCCAGCCGGGAAAGTCCTTGGACTGAATCATCACCCCATGCAGTTTGGGATGCTCGGCCAGGAAATCGTCCACATCCTGGCTGACGCCGTCGAAATCCTGCTCGGTCAGGGGCCCATGGGGCTTCAGCAGCAAGATGCCTTCGGGTTTCATGAGGGAGTAATTGAGCATATGCAACTCCTGCAGCGAAACTTCACTGTACGCCTGCGCTCGCGGGAATGCAGCCCTAGACAGCACCCGCAGCACAGGTTTTCCTCGGCTCTTGCCGCCGCTCTGTACGGACTTGCTGAAACGCGACTGATTCGCCTACTGGCAGCCCATGGCCCGGCTCAGGCTCTGCATCTGCTCGCCCAGCGCGGCACGCAGATCGGCGCGCATGGCATCGCGTGTCAGCAGTTCTTCGGCATAAAGTGCCGCCCAGTCAATCCCCACGCCCAGCACCACACCAGCGACCGCTCCCGCCACCGCCCCCACGGCCGTGCCGACACCAGGAACGACAGAGCCCACGGCCGCACCGGCTACCGCTGCCCCGGCCTTGCCCAGACCCTGCTTGGCAGCGGCCTTGGCCAGCACCTTGCTGGCGGCCTTCATCGAGGTCTTGGCCATGGCTTTGCCCGCGACGGCTGCGGCAAAAGCACCGCCCCCCGTGCCCACCAGGGCACTGGCCGTCAGCCGCTGGCGTGCATCGCCCAGCAGCTCCAACGCAGGCAGACTGGCAACCTCGGCACGCACCAGACATTGCTCGGGACTCAGGGCCAGATGATGACGCGCCAGGGTTTCCTCGATGCGCTGCTGGCCCTCGGCCAGAGCAGCGCCGCTGGTCAGTGCCTGCTTCTGCAGAGTCTGCACCCAGCCCTCCAGCCCTGGCGTGGCTCCCAGGGTTTCGCTGAGCTTGTTCTGCAGAAACTGGCTCACATCGCCCGTGAGCAGACTGAGGATGCGGCCCCACTCCGCCCCCAGACTGAAATACCAGTCCAGATAGCGCTCGACGGCGGCATCCAGCTGCCGGTTCATCTGCGGGATGCTCTGGCACAGGGCCTGCCCGGCCTGGGCCCGCCCCAGCAGTTGCAGAACCTGCTGACGTGTGGCGTCCAGCGTGCCGAGGCGATAGAGTTGCTGCCCGATGCGCTCGCACTCGGGCAGACGCTTGAGCGCCAGCGGGCTCTCCTGCGCACGCGCCAGACCGTCAAGGGCGGCCGTGGTCTGCACCAGAATGCCCAGCACCAGCATGGCAACCAGGGCCAGCAAAGGAGCGGCCGGCGAAGGCGCGGCATTGCGCACTGCCCCCGAAGGCCTGGCCTGCAGCAGCAGCGCCGAGGAAGCCGATGCCCCCTGCATGGCGCGCCCCAGGCACAGCAACACGCCTACGGGGCCGAACAGCGCCAGCAGCAACAGGCGCAGCACGGGCAACTGGGGCAGGTCGGCCATGGCGCCACTCGCCAGCTGCACGGCCAGCAGGGCATCCAGCCCCCAACGCACCAGCCCAGAGGGCGCTGCGTGAATCTGGGCCAGCGCATGATTCAATGCCTCGGGCTCCATGCCTGGGGCCAGCCCCCGCCCCAGATCCTGCTGGCTGGCCATGGCACAGAGCCAGCTGCCGCCCCAAAGCACCAGCAGCAGCCAGGTGGCAGCGCGCTGAGCCCAGGCCCAGGCAAAGGCCGGCGATGAAAACTCTCGCTTCAGGCCCGCCTGCATGCCACAGGCCAGCAAGACATAAAGCAAGGGTGCCAGCGCCAGCAGCGCCCATTCCCAGGGCGCCAGAAACCAGGCCTGCCAGAGTGAGCTGGTGCACAGCAGCAAGGCCAGTACCAATGCCTTGCAGGCCGGCCACCAACCGCCGCCAAGCCAGCGGCCGATACGCCCCTGCGGCGCGAACTGCAAGCGCAGCAGCTTTTTGCGCAGCATCAGGAGCAGCCAATGCCCCCAGGCTGGCAACAGCACCAGCAACAGGACTGCGAACAGCCAGCCCCAGGGCGGCAAGCGCGTCAGCAGATGGGAAAAGCCGGCCAGGGCCGCCAGCCACAGCCAGCCCAGCAGTACCGCGCGCAGCAGAGTCCGCGGCCGGGTCGGCCCAAGCTCGGTCGCTGGCGCGCCAGCACGGTTCATGGTTCGCGGCTCTTGCCCGCTGCCCCACGGCCTGCAGCAGCAATCCCCCTGGCGATGCGCGCGTTGTAGACCGTGAGGCGACTCAGGCCCAGTTGCCCGGCAATCTTGGCGTCGGATGCGGTGCCGAGCAAAGCCACAGCCTCGTTGCTCCAGTCGAAAGCGCTGCTGGCAGCAGCTCCTGTCACCGAGTCAATACCGAGCTCGGTGCGCTTGACCACCACGCTGGCCTTGCTGATGCCCAGCTGCTTCGCCACCTCGGCGTCCGCTTCCCGGCCCAGCAGAGCCAGCGCTGGCTGTGTCCACTGGAAATGCCCGAAGGCGGGAATGCCCAGCGCATTGCGCTTGAGGTTGACCGTCTTGGCCGATGTGCCCCAGCGCTTGGCCAGCACGGCGTCTTTTTCCTGGCCCAGCAGGGCCAGCATTTCCTCGGTCCACGGCAGTGCAGCCTTGCCCATGCGTGCGTCCTTCCAGATCTCAAAAATACAAGCCAGATTGGCATTCAGCCCATATGCGGCCTACGTTAACAGCTATTAAAACTGAATCTTCTTAGGCACATACACGAGGCGCAGGCCATGCTGGCGGCTCAACCTCAGCGGCATTCTGTCGTCAGACATGCCCCCAGTAGATCAGCGCATCCCGGCCTTCCACAGACAGCGATACCTGCGCGCCCACGGGCAGCAGCACCTTGGTGGGCACATGGCCGAAGGGCAGGCCTTGCAGCACGGGGCGCTTGAGCTGCATGCGCAGCCAGTCTATGACGGTCTGCAGCTTGAAGCCCTTGTCGTGGGTGGTGAGCTTGAAATCGGTGAACTGGCCAAAGATGATGGCTTTTTGCTTTTGCAGCACGCCCGCCAGCAGCAGCTGGGTCAGCATGCGCTCGATCTTGTAGGGGTGCTCGCCCACGTCTTCGATGAACAGAATGCCGCCGTCGACCTGCGGGAAGTAAGGCGTGCCCAGCAAGGACACCAGCACCGCCAGGTTGCCGCCCCACAAGATGGCCCCGCCAGGAACATAGAAGTCCTTGAGTTGCGGCTTGCCATTGGGCAGCTCGCCAATCCTGGGCATCTGCCAGCCCGCGCCCTCGCCCTGGCCGCTAAGCAGGTCCTCGAAGCAGTCCAGCATGATGTCGTCCACGGGCTCGCCGGTCTTTTTGCTGTCCACACCGAAGTCGGCGTTAAGCGCGGGACCCGCCCAGGTGACCGAACCGGTCTGTGCCAGCATGGCCAGCTGAAAAGCCGTGAAGTCGCTGAGGCCGACAAACTTGGTACCGCCCGCAATCGCCTTCGCCACGGTCTTGTACTTGATGCCCGGCAGGATGCGCGTGAGACCGTAGCCGCCGCGCGAAATCAGCGCCACATCGGCTCCGCTGGCCGCTGCACGGTGGATAGCAGCCAGACGGGTAGCGTCGTCACCCGCAAAGCGCTGGCTGCTGGCCAGCGCATCGGCATCGACCTCCACCTCGTGGCCCAGGGCCTCCAGCTGCTTGATGCCGCGTTTGAAGGCTGCCTTGTCGCGCACCGCCCCCGAGGGCGAATAGATATAGACATGCTTGCCGCCATGGCTGTGATCATGGCCGCAGCAGCTGCCATCGGCGCTGTGCACATGGTCGTGATGATCGTGGTGACCGTGCTCATGGCTGCAGTGCTCGTCATGCACATGAGCCTGGTGGACCGACTCCTGCCCGTGCGAGTGGGCGTGGTGGGGATCTTGCTGCTGGGGCGCTGTAGTGGATCCAGGGGATTTGCGCGAGGTTGCCAAAGCCTTTTCATGCGACCGTCGGCCGCATGCTCCGTGAAAAGTGGGTGAATCCGCAGATTCAGAAGTTCATACGACTTCCGCAAAACAGGTTCAGGCCGGGCGACTGCCTCAGAAGGCGAGCCCTTGTTGCATTCTTGTTTGCGTAAGTCCTAGTTCAGATTCTTGCTCCGCCGGTCTGACCGATCGGGCTACGGCGCAAAGTATTCCACAGCCGCTGCACCACCGCCCTGCTGTGCTGCAGGAACCGGAGCGCCAGGCCGGGTTTGCCGCCAGACCCCGGCCTGCACCGCCAGTTGCGGAACGGCCTGCAGCCAGGCTGCCTGCCATTGCGCAGCAGACACGGGCTGCTGCGTGGCTGCGGGCTGCAGCCACAGCCTGCCGGCCTGCGCCCATTGCTGCAGCAGATCGGCGGGCGGCGCAGCCAGCTCGGTCTGCAGACGCGGCCAGGCCTTGAGCGCGGCCCGATGGCCGGGCTGCGCAAACGGTGCATTCCAGGCGCGGTCCTCTTCGGCATTGCTGCACCCTTCCAATTCGGCCATGGCCCTGGCCACATCCCAGCCGGGCTTGCGCGCTGCCTGCTCAAACCATTGCCGACGCGGCTCTGGCTGCGCATTCAGCGGCCAGGTATCGATCAGCCACGCGCCGGCAAAGCGCTCTGGCAGGGCTTGCGCTGCAGCCAGACCCAGGCGGCCGCCATCGCCCTGCCCGACCAGGACCAGCCGCCGCAGGTTGAGCGCTTCGATCAGCTCGGTGATGACCTGCAAATGCCACTGCGCGCTGTGTCGTTTGTCTTTCTTGGGCTGGTCGCTGCGCCCGAACCCTGGCAGATCGGGCACCACCACACGATGACCGGCGGCCAGCAAATCGGGTAGCAGATGCCGAAAGCCATAGCCCCAGCCCGGGCTGCCATGCAGGCACAGCCAGGTCAGTGCTGCATCCTCAGGCCCTTCATCGACCACCGCCAGACGCAGGCCCTGCAGCGCCGGCAGGTCGCTGCGCCACTGCGGCCGCCAGGGCCAGGCGGGCAGGTCGGCAAACGCCTCATCGGCATTGCGCAGCGCCCAGTCCCTGAGCGGGTGCGGCTGCTGCGCTTTTTTTTCCTGGCGTCGCTGCTGGAAGAACTCGGCCATCAGCGCCGAGCATTGCGCGGCCAGCACGCCACGCAGCACCCGCGTCTGGTGATTGATGGCGGGGTAGTCGAAGACATCGAGCACCGAACCTGCCGCACCGGTCCTGGGTTCGGCCGCACCATAGACCACGGCATCCACACGCGCATGCAGCATGGCACCGCTGCACATGGTGCAGGGCTCCAGCGTCACATACAGCGTGCAGCCCTCAAGCCGGTAATTGCCCAGAGTCCGAGCCGCTTCGCGCAGGGCCAGCACCTCGGCATGGGCCGTTGGGTCCTGGGCAGAGAGCGGGCTGTTATGACCGCGGCCTATGACCTGCCCGTCCTTGACGACCACAGCCCCCACCGGCACCTCGCCACAGGCGGCGGCGCGGCGCGCCTGCTCCAGCGCCTGGTGCATGAAGTGCTCGTGCACGGAAGCATCAAAATCCATAGCTATATGCACCTGACAGACAAAGGCTTGACGGATATTCCTTCAAGAAACACCGATACCGCTCAATGACCGCTGATCACCAGTTCCTTGCGCTCGCCGGAGTCATAGCCGTAGAGCGTGACCCGCGGGCTTTGCAACTCGCCCTGCGAATCAAAGGCAATCGTGCCCGTCACCCCCTCGTAGCGCATCTGGCGCAAGCGGGGCAGATAAGCCTCGGCCTGGGCTGAATCGGCACTCAGCATGGCCTTGGCCAGCACCATGGTCGCGTCATACGCGTAAGGGCTGTAGACCTGATACTGGCCGGGAAAATGCTGATCGTACTTCTGCTTCCAGAGCAGACCGCCGGGCATATTGCCCAGGGAGCTGCCGCTCATCACGCAAACCACGTTCTTGAGCGCCGGCACCTTGTCGGCCATGGCAGGCAGGCGCTCCGAACATTGCGCATCGCCGCCCAGGAACTTCACCTGATTCATGGCCAGCTGCGACATCTGGCGCAGCATGAGACCGGCCTGTGCATCGAGCCCGCCGAAGAAGATCGCATCGGGCTTGCGGCCTTTGATGGCGGTCAGGATGGACGAGAACTGAGTGGCCTTGTCGCTGGTGTACTGCTTGTCGACGATCTGCACATCGCGCTCGGCCGCTGCGGCTTCAAACAGCTTGACGATGCCTTGCCCATAGGCCGTGCGATCGTCCACGATCGCGATGCGTTTGACGCCCTGATGCTTGACGGCATAGTCCAGCAGGGCATTGACCATGGCCCGGTCATCGGCGATGACGCGGAAGGTGTCGTCATAGCCTGCCTCGGTAATCGCGGGGTTGGTGGCTGCGGGGGTGATATTGGGAATGCCGCAGTCGTTGTAGATCTTGGCAGCCGGCAAGGTCGTGCCCGACTGAAGATGCCCCACCACGGCCGCCACCTTCTTGTCGCAGAAGCGGCGTGCCAGCGCCGTGGCCTGACCGGGGTCGCCCACATCGTCGCCGGCCTCCAGCTTCCAGTGCACGGGACGGCCGCCCAGTTGCAGCTTGCGGGCGTTGAGCTCGTCAATCGCCATGCGCACGCCGTTCTCCTCATCCTTGCCCAGGGCTGCGATGGGACCGGAGACCGGGCCGCCATGGGCAATGCGCACCACCAGAGGCTTTTCCGCATCCGCAGCGTAAGCGGACGACAGGGATGCGGCGACCAGGGCCAGGCTCAGGGCAGACGAGGTGCGAACACAGCGGCGCTGGGCCGAGCGATCAGTCATGGACATGCTTTCTCCTTGATGAAGCGGAAGGCTGTGGCACGCAAGCCTACGCCAGGCCAAAGCCTCAAGCGTAGCGGCAAAGCCTGCGATACCAGTTCGATGTGCAAGCGAAGGGGCAAACCCTGGAGTCTAAGGACCAGAACTCCATTGGAGCAATTGCTAGCAAGCCCGAGCAGGCCCGACTCTTCCTGCGTTGAGCACAGACTCCGGCTGCTGGGGATATTTCGGATTTCGGCTGAAGCTGCCGACCATGCTCTTGCACCATCGCCGACTCGACTCAGCGCCTTGATTGTGCCGCGTTGACAGGGATGGTGCACGCTGCGCCGGACTTTCCTGGCTGCAGGGAAAGCCTTTTTTTGAAGGCCGGCAAGTTCACCACGGCCACAGGCACCCGCAGACCGTGCAGGCCCGACCTCCGCGACGACAACCAAGGATCTGTGACCTGCCTGCACGGTGTGAGCAGGTCCCGTGGTGGGAGCATGGCCACGCGCAATCTATCGGGCCAGCACCTGATTCAGCGCATAAATCGATTGCGCCAGCGCGCGAATATCAGCCTGCTGATACAGTCTTTCCAGCCAGTGCGCAGGAATGCCTCTGCGCCCCCAGAACGCCCCCGCGATCTGGCCGGCAATGGCCGCTGTGGTGTCGGCATCGTCACCCAGATTGGCTGCCTCCAGAACGACGGCTTCAAAGCTCTCAAGCCTGTCAAAACACCACAAAGCTGCTTCCAGACTGTGCACCACATAGCCCGAGCTCTGGATCTGCTCGCGGCTTTTGCCGCGCCAGCTGCCTTGTGCAATCTCGGCAATGCGTGGGCTGCCAAACGGCAGCGCGGCCAGATCCAGCACCTGCGCCTTGTTGGCGCCCAGCAGGGCACGGCTTAATGCCACGGCAAACAGACGGCAGGCATCCAGGCACTCCGCAGCCGCGTGCGTGGTGCGAGAGCTCAGCGCCGCCCGCTCCTGCACCTCTTGCTCGTCATGGGCATACGCCATGGCCACCGGGGCCAGCCGCATCAGCGAGCCATTGCCGGCGCTGCGCGCATCTTCGCTTCCCGCCAGCGCATTGCCGGTGCGTAGGTATTGCTGTATCGCCTCGCGTGTTGCCATGCCGATATCAAAGCAGTGCCCGGTGGAGCTCCAGTAACCCCACTGATACCAGTTGGCGTAGCGCGTCATCTGGTCCCCGGGGTCGCAACCTTCCTTGACGACCAGGCTCTCGGCCAGGCACAAAGCCATGGACGTGTCATCCGTCCATTGTCCGGCCCTCAGTGAAAACGGCCCGCCCCCCACCATATCGGTCAGCGGCGCAAAGCTGCCGCGCGTCCGAAACTCCAGCGTCGTGCCCACGGCATCGCCGCAGGCCAGGCCCAGCAGAGCGCCTTCAAAACGGTCCAGCGTGCTCATTGTCCGCCCCTCAGCTGCGCACGCGCGGCCATCAGCGCGAAACCCAGCAGGTTCTGTCCGCGCCATTTGCGCGGCTGCTCGGCGTCGGGATTGGCCGCGCCCATGCCGATGCCCCAGATGCGGTCGCGCGGACTGGCCTCGACCAGTACACGCTCACCAGTTCTCAGCAGAAACTCCCCCATGGCCGGGTTCTGCGAGAACTTGGCCACACTGGCGCGCACCACGATATCGAAGCACTCCGCCTTCCAGCGTGCCTCGTCAAAATTTCGCACGCTGCGCCCTATCTGCTTGGCACTGGCCGGAGACGGCGCAGCCAGCACCTGAGCGCGCGCCTCTTCATCCCCGAACAGCCGCGCCTTGGCTGCCATCATGAAATGCTCTGCCGTGGCAAAGCGGTCTCCTTCGACGGTGAATGGAGCAGGAAACCACTGGCTCAGGCAGCCTTTTCCCGCTGAGCCATTCTTCTCGGGCTGATGGCCCCAGAAGCAAAGGTATTTGGGGCGGTAGCCTTGGTCGAGCTGGGCCACCAGATCGGGTACGGATCGAATTTCGTAATCTCGGTTCATGTCTGTTCTTCTTGATAATGGTTCAGCCACCAACGGGAGAAGCCCGCCAGCGTGGCGTGAGTGGAGTCAATGGCCTGCAGACCCGGCCCGGTATTGGGCGACCCGCCTTGCTCGCGCAGCACCAGTGCCTTGTGAATCCTCTCGCCCACGCCTTCGAAATACGGCAGAAAGTCATCGACAAATGCCAAGGGCTGCAACTGGGCCAGGGCTTGAGCCTTGGGGCTGAGGCCCGGATCAGTACGGCTGCTGGTGGCGATCACACGCGATATGGGAAAGCCCAGCTTGCGCAGATTGGTCTGCCGAGCCTCGGCGAACTGCGGCTTGATCGCCGACACACAGACCAGCTCGTAACCGGCGGCGCACAGCTGCTCGCAAGCCTGTAGCGCTCCTGCAATCGCGGGAATACCGGACCAGAACTGCGCATCAAAACTGGCGCGAAAACGGTTCAGAGCCTCGCCCTGCAAGTTGGCGACCCCCCATCGCTCCATGGCCCAGTAGGCGTCAGGCTGCTTCAACACCGGACGCTCGCCAAACACCCGCTCCCAGGCTGAGGCATAGGCGAGGTTGTAGTCCAGCAGCACGCCATCTGCGTCGATAGCTATGATTTTTGAAACTTTCATGACGGTAGCTTCAGCAGATACCGGGCCGGGACGACATCGGTCAGCCACACGCCGTTGTCGGAGCGGTAGAACACATGGCCCTCGCCCTGCATACGCGCGGCGTCCACCTGCAGCAAGGCCAGCTTGCCGTGACGACTGCCGACCTGAGCAGCCACTGCCTGGCTTTCCGACAAGTGGACATGATGGCGTGACTGCCGGTTCAGGCCCTCATGAAAGATCGCATCCAGAAAACGCGTGGCCGTGCCGTGGTAGAGCACTGCAGGAGGGCGTCTTGCCTCAAGACCCAGTTCGACCTTGATGGAGTGGCCCTGATTGGCGCGTATGCGCTTGCCATCTGCGCTGAAGGAATAGCGTTGCTTGTTGTTATTGGCCACCATGATCTGCAAATCCTCCAGACTGGTGGGTCGGCCGGAGCGCGCCAGACAGGCCAGCAGTTCATCGGTGTGGGCCCAACCCGCATCGTCGAGTTTGAGGCCTATGGTCTCGGGACTGTGTCTCAGCACCAGGCTGAGGAACTTGCTGCGTGCGGTGGTGTTTTGATTTTTCATTTTCTTGTTCTCTATGTTTGAAGCTGTCGACCTGGCTCATGACAGGTTCTAGCGCTGCCGAGGCCCGGCCTGGGCGTACTTTCCGCGGTGCCACAGCCTGGTTGCAAACCCGGACCCGGCTTTGTCGGCATTCGTCTGCATGCTTGGACTGTGCTCCAGCTACAGATATAAGTTGTATTGAACAACTTATGCAAGTTGTACAATACAACCCAACATTCATCCAGTCAAGCCTGATTCATGACCGTTACACAGCGTCACTCCAAGCCAGCGCCGGACTTTCCCCGTCCCTACACCACGGTGGATGTGGTGATCTTCACGATTGCGCAAGCCCGCTTGAATGTATTGCTGGTGCAACGCCCAGGCCATGAAGACGATCCATTTCCCGGCCTCTGGGCCCTGCCCGGAGGGTTTGTGAATGTGGATCTCGATGCCGATCTGCAGGCCTGCGCCGCGCGCAAGCTCAAGGAGAAGACGGGTGTGGACAGCCCTTATCTGGAACAGCTTGGCAGTTGGGGCGGCGCGGCACGTGATCCGCGTGGCTGGTCGGCCACCCATGTGTACTTTGCGCTGATTCCCGCCCATGAACTGCAACTGACCAAAGGCGCCAATGCGGCCGATGTGGCCTGGTTCGAAGTGGATGAATTGCTGCGCCGGCCCGCACTGGCGTTTGACCATGGCAGCATCTTGCAGGCGGCGGTGGAGAGACTGCGTAGCAAGGTCGAATACACCTCGCTGCCCGCTTTTTTGCTGAACGAGCCCTTCACCCTGCCTCAGTTGCAGCAAGTCTATGAAACCGTGCTGGGTCGCAGCGTGGACAAAAGCGGCTTTCGCACCCGCATGCTGGCAGCGAACTTTCTGGTCGAAGCCGGCCATGTGGAAGGCGTGTCGAACCGCCCCGCCATGGGCTACCGGCTGGCGGACCGCAGCGGGCCCGTGGTATTTCCGCGCACATTCAGCCCACGCGGCCATTGATACAGGCGATTACCCGCCGCTGTGCCGAAACCGGGGCTTGCTGAGATAATCCTGCCCCTATGTCTCTCCTGCCCCACCAGCTCGAACTCCTGTCCCCGGCGCGCGACGCCGATATCGGCATCGAAGCCGTCAATCATGGCGCGGACGCCGTCTATATCGGCGGACCGGCCTTTGGCGCGCGAGCGACTGCAGGCAACGACATCCGCGATCTGGAGCGGCTCATCAAGCATGCCCACCGCTTTGGCAGCCGCATCTTCATCACGCTCAACACCATCTTGCGCGACGATGAGCTGCAGGGCGCACGCGATATGGCCTGGCAGATCTACAACGCCGGCGCCGATGCGCTGATCATTCAGGACATGGGTCTGCTGGAGCTCGATCTGCCACCCATCCAGCTGCACGCGTCCACCCAGACCGATATCCGCACGCCCGAGAAGGCCCGCTTTCTGCAGGACGCCGGCCTGTCGCAGATCGTGCTGGCGCGCGAGCTGGATCTGAAACAGATTGCCGCCGTGCGCGCCGCGACAGACCCGAGCCGCACCACCATCGAATACTTTGTGCATGGCGCACTGTGCGTGGCCTACTCGGGCCAGTGCTTCATCAGCCATGCCCATACCGGACGCAGCGCCAACCGTGGCGACTGCAACCAGGCCTGCCGCCTGCCTTATGAGGTGACAGACGCCAGCGGCCGCATCATCGCGCACGAAAAGCACGTGCTGTCCATGAAGGACAACAACCAGAGCGATAACCTGCGCGCGCTGATCGACGCCGGCGTGCGCAGCTTCAAGATCGAGGGCCGCTACAAGGACATGGGCTATGTGAAGAACATCACGGCCCATTACCGCAAGCTGCTCGACGAAATCATCGAGGAGCGCGAGTTCTCCGATCAGCCGCTGGCGCGCTCGTCGTCAGGCCGCACCACTTTCTCGTTCGAACCCGATCCGGATCAGAATTTCAACCGCGAGTTCACAGACTACTTCGTCAACGGCCGCAAGGATGACATCGGCGCCTTCGACACGCCCAAGACACCGGGTCGTGCCATAGGCTGGGTGACACAGGTCGGCGACAAATGGTTCGAGATCGAAACCAGCGACAAGACCGCCGAGCTGCACAACGGCGACGGTCTGTGCTACTACGATCTGCAAAAGGAACTGGTGGGCGTGCACATCAACCGTGCCGAATGCGTGAGCGCCAAAAAAGGCATCTGGCGCGTCTTCCCCAAAAACGAGATTGCCGAATTCAAGGATCTGCGCAAGGGCCTGGAAATCAACCGCAACCGCGATATGGACTGGGTGCGCACGCTGGAGAAAAAATCCAGCGAGCGCCGCATCGGTCTATGGGCCGAGTTCAAGGAAGCTGCTGCCGGCTTTGCGCTGACGCTGACCGACGAGGACGGGTTTGTCGGGGCTGCCGCCATCGCGCATGAGCACCAGAGCGCCACCGACCCAGCCAAGGCAGAAGCCACGCTGCGCGAGCAACTGGGACGCTTTGGCGCGACGGTTTTCGAGGTGAACGATATTTCACTGAGCCTGAGTCAGCCCTGGTTTGTACCCGCCTCCGTGCTCAACCAGCTGCGTCGCGATGCCGTTGCCGCATTGGAACAGGCCCGCGCCGACGGCTTTGTGCGTCTGCCCCGCGCCAAGCCCGTGGAGCCGCCCGTGCCTTTTCCTGAAGACACACTGACCTATCTGGCCAATGTCTACAACCAGAAGGCCCATGACTTCTATGTGAAGCATGGTGTGAAGATCATCGACGCCGCCTACGAGAGCAAGGAAGAGGAAGGCGAAGTCTCGCTGATGATCACCAAGCACTGCGTGCGCTTCTCGATGAGCCTGTGTCCCAAACAGGCCAAGGGCGTGATCGGCGTCAAGGGCACCATCAAGGCAGAGCCGCTGCAGCTGATCAACGGCAAGGAAAAGCTCACGCTGCGCTTTGACTGCAAGCCCTGCGAGATGCATGTGGTTGGCAAGATGAAGAAGTCGGTGCTCAACCAGCATGCCAAGGAAATGAAAGAGTCTCCCATGCAGTTCTACCGCACACGCCCCACGCCTCAGCAACTTTCCTGAGCACGTTTGAGCCCACAAAAAAGCCCGCCACCGGCAACGGTTGGCGGGCTTTTTTACAGCCTCAAAACCACTGGTAAAAACCCTCGGTTCAATCCCTTTGCTCAAATCGTCTATTTTTTAGGCAATCCGTGCAAATCACCATCTGGCGCGGGTTTCAAGGCTTGAAAGCATAGTTTTCCACAAGAGCGTCCACATGATGCGGGGATAAAACTGAGGCATCCACCACACATAACTGTATACATGAACAGTTGCATGTATCAGGCTTGTCCAACAGCCGATATCTTGCCAAAAGACAGCTTTGTACAAGCCTCCTGCAGCAACTTTGCCACTGCCGGCACCAGGGTGCTGAAGTTGGCAAACCCATGCAACATGCCTTGCGCACGAAGGCTGGAAACGGGTACGCCGGCCTGCTGCAGGCGCAGGCCAAAGGCCTCTCCTTCGTCGCGCAATATGTCCAGCTCCGCCGTCACCAGCACCGCTGCCGGCAAACCAGCGAGATCGGGGTACTGCATGATGGAGGCCAGTGGATGTGCAGGCCTGGCAGGGTGATAGTGATGCCACATCGCGGCCATGGCTTCGGTGGTGAGAAACGGCATCTGCCCATAAAGCGCATGCGATGGCGCATCCATATGCGCATCGCAGACCGGATAGAACAGCAGTTGCTGGGATATGCCTCTCCAGCCGTCTTCTTTTGCGCGCAGGCAGGTGGCGACGGCCAGATTGCCCCCCGCGCTGTCGCCCGCCACCATCAGCTGCCGCGCATCGCAATGCAGCTCGGCCGCATGCAGTGCCACCCAGCGCGTGGCGGCATAGGCGTCGTCCAGCGCGGCAGGAAAGACATGCTCGGGAGCCAGCCGGTAATCGACCGACACAATATTCATGCCGGTTATACGCGCCAGGTGGCGGCACAGATTGTCATGCGTTTCCAACGTGCCTATGCACCAGCCACCGCCGTGAAAATAGACCATGACCGGCGCTGCCTGCGCGGTGCCGGGACGGTACAGGCGCAGCTTGAGCGGCTGGCCATCGCCACCGGGAATGTCGATCTCGCGCACCTCATGCATGGGCAGGTCGGCAGGCGGAAAGGCCATGTGGTCCATGAGCTTGCGGATTTCGGGCACCGGAGTGGCCACAAAATCCATGGGCGGAGCATCCTTGAACTGCTCCAGCACAGCAGCCATTTCTGGGTGTATCTGCATTGGGACTCCTTGAAGTTGATGGAGCGCGCCCGACCAGGACAGGCCAGGACGGGCGCAAGACGGCACTCAGGCCACAAGCTCTTCGGTCTGGTGGTGGATATAGTCCTGCCATACCGGCGCACTCATCTCCTGCCTGAAGCGCGACTGCGACCAGGGCCATGTGTTGGGCACACCGTTTCTGTCCAGGTACCAGCTGTTGCAGCCCGAGCCGAAGACCGAGCCTTTGGCGGCCTGCAAGCGCTCCTGGTCGTACTGAGCCAGGGCTTCGGGCCTGGCCGAAAGCCCTGCCACACCGGCTTGCTGACCACGCTCTATCAGCTGCGAGATATAGCCCCACTGCATTTCCGAGGTATCGATCAGCGAGAAGTTGCCCACGGGAGAGGTCGGCCCGTTCATGAAGTAAAAGTTGGGAAAGCCCGGCACCGAGATGGACTTGTATGCCGTGGGCACATCGCTCCAGGCCTGCTCCAGCGTGGCTCCGTTCAGGCCCGTCACATTCATGGGGCGCACATAGCGGTCGGCCTTGAATCCCGTGGCCAGGACGATGATGTCCACCTCATGCAGCACGCCGTCGCTGGTACGCACTCCCTTTTTCTCGACCTTGGCAATAGCTTCGGTGATCAACTCGGAATCGGGGTGCTGGATCGCCTTGTAATAGTCGGGAGAATAAATCAGGCGCTTGCAACCAGCCCGGTAATGAGGCTGCAGTTTTTCACGCAAGGCTGCGTCTGCAACAGAGCCATCCAGGTTGTCCTGGCAGATTTTCTGAATTTCCTGAATCTGCTCCGAATTCGGATCCAGCACACCCTCGGTAAAGCGCTCCACATTGGCTACATAAGTGGGTTCGCGCTGCAGATAAACCAGCAGATCGCGGTTGCTGCGGAATTCGGCACGCTGCTCTTCGCTGAAAGCTGGATTCTCGACCGGAAAAATCCATTGGGCCGTGCGCTGAAAATGTCGCACCCTGGCACGCGACGCCAGTGCCGAGACAATTTGCACGCCCGTTGATCCCGTGCCGATGACGGCGATCCTCTTGCCGTCCAGCGGTACAGAATGATCCCAGCGCGCACTGTGAATCATGTCTCCCTCGAACTCCTCCAGGCCCTTGATCTGCGGATAGTTGGGGTGGTGCAGCACACCTGTGGCGGCCACCACCACCTTGCCCTGGTATTGCTTGCCATGCTGATCCTGCAGCGTCCATGCATCGCACGTCCATTCGGCACGCGTGATTTCGGTGCCGAACTGCGAAAAATCGGCAATACCGTATTTTTTGAACACGCCTTCGAAATACTGCTGAATCTCGGCTCCGGGCGGAAGTACCCGAGACCATTCGGGGTTGGGCTCGAAAGAATAGGTATAGGCGTGCGATGGCACATCGCAAGTCAGGCCAGGATAAGTATTATCCCGCCAGGTCCCCCCCAATGTCCCGGCCTTTTCCAGAATAATGAATTTCTTCCCGCTATTCTTCAGATGAATACCAGCCAGAATTCCGGACATTCCGCAACCAATCACTATGACGTCATATTTCATTGGAATTCCTTAAATATTAATTACTTTTGCTGCAGAGAATCCACCATCTACCGGAAGATTGACCCCGGTAATAAATGAAGAAATATCGGAAAGCAAAAATGCCACGGCATTACCCACCTCTTGCGACCTGCCCGCCCGCTTGAGCAAATGCATGGCCTCGAAAGCCCGGCCTACAGGCAGTTCATCAAGCATGGTGGTCATGGGTGTATGGATATAGCCGGGGCTGATGCTGTTGACCCGCACCCCGTAAGGACCGAGATCCGATGCCAGACTGCGCACCATCTGGATCACAGCCCCCTTGGAGGTGCAATAGGCCAGATTGGTCGGGTTGCCCAGCATTCCGTTGATGCTGGCGATGGTGACGATGGTGACGATGGAGCCCTGACCACGCTGTTTCATGTGGCTGGCCACAGCACGAGCACTGAGCATGGTCCCCGTCAAATTGACCTGCAGTACCTGCTCCCACTCCTGCAAGGGCATGCTCTCCAGATCACCCACGCGGGAAATGCCAGCAGAAGTCACCAGCCCATCAATCTGCCCATAGCGGTCCAGCATGTAAGTAACCAACTCATTGGTCAGCTTCTCGCTGCTCACGTCAAGCTTGCGAAATTCGCAGCCCTGCGGCAAATCCTGGCTTTGCTGAAGATCGGCACACACCACCTTGGCTCCGCTGGCTGCCAGGGCCTGGGCGCTGGCCAGGCCTATGCCCGAGGCACCACCTGTAACCAGAACCACTTTTCCTTCCAAACCACTGATGAATGGATTCATTTTCAAACCTCAATACTGGCTGACCGCCACCAATTGGCGATGAGGATTGAGATTCTTTGTTCTTTTCAAATTCAAATCACTCTGATTTTTCCTCTTTACAAAATAAGTTTGTGTTTACAGTCCCTAGTAGAAACCATTAATTCATTCGGACGTACTGTGCCCGGATTTTTTATATGTCAAGCAGGTCTTCCCATTTAATCAATCAATAAAGACTGTAAACACCTTCAATAACTGTCAAGCGGGAATTCGTGAGAAATATAGATAAGCCGAAAATGCTTTAATCCATTCGTATTTAGCCAATGAGGAAATCATGAAAGTTGCAGTCATCACCGGTGCAGCCAGTGGAATTGGTGCAGGCCTTGCCAAAAAGGCAGTCACTCTTGGAATGAAGGTCGTGGTTGCAGACCGCGACCAGGCGGGTCTTGAGAAAGTCGCGCTGGAACTGGGAGATCAGGCATTGGCCGTGGCCACCGATGTCACCAGCCAGGCGTCGCTGGATACACTGGCCGACAAGGCCTATGCAGCTTTCGGTCAGGTCGATCTGCTGTTCAACAACGCAGGCGTTCTCAGCACCGGCAATAGCTGGGAGATCAGCGATGCCAAGTGGCAGCAGGCCTGGCAAGTCAACGTCAACGGCATTGTCAATGGCTTGCGCGCTTTTGTGCCGCGTCTGCTCAAGGCCAACCGGCCTGCCCGCATCATCAACACAGCATCGGTAGGCGGTTTTCTGCCCAGCGCCATGATGGCCCCCTACTCCGCCACCAAGTTCGCAGTGGTCGCGCTGACCGAAGGTCTGGCTGGCGAACTCGCGGCCATTGATCCGCAAATCAAGGTCTCGCTGCTGGCACCAGGCCCCGTCAGGACAGCCATCTTCCGAGAAGCACCTGACGCGGCGTCGGCAAAATTTCACGGCATGATGACCCATTTGCTCGACGAAAACGGCATGGACACCGAGGAGTTCGCCAACCGCGTCTTTGCTGCCATTGACCGTGGTGAATACTGGATCGTGCCTCAGCCGGAAATGCTGGACCCGCTGCTCAAGGCCCGCAACAAGCTCATCGAGACGCGAGCCGACCCAGTACTGTCCTGGACGCAGGAGACCGCAGAGTGAAACCAGAGCCTGCTTTTGCAGGCCCTGGCAGCATTTGCGGGGCACACCCGGATATCAGGTGCCCCAAAGCTCTCTGGCCACCTGCTCGAACTGGCGTCGCATCACGTTTTTCTGCACCTTGCCCGTCGCCGTGGACGGGAAGGCCTCCACAAAATGGACCAGTTTTGGCACTTCAAAGCCGCTGAGATGATTGCGGCAATGGGCCAGTATCGACTCCGAATCCACCTGAGCCCCCGGCTTGCGCATGACAAAGGCACAGACCGCCTCGCTCCAGTGGGGGTGCGGCAGACCGAACACGGCGGCGGCCGCCACCTCCGGATGCGCCAGCACCACGGCTTCAACCTTCACGCTGGCCACGTTCTCGCCGCCGGTCTTGATCATGTCCTTCTTGCGATCTATGAACTCCATCCGTCCCTGTGCGTCCCACATGCCCAGGTCGCCGGTATGGTGCCAGCCGAACTTCTGTGCCTCTGCCGTCGCCTTGGGGTCCTTGAAATAACCCAGCATGACATTGGGGCCGCGATGCACGATCTCGCCGACCTGACCCGCTCCCAGCAGATTGCCATCGTCATCCATAACGGCGGTCTCACAAGTGCTCAGAGAGCGCCCCCAGAAATTGGCATCGCATTCGGCGTTGAGCAAGGGGTGGAAAGTCATGGTGGCCGGATATATCTCGGTCTGCCCCGTGGCTAGAGAGATATTGCGGCACATGCGCTGCGCAATCTGGGCGATCAAGGGTTTGGGAATGGGCGCCATGGCATAGATGCACTGCCGGATGGTGCTGGGCGCGAAACCCGGATCGGCCAGCACCGCGGCATACATCAGGGGCAGTCCGACAAAGATCGTCACACCTTCCTTCATCACTAGTTGCCCTACCTCCGCCGGCACAAACTGCCGCGTGAGCACGGTGCAAGCGCCTGCCGCCAGCGCAGTCTGCACCAGCGCATGCTGGGCGCAATGAAACAGAGGCAACCAGCCGCTGAGCACATCGGCCTCGCCATATTTCATCTCGTCGATATTGCCCTTGACCGCCGCATATACCGACAGATGGGAATGCACTACACCCTTGGGATTGCCCGTGGTGCCGCTGGTATACATGAGCAAGGCCGCCTGGTTGTCGTCAATATCAACCTCGGGCATAGCATCGGACTGGCCTGCCTCGGCCTGTATCAGCGATATGCCCGGCAGTCCTTGCTGCACTTGATGCATTTGCAGGCGCGTGATGATGAGAGGCACTTGCAATTGCTGCAGAATTTCGGCCAGTCCGGGCAGGGCCAGCAACTCCTGATCGAGCACCACTGCCGACACCTCAGCATGCCGCAGGATGTAGTCGATGCTCGATACCTCCAGCTTGATATTGACAGGTACCCACACCTGCCCCGCCTTGTGAATGGCATTGCAGGCCACCACCATGTCTATGGAATTGGCGCACAGCATGCCGATCTGCTTGCCCGTACCCAGCGTCGACAGCAAGTAATGCGCGAAGCGCGAACTTCGCGCATCCAGCTCGGCATAGCTGATGCGCTCAGCACCATCGACCAGCGCAGTGCGGCTGCCAGACTTGCGCGCACTGCGGTAGAGCAGATCACCCAGCGCAATGCGCCGGATGCCCCGTGCCTCCTTCGTCAGACTCATCTCGATCATGGTTTGTCTCCTTGATAGTGTGCAACCCGGAACCCATAACCCACGCTTTTTCTTGTTGTGTCTCTAATCCTGCTGCGGCATGGCCATCGCGGCGGCAGCAACCATGGGCGAAAGCTGGCCCTGCGCCCCGCCGTCACAGGCAATGACCGTGCCGGAGATATAGCTGGCCGCATCGCTGCCCAGAAACAGGGCCAGCTGGGCAATGTCCGCGGTCGTTCCCATGCGCCCCAGCGGCACCATGCTGCGTACCAGAGCGTCTCCTTCAGCTCCCTGCGGGGCCAGCCGGCGCATGCCTTCCGTGCCCTCGATGGGGCCGGGAGAAATGGCGTTCACACGAATGCCCTTGGCGCCCCACTCCAGCGCCAGTACCCGCGCCAGATGGTCCACTCCCGCCTTGGCGGCGCAGACATGGGCCTGGTACATCATGGGGACGGTGGACTGCGGCGCGGTGATGAAGATCAGGCTCGCCCCGGGCTGCCGCAAGTGCGCCAGTGCCTGACGCGCGACATGAAAGCTGCCCAGCAGATCAATGTCCACCACCACCCTGAAAGCGTTGGACGACATCTGCTGGGCAGGCGCGAGAAAGTTGCCTGCCGCACCAGATACCAGCACGTCGAGCGGCCCGTGGCAAGCCACGGCCTGCGCCAGCGCCGCTGCCACCGCCTGTTCATCGCGCACATCGGCTACCACGCCAAAGGCCTGCGCCCCCAGCGTCGCCAGGGCCGCGTCCACATTGGCCTGCTTGCGGCTGACGACCGAGACCCGGGCTCCTGCCATCGCGTAGTGCTGGGCAATGCCCAGGTTGATGCCTGTGGTGCCGCCAAACACCATCACATGGCGGCCCGAAAAATCAAATTGCACATTCATGAACAGCACTCCTCTGCTCGCAACAAGGCTTTCTGGATCTTTCCTGCCGGGGTCAATGGCAACTCGGTGCGAAACACCAGCTGGCGCGGCAGCTTGTAGTCAGCGAGCTGCTGGCGGCAATGCGTGAGCAGTTCCTCCTCGCTCACGCTGGCATCAGGTCTGATCACGATGTAGTAGCGCCCCACCTCGCCCAGCACGGGGTCCGGCACGCCTATGCCGGCGACCATCAGCACGCCTGCATGACTGGCAATCACGCCCTCCACCTCGCTGGGATAGACGTTGAAGCCGCCCTGTATGAACATGTCTTTTTGCCGCCCCTTGAGGTGGATCAGGCCCTGCTCATCCACAAACCCCAGATCACCCGAATGAAGCCAGCCGCCGGCAAAAGCATCTTCGTCCTGCTGCTGCCCAACATAGGCCGGAATCACCCCTGCACCACGAAACCACAGCTCCCCCACCTCGCCGCTGCGCAGCTCTTCGCCATCGGCCCCGGCCACGCGCAGCTGCGCCCCTTGCAGCGGCTTGCCTATGCTGTGCAGCAGGGCTTGCTGATCCGCCTGCCAGGGTGTCATCGCGATGGCCCCGGAAGTCTCGGACAGACCATAGAGATTCATGATGTTCACGCCCGGAAACTGCTGCTGCAGCCGCTGCAGCAACACCGGCTCCACATTCGATCCGCCCACCACAATCAGGCGCAGCCGGCTCATATCCACCTCTGCCAGAAGCGGATGCATGAGCAGCAGCGTCAGCATGGTGGGCACGCCCACCAGCCAGGTCGGCGGACGCTTTTGCGCCATCCTCAACACGGATTCGGGGCTGAACATGGGCACCAGTTCGCAGCAGCCGCCCGCCAGCAACATGGTCAGCACGCCGCAGGTAATGCCGCCCACATGGTTGAGCGGCATGGCCAGTTGCACCATATCCTCCGCCGCAGCCTTCACATGCGCATGCTGCGCCAGCGCTGAGCCCAATTGAGAGCGATGCGTCAGCCCCGCTGCCTTGGGCCTGCCCGTGGTGCCGGATGTGTAGATGATCATCAGCAGGTCATCCGATGCAGGACCGTCGCCTTCATGCAAGGCTTTCGCGCCGGACCGCAGCGCTTGCTCGAATCCTTCATCCACCCACAGCAGATGCTCCAGCGCCGCAAAACGCCGACGGGCCTGCGCCAGAGTGTTCTGGTAGTCGAAGCCGGCAAACTCGCGCGGCGCAAGCACGGCCTTGACCTGGCTGTCCTGCAGCATGAAGTCCAGCTCGGCATCGCGGTATCGGACGCTGAGGCCCACCACGACCAGCCCCGTCTTCGCCGCCGCAAGATAGCTCAGCACCCAGGGCAGACCGTTGGGCAGGATGATGCCGATGCGATCACCGGGTCGCAGGCCCAGCGAGGACAGATGGGCAGCCCAGGCGCTGGCCATGACATCCACCTGCTGCCAGCTGTAGCTGCGCCCCTGGTCGATATAGGCATTCCTGTGGGGATGGTCGGCTACGGTCTGCGCCAGTGCCTGCGCCACGGTCCGAGGAGGAGTACAAGCGTTCATCTGTGACTTCTCCCCGATTCAGGCCGCCAGGTGCAGCATCTGCCTGGCCTCCCTGGGAGTGGCGACTTCACGGCCCACATCACGCGCATAGCGAGCCAGCTGCTCTATCAGCGGAGCGTTGGATGTGACCTTGCTGCCGTCGGGCAGATAGAAAGTGTCTTCCAGTCCGCTGCGCAGATGTCCGCCGAGCTCGGCTGTGCGCAAATGGGTGGGCCAGATCTCGCTGCGCCCAATCAGCGTGGTCTGCCAGGGCGCATCCTTGATCTTGAGCCTGAGCAGTATGGGCAGCAGATCGGGGTCTGCCGGCATGCCGGACTCCACCCCCATCACGAAGTTGTATTCGGGCAGGCCTCGGTACATGCCGGTTTCCACATACATGCCCACGCAGCGCACGATGCCCACGTCAAAGCACTCGAACTCGGGCAATGTGCCGGTCTCTGCCATCACATCGAGAAAGTCCTGCACCTTGGCGGGCTGATTGTCGAACAGCATGGGCGGCCAGGCCCAGCTTCCATTGCTGCGGGTCTTGAGATAGTTGAGCGAGCCCGCATTGCAGGCCGCCATCTCTGGCCGCGTGGCACGTAAACAATCCAACGGTCCCTGGTAGTCGGGGCCGACCACGCCAGTGGTCTGATTGATGATGAGCTCGGGGCAGGCTGCACGCATGGCATCCACGCAGGCCCTGGCCACTGCCGGATCCCAGCTGGGCAGATGACCCTTGCCCTCCTCCTGGCGCCTGAAGTGGACATGAACCACCGATGCGCCTGCGTCGTAGGCTCGGCGCGCCTCTTGCGCCAGTTGCTCTGGCGTCACGGGCACATGATGCTGATTCGGATCGGTCAGTACCCCGGTAATGGAACAGGTAATAATGGCTTTGTCGGACATATCGCTCCTTGGATAGAAGCTGATAACGCTTCATTCACAAGCGTTTCAGGCTGATTTCGCTCAAATTTCCCGGCAACGGCTGAGGCCGCTGCAACAGCCGCGCTAGATACGCCACTGGCGCGCGGCCAGCTCTTTCATGATTTCCTCGGTGCCGCCGCCAATCGTCAGCACCTTGACTTCGCGGTAGATGCGCTCGCTCAGCGTGCCGCGCATAAAGCCCATGCCACCCAGAATCTGCACCGCCGTATCGGCGCAGAACTGCATGGTCTGGGTGGCGTGGTTCTTGAGCACGCAGACCTCGCCCACCCAATCCGCACCGCTGTCGCCGCCATCGGCACGTGCGCAGACGGCGTTGAGCCAGGCTTCGGTACTGCGCAGGCGCTGCTGCATGTCCACCAGCTTGTGGCGTATGACCTGATGCTGATTGAGCGTCACGCCAAAGGTCTGGCGCTGCTGGGCCCAGGCCAGCGCCTCGTCATAGCAGGCCTGGGCAAAGCCCAGTGCACCACAGGCAATGCCCAGGCGCTCGCCGTTGAAGTTCTGCATGATGGCGCGAAAACCCTCGCCCTCGGCGCCGAGCAAATTGCTGGCCGGCACGCGCACGCCATCAAACAACAGGTGGGCCGTGTCCGAGCATTGCCAGCCCATCTTGTGCAACGGGCTGCGTCTCAAACCCTCGCTGCCGCCAGGCACCAGGATCAGGGAGATGCCGGATGCACCTCTTTCCTCGCCCGTGCGCACCGCCACCGTGATCCAGTCCGCACGCATGCCCGAAGTGATGAAGGTCTTCTCGCCCTCGATCACATACTCGTGGCCATCGCGCCTGGCCCTGGTACGCAGCGCCGCTACGTCCGATCCGCCGCCTGGCTCGGTAATCGCCAGCGCCGCGATCTTGCGGCCCAAGAGCACATCGGGCACCACCTGCTGCTTGAGCGCATCACTACCCAGAGCCACCACGGGCGGCAGGCCGATGTTGTGCGACAGCAGACTGGCCAGCACGCCGCCACTGCCGCCGTAGCGGCACAGCGCCAGCCACAGAGCTGCGCGCAGGCTGTGTGTAGCCGCAGTACCACCGAGCTCCTCGGGGTAGCCAATGCCGAGCAGCCCCAGCTCGGCGGCCTGGCGATAGAGCTGGCGCGGGAACTCGCCCGCCTCGTCCCAGGCCGTGACATGGGGGGCGATTTGCTCGCGCGCAAAGCGACGCACCAGGTCATAGAGCATTTCACGTTCAGCAGCATCCGTCATGCAGGACCTCCAGACATGGGCGCCAGTTTCAGCAGCACCTGACCCGGCGCCACCTGCTGGCCGGCATTGACCAGCACGGCCTCGACCCGACAGTCGGCCTTCACGCTCAGACTGTGCTCCAGCTTCATGGATTCGATGACCACGACCACATCGCCGGCCTTGAGCGCCTGCCCGGCCACCGCCCCCAGTTGCACCACACGGCCGTTGAACGGCGCGCGCAGTTCTGCAGTCTGGCCCGCTGCTGCCGCATTCTCGGGCGGGGCATAGCTCACATCTTCGAGCCACCAGTCCACGCCGCCGGCCTGCAGATGCCAGCGCGAGCCGCCCTGCCCGGCGGGCAGTTGCACGGCCTGCACGGTTTGGGTCAGGCCCTCACATCTCGCTCGCCAGCCATCGCCCAACAACTCGTCCACCTGCAGCAGCGCAGGCTCGGCGCCATGCCACTGCAGCAGCCAGCTTTGTGCGGTCTCGGGCCTCAGGGTCAGCTCCTGTGTCCGGCCCCGGTGCTGCAGCTTGCGCAACTGGGCATAACTGCAAGCCAGCGGCCCCGGCCTTTGGCCCACGGCGCACAGCGCTCCCCAGTGCTGGTGCGCCAGAGCTTCCTTTTCTCGCAGCTGCTGCTGCAAGCGTGGCGCATCGCCCGCCAGATAGGAGATCAGAGCCTGACCGCGCCTGAACACCTCGTCGTTCAGGCATTCAATCAGAAAGGCGCGGTTGGTCGGCAAGCCCAGCACCCTGAGCCGGCCCAGCGCATGAATCAGCCGGTCGATGGCTTGCTCCCGCGTTGGCGCATGGACGATCAGCTTGCCCAGCATGGCGTCGTAATAGGGCGTGACTTCGCTGCCGATGTGCAATGCGTGGTCAAAGCGCAGCGGCGCGCGGCTGAAGATGGCAGCCTCGGGGGGCGAGAAATGCCGCACCACGCCGGCATGTGGCTGAAAGTTCTCGTCTTCGGCGCACAGCCGCACCTCGATGGCGTGGCCGTCGAGCCGAACCTGCTGCTGCGTCAACGGCAAGGCTTCGCCACGCGCCACGCGAATCTGCCACTCGACCAGATCCAGGCCCGTCAAGGCCTCGGTCACAGGATGCTCGACCTGCAGCCTGGTATTCATCTCCATCAGATAGAACTGCCGGCCTTCGACCAGGAATTCCACCGTACCCGCACCCACATAGCCTGCGGCCTTGGCCAAGGCCACGGCGCAGTTGCCCATCTGCTCTCGCAGCTCGACATTGACGGCCGGACTGGGGGATTCCTCGATGATCTTCTGGTGGCGGCGCTGAACCGAGCAGTCGCGCTCCCCCAGATGAATCACATGGCCATGCCCGTCGGCAAACACCTGCACCTCCACATGGCGCGGATGCATGACGGCACGCTCCACCAGCAAGTCACCATTGCCGAAACCAGCCAATGCTTCGGAACGTGCGCTGTTCAGAGCGGCATGCAATTGCTGGGCACTTTCCACCAGCCGCATGCCGCGTCCTCCCCCACCGGCCACGGCCTTGACCATGACGGGGTAGCCAATCATGGCGGCTTCGTCGGCAAAGCGCGCGTCACACTGGTCATCGCCTTCGTAGCCCGGCAGACAGGGCACGCCATGGGCCTTGGCCAGTTGCTTGGCGGCGGCCTTGCTGCCGAGCTGGCGAATCGCCGCCGGCGGCGGGCCAATCCATATCAGGCCCGCTTCCTGGACGGCCTGGGCAAAGCCGGCATCCTCACTGAGAAAGCCGTAGCCGGGGTGCACGGCATCGGCCCCTGTTGCCTTGGCAGCCGCCAGCAGCTTGTGCATGTCCAGATAGCTCTGTGCCGATGTCAGCCCGCCCAGTGCATAGGCCTGTGTGGACTGTTGCACATGGAGGCTTCCTGCATCCGCATCCGAGTACACCGCCACGGTATCTATGCCCATGCGCCTGGCCGTAGCCATGATGCGCAGCGCAATCTCGCCACGATTGGCAATCAGAATGCGCTTCATGATGTGCCTCCTGCAATGCAGGTCCAGGGAGCGGGCTGCTTGCTGGAAAAGGCCTTGAGCCCCGCCCCTGCCTCAGCGCTGCGCAGTGCACTGGCAAAGACCTGCGCGCCCTGGTTCAGCGATGCATCCAGACTTTGCCCGCCAATCGCTGCCAGCAATTTTTTGGTGGCAGCCACCGCCTGCGGTGCGGTCTGCACGCAGATTTCAAGCTGATGCTGCAACTGCTCGCGCCAATGGGCAGCGTCTGTGGCCTGGATCACGGTCTGCACCAGGCCAACCTCCTGCGCCTGGCTTGCGGACCAGCGCTGACCGCCCAGCAGCCATTGACGCCCAGAACCGTCGCCCAGCCTGCGCAGCACAAACGGCGCGATCTGCGCGGGCACAATGCCCAGCGTCACCTCGGGTGTGGCAAAGACGGCCTGCTGATCCGCCACCACCCAGTCGGCCACGCAGACCAGCCCCACACCGCCGCCCATGGCTGCGCCCTGCACGGCAGCGATCAGCAACTGGGGCAACTCTGCCAGTTGCTGCAGCAGATGACCAAACTCGCGGTTGACCTGAACCAGCGGGTCCTGTGCGCCCGCAGGCAGCGGCGAGCCTATGCTGCTGGCAAAGCCTCCCAGGCTCCCACCCGCGCAGAAATGCCCGCCGTTGCCGAACAGCACCACCACGCGCAGCAGTGAATCCTTCTGCGCTCTGGCGGCGTGATCGCGCAAGGCTTGCACCACCTCATCAGTCAGTGCATTGCGGGTTTGCGGCGAGTTCAGTCGCCACCATTCCACAAAGCCGCTGCCCAAGGGAAGACGTTCGATTTCAAGCACCTGGGTCATGCGCCGCTCCTCAGTGCGCCTGGCGCTTGATCAGCCCCATGGTCTTGCCGATGATGCCCAGCATGACCTCGTCGGCACCGCCGCCTATCGAGCCCAGACGCCCGTCGCGGTACAGGCGCGAGACGCGGTTGTCCCAGGTAAAGCCCATGCCACCCCAGAACTGCAGACAGGTATCGGCCACTTCACGCGTCAGCCGCCCCGACTTGAGCTTGGCCATGCTGGCCAGTTGCAGCGCATCCTGGCCCGCCATATATATCTGAGCGGCACGATAGGTCAGTGCTCGCAGCGCCTCGACTTCGGTCTGCAGCTCGGCCAGCTTGAACTGCACCCATTGCTGATCGATCAGGGTGCTGCCGAACATCTGCCGCTGCTGTGCCCACTCGATGGTCTGCTGAATGCAGTCCTCCATGGCGAGCAGGCCGCTGGCCGAGGCCCAGAGCCGCTCCTCCTGAAACTGCTGCATCTGATAGATGAAGCCCTGCCCCTCCTGCCCAACCAGATAGCGCTGCGGCACGCGCACCTCGTCAAAGAACAGCAGGCCCGTGTCCGAGGAGTTCATGCCGATCTTGCGCAGCTTCTGCGCCACTTCCACGCCTCTGGTCAGCTTGCCGCGCGGGCCCTCCCGCAGCGGCACCATGATGAGACTTTTGTTCTTGTGCACCGGTCCATCGCCGGTGTTGACCAGCATGCACATCCAGTCCGCCTGAATGCTGTTGGTGATCCACATCTTCTGGCCGCTGATGACGTAGTCGTCGCCATCCTTGCGGGCATGGCTTTTGATACCCGACACATCGCTGCCCGCACCGGGCTCGCTCACGCCTATGCAGCCCACCATATCGCCCGCGATGGCGGGCGCCAGAAACTGATCGCGCAAGGCATCGCTGCCAAAGCGTGCCAGTGCGGGCGTGCACATATCGGTCTGCACGCCAATGGCCATGGGCACGCCGCCGCAGCGGATATGGCCCAGAGTCTCGGCCATCATCAGGCTGTAAGAGTAATCCAGCCCCGAGCCGCCATAGGCTTCTGGCTTGGTCAGGCCCAGCAGGCCCAGATCGCCCAGCCCCTTGAACACCTGGTGCGCCGGGAAGATCTCCTCCTGCTCCCATTCATCGACATGAGGATTGATCTTCTCGTCGATATAGCGCTTGAGGGTCTTGCGCACTTCCAGATGTTCATGGGTCCATTGCATGGCTTGTCTCCGTCGAGTCCTGTTTGGAAGAAAAGGGAAAAGGTGCGGCACTACATGCGCGCGACCCCGAACTGCATGGGGCGCACCGTGCGCTGCTGCGCTTCGTGCAAGGTCTGCAGGCAGAACGAGAGCACTTCGCGGGTGTCGCGCGGGTCGATCACGCCGTCATCCAGCAGCAGCCCGCTGGTCACCAGCGCATCGGCCTGGGCCTCGAACATGGCCACGATCTGGTCGTACTGCTTTTGCATCAGCTCGGCATCCACAGGCAGCCCCTTGCGTGCCATGGCGGCCTCGGTGACCTGACGCATGGTGCTGGCGGCCTGCTCGCCGCCCATCACTGCCGTCTTGGCGCCGGGCCAGCTGAAAAGAAAGCGCGGCGCATAGCCGCGGCCGCACATTCCGTAGTTGCCCGCACCGAAGCTGGCCCCGCACTGGATGGTGATCTGCGGCACGGTGGCATTGGTCACGGCCTGGATCATCTTGCTGCCGTGCTTGATCATGCCGGCCTGCTCGCTGTCCTTGCCCACCATATAGCCCGTGGTGTTCTGCAGATAGATGATGGGATGACCGAGCTGGCACATCCATTGGATGAAATGCGCAGCCTTGTTGGCACCAGCCACATCGATGGGACCGTTGTTGGAGATCAGGCCCACGGCATGGCCCCCGATATGCGCCTGCGCACACAGCGTGGCCGCACCGTAGCCGGACTTGAACAGCAGCAGCTCGGAACCATCGACCAGCCGCGCCATGACTTCGTGCATATCCACTGGCTCGCGATGGTGTGCCGGCATCAGCCCCAAGAGCTCATCGGCCTGGTAAAGCGGCTCGACGATTCCTGAGCCAATAGCCTCCCGTTTGGATATATCAAGCGCTTCAGGCCTTTTCCACTGAGACAGCTGAGACACCACAGCGCGTGCCATGCCCAGGGCTTGGCGGTCGTCCTCCGCGAGATACTCGCCCAGCCCCGAGACACTGGTGTGCATCTCGGCACCACCCAGCTCTTCCTCGGTCGCAATTTCACCGGTCGCCGCCTTGAGCAAGGGCGGCCCGGCCAGAAAGGCACGCGAGCGACCGCGCACCATGATGACCACATCCGACAACCCCGGCATATAGGCACCGCCAGCCGTGCCCGAGCCATGCTGCACGGTGATGACAGGCAAACCTGCGGCCGACAACCGCGCCAGGTTGCGAAACAAGGCACCGCCCATCACAAAGCCCTCGACGCGGTAGCGCATGAGATTGGCGCCTGCACTCTCCACCAAATGAATAAAGGGCAGCTTGTTCTGCAGCGCGATCTCCTGCACGCGCAGCATCTTGTCCAGGCCTTTTTCCTGGATGGCTCCCGCCTCGATGCCCGAGTCGCTGGCCACGACCATGCAGCGCACGCCGCTGACAAAGCCGATGCCCGCCAACATGCCGCCGCCGGGCACGGATTTTTCAGGGTCTGCCCTGTCCTGCAGATAGCCTGCCAGTGAGCACAGCGGCAACCAGGGGGCACCCGGGTCCAGCAGCAAGGCCACGCGCTCGCGCGGCAGCAACTGGCCGCGCTTTTCAAACTGCGGCTTGGAGCGCTGCGATGCCTGCGCTGCGCGCTGCTCCAGCTCACGCAGCGCGGCGATGCGCGCCAGCGTGGCGGCCCGGCGCTGCTGCGCCTGCTCGCCGGCTGCATTCCATTGCGATGCAAAGACGCTCATGACTGAAACACCTTGGGAGTCTGGTAGAGAGAAAAGCCGTCAAATGCACGCACTGCGCCGCGTTGCTGCACCTCGGCACTGGCGGCCACCGGCCCCATGCCCATGCGCACCTGGGGACGGGCGCCATCGACGCGCAGCACCGTGCCGCTGATGAAACTGGCTGCGGGACTGAGCAAAAACACGATGGAGGCGGAAACCTCGGCCTCGTTGCCAAAGCGCCCCGCCGGCACAGTAGCGGGCATCTTGCGCAGCATGGCTGCCGCTTCGGGTGGGTAATGATCCATGCCGCTGGAGGCGATGTAGCCTGGAGCTATCGCATTCACACGCACGCCATGGGGCGCCCATTCCGCAGCAGCCGTCTCGGTCAAGCTGACCATGCCTGCTCGCGCCGCACCGCTGTGCCCCATGCCCGGCATGGAGCCCCACATATCGGCCACCATGTTGACGATGGAGCCACCATGCTCTGCCATGTGTTGCACAAAGCATTCGCGCGCCATGAGGAAGCCGCCTGTGAGATTGGTGTCCAGCACGGCCTGCCAGCCCTTGGCTCCGATGCTGGCCAGAGGTGCGATGTATTGCCCACCCGCGTTATTGACCAGGGCGTCGATGCGCCCGTGGCGGGCCAGAACCTCGGTCACCAGGGCTTTGACGGCAGCCTCATCCCGTATATCCGCTCTGTGCCGGCTGACTCTATCTTCCGATACTCCGGCCTGCTGCAGCTCGGCTTGAACAGCAGCCAGCTTGTCCTGATTGCGTCCCACCAAGGCAACTGTGGCGCCCAGGGATGCCAGCTCGTGCGCAACACAGCGGCCGATGCCCGAGCCGCTACCGGTCACCACAACCACCTGCCCCGCAAACAATGCGGCACGGAATACGGATCGGTACATCAGCGCTCTCCAATGAATAAGGCCAGGGCTTGCTCGGTCAACTCATCCAGCGTCAGCCCGCGGCCCTCGGTAAACCATTGAGCCGTCCAGTTCAACGCACCGAAGATCAACAGGCGCGCAATCTCGGGACTGGCCTTGAGCTTTCCCGTGTGATGCAGCGCCTGCAGTGCAGGCATCCACTGCGCCTCGTATTCGTCTTTTTGCGCCCCCACATCCACACGCTGCTCCTCGCTGAGCAGCCGCCATTCGTAAAGCATGACGGGGATAAAGTCGCTCTCTGGGCCGACCATGATCTGCAGGTGATTGCGCACCAGGGCCCGCAGGCGCTGCACACCGCTGGCACGCGCTGTCAGCCCATCGAGCGCGGCGGCCTGACTCGCTGCAGCCTGCGCCATTCCGTCACGCATGACCGCATGCAGGATGGCCTCCTTGCTCTCGAAAAAATAGAACAGGGAGCCTGGCTGCATGCCTGCGGCTGCGGCGATGTCGCGTGTGCTGGTGCCGTGAAATCCGCGCTGTCTGAACAGCTGCGCCGCGACCTTCACCAGCTCGCCACGACGCATGCTTTCATTGCGCTCATCGGCCGATTTGGGTGGCCTGCCGCGACCGCGCTTTTTTGCTATGACTGCTTCATGACTTGTTTGCATGAGACGCAGCATATCGGCCTTTGCTATTTTTACCAATCATTTGATTTGTAAAAATAACTAGGGCTTGTACGCAAGGGTTTTCAAGCAATCAGCTCTCAACCGGCCTGGCACGGTAAAGGCCTGGCGAGCTGCCCGTCCAGCCCTTGAAGGCACGCTGAAACGCCGCTGCGTCGGCAAACCCCAGGTCTGCCGCTAGCTCCGTAAAACTGACTTTGCTGGTTCCCAGACGGGAGACCGCGATGTCTCGGCGTAGCTCATCCTTGATGGCCTGAAAGGAGGTGCCCGCAGCCGCCAGCTTGCGCTGCAGCGTAGGGGCCGACATGTTCAGCTCGGCGGCCGTGGCTTCCAGCCCCGCCCACTGCGGACGCGACTGCAGCAAATGGGCATGCACACGGGCATCCACACCTTCTCCCGTACGCGGCGGCATGATGGCTGCCGCCGGCCAGCTGGCCACAAAGGTCTGCAGTGCCTGCTCGTCGCGACTGCAGACACGGGCGAGCTTGCGCGCATCAAACCAGAATGCCGAAAACGGTAGACCGAAATGCAAGGGCGCAGGAAAGGTATCGCCGTAGTCGTTGGCGTAATCAGGCTGGCCGAAGGCAAAGTCGAAGTGCTGCACCTTGAGCGTTCCGCCCATCAGCCAGGCAGTAAGCCGCCACAGCACGCGCAGGGAAAACTCATAGAGGAAATTGGGCAAGGGCTCATCGCCCACAGGGCGCAGCACAATGCCCGCCAGCGCTCCATCACGCACCAGTTGCACATCCACCTGATCCTGCAGCAGCACATGGGCCTGGCACATGCGCTGCAACGCGGTCTCCATTCCATGCCCTGACAGGGCCTGACGCGCAATCAGCTCCAGGCTGCCGCGCTTGAGCGGTCTGGAGAACTGGCACATGGCCTCATCCCCCAGCATCTCCACCACTCGCCACATCAGCGCCACATACTGGTCTGCCGTGACTCTGGCGCCGTCCTGCGCCAGCAGCAAAGGGGCTATGCCGGCACGCAGCAGCAGCTCCTCGCAGTCATGGCCGCGTCTTCTCACCCCGGCAGCAATACCCCGCACCAACGCCATGGAGATCGTGAAAGGAATGATGGAAGCAGCAGCCATGAACAGATCACATTGAGGTCTTTTGACATACGAAAGATGCGCTCGGCAATGGGTTTGCGCATCGGTAATTCCTACGATGGCTCTCATTGCCCAACACCTGTTTGCCACTTTCCCAAGGAGCCCCCATGAGTCGCAATGTGTTTGTTGCCGGCGTAGGCATGATTCCATTTGCCAAGCCCGGAAAGAGTGATCCCTACTTCCAGATGGGCTCCAGCGCCACGTCCCTGGCGCTGGCAGATGCAGGCCTCGCGTATGACGCAGTACAGCAAGCCTATGTGGGCTATGTCTACGGTGACTCCACCGCCGGGCAGAGAGCGCTGTATGAGGTGGGCATGTCCGGCATTCCCATCATCAATGTCAACAACAACTGCTCCACCGGCTCCACCGCACTGTTCCTGGCACGTCAAGCCGTGGCCAGCGGCGCTGCCGACTGTGTGCTGGCCCTGGGGTTCGAGCAGATGACCCCTGGCGCACTGGGCTCGGTCTTCAGCGACCGGCCCAGCCCCTTTGACCGATTCGAAGCGGAAACCGATGCCCTGGTCGGCGATAACGGCGTGCCACTGGCCCTGCGCTACTTCGGCGGAGCAGGCAAGGCGCATATGGATCAGTACGGCACGCAGCTTTCCACCTTTGCCAAGATCCGCGCCAAGGCCAGCCGCCATGCAGCGCGCAATCCCCTGGCCTTGTTCCGCACCGAGGTGTCAGAGGAGGAGGTCATGGCCTCTCCCGTGATGTGGCCGGGCGTCATGACCCGGCTCATGGCCTGCCCACCGACCTGCGGCGCGGCGGCGGCCCTGCTGGTGTCGGAAGCCTATGCGCTCAAGCATGGCCTGGACCACAGCGTGCGCATCCGCGCCCAATCCATGACCACGGACAGTCCCAGAACCTTCGAGGCCCACGACATGCGTGAAGTGGTGGGCTTCAGCATGGCACAGGACGCTGCGCGCCAGGTCTATGAACAGGCCGGCATCAGCCCCCAGGACGTGGACGTAGTGGAGCTGCATGACTGCTTTGCACAGAACGAATTGCTGACCTACGAGGCCCTGGGCCTGTGCCCTGTGGGCGGCGCGGAAAAGTTTGTCTGTGACGGCGACAACACCTATGGCGGCAAGTTTGTGACCAATCCCTCGGGCGGCCTACTGTCCAAGGGCCACCCGCTGGGCGCCACCGGCCTTGCCCAGTGCACGGAGCTGGTGCAGCAACTGCGCGGCCGCGCCGATCAGCGCCAGGTTGCCAATGCCCGCCTGGCGCTGCAGCACAACCTCGGCCTCGGTGGCGCCTGCGTGGTCACCCTCTACGAGCGCGTCTGAAGGAGTGGCCAATGATTGACACCCAATGGATAGGGCATGCCCTGCCCTCTTCCGAGCTCAGCCTGGACCGCAGCCGCCTGCGCTTCTTTGCCAAGGCCATCGGTGAAAACAACGCCATCTATACCGATCTGGAAGCCGCCCGCGCAGCGGGCTACCCGGACCTGCCCGCGCCCCCCACCTTTTTGTTTGCGGCGGAGATGGACAGCGGCGCGTCCGACCTGCTCCTGCAAACCCTGAACATCCCGATCGCCAAGATCCTGCATGGCGAGCAGAGCTTCTGCTATCACCGGAGCGCCTGCGCCGGAGACCGCATCACAGTGCAGTCCAGGATCGATGACATCTACAGCAAGAAGAACGGCGCACTGGAATTTGTCGTGAAGTCATCGCGCGCTGTCAATCAGGACAACGAGTTGGTGGCCGAGATGCGCTCCGTCATCGTGGTTCGCAACTAGAAAGGGCCGGCAATGAACACCCCTCGCTACGACAAGGTCCAGGTTGGAGATGCACTGCCGACCCTCGAACTGCCCCCGATCAGCCGCACCACGCTGGCCTTGTTTGCCGGAGCCTCGGGCGACCACAACCCGATTCATATCGACACCGACTTTGCGCGCAAGGCCGGCATGCCCGATGTGTTTGCCCACGGCATGCTGGGCATGGCCTGGCTGGGGCGGCTGCTGACCAACTGGGCGCCGCAATCCAGGCTGCGCCGCTTCGACGTGCGCTTTCAGGGCATTACCCATCTGGCCAATGCGATCTCGTGCACGGGCCGCGTTATGGAAAAACGCGATGCGGACCGCAGCGTCCGCGTCGAGGTGCAAAGCAGCAACCAGCATGGCCAGACCAAGATCGCGGGCGATGCCTGGATCAGCCTGCCCTGAGAACGTATTGATTCGCCCAAGGAGACAGCAATGACAGGAAAACTCGACGGCAAGGTAGCCCTGGTTTCAGGATCGGGCCGCGGCATAGGCCGCAGCATCGCCCTCAAGCTGGCCAGCGAAGGCGCACGCCTGGTCATCAACGACCTCGATGCCGAACCCGCCAATGAGACCCTGGCCCTGATACGCGAGATGGGCGGCGAGGCCGTTGCCTGCGTGGGCAATGTCACCCACACCGACTTTGCCGAGCGCTTTGTTGGCGCCGCCGTCCAGCAATACCAGGGACTGGACATCATCGTCAACAACGCCGGCTACACCTGGGACAACGTCATCCAGAAGATGAGCGACGAGCAGTGGTACGCCATTCTCGACTGCCATCTGACGGCACCGTTTCGCATACTGCGTGCGGCCCAGCCTGTTATCAGGACCTTATCCAAGACCGAGCTGGAAGCTGGCCAGCGCGTCATGCGCAAGGTGGTCAATATCTCATCGGTAGCGGGCCTGTTCGGCAATGCGGGCCAGACCAACTACTCCGTGGCCAAGGCCGGAATCACGGGCATGACCATGACGCTGGCCAAAGAGTGGGGACGCATGAACGTCAATGTGAACTGCGTGGCATTCGGACTCATCAAGACCAGGCTGACCAACTCCGCTGCCAATGGCGAGACGGCCCACATCGAAGGCCGCGACATCAAGGTAGGCGTGAACCCCGGCCTGATGGCAGCCATGGAACAGACGATTCCCCTGGGTCGCGCCGGCACGCCCGACGAAGCGGCGGGTGCGGTCTACCTCTTTTGCCAACCCGAGTCGGACTACATCAGCGGCCAGACCTTGATGTGTACCGGCGGCCTGACAGGGGTCTGAACATGCTGCTGCCCAAACCCTTTCAACATGCCTGGATGAATGCAGATATCGATGCTTTCAGAGAGCAGGTAAGCCGCTACATAGAGCGCGAACTGGCACCCCATGTACCCGCCTGGCGCGCTCAGGGTTACGTGCCGCGCGAGATCTGGCGCGGCTTTGGCACATATGGCTTTCTGCTGCCCGAGATGGACGAGCAATGGGGTGGCGGTGGCGGCAATCTGGCCTATCAGTTGGTGGTACAGGAAGAGCTGACCAAGGCCGAGGTACATGCCATCACCAGCGTGCACACCATCGCCTCGCACTACCTGCTGGCCTATGGAACCGAGGAACAAAAGCAGCGCTGGTTGCCCAGGCTTTGCAGCGGCGAATTGCTGGCCGGCATCGCCATGACCGAACCCAGCGTGGGCTCCGACCTCAAGGCCATGCGCACACGGGCCCAGCGCGATGGCGAGCACTACGTCATCAATGGCTCCAAGACCTTCATCACCAATGGCTACACGGCCAATTTGCTGGTGGTGGCCGTGCGCACCGGAGATGCCGGAAGCGGCGGCGTATCGCTGGTGGTGCTGGAGACGGAAAACCTGCCCGGCTTTCGCGTGGGCCGCAGGCTAGGCAAGATCGGTCAACATATTTCGGACACTGCCGAGCTGTTCTTTGAAGACCTGCGCATACCCGTCAGCCACCTGCTGGGAGGCACCGAGGGGCAAGGCTTCAAGCAACTGATGAGCCAATTGCCCTATGAACGCATGCTACTGGGGGTCAGCGCCGCTGCAGCCATCGAGATGGCTGTTGCACTGACCGTGGACTACACCCAGCAACGCAAGGCATTCGGCCAGACGATTGCAGATTTCCAGAACACGCGCTTCAAGCTGGCCGAATGCGCCACCACGGCCCATGTGGTGCGCAGCTTTGTCAACGACTGCATACAGCGCCTGCTCGACGGCACTCTGGATAACGAGGCCGCCTATATGGCCAAGTGGTGGTGCAGCGAGCAGCAGTGCAAGGTGATGGATGAATGCCTGCAGCTGTTCGGCGGCTACGGCTATATGGAGGAATACCCCATCGCGCGCCTGTACACCGATGCCCGGATCCAGAAGATCTACGGCGGCGCTAACGAAATCATGAAGGACCTGATCGCCAGACGCCTTTTCGCCCAATAGCTCTCGCATTGATCGCTTTCTCTGTTTCAAGAAAGACCAGCCATGTATCTCACGCAAAGCTTGCGTCGCGCCATGCAGCAGACGCCCCATGCCACAGCCAGCATCTACAACGGTCGCAAACGCAGTTTTGCGCAACTGGGGGAGCGGGTCGCCCGCTTCGCTGGTGCGCTGCAGGCGCTGGGCGCCCAGGCCGGGGACCGGGTCGGGATTCTGAGCCTCAACTCAGACTGGTATCTGGAGTACTACATGGCCTGCTACTGGGCAGGCGTGGCCGTCAACCCCATCAATATCCGCTGGAGCGCCAACGAGATCGCCTACTCCCTCGATGATTGCGACACCCGCCTTCTGCTGGTGGATGACAGTTTTGCGCCTTTGACACCGGAGCTCCTCAAGCTGTCCCGCTCTCTGCAGACGCTGATCCATCTGGGCGATGGCCCTGCCCCGCAGAACATGCTCTCCTATGAAGCGCTGGTGGCAGACAGCAGCCCGGTTGAAGACTCCATGCGCAGCGGCGACGATCTGGCCGGCGTCTTCTATACCGGTGGCACCACTGGCTCTCCCAAGGGGGTCATGCTCTGCCATCGCAATCTCTATACCAATGCCATTTCGGGTGTGTCGTCACAGATCGTGCGCGCAGGCAGCATTGGCCTGCACGCAGCCCCCATGTTCCATCTGGCTGACGGTGCGTTCATGAATGCCCTGTTCGCCGCAGGCGGCTGCCATGTCATGGTGCCGCGCTTCGATCCTCTCGCGGTACTGCAGGCCATCGCCAGCACCGGCGTGACCGATACGCTGCTGGTGCCCACCATGATTCAAATGCTGGTGGACCACCCCGATCTGCACAAATATGATCTGAAGTCGCTGCGTCAGATGGCTTATGGAGCCTCACCCATCTCCGAGGGCCTGCTGGACCGGGCCATGCGGACCATCCCCGACGTGGATTTTGTGCAGGCCTATGGCATGACGGAGGTATCCCCCATCGCCACCATTCTTTCCCCCGAGATGCACCGCGAGCCAGGCCGAGCCAAGGGCCGCCACCGCAGCGCCGGACGCGCCACTGCCTGCACCGAGGTGCGCATCGTCGATCCCGAAGGGCGGGAGGTGCCACGTGGCGAGGTCGGTGAAATTGTGGTTCGGGGCCCCGGAGTGATGCTGGGCTACTGGAACAAGCCCGCCGAAACCGAAGCCGCCATCCGTGATGGCTGGATGCATACGGGCGATGGCGGCCGCATGGATGACGAAGGCTACGTCTTTGTCGTGGACCGCATCAAGGACATGATCGTTACCGGTGGCGAGAACGTCTACAGCATCGAGGTGGAGAGCGTTATTGCCACCCATCCTGCCGTGGCCTCGTGCGCCGTCATAGGCATTCCCCATGAGCATTGGGGCGAGCAGGTCCATGTCTTCATCGTGCTTAAGCCCGGACAGAGCCTGGAAGCCCAGGAGCTGATCCATTTCTGCAAGGAGCGCATCGCCGGCTACAAATGTCCCCGTGATGTTTCCTTTGTCGAGGCCATGCCGCTATCCGGTGCAGGCAAGATCCTCAAAACCAGCTTGCGGGCCCCGTTCTGGGCCCATCATGAAAGAAAGGTCACCTGATGTCTGATCTGGTTCTCTGGGAAGTTCGTAACGGCGTAGGTCATATGGTCCTGAACCAGCCCGAGCGGGGCAACGTGATCAGCACGGCCATGGCTCACAACCTGAAGGCAGTGGTAGAGCGGGCCTGCAACGCGGATATCGGTGCCCTGCTCATTTCCGCAAGCGGTAAGCAATTCTGCGTCGGGGGCGATATCAGCGAGTTTGGCGAACATCGCGAGCGACTGGCACCGCTGATCGGCGCCATGCTTGATCTGCTCAACCCTGTCATGCATCAGCTGGCCAGCTTGCCGCTGCCAGTCATCAGTGCCGTGCAAGGCCCTGTCGGAGGTGGCGGCATCGGGCTCGCACTGTGTGCGGACCTGGTACTGGCCAGCCGTCACATGTTTTTGCGCGGAGGGTACTCCGCCATCGGCCTGAGCCCGGATCTTGGTGTATCGGGCTATCTCACCCGCCGTGCCGGTGCTGCCAGGGCCAAATACATTCTGATGAGCAACCGCGCCGTCGCGGCCGAGGACTGTCTGCGCATGGGCCTGGTCGACGAGCTGCACGAGCCCGAACAACTGCTCACGGCGGCAACCGCGCTGGCCGAAGAGCTTGCCGGCGGTCCCACCAACTCCCTGGCGGGCATCAAAAGCCTCTGTGACTCGGCACATCGGCAAGATCTTCAGCAGCAACTGAGTGCCGAGCGCGAAGCCATGCTGGCCTGCGCCCGCTCAGGCAACAGCCTCGAAGGCGTGACTGCCTTTTTGCAAAAGCGCAAGCCCGTTTTTCAGCGTCGCTGAATCGTTTGCCTGTTTTTTAGGCGCAACAGGCAAAGCCTTGCCAGTCAAGGCTTTGCGCATTTATTCCGATATTTACCCACAGGCCAGACCACATGTTCTGGGGATAAGCACGAAGCTGGTGTGTAATCACCGACATGCCCCGATTGATTGCACCCAGCAAGGACGAAAGTGCCCTGCTCCCTCCGTTTCTGGAATTGCCCGAACATGCAATCCACATACCGCAGTCCGAAACCGAATTTGAAGCCGCCTTCAAGGCCATGAATGCCGAGCCCGTGCTCGGCTTTGACACGGAAAGCAAACCCATCTTCAATATTGGCCAGCAAGACAGCGGCCCTCATCTGGTGCAGCTTGCCACGGCCAGTCAGGCCTGGCTGCTGCAACTGCATAGGCCCATGGCTCTGGAGGTGTCGCGCATGGTGCTGGCTGCAGAACATATCTGCAAGGTCGGCTTCGGGCTCGATAACGATAAACACTCCCTGCCCCGCAGGCTGGGGGCGCCGCTGATCAATATTCAGGATCTGGACAGCCGCTTCAAGCGGCTAGGCTATGGCCCATCAGTGGGTGTGCGCGCCGCCGCAGCGCTGGTACTCCAGCAGAGCTTTCGCAAGTCCAAGCGCACCACCACCTCCAACTGGGCTGCCACAGAACTCAGCCCGGCCCAGCGGCGTTATGCCGCCAATGACGCCCATGCTCCGGTCGTGATCTATGCCCGCCTGCCCGCCTGGGAAAGCACACAACCCGTCCTTGCCCGACGCGGCCCCAGGAGTCCGAGGTCGTGAACGTTCAGCCCTCAGATCGCGAAAAGAAGCCAATCGTCAAAGCACCATAGACTCTGCGCCCGACAGCGGGATTCAGGCAAACATTTTCCATTGCAGCTCGCTCTCGTCCTGCGCAGAACTCATGACACAATCCCGCCCTGCCTTCTTGGCCTGGTATAGCAGCGCATCGGCCCGAGCCAGTGCCTGCTCGAGATCCTGTGCGGAACTGAGTGCAGCGATGCCAAAACTGGCTGTTACCCTGAGTTGCGCAGCCAATCCTCCGAGCACCTGGCTTTGCAAGCGCTCACGCACACGCTCCACAATGGCTTGCGCTTCGAACAGCTGCACTCGGGAGAGCAGCAAGACAAACTCCTCTCCGCCGAAGCGGGCAACCAGATCGCAGTCTCTGACCTGCTGAGTCAGCAACTGTGCCAGTTGCTGTAGCACCTGATCGCCGGCCGCATGGCCCCAGTTGTCGTTGATGTATTTGAAATGATCGATGTCCACGGCAACCACGGCCCAGGGCACCAGCCGCTGATCGGCCAAGCGCGACTCTGCGGCCTCCATGAAGGCGCGGCGATTGAGCAGGCGCGTCAAAGAGTCACGGTTGCGCTCTTCGCGCAATGTCGTCATCACATCCCTGACCGAGCAGGCCAGCAGTCCTACCGCAAACCACATCGCAAACAGAAGCGCTATGGCCTGGGTGAGCAACCAGTATCCAGATCGGGTCAGCTCCTGCACTTCGTGAACGGGCAACAGACTTACGGCCGCCGGCCTGAACAAGGCATAACAGACGTTGAGCCCATAGGCCCAGCGCACGCCACGCTCCAGCCAGTCCTTTGACGAATCGGCCTTGAGAAATGCCGGCATGGCCAGGGCCAGCTGCAAGGCCATGGCCAGAGCCAGGCACTGCACGCGGACCCACAAATCATTCTCGATCCGGGAAAAATAGAACAGCGCGGACAGGGCGGCGACAGCGATCAACAGGCCGCAGGGCACACTCGCCCCTGCAGCCCCCTGCCTCAGGGACACCCCTTGCGCCAGCGACCAGGTCCCCAGCAGATACAGACATGCCGTGGCGATTGCAAACTGGCTCAGCTGCGCATTGCTCATCAGGCTTTGCGCAGCCAGAGCCGTCGCAAGCAACACATAACCGCCCACCAGCCAGAGCAGGAACAGCGCACGCGGCTGTCGGCGCTGCACATACCAGCAAGCCAACAAGGCAAACCCGAACAACACCACGCAAGCCGGCGCAATCAAGGCAAAGTACAAATCTGCAGGCTGGCCCAATTTAGGTTCTCCGCGCAGGAAACTGTGAATTCAACGTCGTCCATTCTCCGGCGAGAAGTATCTCCAATATTCCAATACAGCGCTCGCTTTCACTCTGGCATAAGCACATAGCCATTAGGTCGTTCTCCTGAGTCAACGTCCTGCCCATAATCAATGACGCCAAAGCCCGGGCTGTGGCGTCCGAATAACTTGCCAAAGAGACACACACATGCGCATAGAGACACTCGCCGTACATGCCGGCTATTCCCCCGACCCCACCACCAAGGCTGTGGCCGTGCCCATCTACCAGACGGTGGCCTACGCGTTTGACAGCGCCCAGCATGGCGCCGATCTGTTTGATCTGAAGGTCCCGGGCAATATCTACACGCGCATCATGAATCCCACCACCGACGTGCTGGAAAAGCGCGTCGCGGCGCTCGAAGGCGGCATTGCCGCACTGGCCGTGGCATCGGGCATGGCTGCCATCACCGCCGCCATCCAGACCCTGGCCGAAACGGGTGACAACATCGTGTCGGCCAGCACGCTCTACGGCGGCACCTACAACCTGTTTGCCCACACCTTCCCGCAGCAAGGCATCGAGGTGCGCTTTGCCGATCCGCGCGATCCGGCCAGCTTCGGCAAGCTGATCGATGCAAGGACCAAGGCGGTATTCATCGAGTCCATCGGCAACCCGCTGGGCAATGTGACCGATATCCGCGCTCTGGCCGATGTGGCCCACCGGCACGGCGTGCCGCTGATCGTCGACAACACCGTGCCCTCTCCCTATCTGTTGCGCCCGTTCGAGCATGGCGCTGACATCGTCGTGCATTCGCTGACCAAATACCTGGGCGGCCACGGCACCAGCGTTGGCGGGGCGATCGTGGACAGCGGCAAGTTCCCCTGGGCGGAGCACAAGGCCCGCTTCAAGCGCCTGAACGAACCCGACGTCAGCTATCACGGCGTGGTCTACACTGAAGCACTGGGCCCCGCCGCCTTCATCGGCCGCGCCCGCGTCGTTCCGCTGCGCAATATGGGCGCCGCCATCTCGCCGCAGAACGCCTTCCAGATTCTGCAAGGCATCGAAACCCTGGCCCTGCGTATGGACCGCATCTGCGAAAACACGCAGAAGATTGCAGAAACGCTGCAAAAACACCCCAAGGTGGAATGGGTGCGCTATGCAGGCCTGAAAGACCACCCCGACCATGCCATCGTGCAAAAACAGTCTGGCGGCCGCGCATCGGGCATTCTGTCGTTCAGCCTCAAGGGCAGCGAAGGCCGTGCGGCCGGAGCACGCTTCCTGGACGCCTTGCAGCTGTTCACGCGCCTGGTCAATATCGGCGATGCCAAGTCGCTGGCCACCCACCCCGCTTCAACCACGCACCGTCAGCTGGATGCGGACGAACTGGCCAAGGCCGGCGTGACCGAAGGCATGGTGCGCCTGTCCGTGGGCATTGAGCATATTGACGATCTGCTGGCCGACCTGAACCAGGCGTTGAAACAGGTCTGAAGCGGGCTGAGACTCCGGCGCGCGACTTCAGGCATCGCGCGCCAGTCGCAGCCCCGTCATCTGCCAGCGAGCCATTGCGGGAAAGAAGTTGCGATAGGTCAGCCGCGCATGACCGGCAGGCGTGAGGCAGGAGCCGCCGCGCAGCACATACTGGTTGACCATGAACTTGCCGTTGTACTCCCCCACAGCCCCCTCAGCCACACGAAAGCCCGGGTAGGCGGCATAGGACGAATGCGTCCACTCCCAGACCTGGCCGATTGCGGCTCCCGCACGGGTGCCTGCAACCTCGGGGTGCAGACGGCCAGGCTCGCCGAAGCGGGACGCAGGCCAGGCCAGCCTGCCCATTGCCACCTCCCACTCCATCTCCGTCGGCAGGCGCGCACCGGCCCAGCGCGCATAGGCATCAGCCTCGAAATAGGAGATATGGCAGGCAGGCCTCAGTGCATGCAGAGCCGTCACGCCATACAGGCTGAACTCCTGCCAGCCCGCAGCATCTTCAGCTTGCCTCCAGTACCAGGGGTGGCTCAGTTGCTGGGCCTGGCACCAGTCCCAGCCTTCGGCCAACCACCATTGAGGCTGGCTGTAGCCGCCATCCAGCACAAAGCGCAGAAACTCGCCATTGTTCACGGGCCTCGATGCAATCTGCGCAGCTTGCACATAGACACTGTGCCTAGGCATTTCATTGTCAAACGCAAAGCTGCCGCCGCCATGACCCATGCTGTAGATGCCCGCCTCAAGCGGCAGCCATGTGAGATCAGCATAGGCCTGCACGCAATTCTCCTCTGCCACCCCATCTGACGCATAAGCAGGCCAGAGCGGGTGACAAGAAAGCAAATGCTTGATATCGGTGAGCATCAACTCCTGATGCTGCTGCTCGTGCTGCAAGCCCAATGCGACGAGCTGAGCAACGGCCTGCTGAGTCGTCGGACTTTTCTCTTTCATGGCGGCCATCAGCGCCAGCATCTGCTCATCCACCACAGCGCGATAGGCCATGACCTGCGCCAGAGCCGGTCTGGTCAACAAGCCCCTCTGGGCTCTGGGATGGCGTGCACCCACCTGCTGGTAATAGGAGTTGAATAGCATGCGAAAACTGCCGTCAAAAGCCTGATGCCCTAGCTGGTGCACGGCCAGTACAAAGGTTTCGAAGAACCAGCTGGTATGGGCCAGATGCCATTTGGCAGGACTGGCATCCGGCATGGATTGCACGCAGGCATCTTCTGCAGACAAGGGCGCAGCCAGCTTTTGCGTGCAGGCCCTCACCCGCTCGAACTGCTGCGCCAGCACTATCCAGTCCCCGGCAGCAGGTGTCATGAAAAATGGCAGCGCCATGGTTTCAGGCATGGGCATGAATGACGGCAAACCATTGCTGCTCATCGGTCCAGACCCTGGGCGCGGCAAATCCCGCGCAAGCCAGCATGGAGAGGAAATCGGACAGCGGGTATTTGTAGCTGTTCTCCGTATGGATGGTCTCGCCCTGAGCAAAATAGCGCAGGCCCTGAGGCCAGCACACCATGACGGGGCGACGGGCGCGCAAATGCATCTCTATCCGCGATGTCCGGCTGTCGAAGCGCGCCTCATGCGCCCAGTCCTGAAGATTGAAATCGCTGCCCAGCAGACGGTTCACATGATTGAGCACATTGAGATTGAATTCGGCTGTGACGCCCTGCTCATCGTCGTAAGCGGCTATCAGAACCGGTACCGGCTTGGGCAGATCAATGCCAATCAGCAGCCCGCCGTCGCCCCCCAGAAGTGAATGCATATGTCCGAGCATATGCAAAGCCTGCTGCGTATCGAAGTTGCCGATCGAGGAGCCAGGATAGAACAGCTCACGCCGCGTCTGTGGCACGCCTGACGGCAAATGCCAGTCCCCCGTGAAATCCGCCGCAACTGCACGAGCCGTAAGTCGCGGGAAGTCGTGCTCCAGCCTGGCCACAGCGGCCTGCAGAAACTCGACCGCAATATCCACTCCCAGAAACTGCTGCGGCCCCACGCTGCGGCACAGGCGCCGCACTTTTTCGCAATTGCCCGCTCCCAGCTCTATCAACACCTGGCAACCCGCCATGGCTTGGGCGATCTCCAGGTCATAGCGGGCCATGATGGCAGCCTCGGTTCTTGTGGGGTAGTACTCGGGCAGCTCGGTTATCTGCTCAAACAGGGCGCAGCCATGCGCGTCATATAGGAACTTGGGAGAAATCTGCGCCTGCCGCTGCATCAGCCCCTGCGCCAGCTCATAGCGCAGATGCGTCGGGGGGGTATACGCGTCCATGAAGCTGCAACCCTCGTCCTGAAGCGGTGGAGGTCTCAACGAGGACGCCAGAGGCAATGGAATGCGCCCTGCGCGTGATGCAAACTCTATCGATGCTGCCTGCCTGTCCGGTGTCGCGCGCATGCTGATCCTCCTGATGAGCTGATCGCGCGATGCAGCCATTGCCCGCGCCATCACTGCCAAGCCTGCTTTAGACCCTCAGCCTAGCGCGGCCGGCAATCGGCAGAAGTAGGACTGAAGCCAGCGATCCTTTTACTGCATGCACATGCAGCAATGCTGACAAAGTCAATACTGGTCAAAGAATTCAGCAAAAAAAATCGGTACCCCGCGCTGGCGGAATACCGATCTAAACATACACCCTAGCCTCCGAAGTCATCAGGCCATGCCGACCTGCTGACTCCGATGCACCGCAGAGCCTGCGGTGCGTGCCTCGCCTGCGGGAAGAAGGCCGCAGACAAGAACACTCTTTGCCGTGAAGCTATCAGAAGCGATAGCCCACGCCCACGCCCACCAGCCATGGGTCAACCTTGAACTTGGTGTTTTCAAACACGCCTGCACCTGTGATCTTGGTACCCAGATACACCTTCTTGATGTCGAAGTTCAGTGACCAGTTCTTGTCCAGCGCATAGTCGAAGCCAACCTGCAGCGCGCCGCCAAAGCTGTTCTTCTTCACGGTCACGGCACCATCCAGGATGTCCACGTTCGAGAAGCGTGTGTAGTTCACGCCAGCCCCCACATAAGGCTTGAAGGCCCCAAAGTTGGTGAAGTGGTACTGCGCCAGCAAGGTGGGGGGCAGATGCTTGAGCGAACCGATCTTGCCGCCATTCAGGCGCACATCATGCTTTTGAGGATAGGTCAGCACCAGTTCTGCCGCGATGTTGGGCGTGAAGAAGTAGGACACGTCCAGCTCAGGCATCCACTTGTTGTTGATGCTCACGCCTGCGTCTCCGGCAGCGCCACCGTTGTCGCTATCCAGATGCAGAGCACGCACGCGAACCTGCCAAGGGCTGGAGCCGTCAAACGAAGATTGGGCAAAAGCGGTACCGGCCGTCAGGGCGCTGGCAACAGCAGCAATCGCGATCAGAGTCTTTTTCATGGGTTCTTTCCTTGAAGAATTGGGTGAGAGCAATGCTTTGCATCCCTTGGCATCCATTGAAACAAAGCCACTGCCACACGGGTTTGTCCCAGGTCAACCCGCACACCAACACCGCAAAGAAAAAAGCGGACGTTGCCCATCGGCCACGTCCGCCCAGGATACTGATGAAGCGCAAAAATTTGCGTCAGCAGTGATGGTAGTCGTCAATTCGGATGAGCCACCCTGGCTGGTCGCAGCTTGTGCCACAACTCCACGCACACCACAACCGCACCGCCAATGACGGCCCCAACCAGCACATGCACCAACACCGGTCCCAGCGCTGCAACAATACCGCCCGTGGGCACAATCACCTGCTCTATCCAATGTTCGACCGGCTCTATGCCGTGCGCCAGCAAGCTACCTCCCACCATGAACATGGCAGCCGTGCCCACGATGGACAGCCCGCGCATCAGCCACGGGGTAAAAGCAATCAGACCAAGGCCCATGGCCTTGGCAGTGCTGCTACTCTTGGCCATCAGCCAGCCGCCCACGTCATCCATGCGCACGATCCCGGCCACCAGTCCATAGACGAACACGGTGATGGCCAGAGCTACAGCGATCAGCACCGAGGCCTGCTCCCAGATGGGTTTGGCGGACACCGTACCCAGCGCAATCGCCATGATTTCGGCCGACAAGATAAAGTCCGTGCGCACGGCCCCCTTGACCTTCTGCTTCTCGTACTCCATCGGGTCCATCTGCTTTTCACGCGCGGCACGCACCGATGAAGGCGCAACACCTTTATGGGCCGCCTCCTCGGCATCCACCACGGCATCATGCGCATCATGCTTTTGATGCTTGTGAAACAGCTCAAGGATCTTCTCCACGCCTTCAAAGCACAGAAAAGCGCCCCCCACCATCAGCAAGGGCGTGATCAACCAGGGCACAAAAGCGCTGATCAACAGCGCCGCCGGCACCAGGATGGCCTTGTTCATCAATGAACCTTTGGCCACTGCCCAGACCACGGGCAGCTCCCGGTTGGCCTTCACTCCCGTGACCTGCTCGGCATTGAGAGCCAGGTCATCGCCCAGCACGCCGGCCGTCTTCTGCACCGCAACCTTGGTCTGGGTAGCCACATCGTCCAGAATTGCCGTGCTCTTGCCTGCCGCGGTCTTGGTCATCAAGGCCACGTCGTCGAGCAAGCTAGCAATATCGTCTAGCAACATCAAAAGGCCGGCACCTGCCATCGCTTCTCCCGCTGGTTTGCAAAATCGCCATCATGCCTGCAAACCGTGCCACGATTGCGACAGGAAGTTGCCAATCGCCTACGCGATCAGCACGGCCAAGGCTTTGCAGCGACAATGAGCGCCCTCATCGAACGGAAACCCTGTGACTCAAGCCATCGCTCATGCCGAACTGATTGCCAGCTACCGCAAACTTGCCGCAGAGGCCGCCAAGAAGGCCGCGCTGGTCAAGGCCGCCGCAGGCAAAGGCCCCAAGACCATTGCAACGGTCAGCGAAACCGCTGCCAAGGCCGCGCGCCGCCGTGATGTGATGGCCGCCAGGCTGGCCAAACTCGGCGTCGTTCTGCCGGGCTGAGCCCCAACAAGCAGCCTTCTTCGGGCAGTCCTCTTATTTGCTGATCTTGAAGCCCTGTGTCGCCGCCCAGGCTGCCACATCGTCGCGACGGATGGCCGCAGCCATAAGCTGTGGAAAGGCATCGGGGGTACAGGCAAACGAGGGCACGCCCAGTGCCGCCAGCTTGGCCGCCAGTTCCGCGTCATAGGCCGGTGCGCCCTCGTCGCTGAGCGCCAGCAGCGTAATGAACTGCACGCCTGCTTCCACCAGCTCGTTGGCGCGGCGCAGCAGGCCCGACTCCACACCGCCCTCGTAGAGGTCGGAGATCAGCACCAGAATGCTGTTGCGCGGCTCGCTGATCAGTCCCTGGCAATAGCCGACCGCACCATTGATATCGGTGCCGCCGCCCAGTTGCACGCCAAACAGCACATCCACGGGGTCGTCGAGCTTTTCCGTCAGATCAACCACGGCCGTATCAAACACCACCAGCTTGGTGGCTACGGCCGGCAGGCTGGCCATCACCGCACCAAAGATGCTGGAATAGACCACCGAGTTAGCCATGGAGCCGCTCTGGTCAATGCACAGAATCACCTCGCGCTGCGGGCGGCGCGCCTTGCGCCCATAACCGATCAGCGTCTCTGGAACAATGGTCTTGTACTCGGGCTGCCAATGGCGCAGGTTGGCGCGTATGGTGCGATTCCAGTCGATTTCTGCATGCCGCGGGCGTCGGTTGCGCTGGCTGCGATCCAGCGCCCCGGCCACGGCACTGCGCATGGGCTCCTCGAGCTTTTTCATCAGCTCGTCCACCACCTTGCGCACCACCAGCCGCGCCGTGGCCTTGGTGTTCTGCGGAATCACCGAGCCCAGCGAAATCAGGTCCGCCACCAGATGCACATCGGGCTGCACGTTCTCCAGCATCTCGGGCTGCAGCAGCAGCTCGCGCAGATTCAGGCGCTCCATGGCATCGCGCTGCATGACCTGCACGACCTGGCTCGGAAAGTATTTGCGGATATCGCCCAGCCAGCGCGATACCGAAGGCGAGGAGTTGCCGCGTCCGCCCTTGCGCGATGCCAGCTTGCTGTCTTCCTCATACAAGGCGGCCAGCGCCTGGTCCATCTCCTGCAAGCGGCCCGTCACACCGCCGCAACTGGCGTCAGCGGGGCTACCCAGCACCATGCGCCAGCGCTGCAGCCGCGTAGTGGGCTGCAGCTCTTCGGACTCCTGTTGCGGCTCGGTCGCCAAGTTTGCTGTTTGCTTCATCGTCACACCTTGGCCGCGGCCGCATCAAATTCGGTAGCTGCCTGGGCTTGCCCCATCAGCGCCTGTGGCAGATTCAAGCCCAGCAACTCATTGAGCACGGGCAAGGCCAGCAAGGCACGCGACTCATCCCAGGGCGCGGCATCGTCCGCAGCACCTACGGCAGGATCGGGTGCCGCAACGCCTCCCACAGGCGTTCGCTTGACCTTGTCGCCCAGGCTTTGGCGCTCGTGATTGCTGAAGCTCGAGAAGCTACGCCGCACCAGCGGCAGAATCTGGGCAAACTGCACCTCGCCCAGACCACTGAGCCAGGCATCGACAGCACCCCAGATGGACTCGTCATGCAGCAACACCAGCGCCTGCTGGTTCAGAAAACCGTCCAGCCAGGCCGCCACATCCATGGGCGCCGCACCCAGTGAAAGATTGCGGTTGAACTGGCGCACGATCTCGGCGCTTTCCAGCAACTGCTCGTCCAGCAGCAAACGGCAAGCCATGCCGCGCAGCAGTGCCGCTGCGGCATCCCCCATGGCCAAGCTGCGCAGTGCCAGGCGCCAGGCATCCACCGCTTGCTGCGCCTCGCCGTTGCTGGTGCGCAACCGCAGTGCCTCGTGGGCCGCCAGCACCTTGGTCTTCATGGCGACCGCAGCATCCTCGTCCATGGCCATGCAGGCGACAGGCAGGCCGATGGCGGCGCGCAGCATCAGCGAATCGATCACGCCGGCCAGCAGGGCTGTATCCGTCTGGCGCACACTGCCATAGCGATAGACATTGGCCAGTGGCGGCAAGGCCTGCAGCAACTGGGCCACATCACCCGTGGTGGCTGCACGCTGGGCCAGTGTGGCAATCAGGGCCTCGACCAGCTGCGGCAAATCGGCCAGCAGCGCATCATCGATGGCCTGCGCGATTTCGGGCAGCGAGGTCTCGGGGGTCAGGCTGGAGCGCAGCCTGGCCGTGGCGGCCTGGGCCACGGTCGCTCCGTGCACGCTGGCCTCGATGATGCGCACCGCCAGCTCGGGCTCCCACTGCAGCTGCCAGCTTTCGCGGAAAGTGCCCCGGTTGCGCTGGGCATCGGTGGCGCGAACGCCCCAGTCAATGCCGAGCAGTCTCAGACGGTGCAGAAAATGGCTGCGTGCCAGATCCATGTCCTTGCGCAAATCCAGCGCCAGCAGCTTGCTTGCCGCCTCGGGCTTGAGGCGCAGCGACTTCTGCTGCTGCTCGATATCGCGCTGCAGCGGCACCTGGGGTACATCGGCGGGCACCTGGCCCAGCACATGACCGACGGTCAGCTCCTCATCGATCAACCTGAGCGGTGCGTCCTCGCCCATGCAGATCACGGTGACTATGGCCTCGTTGATTTCGTCCAGGCCGGGCACGGGCTGGCCGCGCAGCGCCGCCAAGCCCTCGGCCAGACGCGTGGCCTCGATGATGTGGGCGCTGGAACAGTCCAGATCCTTGTCGCGCAGCAGATGGGCCACGCGCGTCAGCCAGCCCGCCGTGCGCAGCGTGGCTGGAGAAACGTCGTTTTTGATAGCTGCTTGCGCTTTACCATCAAGCGTTTGAGGCTGATTTGACTCAAAACCCGGGGACGATTGATAGCACTGCCACAGATGCTGGTACCAACCCGGAGAAGTCACACCCGCGCCATAGCCGCTGCTGCTGGCCAGATTGCGATAAGTCCAGGGGGCCCAGGTCGCCATCACCTTGGCCTTGGGCAGGCCCTTGAGCAGGGCGCTATCTGCCTTGGCCGTCACGCTGGCCTTGAGCGCCGGCACATGCCAGGCGCCACAAACCACGGCAATGCGCTGGTGACCGGCCTTGATCGCCTCGCGAATGCACTGGCGCATATGGGCTTCGCGCAGTGCTTCGCGCTTCATGTATTCCTCGCCACGCCAATGTTCGCCGTCCTTGGCCAGCTCTTCGCGAGCTGCCGTCATCACCTCGCCAATGCTCTCGAACAGTGCTTCGCTGTCGCCTCGCTCCTCGACCAGACGGTTCCACCAGCTCTCGCCATCGTCAAAGCCTGCGGCATGGGCCAGCCAGTCCAGCGGATCGCGGTGCAGGTGTTGAGGAGCCGGTGCCGGGAGGTCCAGCTGCAGCTCATGCTCATCGCCGTCCTGCATATCGGCAAGCGTCGCGGCCTCCCCGACATCTGGTGCATCCTGCTCCGAGTCCGGGACAGCCACCGACAGCATCGCCTCCTCGGCCTCCTGTGCGGCCTTCTTCAGTACTTCGCGTCGTGCAAACTCGATGGCCATGCCATGGGTCTGCGGCAGGTCGATGAAGCGGGTTGCAACACCCCGGCGACTGGCCCACTGCAATGCCTGCCATTCGGGTGAGAACTCGGCAAACGGATAGAACGCAGCCTGGCTGGGCTCGTCCTGCATATAGACCAGCATGGCCACGGGCGGGCGCAGCTCGGCGCTTTGCAGCATGGGCAGCAGCGCCTCCCCCTCGGGCGGGCCTTCCACCAGCAGGCAATCGGGCTGCAAGGCCTCAAGCGCCTGCAGCAGACTGCGAGCGCAGCCCGGGCCGTGATGGCGTATGCCAAAGAAATGAACAGAATCAGCGGAAGTGGCCATGGGCTTGTCAGACGGCTCAAGAAAGGGATGGCAAGGTCTCTGGCAGTGAAGACAGCTCAGCCCATCACAGATGGGCGGTTGAGACGAGGCGTCATCACCGAAGACAGTGGCAACGCCAGGGCGAGGTGATGCAACGACGTATCAAGAGCTGTATTCACTGCAGCACAACTCACAGCTGCTCGCGGCAGGCGCGGTACAGATCCTTCCATTCGCTACGCTCCTTGACCACGGTCTCCAGATATTCCTTCCACACCACCGTGTCCTGCACCGGGTCCTTGATCACGGCTCCCAGCAGGCCCGAGGCCACATCGGCCGCACGCAGCACGCCATCGCCGAAATGACCGGCCAGCGCCATACCGCTGTTGATGACCGAGATGGCCTCCGCCGTGGACAGCGTGGAGCTGGGCGACTTCACGCGCACGGTCTTGCCGTCCTCGGTCTGGCCGTGGCGCAGCTCGCGGAAGATCTGCACCACGCGGCGCACTTCCTGCAGCGCAGGCGGCTCGGTTGGCAGCTGCAGCGCCCGCCCCTGCTCGGCCACCCGCTTGGTGACGATTTGCACCTCCTCGTCCTGCGAGGCGGGTACAGGCAGCACCACGGTATTGAAGCGGCGCTTCAATGCGCTCGACAACTCGTTGACGCCCTTGTCGCGGTTATTGGCCGTGGCGATGACAGAGAATCCCTGAACGGCCTGGAACTCCATGGACAGTTCCGGCACGGGCAGCGTCTTTTCGGACAGCACGGTGATCAGCGTGTCCTGCACATCGGCGGGAATACGTGTGAGCTCCTCGATGCGCGCGATCTTGCCCAGCTTCATGGCGTTGACCAGCGGGCTGGGAATCAACGCTTTCTCGGACGGACCGTGGGCCAGCAACTGGGCGTAGTTCCAGCCATAGCGCAGCTGCTCCTCGCTGGTGCCGGCCGTGCCCTGGATCAGCATGGTCGAATCGCCGCTCACGGCCGCAGACAGATGCTCGGACACCCAGGACTTGGCCGTGCCGGGCACGCCATACAGCAGCAAGGCACGGTCGGTGGCCAGCGTGGACACGGCAATCTCCATCAGGCGCGGATTGCCGATGTATTTGGGGCTGAGCTCAAACCCGTTGCTGAGCTTGCCACCCATCAGATACTGGAGCACGGCCCAGGGTGAGAGCTTCCAGTTGGGCGGGCGCGGACGGTCGTCCACCTTCTGCAGGGCATCGAGTTCTTCGGCAAATTGCGCCTCGGCGTGCTGACGTAGTACTTGGCTCATGATGACTTTCGGGTTGAATGCAGAAAAATTCGAAGGCTTAGGCGCTCAGCGCGGCCTGCAGGGCCAGGCGCAGATCGGCGATACGGTTGAGTTGCTCGAGCACGCGCTCGTCATCCCAGGGGCGCAGGCGGGCGCGCTCCAGCCGCGCCTGTTGTTCGGGAGTCAGGCTGCTTTGCGCAGCAACGGTAGTGGCCTCTTCGGCCGCATCGGCCACCTTGGATACCAATTTTTGCCAGAGCCCGGCCAGCCCTGACGGGGCTGCTGCCTCGGGCTGCAGCTCTGGCACGGCAGGTTCCTCAGCCTGTGGAGGCTGACGCCAGAGCCGCACAAAGCGCGGCAGAACGGCCGGATGCAGCCGGCGCGCGCAGGCCAGCACGGCCTGATCGGCCTGCCAGCTATGCCAGCTGCCCGTGGCCTGCTTGCCGCCCAGCGCCTTGTCCAGAGCGTCCATCAGTTGCTCAGACATGGATTGAGAAAATACGCCAACCACGGGCATGCTGCTCTCGATGCTGTTGATGCGGTCCACCAGGCTACCCTTGGCCTGCTGCAACTGCGCCTGCCACAGCGCCTCGCGCTCCTGCTGGCTCAGCCGGTCCAGCAGGGCCGGCAGCAGCGCTTCGGCCCGTGCATCGCGTTCCATGGTCTGCAACAGCGCAATCCAGCGCACATCGGGCTGATCGCGCAGGGCCGCCAGCCAGCCCTGACGCAAAGCGGTCTTCCAGTCGCTGCGGCGGCTCCAGTCCCAGAGCTGCTCGGGCGTCATCTCCAGGGTCTGCAGCCAGAAATCGATGGGCGCAAGCTCCACCATCTGCTGCAGCCACCAGGCTTTCACGCCCTTGATATAGGCCGGCGGTTGCAGCGCAATGCCGTCGCGCTCCCAGTCCTTGCTGCCCTCCTCGGGCGGCTCGATCTGCCATTCCCCCTTGGCATTGCGGCTCAGCATGGACTGCAGCCAGCCCGTGATGCGCAGGCTGTGCGCGCTTTGCGGCAAACGCGACAGCAGACGGGCCGCGTTCTCGCGCACCTCCTTGCTACGATCGGTCAGCAGCTTTTCCAGCAGCGGCTCGTCCGCCATGGACAGTCCCACGCCCAGAGCCAGCACCATGGGCGCACGCTCCTTGGCATTGAGCTCCTTCAAGCTGGCTTCCAGTCTGGCGCGCGCCTGGTCGGCATCGGTCTCACGTTCGCTGTGCAGCAGCGCCACGCGCTGCTCGATGGAGCCCTCCTGCCAGATCAGCTCGGCATTGGCTGTCTCCTGCACGCCGCTGGCATAGCTCCATTGCGGGTTGAGCCCGGCCAGCCAGCGTCCTCGCTCGCCCAGCACCGGCGTCAGCCAGGTACGCAGTTCCACCGAACGGCGGCCTTCGTTCAAAGCATCGACCAGAAGCGCATGAGGCAAGCGCTGTCCGGCCTGATCGAGGGCATGGAACATGGGAGCCAGCATGTTCTCTGGCCCATGCTGCAGCACATCACGCATCAGGCCATGCAAGCGCTCATCCTCGGGCGCACGGCGAGACTCGTCGGCAGGCAATGCCGGGGAGCTCAAAGGTGCGCCGAGCCTGACCTGCGCGCCGGGTTGCCAGCCCGCCCGCTCCAGGACGGCAGCGACGGCGCTGGCCCTCAGCAGCTGTGCAGCCGTTGATGCAGCCGGTTGCAGCCAGGCGGCTTGCATGGCTTGCAAACCGGTGCTGGCTGCGGCATCGACCTGCGCGGTCAACACCGCAGGTACGGCCAGCCTGTCCGCGCCGACCAGACTTGACTGCTGCAGCGCAGCCCATAAATTGGCGCTGCTCATCGCATCTCTCCTTGGTTCTGCCAGATGGGGGACAAGTCCTGGCTGTGGGCACCCTGCTGCCAGGCGCTGAGCAAGCGCCAGCGCCCCAGTTGCGGCCCACACTCCCACTCGCCGAACAGTGCCAGAGGCGTGCCGCCGCTCAGCGCCAGCAGCCGCCAGGCTTCGTCGTCAGCAATCACCGCAGGCACGGGCGCCGGCTGGCTCTGCCCTGTGGGCCAGCCCACCAGCCATTGCCCCTCTACATACAGCAGCTGGGCATTCGCACACCACAGCGGCTGCACCGGCTGCAGCGCATTGGCGGCAATGCGCTCGCCCAGTTGCAGCAACGGTTCGCCCAAAGCCTTGAGCGTCAGGGCTGCGGCATCGGAGCTGTCGAGTGCTTCAACCCCATTGACAGCAACCGCCCGCAGGCTCGCCCTGCCCGGATAAAAGCTCAAGGCTGCGCGATAAGCGCCGCCGCTCACCCAGGCCGTCTCGAACCCTCGCCCGCCCTGGGCATAGTCCAGCATCAGGGCCGCGCGGCCGGTATTGAGGCCCTGCAGCCAGACGCGGCGTTCCAGCAGGCGACCCTCGCGCTCGATCAGGCGCTGACCCAGCACCCGCCAATCGTCGCTGATGGTCTCGCCACGGGCCTGTACTTCGGCCTTGTCCATGGGCCAGCCCAGGGCAGCCATGACGTCGGCCTTCACCTCGGGGCTCAGCGAGTCACGCCGCTGCACCGCGTCCACCAGCAGCTGCCAATGGCCAAGCTGCACCAGCAGGTCACGCGGCCAGGTCGGGTGGCTGCCCACCAACTCCCAGGCTTCCCTGATACGTGCGGCCATGCCCGTGGCCTGGGCATCCACCATGCGTGCCGCCATGGTGTTCCAGTGCTGGCGCGTCTGGCTGTCGCCGGCCTGATTGGCCAGGCCGGTGCGCACCATGTCCTGCATCCATAGCGACAGCTCCTGCATGCCGCCAGCAACCTTGTCCCAGCGCTTGTCCTCGCGCTTGGCCTGCTGTCTGGCCAGAGCCTCCTGATCCGCCACTGGCGCAGCGGCAATGGCGGCCGCCTTGGCCTCCTTCTGCTCGGCTTTTTGCTGACGCCCACCCAACCAGTTGCTGACCCATTCCGGGGGCTCGCCGCCCTCCGGCACCTGGCCGCCTGCGCGCAGCAGCATCAGCGCCAGCCCGTGCTTGCAGGGGAACTTGCGGCTGGGGCAGGAGCACTTGAAGGCCGGCCCGCTCAGATCGACCTGAGTCTGATACGGCTTGCTGCCGCTGCCCTGGCATTCCCCCCAAACCGCAGCATCATTGCTGCCTGTGTTCGGCCATTTGCTCAGGGACTGCAGTCCCTTGGCCGCCTTGGATGACGCAGCATCCGGCGACAGCGCCAAAACTTCCGCTTCCGTTGCTAATACACGCGACACCAATGTCTCCCGTCCCGAATCGACGCAATATCCTGATAGTTCGAGGCGCTTACGCACCAAGGGCGAGTGCGAAACTCCCCTCGGAAAACCTCGTCCGCACTTTGCTGAAACTGTGCTTTCAGCGCGGCAAAAACTGTGGTTTGACAGACCGCGCAAACCGTTGCGCGCAATGCGTCAGCCTATCATCGCCATGGCACTGTGCCGATGAAAACGTGCAAAAAATCAGAACATAGAGAAGCCGGGTGACATGCATCAACCGGCTTCCTCGTCAAGCTGCGGTACCGCTGTTCCCGGTGAACATTCAGCCCACCGACGCTGCTGCAGATGCAAGTACCGACTCCGCCGCAGCCAAGCCACGACATTCCTGCTACTTTTGCTTACCAATGGCTCGACCCGGCTTCGGTGCTCATACCGCGCCAGCTGCCCGCAAGTGCACCTTGCTGCCTATCTGGCTGTCAAATTGCTACCGAGGGTCTGAATGCTCTGGGTCAAATCGACCAGGACACCGTCGATGCCAAACACGCCCTGTGTCACAGCCTTGGAAGTCGGCTCTGGGTCGGAGAATTAGCCACTGACGATGCTTCGGCTGGCAAGCCCGCGGCCAACAACACAGAAGACTGCAAGAGATTCTGTCTGGCAGCTAACGAACAGCGTCGAAAGTTCTCCAGCAAAAGCTGTTCGCTGGCATCCCCCGCTGGAAGATCTGACTGGCGCCGGCCTGTCAGCACAAACAGCACATCAACACCTGCTGCGGCAACCGCAACAAGGTAATCGCTATCCGGCTTTCGTTCGTCTTTCTCGTAGAGCAGCTGCGCCTGCTTGCGCACACCGCCAAGTTGGCCAAACCCTTCCTGGTTCAAGCCAAGGCGTTCTCGTTCCTCACGCAAACGCGCACCAATACCCATATGAGTAACTCAATATTGACAAATATACGCATTTGCGTACTATTGTCATACCAAAGCCAAGCTAGTGCCGCTTCACAACACTGCACTAGAGGCAAAAAAGCAGCAGCCCTTTGCACAGAGCTACTACACCTATTCACATCAATCGATAGATTCTGACATGAAGCAGCCCCCCTAAGCACAGGCCCGCACATGACTTGAGAGCCAAGGCCTACGGTCGCCCAATGGACACGGAACAGTCCAGATAGCTGCTGTCCCATCAACAGCCGGTGCAGTGTTGGCAACGGATCTTGCCTGCTACGACAACAGGCACTCTACGAATGTGTTCTGTAGCGCTCGACAATTTCAGCCTTTGTCTGAATTCGGCGTTTACGGACTTGATGCTGTCAAAGCATCAGCTATCCATGCACGACTGTCGCGGGCAAATCGGCGCAGCTGAAAGCATGTGCTATTCAACACCAACGCCAGGACCTGCAGATCAGGCCCGACTGGAGTTTTGAGTCATGAGCCAGAACATTTTCGATCAGCATGCCGATGGCAAGGCTTTTGCGGCAGCAGCTTCGTTGGTGCCGGCAACCGTGCCGCAAGCCCAGATTGCCTGCCACCAAGCGCAGTTGATCGGCTATGCGTTGAGCCACCATGTGCCGGACATGCGGCGAGGCTTCAATATCCTTACCAGCTATGGCCGCTGGCATATAGATGCGAAGCCAGCCGCGCAGATGGCCGAGTTGATGCGCCAGCATCTGATGCAGCAACTGGAGACGATCTAGACCTACGCTTCCGACAGGACGCGGAAAGCAGTTCATCCGATCCTTGAAGTCGGCCTCCGGGAAGACCATGAACCATGAAAAAAGGCTCTGCAGAATGCAGAGCCTTTTGATTGCACTAGCAGTGCCAGGGAATCAACCCAGCCACTTGCGGGCGTTGCGCCAGACGCGCATCCAGGGGCTGAATTCAGACTTGTCGCCCGAGGTCCAGCTCATCTGCACGTTGCGGAACACGCGCTCGGGGTGAGGCATCATCGCGGTGAAACGGCCATCGGCCGTCGTCACTGCTGTCAGGCCACCGGCCGAGCCGTTGGGGTTGAACGGATACTGCTCGGTAGGCTGGCCGTGGTTGTCCACATAACGCATGGCCTTGACCACTTGCTCGGCATTGCCACGGAACTGGAAGTTGGCATAACCCTCGCCATGCGCCACGGCGATGGGCAGGCGGGAGCCGGCCATGCCTTGCAGGAACAGGCTGGGCGACTCCAGCACTTCCACCATGCTCAGACGCGCCTCGAAGCGGTTGCTCTGGTTCTGCGTGAAGCGCGGCCAATCCTGCGCACCGGGAATGATATCGGCCAGCTCGGCGAACATCTGGCAGCCGTTGCACACGCCCAGACCGAAGGTGTCGCTGCGACCGAAGAAGGCCTGGAACTGCTCGGACAGACGGTCGTTGAAAGTGATGGAACGTGCCCAGCCAATGCCCGCACCCAGGGTGTCGCCGTAGCTGAAGCCGCCACAGGCCACCACACCGGCGAAGTCCTTGAGCTGCGCACGACCGGACTGCAGGTCGCTCATGTGCACGTCCACCGCATCAAAGCCGGCTTCGGTGAAGGCGTAGGCCATTTCCACATGGGAGTTCACGCCCTGCTCGCGCAGCACCGCAACGCGGGGCTTGGCAGCCACGTTGATGAAGGGCGCTGCCACGTTCTCCTGAGGGTCGAAGGTCAGATGCACATGCATGCCGGGGTCGGCAGGCTCGCCCGCCGCAGCATGCTCGCTGTCGGCACAAACGGGGTTGTCGCGTTGCTGGGTGATCTTCCAGCTCACGGCATCCCAGACCTGGTGCAGATCGGACAGGCTTGCGCCGAACACCTTGTTCGCATCGCGCCACACCTGCAGCTCGCCCTTGCCGGCGTCCACAGGGGACGAAGCAGGACGGGTCTTGCCGATGACATGGCTGCACTGGATCAGGCCATGTTCGCGCAGCACCTGCAGCACTTCGGCACGGTCCTCGGTCCTGATCTGCAGCACGGCGCCCAGCTCTTCGTTGAACAGCGCGCGCAGGGTCAGGTCTTCGCGACGGCCGGAGACCTGCTTGCCCCAGTTCTTGCCTTCGCCGCTGTCCATGCGGCTGTCGGAGATGCCATCGCCTTCGGTGATCAGCATGTCCACATTCAAGGCCACGCCCACATGGCCGGCAAAGGCCATTTCGGCGGCCGTGGCCAGCAGGCCGCCGTCGCCCCTGTCGTGGTAGGCCAGGATCAGTCCCTTGGCGCGCAGCGCATTCACTGCATCCACCATGGCGATCAGATCCTTGGGCTCGTCCAAATCCGGTACCTCGTTGCCCGACTGATTGAGCACCTGACCGATGATGGAGCCGCCCATGCGCATCTTGCCGCGGCCCAGGTCGATCAGCACCAGGGTGCTGTCTTCCACCTCGGCGTTGAGCTGGGGCGTGAGCGTGGTGCGCACATCGTCGATGGCGGCAAAGCCGGTGATGATCAGGCTCACGGGCGAGGTGACCCTCTTGGTCTGCCCGTTCTCGCTCCACTGGGTGCGCATGGACAGGGAGTCCTTGCCCACGGGAATCGAGATGTTCAGCGCGGGGCACAGTTCCATGCCCACGGCCTTGACGGTGGCGTACAGCGCAGCGTCTTCGCCGGCTTCGCCGCAGGCGGCCATCCAGTTGGCCGACATCTTCACCTTGGACAGCTCGATGGGGGCGGCCAGCATATTGGTGATGGCTTCGGCCACGGCCATGCGGCCCGAGGCGGGTGCGTCGATGGCGGCCAGCGGTGTGCGCTCGCCCATGGCCATGGCTTCACCCTTGAAGCCCTTGTAGTCGGCCAGGGTCACGGCCACGTCGGCCACCGGCACCTGCCAGGGACCGACCATCTGGTCGCGATGGGTCAGGCCACCGACGGCACGGTCACCAATGGTGATCAGGAAACGCTTGGAAGCCACCGTGGGGTGGGCCAGCACTTCGATCACAGCCTTTTCCAGCGGCACGCCGGTCAGGTCCATGGCGGGCAGCTGGCGCTCCACGCTGCTCACATCCTTGTGCACCTTGGGCGGCTTGCCCAGCAGCACGTTCATGGGCATGTCCACGGGAAACTTCTGGTCGCCGGACTCGACCGCCGTGTCCTCCAGCACCAGTTGGCGCTCTTCGGTGGCCGTGCCGATGACGGCAAACGGGCAGCGCTCGCGCTCGCAGAAGGCCGTGAACTGCTCCAGCGATTCGGGGGCAATGGCCAGTACGTAACGCTCCTGCGATTCGTTGGACCAGATTTCCTTGGGCGACAGGCCGGACTCTTCGAGCTTGACGGCTCGCAGGTCAAAGCGTGCACCGCGCCCGGCATCATTGGTCAGCTCGGGGAAGGCATTGGAGATACCACCGGCACCCACGTCGTGGATGGCCAGGATGGGGTTGCCTGCGCCCTGCTGCCAGCAATGATTGATGACTTCCTGCGCACGGCGCTCGATCTCGGGATTGCCGCGCTGCACCGAGTCGAAGTCCAGTTCTGCTGCATTGGTGCCCGAAGCCATGGAGCTTGCCGCACCGCCACCCATGCCGATGCGCATGCCGGGACCGCCCAGCTGGATCAGCAGCGTGCCCGCCGGGAACTCGATCTTCTTGGTGAGTTCGGAATCGATGACGCCCAGGCCGCCGGCGATCATGATGGGCTTGTGGTAGCCGCGTGTGATATCGCCGACCTGCTGCTCGTACTCGCGGAAATAGCCGGTCAGATTGGGGCGACCGAACTCGTTGTTGAACGCCGCGCCACCCAGAGGGCCTTCGATCATGATCTGCAGCGGGCTGGCGATGTGCTCGGGCTTGCCCACTTCGCTGCCCCAGAGCTTGGAGACGGTGAAGCCGGTCAGGCCGGCCTTGGGCTTGGAGCCACGGCCGGTTGCGCCTTCGTCACGGATTTCGCCGCCGTTGCCGGTCGAGGCGCCGGGGAAGGGCGAAATCGCCGTGGGGTGGTTATGTGTTTCCACCTTCATCAGCACATGGTTGGTAGCCGCCTGCTTCTGGTAGCTGGGCGCGCTGACTGCGTCTGCCTTGGCATCGAACTTGGCGACAAATCGCTCGACCTCGTGGCCTTCCATGATGGAAGCGTTGTCGGCATAGGCCACCACGGTGTGCTGGGGCGAGCAGGCTTCGGTGTTGCGGATCATGCCGAACAGCGACTTTTCCTGCTCCACGCCATCGATGGTGAACTTGGCGTTGAAGATCTTGTGGCGGCAGTGCTCGGAGTTGGCCTGCGCGAACATCATCAGCTCCACATCCGTGGGATTGCGCTTGAGATCGTTGAAGGCGTTGACCAGATACTCGATCTCGTCTTCGGCCAAGGCCAGGCCCCATTGCTTGTTCGCGGTTTCCAGCGCTGCGCGGCCACCGCCCAGCACATCCACAAACTCCATGGGTTGTGCCGCCAGGGTGGTGAACAGCTGCTCGGCTTCAGCACGTGTCGCAAACACGGACTCGGTCATGCGGTCGTGCAGCAAGGCGGCAATCTGAGCCGTCTGCTGCGGCGAGAGCTCGGGCTTGCCGCCCAGCAGGCCTGACTTCACGTCCACGCGATACTCGGTCATGCGTTCCACACGGAACACATTCAGGCCGCAGTTGCGCGCGATATCGGTGGCCTTGGAGGCCCAGGGAGAGATAGTGCCCAGGCGGGGTGTGACGATGAAGGCCAGGCCTTCAGCATTGCCCGTATAGGGGTCACCATAAGTCAAGAGCGCCGACAGGCGCTCTTGCAATGCGGACGCAACTGCGCCCTCGGTGGCTACCAGGTGCACAAAGCGTGCAGATACGCCGGTGATCTTGGGGTGGATGGCGACCAGATCGGTCAGAAGCTGTTGGGCGCGGAACGAGCTCAGGGCGTTTCCACCCTCAAACTGTGTCAGATGCAATGTCACGTGGCGGCCTGTTTATGTGAAGGCTGTTGAAAAGCGTCCTGGTCAATCCCCTGCCTGAGAGGACCTGGCCAAAGCGCTGAATTCGGTGAGCCTCGGATTTTACCGTGCCTCGGGGTTAGTCCGAATGCTCACACCCACAAGCCCTGCATGTTCAAGCGCGCAATGGGATAATTGCGGCCATGAGCATCACACTGAAGACTCCCGAAGACATCGAGCGCATGCGCATTGCAGGCCGCTTTGCTTCGGATGTGCTGGACTACATCACCCCCCACATCAAGCCCGGCATCACCACCCAGCAGATCGACGATCTGTGCGCCAAGCGCATGGCCGAGCAAGGCACCAAGACGGCCTGCCTGGGCTATCAGCCCCCAGGCATGACGCCCTACCCGGCCTATGTCTGCACCTCGGTCAACCATGTGGTGTGCCACGGCATCCCCAACGACAAGCCTTTGAAGAAGGGCGATATCGTCAATGTCGACGTGACCATCATCACCGAAGACGGCTGGTTCGGCGACAACAGCCGCATGTTCATCATTGGTGAAGGCACGATTGCCGCCAAGCGTCTGTCCAAGCTGACCTTCGAGGCCATGTGGAAGGGCATCGCCCAGGTCAAGCCCGGTGCCACGCTGGGCGATATCGGCCATGCCATCCAGACCTATGCGGAGAGCAACAACCTGTCCGTGGTGCGTGAATACTGCGGCCACGGCATCGGCAAGGTGTTCCACGACGAGCCCCAGGTGCTGCACTACGGCCGCCCCGGCGAAGGCGTGGTGCTGGAAGAAGGCATGGTCTTCACCATCGAGCCCATGCTGAATCTGGGCAAGCGCGACATCAAGGCCATGCCCGACGGCTGGACCGTGGTCACCAAGGATCGCAGCCTGACCGCCCAGTGGGAGCTGATGCTGGCCGTCACCAAGACCGGCTATGACGTGCTGACCTGGTCCGATGGCTCGCCCACCCCGCCCGACTTCATCACGGCCATCCGCACCTGAGCGCATTGCTGCCGCTGACCTGCATGCCGCATCTGGCCAAAGCCGGATGCGGCATATTTTTTGCTTGTAGACCTTGTGCTGCAAGCGCCATGCGCTCATCTTTTTGCCATCACAGGCCTCAAGCCCAAGTCAGTTGGGTTAAGGTGACGCTCAAGCACTTGCCCTGTTGAAACGCTTTTTTCTACTGCGCATGACCTCCTCTGCCCACTCCTACGCCAACTCTGCCGACGTCTCCGACCTCTCCTCGCTACAGGGCCTGCGCGAGCAATACCGCGAGGCCAAGGCCCGGCAAATGGACTTGCTGCGCAACCCCACGCTGGGCAGACGCAGCGTGCGCGGAGTGCTGCACCATTTCAGTGAACTGGCCGATGGTCTGCTGCGCACCCTCTGGCAACGCGCACAGATGCCGCAAGGCGCGGCCCTGCTGGCCGTCGGCGGCTATGGGCGCGCCCAGCTCTTTCCCTACTCGGACATCGATGTGCTGGTGCTGCTGCCCCAAAGCAGTGCACAGCCGGCTGCAGCACTGGCGGCCAGCATCGAACGGTTCATCAGCAGTTGCTGGGATGCAGGCCTTGAAATCGGCTCCAGCGTGCGCAGCATCGCCGAATGCCTGCAGGAGGCTGCGCAGGACCTGACGGTGCAGACCGCCATGCTGGAGTCACGCCGCATCACCGGCAGCAAGGCCTTGTTTGCCGACTTCGAACAGGAGTTCCGCGCGCAGCTCGATCCCAAGGCCTTTGTCGAAGGCAAGCTGCTGGAAATGCGCCAGCGCCACGCCAAATACGACTTCACGCCCTATTCGCTCGAGCCCAACTGCAAGGAATCGCCCGGCGGGCTGCGCGATCTGCACACCATGCTCTGGCTGGCCAAGGCCGCTGGCTTCGGCAACAGCTGGCATGAGCTGGCCGAGCAAGACCTGATCACCCATTTCGAGGTCCAGCAGCTCGAATCCAATGAATCCCTGCTCAGCCTGATCCGTGCACGCCTGCATGCCGTTGCCGGCCGCCATGAGGATCGGCTGGTCTTTGACCTGCAGACTGCCGTGGCCGAAGCCTTCGGCTACCGCTCCACCACGCCGGAGGGCCGCAAGCTGGCCATGCGCGCTGGCGAGACCCTGATGCGCCACTATTACTGGGCCGCCAAGGCGGTGACCCAGCTGTGCCAGATCGTGCGCATGAGCATCGAAGAGCGCCTGAACCCCGGCTCGCACGAGCTGATTCAGCTCAATGATCGCTTCTGTGAGAAGGCCGGCACCATCGAGGTGGTCAGCGACGATCTGTACGAGCGCGATCCGCATGCCATTCTCGAAACCTTTCTCATGTATGAGCAGCATGAGGGGCTGACAGGTCTGTCGACACGCACGCTGCGTGCGCTGTATGCCAGCCGCGACGTGATGGACAGCGCCTTCCGTCGCGACCCGGTCAATCGCGCCACCTTCATGAAAATCCTGCAGCAGCCGCGCGGCATCACCCATGCCATCCGGCTGATGAATCAGACCTCGGTACTGGGCCGCTATCTCTGGCCCTTCCGCCGCATCGTGGGACAGATGCAGCACGATCTGTTCCACGTCTACACCGTGGACCAGCACATACTGATGGTGCTGCGCAATGTGCGGCGCTTCTTCATGGCCGAGCATGCCCATGAGTATCCGTTCTGCTCCCAGCTCGCCGCAGGCTGGGACAAGCCCTGGATTCTGTATCTGGCTGCCATCTTCCACGATATCGGCAAGGGCCGAGGCGGCGATCACTCCGTGATCGGCGCCGTCGAAGTCAAGCGTTTTTGCCGCGCCCACCAGATCGACAAGGCCGATGCGGAGCTGGTCGAGTTTCTGGTACGCGAGCACCTGACCATGAGCCAGGTGGCCCAGAAGCAGGACTTGTCCGACCCCGATGTGATTCGTGCCTTTGCCGAACGCGTTGGCAACGAGCGCAAGCTCACTGCCTTGTACCTGCTGACGGTGGCCGACATTCGCGGCACCAGCCCCAAGGTCTGGAGTGCCTGGAAAGGCAAGCTGCTGGAAGACACCTACCGCCTGACCCTGCGTGTGCTAGGTGGTCGCGCCCCGGATGCCGCCGCCGAAATCGAAGCCCGCAAGCGTGAGGCGCTGGTGCAACTGGCCCTGTCTGCCCAACCCTTTGAGTCCCACAAGAAGCTCTGGGAGACACTGGATGTGAGCTACTTCATGCGCCATGAAGCGGCCGACATCGCCTGGCATACCCGCCATCTCTCGCGCCATGTGGGCCTTGGCAAGCCCGTGGTGCGCGCCCGGCGCTCGCTGGCCGGCGAAGGCCTGCAAGTGCTGGTCTATGCACCCGACCAGCCCGATCTGTTTGCCCGCATCTGCAGCTACTTCGACCGGGCCGGATTTTCCATTCTCGATGCGCGCGTGCACACGGCCAACAACGATTACGCGCTGGACACCTTCCAGGTCGTCGCCCCCACCATGCAGGAGCAATATCGCGAGCTCATGCACATGGTGGAAAGCGATCTGACGCAGACACTGCTGCGGGGCGGCCCGCTGCCCACACCCTCGCAAAGACGGCTGTCGCGCCGCGTCAAAAGCTTTCCATTCGCCCCGCGCGTCATCCTGCGCCCCGATGAAAAAGCCCAGCACTGGCTGCTGTCCATCTCCGCATCAGACCGCGCCGGCCTGCTCTACATCATTGCCCGCATTTTGGCCCAGCACCATATCAGCGTGCACCTGGCAAAGATCAGCACCCTGGGCGAGCGCGTGGAAGACAGCTTCCTCATCGAAGGCCCTGAGCTGCAGGACAACAACAGCCAGTTGCGCATGGAGACCGAGCTGCTCAAGGCCCTGGCCCAGCCCGGTTGAACCAGGCCCGGCAATTCGGGCTTTAGTTTGATGATTCGCTGCCGATAAGCAGTCACCACTACTACGGAAAGCCCATGCAGCTCGCCTCCAATGAAGTTGCGGCATCGCCGCCCACCACACGCAGTGGCCTGTTTCATATGCCGTTGTTTCGCCCCGGCACCGAGGTCACTCAGAATGGCCGACGCGAAATCGTCAGCCATGTCATCTTGCGCAGACGCGAACTGATGGTCTACCTCCGAGGTCACGACGACCCGGTCAAACCCGATCGCCTGAGTCTTGCCCCCACGGTGTTCACCACCGAACGCCGGCCTGAACCACTGACTTGGTTTCTTTGATCCCTCGAAACAAGAAAGCCGCTGACGCCCATGGCATCAGCGGCTTTTTCTATGGAACCCGGCTATCAGCCCAGCTTGGCCTGTGCATTGGCCATGATCTGGCCCAGTTGCACCGGCGCCGCCGGCTGCCACTGCGGATTGAACTGCAGGCCTGCAGCCTGAGGAAACAGCATGACCACCGTGGAGCCGAGCTGAAAGCGGCCCATCTCCTCGCCTCTAGCCAGCGTCACCGCTTCGGCACCTTCGTAATTCCAGGTCTTGATATGGCCTGGACGCGGAGGATTGATCAGGCCATGCCACACCGTTGCCATGCTGCCCACTATCGTCGCTCCCACCAGCACCAGCACGAAGGGCCCATGATCGGTATCGAACACGCAGACCACGCGCTCGTTGCGCGCAAACAAGCCGGGTACGCCACGTGCGGTAACCGGGTTCACCGAGAACAGATCCCCTGGCACATAGGTCATGCTGCGCAGCTTGCCGGCACAGGGCATATGAATGCGGTGATAGTCGCGCGGGCTCAGATAGATCGTGGCAAAGCTGCCGTTATCGAACTGGCGCGCCAGAGCCGCATCCCCTCCCACCAGGGCAGTCGCACTGTATTGATGCCCCTTGGCTTGAAAGATCTGCTCGCCTTCTATCCTGCCGAACTGACTGATCGCACCATCTACCGGGCAAATCCAGTCCGCCTGCGCCAGAGGACGAACACCGTCCTTGAGCGCACGTGTAAAAAAGGCATTGAAGGTCTTGTAGGCAGCAGGATCGGGATTGGCCGCTTCGGCCATGTTCACCTGGTAGCGCTGGATAAAGCGACGAATGACTGCCGTCGTCAATCCGCCGGCCTCGGCTTGCGCCAGTTTTCCCATCAGCGCGGTCAGCGCCTGCTTGGGCAAGAAATATTGGGAAAGTACGGCGAGTCGATCAGACACAATGGAATTTTGCTATCAAAGTTATAGAGCTGTCGAACAGGATTCTAGCCAAGACCACGGCAGCGGCGGCTGTCTTTGGGGGCTACAGGCGTTTTACCCCATCCAGGCCACCGCCCAGGCGCGATATCTCAATGATGCAAGCGTCATGACAAAGACCCATGCCCCCGTCTCATCGCTGCGACGCTTTACCCCTTTATGAGGGCATAAGCGAAGGCGAGACGCTACAATTCCAATGTTTAGCTGAATGCTGTTTCACAGCACGGCTTGATTGGATATCGGCCTTTTGTTCGGTCTGCGCAAACAGCGCAGCGCCCTTGCCACATTGAGGCCTGAGCAGTTGTTCTGCTCAGGCCTTTTCCGTGGCGATGACGAGCAAGCGCCGCAACTGACCTTTTCTAAGAGATTGAACAAATGGCCAAGGAAGAACTGATTGAAATGCAAGGTTCCGTGACGGAAGTCCTGCCTGACTCGCGTTTTCGCGTCACGCTGGACAACGGTCACCAACTGATTGCCTACACCGGCGGCAAGATGCGCAAGCACCACATCCGCATTCTGGCTGGCGACAAGGTGTCGCTGGAAATGTCGCCCTATGATCTGACCAAGGGCCGTATTACCTTCCGCCACCTGGCCAACCGTGGCCCGGCCCCCACGACACCTCGTTCAAAATAAATAGCGCCTCATCATCAAAAATTCGCCACTTTCAAAAGATGCGCAATTTTTTGTAGTTAGAATAGAGGCTTCGGAGCGTAGCGCAGCCTGGTAGCGCATCTGCTTTGGGAGCAGAGGGTCGCGAGTTCGAATCCCGCCGCTCCGACCAAATGACAAGGGGTTAGATCGAAAGATCTAACCCCTTTTGTCTGTCTAGGCTTCTCGACCTTGCCGGCTTATACGCGCCATCATATTTATTTGCGGCTTGGCAGACTAAGAACCGCCTTAACCCTCTTTGAGGCCGGCACGAAGCATCGATGCTTTGCGCCCTCATGGCAAGAAGGCTGACGCCTCCCTCCTAATTCGAGCTTGCACTCCTTCGGCCCAAAGTGACACATGCAAGAGCTCTCCGTGAGCGATGAAGCAGCCCGCATCATCCGCGCGACATGCCACCCGGGCGAGGCCTTGGCTGGCTTAAGGGAATAAGAAAAGCCGTCGAGGCAGAACCAGGGCCGCAGCAACCAGCTTTCGGTAGGCAGAAGACAAAAGAAAAAGCCCCGGCTGCTACGGCCAGGGCTTTGGAATTGGCGCCAGGGGTTAAGCCATCTTTCAGTGCTACAACCTGAACCTAGCGATGCGTATCTTGCTCTCGAAATATGACAGACAGATGGCAAAAAGCCCTGACCGTTTCCGGCCAGGGCTTTATTGGTTGCGAGGGCCGGATTTGAACCAACGACCTTCGGGTTATGAGCCCGACGAGCTACCAGACTGCTCCACCTCGCGATATTCCGCGTCGGGGGCCGACCACCATTCCTAGGCGCCTGCATGATTTCCCCGACACTTGTATTGTAGCACATATGTATAAATCTACAGCATGAATAGATATTCAGTAATGAATCCCCTCGGGAAGCAACACAAAAGTCAGTTGGCCAACCTAGCGGACTTTGCTCGTTAGAGCTCGTGCAGCTTACTTTTTGGTCGTTTCTTGAATCGCTTCTTTCAGATCACCTATCTTCTTCTGAGCGGTGCCTTCAACCTGCGTTGCGATCCCCTGGCTTCTTGCTCAGGACTGTCTATGTGTTCACCAAGCCTCTCCTGAATCCTGCCTGCCACATCCTTCAACGTGCCCTTGACTTGATCAGTATTCATGACACCCTCCTTATGAACAAAGCCGCGAAATGCGGCTTGAGTCAAAGTTAAGCGCTAGTGAGGCCTACGGCCGCGGGACCTGCCAGGGCATCCATGTGATGCAAACCCTTGCGCGCTATCAATTGCTCACAACGGCAAACGCAAAACAAAGGCGCCCGCTGATCATGCTTGAAACTATGGTCACGCCGCTGGCTACCCCAGGCAGCCTGGGCATACGCCTCAGTATTGCGATGAATGGCCGCTATCGGGGCGTTACTTATCAAGATACGTCAGCAGCATCCGAAATATCGACCAGAGGGAACGCAAACCGTGGATTCGACATCATGCCAGCCCTGACCAGACGCCAGCGCACAGAGTTCAAGTGCTCACTCTTCAGGACATAGGCTGCAAACAGCACGTGATGGAGCTTCATGGACGCGGCTTGTAGCACAAGCTGAGCCTGTCTAGCACCCAGTCCGGAATTGAAGGCAATGGCTCATCTTCTTGCCGCAGAGGCTGGTACCGCTCCTCGGCACTGACACCTCGCAGCCTCTTCCAACCGCCCTGAACCCAGCGCCCGCATCTATCCGGCAACTCTTGGTGCCATTCAGTTTCATGCCTCCAGGCATCGATCCTCTCTTTTTATAGTCCTGAGAATTACACGGTTATTTGCAAACGATTCTCAATTGCATTTATGATTCATCCCATGGTGCAGCGAGTCGCTGTACCGCCTCTTCATCGTGGGGCGCTGACAAGCATGGGCTTGCAGCGTTTTAGCTAGCCAGCGGCCCTCTCCTATTAGCCAAGCCTTTTTTCCACGATCGAGCCAATCAAGTCGTCAGCCACAGCAGCACGGCCAAATACCGTTGCGCAATCACAAGCCTGTCTCCCGGCTGGAGCACCGGCCAGAGCTTCTCGACTGCGCCATCACGCACCGCATGTGGCTGGCAGAGTCCTGCACCAGATTGACGGCAAGCATCCAGCAAAACCCGGCCATCACCGCTACTGATCCACCGCCCTGCGTTGCGGCAACGATCCCGAAGAGGATGAAAACCCATGGCTAAACCACTTGGCACGATCGCGCTTGCTGCCCGCTCCTCCGCTGCCGCGATACCCTGAGCCACTGACCCGGCTTGGGCGGATACCCCCTTCCGCAACTTCATTCCTCTCTGGCAGCGCGATCCGAATCGCTGCACGCGCCGCCTTTCCTGTCCGGGCAGACAGCCAGTGACTGGACGACAGGACCGTGCAATGCCTGCCTGAGAATCTGTAAGCACACCTCACGACTTACATTCCTGTCAACGAACTGACACAGTCAAACGTTAAAAAGAAACACATCAGCTTCCATCCACCCTGCAAGGAGTAGCCATGACCTACCTGTACGCCGCCTATCCCGAACTCAAAGCGACGAATCAAGAGATCATGACGCCAATGCCTGACCCCCACTCTCCCGAAGAGGTTCTGCGGATACTGTCCCAGACCCCACCCGAAGGCGAGTACAGCGCCGACGCTTTCTAACGGTTTCCAGATAAACCAAGCCACCCGAAGGTGGCTTTTTTGTTTGCGTTTCAGGTCTAGCGCCGACCGTTCCCACGCCCGCCGTGGTGCTTATGCCCACCTCCATGACCACCTGACCGATGGCCATGATGCTTGTGGCCGTGCGGATGCCCGTAGTACCCATCATGGTGACGGTGCCCATAACCATGCCCGTGATGTGCATAGCAGCCAGACAAGAACAGCGCAAATGCCGAGACTCCAAGTAACTTTTTCATAGCAATAAGTCTAGGTTATTCAATTGCTTACGGGTATTCGATGTGTAAGCAAGTGAAGCTCCTACCATGCCTAGCCAGCCTTGAACTGGCTGTTGTTTCTGTAGCCTCATGTGGCCTCGAATTTAGTGAACCCCAACAGCCCACAGCCCCTCTTTCCAGGACCAGGATGGCTGCGATACGAGCCCTGGGATGAGGCTCAAGCGTCAGAAGTGCCTTGTCACCAAGGCCGATACCGCGCCGCTTGCGCGTCTCGGGTATCAAGCCCTGGAAGCAGGAGGACACAAAGCATGCCCAAGAGCGGCGTTGCCAGATAGTTCAAAAGACTCGAGCCAACTGATATGGCCAACGCATTCACCCGTCGGGTGGCCAGACGCAAGAAAGTTAACTCATCAGATATGAGAGCCCCATAGAGCTTCGACCTCTCCATACACAAAAAGCAAAAGGCGAGAGGCATGCCCGGCCAAATTGCAATCGCCAAATATTTTTAAAATTCGAGTGTCTGTAAACAGGGTTTACCCTTGTTTTCCATATCATCATTACGTGAAAAATAGAACGAAGATTCATTCTATTTTTACAATGCAAAAAGAAACTTGGACATTCTTTCCAAATTCCGGCTCCCGCCATATTCAAACACTTAGTGTGGCTCTGAGGCTTTTTGTAAGAAATGGCTTCTTTAACACTTCAATCCAAGAGTTATGCACCGAGGCCGGGGTTTCTATCGGATATTTCTACAACCACTTCACTGATAAAGAAGGCATTGCCAGGGAGCTTTATCGACACCTGCTCTCCCGCATGAATGTGCTGCTGGATGTCATAGAAGCGCAGCACGCAAGCAGCCGCGAACGCTGTGAAGCCGTACTGCGCATGCTGTTCGCCTTGGCTGAAACCGAGCCTGATGCAATGGGTTTTGTGGTCAACGCACGCCACCGCGAGTTTCTGCCAGAGGAGCAAGCGATCTGTTCCGCTTCCGCATTTGTCCGTATGCGCGGCTTTGTGTTCTCCGGCATGAAAGACGGCGAGATGCGCCCAATGGAACCCATGGTTGCCGCCAGTTTGATGTATGGCAGTGCCATCCGCATTATCTGCCTGCGCCTTGACGGATTGGTGGACACACCGCTCGAACAACTCTTTGACTCCTTGTGGGAAGGAGTATGGCGCTCACTTCGGCCCGATTGAATTTGGTTTCACGAACCGACACCTGTCAGGTGCCGGCCATTTTTCGACTGAATGTTAAGAGGAGTAGCAGGATGGCACATCACATATTGATCATTGGCGGCGGCATTGGCGGAACCATGACGGCCAATCATCTGGTCATCAAGTTATATCCGGAATTGCTAAGCGGCAAGGTGCGCATCACCATGCTCTCCAATTCTCCTTGGCACTATTACAAGCCAGCCTTTATGTATGTGGCTTTCAATGCATTCTTCCGGGATGAACTGAGACGTAAACAACGCGGGCTGCTGAGGTCTGAAATCGACTTTCAAGTCGAGGAAGTGGAGAGCTTTGATTTTTCGGCTCAATCAGTCCAATGCAAAAGCGGAAAACGCTTTAACTACGACCACCTTGTGATATCCACGGGCTGCGTTCCTTCCCCAGAGCGCATTGCCGGCTTGGCCGAGGGCGGCGACCATTTCTACCAGCATGGGCCTGCCCGCAAATTGGCCGACAAGCTGACTCGCATCGAGAAGGGTCGAATATTCATCACCGTGACCTTCCCCAAGACCCCGAACGTCCCCCACCAGTGCGGCATCGCACCGATCGAGACGACTCTGATGCTCGACGATCTGTTGCGCCGCCGCGGAGTGAGAGACAAAGTGGAGATCATCTATACCTACCCCACGGTATCGCAATTGCTGCGCAACTGCCTGTTCCTTCAGAGGGACACCTGCGAGATCCTCCCCACGGTGTTCGAGCAACGCGGTATACGTTATCAGCGCGGATTCACGTTGTCGCACGTGGACCCCGACGCAAAGATCGCCTATTCGGAAGAGGGCGAATCAGAAGACTTCGACATTCTCATGGCCACCCCCCCCATTCGCGCAGTACAGGCCGTACGCGATAGCGGTATGTCCCAGGCACAAGATGGCGAAGGTTGGCTCCCCACCGACCACGAGACGATGCAAATGCTAGGCACCTCGAATGTCTACGTGCTCGGCGACACCGTGGATCTTCCTGTCAGCAAGGCCGGTGGCTCCTGCCACAGCCAGTCACCTGTTGTCGTCAACAACATCGCATCGCAAATCCGCTTCGACCGTACTTGCGATGCATACGACGGCCGAGTTGTGGCCATCGCGCAGATGGGACTCGATGACGGAATGCCTCTTTGGTATGACTACAAAGTAGATGTCAAGCCAACGCCTCCCACCAAGATCGGCGGAATGATGCGCAAGGGCTTCAATCGAGGCCTGTACTGGGCGGTAGCACGCGCCCTGGTCTAAGCCAGCTTCATGGATGTACACAAGGAGATTCGAGATGAATAGCACTACCGATATTCCGATGGCCGAGCACGAATCTGCCATGAAACTCAGTGCAGGCCTGCTGAACGACGATGCCGCTCTTCAGGGTTTGGCCGAACTCATGAGCAAACTCGAGCCTCTATTGGCAGGGCGCCGCCTGAACCGTGTCGTAGACATGCTTTCCGCGGCTGCCGATGCGGTCGATATGAGCGATGCGTACATGGTCGAAAAGCTGGCCAGAGCTTTTGAAGAAAGCGTATCTGCAGCATGGTCAGCCGGAAACGCGGCCCGCATGGCCGCAGCCCGCATGGAGCGACTCGAGACAACACCTACTTTAATTGGCCTTCTTCGCATGGCGGGTGAGCCAGATGTGCGCCGTGGGTTGGCGTTCCTGCTATCCATGGCTGGAGCATTGGGCCGGCAACATGCCTATGACCCTATCGACTACACAGCGGACTGAAGGCAAGTCCTTAGCAGTTCTGGCCCCAGCCCCTCCGCCGCAGCCGGTCTTTCTTTTCTGGAGATGCAATCAATCTATGAGGCTTTGCCTCCTGAATAGTTGTGCCGCCTGTGCAACGCCAAGCCTTCCCCCGCCGAATCCCTTGGACAGATCAGCCAGGCACTGGCAGAGCACTTTGCACCATCAGTTGCAGTCGTGAAGCAGATGAGCCAAAAACCTTTGCATTCAAGCCGCCATGTCCACCGATTTCATTCGCCGAGGTACTGCCACACATTTACAAATCCACCACGGATGACGAGCGAGCGCCCCTCGGGCCGCAGGAAAGGATGGCTGGCACGGCGCTGCGCTTGCCGTAGTGATGCCGCACACCGTCTGCTGGCGGGGCAGCCGCAGCTCTGCCCTGACAGCACTTGAAGGTGCGCGCCGCTGACTGCATGCAGGTAGCGCAATGCAAAAGCCCGACCACTGTCACTAGGCTTTCAAGCACCGGGCAGCCTGTTTAGCGAGAAAGTAGAGCCTCAAAACAGTCTGCGCTCGCTGCATAGCAACGAGCTGCAAAAACAAAAATGCCCCACAAGCAAACCTGTGGGGCATTTTATAAACTGGGGTGGCTGATGGGACTCGAACCCACGACAACAGGAATCACAATCCTGGACTCTACCAACTGAGCTACAGCCACCGTAGAAGTCTCTATTCTACTTCAGAATTTGAGCCATCAAATCAAAATTGAGAGCAATAAACACTGAACTAGCAACGATTCAAGGCAAACACCTCTCATCAAATAAAAACGCTCTGCGCTGCAGAGCGTTTTTGAAATTCTGGGGTGGCTGATGGGACTCGAACCCACGACAACAGGAATCACAATCCTGGACTCTACCAACTGAGCTACAGCCACCGTAGAAGCATCTATTGTAATGCATAAATCAGGCCGAAAATAAACTCATGCCTGATTTAAATGCCTTACTGAGGACGCGGCACCTTGATCTGGACCTTGAAGGTCTTCTTCAACTGTTCATAGTAGGCCATGACTTCAGCCATGGAAGACCACTGCGTGAACTGCGCCTTTTGCTGCTCCAGCACCTGAGCATCTTGCGCAGGACGCTGAGCAATGCGATTGACCTTGATCACGGCATAACCTGCATTGCCAAGGTCGACACCCTCCCATGCAGGCAGGGCATTCGTGGGGGCGCGCAATGCCGCATCCAGCACTTCACGCGGCAGGTCCCTGGCTTGATCGCGACCCACCTCGACAGCCGCAGGCAGTTGAGCTGCTTCAGGCTTGGCTTTCCATTCGGCCATCTTGGCCTTGCCTTCCTGCTTGGCCAGCTCTGCGGACTGGTGCGCCACATATAGCTGCTTGAGTTTCTCACCCACTTCATCCATGGACTGGGTGTGCGCAGGAGCATAGCTCAGCACACGACCAGCCACCAGGTTGCTGGGGGCCAGCTCCACTGCGTCGGTATTGCGCTTGTTCTCCAGAGAGTCTGCGGAGAACAATGCCTCAAGGAAACGCTTGTTGGCCAGAGGACCTTGCGCATCAGGGGCTGGCTCACGCGTCACGTTCTCGACCTTGTGAATGCTCAGCTTGAACTTCTCGGCCACAGGCTTGAGGCTTTCGGACTGCTCGTAAACGGCGTTGGAGAAGGCTTCGGCCGCCTCTGCAAACTTGCGCTGAGCCTGTTGTTGCTTGAGATCTGCTTCCAGCTTGAGGCGCATTTCCTCGAACGAGGGCACCTTGGGCTGCTTGATGCCGGTCAGCTCGATGATGTGAAAGCCAAAGTCAGACTCGACCACATCGCTGATGTCGCCCTGCTTCATCTTGAAAACGGCTTCTTCAAATGGCTTGACCATGGCCTCGCGGCCAAAGTAACCCAGATCACCGCCATTGGCAGCAGAGCCGGGATCCTGCGAGTTGGCCTTGGCTACCTGGGCAAAGCTCTTGGGATCTTTGCGCACCTGGGCCAGCAATTGCTCAGCCTTGGCCTTGGCTTTTTCACGCTCGGCAGCCGGAAGATCCTTGGCCGCATTGATCAGGATATGGCTGGCACGACGCTCTTCGGGACCAGCAAGACGGGCGGCATTTTCCTTGTAATAGGTGCGCAGGTCGTCTTCGCTCAGAACAATGCCTTGTTGTACAGCGGCCAGATCCAATTGGACATATTCCACCGTTGCTGCCTCGGGCTGTTTGAACTGGTTGGTGTGTGCTTCATAGAAAGCCTTGAGCTCGGCCTCCGTGGGCTGGACCTTGCCTGCAAAGGCACGGGCATCAAACCGGGCAACTTGAATTTCTCGGCGCTGATACAGGGCGTCCATAGCCTGCTGCAACTGCGCGGCAGTCGTGAAGCTTGTCGAAGAGACGGAACCCAGTACCTGATTGAGTGCCAGTTCCCGACGCAGATTGGCTTCAAACCCTTCGGGAGTCATGCCCTGCGAACCGACCAGAGCCTTGTAGGCTTCTGCATCCAGCGAGCCATCGGGTTTTTGCAAGGACGCAATCGCGGGGATTTCGCGCAAGGTACGCACCAACTGTGCATCGGGCGTTGTCAGGTGCATCTTGGCGGCAGCAGCTGCCAGCACGCGATCACGCACCAGCTTCTCCAGCGTGGCATAGCGCGCCTCTGGCGAGTCGAGCAGCTTGGCATCCATGGTCGGATTCTGCGCACGCAGGCGGTCGCTTTCAGCCCTGTGAGCGTTGTCCCAGTCCTGCTGGGTGATGTCATGCCCATCCACGCGGGCCACAGTCTGGCTGGACTCGGTGAAGTAGTTCTGGTTGACTCCGACAAAAATGAAAGAGGGAATGATCAGCAAGAACAACAAGATCATCACGAACTTGGAATGCTTGCGGATGGATTCGAACATGGTCAATCTTTCTGCGGCAGCAAAAATAAAGGCGAACTTGCGTTCGCCTCATTAACAATGGTGAAAGCCGTGCGACCCGCTTGCGCCACCGACCGGGCCTCTACAGGGCACTGATGCTCTACAGAACTGCCATCCAACCTCCACCAACAGGGTTAGGCTAATCCTGTCCATTCTAACTGCCAGCTTTTCCATTGCCGCTGTCTAGCCAGGGCATCTTGCATAGAAATACCCCGAACAACCGTCACTTCCAGTAGCAATAGACGCCAAAACTCAAAGAAGGCTTTGAGCTCTCCAAGCCTTCTTTGCGCTGTAGGGGCGGGTACTGAATGTCTCGAACCGCCTAGCCACTCTGCGCGAAGGCTTATATCTTCATCAATATCCGCAACTTGCAGTGGTCTCCAGCTTTCCTTCCCAGCCACACTCGAGGATGACGCACATGCACATGCACATGCACATGCACATGCACACGCACACGCACACGACTGCTGCTGCATGCGCTGTTTGACGCCCGGTCCAGGCACCGGAAACTGCTTGCAGATCCCCTGATCCAATACCGTCCGGCGTCCTCCTTGACCTCGTCGTCGGCATCTCAAGGACGACACCCTGACAACCCGATGCGAAGGGCTGGCTTCGACAACGTGATCCTGCGCAGTCTCTACGACACGTTCTCCCAGCAACTACCCTGGGAATGGTTCTTTGACCGCGACATGCGAGCCATCCTCGACCTTCATCCCGCAGCAAAAGCTGTGGGCGGCTTTGTGGACGTAAAGCACTACGCCCTGCATGAAGCAAGCCATGAGGCCAAGCAACTGGCAAAGTCACTCACCTTGCTCCAAAGCCTGATTGCCAAGGGGACCTGTGAAATGGCCGCATACCCGCACCCTAGCCCTCGCGCTTCTGATAGCCCGCCCCTGAAATAAAGCCACTGATCGCGCTGACCCTCTTTGGCTTCTTCTGCCTGATTGGCGTGCCCGTGGTGAACGCCAAGACGCCAGATGCCTGGCCGATGTGAGTGCGATCGACTCAATTGAGATAGCTGCTTGCGCTTTACAGACAAGCGCTACGAAGCGAAACCATGAAAAATCTCGTTGCAGGACTGATCCTGACCGCCGCCATCTGCATGGGCCGACCAGCACTCCCGCACAAGCAGATGAGCCAATCTTTCCCAGCATCCGGCCCGGGAAGCTGGATGAGGCAAGGCAGGCCCATGAGCGGCTTTGCCAGATGGCACAGAAGGCAGACGACAAGCCACCAAAGCCCTTCGGCAAAGCCTCATGGCTTCGCACTGCAGTACGCAGCAAGCCAGCCGTACATCCTTCAAAAGGGCGCCCAGCAATGCAAGGAGCTGACCATAGAAGCAGGCTGGCATTCAGATTCAGGAGATTAAAAAGATCACTGCATAAGCTTCAAAAATCGCACGGAAGCTACATGCCAGCGATGAATGCGAATCAATAACTTGGAACGATTTTCATTCATGGAAGAAAGTCTTGGCATTGACAATTTTTGACTGATTTACCACTCCAAACAAGAAGCAGGCTGACATGGATGAGGGAGGACGCACGCTGTAATAAATTGTGACGCCAATAGCGGAACACATTTACGGTGCAAGTAGATTGTCGCTTTGCGCTCAAGGAACAGGCGTTACCGCTCTTCGATCGAGGAGGCTCTGGTCATATGTTCGCGAATAACGACCTCTTGGTTCTGACGCCACCTTTGGCGATCTTTGTTCTGGCAGTCATATTGGTCGCTGCCTGGCTCGCCCAACGATCTCAGCGCTTTCTGCTCTGGCAATCTTGCGCCTATTCACTCACTGCACTGCCTCTCGCAGCTCAAACCTTGATGCCCCTGGAGGAGCTCACTCGCTACGCACCCCTGCTTGGCAGTTTCTACCTGCTGAGCGCTTGGTGCCTTGCGAAAAGTTGGGCAGAGAGATGGCGTGTATCGGCCCAGCCACTTGTAGCGCTACTGATTGCCGGTATCACGTTAGCTGCGCTGTATTACTTTAGCCGGATCAGCCCCAACGTCTGGGCACGAGTGAACTCCTTCAGTGTTGGTTCAGGCCTTGTTTTATTGCTACCTATCCTCCAGGTCTATTCAAGGAAGAGCTCATTTGACTGGCTCGACAAGTCACTGCTCTGGCTGAGCATGATTTTCACAGCCTACACTCTTACTCGACCCATGATTATTTCGCTGCTGGGATACCCGGATCCGCGGTCATTTCCAAGATCGCCGTATTGGCTCTTGACACTGGTGAGCATATTGAACTTCGCGATACTCTTTACCGTGGTCATGACCGTCATTGCCGCAAAGGAAACCGTTGGCAAACTACAGAAAGAACGTGACCTTGATACTTTGACCCAGATATTGAATCGCAGATCCTTCCATGAATATGCCCTGAAGATTTTAACCGACATGAGGCTCTATCCCATGGCGGTGCTGGCCTGTGATATAGACCACTTCAAACGAATCAACGATACCTGGGGTCATGAATATGGCGATAAGGTGCTGCAGCTTGTCTCCGCGACTCTGCAAAACCATGTACGAGAGCGCGACCTCGTCGCACGGTTCGGTGGTGAAGAGTTTGTGATTCTGTTGATCGACATCGCACTGCGAGATGCAGAAGAAATTGCTCAACGCATCCGACAAGACCTCCGGTCGAATAAAGACCTTCTTCTCTCTGGCACAAAATTGACCATGAGCTTTGGGATTTCATCGATCACCGATCCGTCCCAGCTGGACCATGCCTTGAGAGAAGCCGATCAGCTTCTTTATCAGGCAAAAAATGCTGGACGTGATCAAGTGCATGTATCGGGAGTGAGTTATCCAGATATCTCTATCGAGAGCACTCATCCCAGCCTCGACCCATAGTTGCAAGATGACCTGCCGCAGCGCTTTATGAAAACCCTGTAGCGGGAGCTTTCCCAGCCGCCACTGAGCGGACTTTTGGCGTTCTGGGGAGCAATGCTCAAGAACATGATCATCTAGTGCATTGCCATCGACTGGCAGGGCGATCTACAGGTGCAGGAGGATGTACCCCGCAACAGACTTTCTTTGCCGACTGCGGCTCCACACAGGAACGTTCGGAGGTCGCCCATCCTTGCAACCGCTTGGCGGTCAAAGCCAGGAAGCCAGCATCACTTCAATATTCGAGCGTATTTTTTCAAGCGTCTCCTTGAAGCGCTTGCCCTCCTCGGCCAGCTGCTCACAATCGGACTCTTGCTTGCTCTTTAGGGCCGCGAGATGCAGATCCAACTTAGCGCGCTGCCTCATGGCTTGATCCAAAAGCCCTTCAGCTTCCACTTGATCGGCTGCGTTCGCACTCATTTTCTGTGCACGCTTCATCAACACATCGATATGAACCAAGTCCGCTTCAGACTCGCGGATGTGTCTTTCAGCCATCTGTTCTATCGTTTCCATGGCGACCTCCTAGCTAGGGACCGTCGCGTGAAGAGTCCTGCCAAATTGGTTGATATTCCGATCCTCTCGGAACACCCCATCAAATCAGCCATCCCCTCGCAGTTGCCCCAATCTATAAGGTACCGCATCTGCTCAGCCCGCAACAAGTGAGCGCTACCAAACACCATGAGCCCAATGAACAAAACCGCTGGACTGGAATCTTCAGCACCAGCAATCTCCAACTTTTCAAGCTGAACAGCCAGCCACCAAGCAGGCTCGTTTTCTGGAGCTCATGCTTACACCTCAATTCGAGCGGGCACTGCCTGCCAAGCTGATGATTGGCCTGTTGATCGGTGCCTGTGATGCCTGCACAGGCATTGGGCCGCTCCATTGACACAGGGATCAACCATGACCCCGACGCAATCGGCGCACACGATGCCAACACCGCCCCCCCGAAGACCTGCCACTATCGCGCGGACATTCGGGAGATATGCCGCGCGAAGCTACAGGCGGGTAGCCGTAGACCTGCTGAACGTACCCGGCCCAAGGGCGAGCGCGAGGTAACCGCAGACATAGTGCTGCGCATGCTCATGCAGCGCGAGCGCTATAGCGTCCAAGACTTCCCGCCGAGCTACATCATCGATCACCCGGCTGCAGACTAGCCTTCCACAAAAACGGCCCGGGAGCGAGCGGCCGGAAACAGCATCAACCCTCTGGCTGATCGTGGCCGGGAACAGCAACGAAGCGAGCCCGCACAAACAACCAAATGAGCAGACTCCTAGCAGTCCTATCCAAGTCCCAGTCTTTAAGGCCGTGGATTTGGATTCGCAGGAGATGGCTCAGGCCTCGGCACTGCTGCTCCAGGATCTGGCTGTGGTCGCTGTATTCCCTCCATTGCCGGCGGCCGCGTTTCCAGTTCAGGCTTTGGTGCTTTGTCATCGCAGGCGCTCAGCGCGCCAGCGGTCACCAGCAACGCGATAGCAGATAGAGATTTCATGATTGGCCTCCTGTCATCGAACACATGAGCATGCTAGGCCGAGCAGTTACGCGAAATGGAGCCAATTTTGCAAAACTCACACCCTGAGACACTCATCAGCATTCGCTCTGATTTCACCTTATTTATGCCCGTCCGATGAGCGAGACACCAATCTAGAAAGCTCCAGAGACACTTGAAAAACAGGTATGAGAGCGAGAGCGTAAGAAGCCCGAAAAGATGTAACCCAGGCCCGCCGCCGCGAGCTTTTCTCAAGCGGCCATGAGCTCTCCTGCCGGGCGCCACGCCAGGCTCAAGCAGCTTGGTAAGCAACGATTTTCGGTTGGTAGAGGCGACTTGTGGCGGCTATTCGGGTTGGTAGAGAGGGCAAAGAAAAAGGGCTTAGATCGCTCTAAGCCCTTGATTTCTTTAGTTTTTTAGTGGTGGGTCCTGACGGTCTCGAACCGCCGACCTACTCCGTGTAAAGGAGCCGCTCTACCAACTGAGCTAAGGACCCACTAAAACTGGGTGTCAGTTCAGAGCATCTTTCAATGCTTTGCCCGGACGGAATTTAGGCACCTTGGCCGCTTTGATCTTGATGGAATCGCCGGTGCGAGGATTACGACCGGTGCGAGCTGCACGCTTGCCAACAGCAAATGTGCCAAAACCAACAAGCGATACTGTACCACCTTTTTTCAGTGTTTTCTTCACTGCGTCGATCGTGGAGTCCAGTGCACGCGCAGCTGCGGCCTTGGAAATATCGGCGTTGTTAGCGATGTGCTCAATCAGTTCGGTTTTATTCACAAGATGCCTCTCGAGAAATAAGTGAATGGAATGTCTCTGCAAACGCAGACCTTGCGTAGCAAGAAACCAGTCGCGATAAAGACGGAAGCCAGCCTATCAGTTTCTGCGTATGGGCAAGCCCATTTCAACCTGAAGCCGCTGACATTTTTGACGCCAACTCGCGCTGCGCATTCCAGCGACAGAACCAGATTCTATGCGGTTTTTGAGCGGGTTCGGCCATCCACAGCGGCTTTTTTCAAGCTTCTTCCGTGTCGGCTTCACCGATTGACAACAATTGACAAAATCTGCAGTCCGATCAAGTCATGCGATGCGCTGCCGCAAAGTCTTTTTGCTGCTCCGAAAGCAGCCCGCCAGATAGCAAAAAGCGCTTGATGAACAAGCGCTTTCAGAGAGCTCCACTTCGGATTTCAGAGCCTGGCACGAATTTCGGGCAATGCCTTTTGCAGGTAGTAGACCATGGACCAGACGGTCAGCACCGCCGCAATCCAGATCAGCCACTGTCCCCAGACACCGGTATCGATCACTCCGAACGCCACTCCGTCATAGAGCAGAAAGGGGATGGCCACCATCTGGGCCATGGTCTTGGCCTTGCCGATCATGTGTACGGCCACGCTCTTGCTGGCACCGATCTGAGCCATCCATTCACGCAGCGCCGAGATGGCAATCTCGCGACCGATGATGATGAGGGCCACGAACACATCGGCGCGTTGCAGATGAACCAGTACCAGCAGCGATGCACAGACCAGGAATTTGTCGGCAACGGGATCTAGAAAAGCACCGAATGCCGATGTCTGATTGAGCTTGCGCGCAAGATAACCATCGAACCAGTCGGTGGCGGCAAACACGATGAACATCACGGTGGCGATGAGATTGCGGGTCGCCTGATCCAGCGGCGCGTAAAACACCCCCACGATGAGCGGAATCGCCACGATCCGCGTAAGGGTCAGCACAGTAGGGATGGTGAAGAACATGGGTGTCATTGTGTCACGAGCACGCAGCGCCAGCGCGGATTCGCGCTCGCGCAGCCGGCATCAATGCAGTGCCTTGTAGATTTCTTCGGCCAGCGTTGCGGAAATGCCCTCCACAGTCATCAGATCATCCACGCTGGCATCGGCCACGCCGCGCACGCCGCCAAAACGCTGCAGCAATCGCGCCCGTTTCTTGGGCCCCACGCCGGCAATGTCTTCCAGACTGCTGCTGCCTGTTCGCACCTTGGCGCGAGCCGCGCGCATGCCGGTGATGGCGAAGCGGTGCGCCTCGTCGCGAATCTGCGCCACCAGCATCAGCGCCGCCGAGTCATGACCCAGGTAGACCTTGTCGCGCCCGTCGGCAAACACCAGCTCTTCGAGGCCGACCTTGCGGCCCTCGCCCTTTTCCACGCCCACGATGCGCGACAGATCGAGGCCCAGCTCCGTGAACACCTCGCGCGCCATGCTGACCTGGCCCTTGCCGCCGTCGACCAGCACCAGATCCGGCAGATGCGGCTGCTTGCCGGTCAGCTCGGCGCCGCCCGCCTCGCGCTGCGCCTCGGCCACGGGCTTGTAGCGACGAGTGAGAACCTGACGCATGGCCGCATAGTCGTCGCCACCGGTGATGCCTTCGATATTGAAACGGCGGTAATCGCTGCTCTGCATCTTGTGGTGATGGAACACCACGCAGGACCCCTTGGTGCTTTCGCCGCTGGTGTGCGAGATATCGAAGCATTCGATGGTCAGCTCTTCGAGATTCTCGACCGGCAGATCCAGCGCCTCGGCCAGGGCGCGCGTGCGCGCCTGTTGCGAGCCTTCTTCGGCCAGCAGACGGGCCAGCTGGATGTCGGCATTTTTCTGTGCCATCTCCAGCCAGATGCGGCGCTGCTCGCGCGGCTGCTGGACCACGGTGATGCGCACGCCGGTCTGCTCGGTCAGCAGTTCCACCAGCCGCTTCTCCACGGGATGGCTGACGACAAGCGTGGGCGGCACGGCCACGCCGACATAGTGCTGGGCAATGAAGGCCTCCAGCACCAGCTCCTCCACGGGCCGTGCCTCGGCCGCGGCGTCCACCTCTTCCTCACTGGAGTAGACCGATGCGGCATCGCCCAGATTCGCCGGAAAATAAGGCCTGTCGCCCAGGTGGCGGCCGCCGCGCACCATGGCCAGGTTGACGCAGGCGCGGCCGCCCTGCACTCGCACGGCCAGGATGTCCACATCCTTGTCGTCCGTGGTTTCGATCGCCTGCTGGTGCAGCACGCGCGACAGGGCCGTGAGCTGGTTGCGCACCTCGGCCGCCTGCTCGAACTCCAGCTTGTCGGAGTGCGCCATCATGCGCGCTTCAAGCTGCTGCAGCAGCTCGCTGGTTTCGCCGCGCAGCATGGCCTCGGCATTGCGCACATCCAGCGCATAGGCCTCGGGCGATATCAGATCCACGCAGGGGCCGGTGCAGCGCTTGATCTGATAAAGCAGACAGGGGCGACTGCGGTTGGCGAACACCGTGTCCTCGCAGGTGCGCAGCCTAAAGACTTTCTGCAGCAGCTGAATGCTTTCCTTGACCGCCCAGGCACTGGGATAGGGGCCGAAATAGCGGTGCTTCTTGTCCACGGCACCACGGTAGTAGGCGATGCGCGGGAACTCCTGAAACGCAGGTTCGCCCTCCTTGCCGTCACGATGCGCCACACCGGTGATCTTGAGATAGGGATAGCTTTTGTCGTCCCTGAACAGGATGTTGTACTTGGGATACAGCGTCTTGATGAGGTTGTTTTCCAGCAGCAGCGCCTCGGCTTCTGAGCGCACCACCGTGGTCTCCAGCCTCGCGATCTTGCTGACCATATGGCCTATGCGCGTGCCGCCATGGTCCTTCTGGAAATAGCTGGAAACGCGGCGCTTGAGGTTGATGGCCTTGCCTACATAGAGCAGGACACCGGCCGCATCGAAATAGCGATAGACGCCCGGCAATGGCGGCAGCGCGGCCACCTGGGCCAGCAGTTCGGCGGAATGCGTGGAAGACATGGGCGCTATTGTCTGCGCATGTGGACGAATCCGGCAGCAAGCGGCTCAAACGCCAGGCCAGCGTTCTGTCTATCAATAAAAGGAGCTTCCAGCGCTTGATGAGATTGAATTTCAGATACTTTTCAATCTGAGATCCTTATCAGTCAAGCGGTAGAAGCTCCTTTTTTAGATCCAAGGGATTTGGGGCAATCCCTGCGCCCTGCAGCTTACTCGGCTTCGATTTTGGACGACTTCACCACCTGCGCCCAGTTGCCATATTCGGTCTTGACCATGGCCGCCAGTTGCTGCGGGCTCATATAGTCTGCCGTGGCGCCCTGCTCTTCGGCCTTTTTCCTGAAGGCGGGGTCCTCCACCACCTTCTTGATATCGGCAGCCAGCTTGTCGATCACGGGCTGTGGCGTGGCCTTGGGCGCAAACACGGCAAACCAGGACGTGGCGTTCACACCCGGGTAGCCGGCTTCCGCCGTGGTGGGCACATTGGGCAGGCTGGGCAGGCGCTGCTTGCCCGTCACGGCCAGCACGCGCAGCTTGCCGCTTTGCACATGCGGCATGAAGGGAGGCGCGGTGCCGAAGGTCAGGTCCACCTGGCCGCCCAGCAAGTCCTGCAGCGCCGGGCCCGTGCCCTTGTAGGGCACGTGCACCATCTTCACGCCGGCCTGCTGCTCCAGCATGGCGCCCGTCACATGCTGCAGCGAGCCGTTGCCAGACGAGGCGTAGTTGAGCTTGCCGGGGTTGGCCTTGGTGTAGCTCACCAGCTCGGCCAGCGTCTTCACGGGCAGCTCTGAGCGCACCACGATGATCTGCGGCGCCGACAGCACATTGGCCACGGGGGCAAAGTCGCTTTGCTCCCAGCTTCTGGCCTTGGTCAGATGCGGGGAGATGACGTGGTAGCCCGAGTACTGCATCAGCAGCGTGTAGCCGTCGGCATCCGCACGCTTGACCAGATTGGCGGCGATGGCGCCGTTGCCGCCGCCCTTGTTGTCCACCACCACCGATTGCCCCATCACCGGCGCCAGCGCCTGTGCGGCCATGCGGCCGGCCAGATCGGTGGTGCCACCCGCGGCTGCGGGCACGATCATCAGCACGGTTTTGCTGGGATAGCTGCCCTGGGCCATGGCCGGGGCGCTGGCAAGGCCGACCGCGGCAGCGGCCGTCGCAAGCATGAAATGAAGGCGTTGACGTTGAACAGTCATGTTTGTCTCCTGATTGGAATGGGGACTTGCGCCAACAAGGCTGGGCAGCGGGCATCTGTATTGGCCAGACACCATGCCTGATCCGAATTTGCGCAAGCCGTGGGGCGGTAAACCGCACCAGCTCCTTCCCCCGAAAGAGCCGATGCAGCGGGGCGAAAACAGTCTCAGGTCCTGGCCTGGGCGCGTTCCTTGAGCTCGGCAAAATCCGCTGGCGGCTGGTGCAGATCCCAGCGCGTGCCGGCCTTGACGATCTGGCTGGGCGTCTCGTGGCCTATCAGCGCCGGCAGGCTGCGCGCCGCCGCGACGATGCGGTCCAGGTCCGTGCCCGTGTCATAGCCCATGAGCTGCAGCGCATGAACGATCTCTTCGGTGCAGGCATTGCCCGAGGCGCCCGGCGCATAGGGGCAGCCACCCAGACCTCCAATCGAGGCGTCGAAGCGATCCGCACCCGCAGCGATGGAGGCCAGCACATTGGCCAGCGCCATGCCGCGCGTATTGTGGAAATGCAGGGTCAGACCCAGCTGGGGCCAGCGCGCCTTGAAGGCCAGGACCATGGAATGCACCTGGCTGGGATAGGCCATGCCCGTGGTGTCGCACAGCGTGATGCCCTGCACGCCCAGATCGGCAAAGCGCTGCACCCAGGCCAGCACTTCGGCCTCGGCCACATCGCCTTCCATGGGGCAGCCGAAGCAGCAGGAAAGCGACACGTTGACTGGCGTTGCCGCCTGCTGCGCCGTGGCGATCACCTGCCTGAGCGCCTCGAAGGACTGGCTGCGCTGCATGCGCAGATTGCAGAGGTTGTGCGTCTCGCTGACCGACATCACCAGATTGAGCTCGTCGGTCCGTGCATCGATGGCACGCTCCGCGCCGCGCACATTGGGCACCAGCGCCGTGTAGACCGTGCCCGGCCGGCGCACGATCTCGCGCATCACGATCTCGCCGTCGCGCAGTGCCGGGATGGCCTTGGGCGAGACAAAGGCCGTGACTTCGATCTTGGACAGGCCGGCCTCGGACAGCTCATTGACCAGCGCGATCTTGTCCTCGGTGGGCACAAAGGCCTGCTCCATCTGCAGGCCGTCGCGCGTGCCGACTTCGTTCATGAAAATGCGGCGACCTGCACCGGTCCACACCGTGGTATTGAGGTCGGCGGCCATCATTGGACAATCCCCTTGGCGCGCAGCTGCGCAATCTGCACCTCACTCAGGCCGATCTCGGCCAGCACGGCATCGGTGTCGTCGCCCACATGGGGGGCGCTGCTGCGCACCGTGCCCGGCGTCAGCGAGAGCTTGGGCACCACGCCGGGCACCTGCAGCTCGAAACCATCGCGGGTGCGCTGGGTCAGAATCATCTCGCGTGCCCGGTAATGCGGATCCTCGGCAATATCCTTGGCCGTGTAGACCTTGCCGGCCGGCACACGTGCTGCGCCCAGCTCGTCCATCACCGTCTGCACGCTGCGCGCCTGCGTCCAGGCGCCAATCGCGGCATCGATCTCGGCCACGCGCTGGACGCGGCCCGCGTTGTCGGCCAGATCGGGCGCATCGGCCAGATCCTGGCGGTCGATGGCCGTCATGAGTCGCTTGAAGATGGAGTCGCCATTGCCCGCCACCAGCACCCAGCCATCCTGGCAGGGATAGGCATTCGAGGGTGCAATGCCTGGCAGCGCACTGCCGGCGGCCTCGCGCACGGCGCCAAAGGCGCTGTACTCGGGGATCAGGCTTTCCATGATGTTGAACACGGCCTCATGCAGGGCCACATCGATCACCTGGCCGGGACCGCCGTTCACCTTGCGGTGGTACAGAGCCATCATCACGCCGATCACGCCGTGCAGGGCCGCCAGCGTATCGCCGATCGACACGCCCACGCGCACCGGCACCCTGCCCGGCTCGGCCGTCAGGTGGCGCAGCCCGCCCATGGCCTCGCCGATCACGCCGAAGCCCGGCAGATCGCGATAAGGGCCGGTCTGGCCGTACCCAGAGATGCGCAGGATCACCAGACCGGGGTTGATGGCGTGCAACTCCTCGGGCGACATGCCCCAGCCTTCCAGCGTGCCGGGACGGAAGTTCTCGACCAGCACATCGGCTTCGGCAATCAGCTGGCGCGCTACGGCCTGCGCCTCCTGCTGGCGCAGATCGAGAGCGACCGAGCGCTTGTTGCGCGACTGCACCTGCCACCAGACGGAAGTGCCTTCCTTGATCAGACGCCAGTTGCGCAGCGGGTCGCCAGCGCCGGGCGCCTCGATCTTGATGACATCGGCACCAAATTCGCCCAGGGTCTTGCCACAGAAGGGACCGGCAATCAGCTGGCCCATTTCCACCACTTTCACCCCTTCCAGCGCGCGCGGCGTGGCGGTCTGCGTTGCGGGGTCTTGGATATTCATCGTCGTCATCCGTTTGTCTCTTGATTGCTCTCTTGCTGTGCCGCTTTGCGTTGACCAACGCCAGGCAAAGCGGCTTTTCAATCATCTTGCCCTTGAAGAGCAGTCCTGCAAAACGCTGAAATGCGAAGCTGCCATCGCATTTGGGCATAGCCAGGCGGGATAATGCATGTCTCATGAAACTGGACCCGATCACCCTGCGCCTGTTTGTGGCCGTGATGGAAGAGAACGCCATCGCGCGTGCCGCGGCACGCGAGCACATTGCGCCCTCGGCCGCCAGCCGCCGTCTGGCCGAGCTGGAGGGCCAGCTGCAGCTTGAGCTGTTCACACGCAGCAACCGGGGCAGCCAGCCCACGGCCGCCGCCTACGCACTGCTGAACATGGCGCGCGGCGTGCTCAACGAGCTGGACGGCATCGCCACGCAGATGAAGGGCTATGCCCAGGGCGGCGAGCAAGGCCTGCGCGGCCATGTGCGAGTAATGGCGAATATTTCCAGCATCACCCAGTTTCTGCCGGCCCAGCTGCAAAGCTTTCTGAGCCGGCACCCGCTGGTGGATGTACGGCTGCAGGAGCGCGTGAGCACCGATATCGCACGTGCCGTGGCCGATAACGAAGCCGATATCGGCCTGCTCAACAACGGCAGCTACGGCAGCAAGATCAGCCTGCGCCCCTATCGCCGGGATCGGCTGGCCGTGGTCATGCCTCGATCGCATCCGCTGGCCGGCGAGCACAGACTGCGCCTGGAGCAGGTCATCGAGCATGATCTGATCGGCATGCATGCCGACAGCGCGCTCAACCATCTCATCACCCGCTCTGCCGCCGACCAGGGCCTGCAGCCGCGCCTGCGCATGAAGGTCACCGGCTATGACGCCCTGTGCCTGATGGTGGCCGCCGGCCTGGGCGTGGGCATTCTCCCCGAGGGCAGCGCCCATATCTACATGGGCGCACTGCCCTTGCGCTGCATCCGCCTGGACGAAGTCTGGGCCGAGCGCCAGCTCATGCTCTGCGTACGCTCGCAGGACGCACTCTCGCCCGTCGCGCAACTGCTGGTCGAGCACCTGTGCCAGAGCGCCTCAACCGATAAAAACTGAATCCATGCCTGATTTTTCACCAATGCCTCTGCCCGCCCCCGGCGCGCTCCATCCGTCGCTGTGCTGGGACATCTTCTGCCAGGTCATAGACAATTTTGGCGACGTGGGAGTGTGCTGGCGCACGGCCGCAGAACTCGCCGCACGCGGCCAGCAAGTACGCCTGTGGATGGACGATGCCAGCGCCCTGCAATGGATGGCACCTCAGCCCTGGCCGCCGGGCTTGAGCGTGCATGCCTGGCCCGCGCAAGCCGCAGACGTTCCGGCGTCGATTGGCGATGTGGTCATCGAGGCATTCGGCTGCGAGATTCCCGCGGCATTCGTGAGCGCCATTGCAGACAAGGCGTCGAAGAGCAAGCCTGCGGTCTGGATCAATCTTGAATATCTCTCGGCCGAAGACTATGTGGAGCGCTGCCATCGCCTGCCCTCACGCATCATGAGCGGCCCCGCCTCAGGGCTGACACGCTGGTTCTTCTATCCCGGCTTCACGGCAGCCACCGGCTCGCTGGTGTACGAGCAGAACCTGGCACAGCGCCAGCAGACCTTCATGGCGCAGCGCGAATCATGGCGCCGCGCAGAAGGCATTCAGCCTGGCGAATGTGCCGTCTCGCTGTTTTGCTACGAGCCTGCAGCCCTGCCCCAGTTGCTCGCGCAGCTCTCGGACAAGCAGGCGCTCAATGTCAGGCTGCTGGTGACCCCGGGACGCGCCACGACTGCCGTGCAGGCGCTGCCCGAAGCGCAGCAGATGCAGCCGGTCTATCTGCCAGCCCGCCCTCAGGCCCGGTTCGACGAAATGCTCTGGGCCTGCGACCTGAATCTGGTGCGTGGCGAAGATTCCCTGGTACGTGCGCTCTGGGCCGGCCAACCCATGGTCTGGCAGATCTACCCTCAGCATGACAACGCCCACCACGACAAGCTGAATGCCTTTCTCGACTGGCTCCAGGCTCCGGACAGCCTCAGGCGCTTTCACCACACCTGGAACGGCATGACCGCACCGCAAACATTGCCTTTGCTCACACGCGAAATGCTTGATGAATGGGCCTGCTGCATCAGGGCCGCGCGAGCCAGATTGATGGAACAAACCGAACTGATTGCGCAGCTTCAAGCTTTTGTCGCCGAAAAAAGCTAAAATCCACGTTTTGCCTCTCTGAGGGCAGTCGCAGCCGGTATGCCGAGCGATCTTGCTTTCGGGGTCGCGCCCCGCCGCGGTACATGCGGCAGGCCCCGCCGCCGCACCTTTGATGCGTTGCTTTCTCCAGCGACCATTGCGAACAGCTTGCCTGCCGTGTAGAGCGGCTCCAACCTTTCAAACGCAAGCAAGCCATGAAAATCGCTCAAGAAATCCGCGCAGGCAATGTGATCATGTTCGGCAAGGACCCCATGATCGTTCTGAAGACCGAATACGCTCGTGGCGGCCGTGGCGCTGCTACCGTGCGCATGAAGCTCAAGAGCCTGATCGGCAACTTCGGCACGGAAAACGTGTTCAAGGCCGACGACAAGATCGACAACGTGATCCTGGACAAGAAGGATTGCACCTACTCCTACTTCGCCGACCCCATGTACGTGTGGATGGACGAAGAGTTCAACCAGTACGAAGTCGAAGCTGAAAACATGGCTGACGCACTGAACTACCTGGAAGACGGCATGACTGCCGAAGTGGTGTTCTACGACGGCAAGGCCATCTCCGTCGAACTGCCCACCACCATCGTGCGCGAAATCACCTGGACCGAGCCCGCCGTCAAGGGCGATACCTCCGGCAAGGTTCTGAAGCCCGCCAAGATCGCTACCGGCTTCGAAGTGGCCGTGCCCCTGTTCGTGTCCCAGGAAGACAAGATCGAAATCGACACCCGCACCGGCGAATACCGCAAGCGCGTGTAATGTGGCCGCAGCTGCCGCAGCTGCTTCCCGGCAAAAGGCTTCCTTCAGGAAGCCTTTTTTCATTTCCGCCTCCGACAGCGGGATTACGCCAGCCCCTTCGTCTGCCGCGACACTCAAAACCGCTTCAGTCTGTGCAAGACTAAGGGCAGTCCATCCACTCCCACTGCCAATGACGCACTCCCTGCCCTGGCTGCAGCCCGAACAAGAATTCCCCCCCATCGATCAGACCTGGGGCGAGCGGGACCCCATTCCCGGGCTGCTGGCCGCCGGCAATACGCTGGATGCAGCACGTCTTCGCACTGCTTACAGCCAAGGCATTTTCCCGTGGTTCAGCGAGGGACAGCCGGTTCTCTGGTGGTCCCCCAACCCGCGCATGGCCCTGCATCCCGAGGAATTCCGCCTGCACCGCAGCCTGCGCAAAAGACTGCAGAAATTTCGCAATGATCCGCGCTGTGAAATTCGCATCGACAGCGCTTTTGCCACGGTGATGCAGCATTGCGCCCAGACCCCGCGCGATGGACAGAACGGTACGTGGATTGTGCAAAGCATCGTCGATGCCTATACCGAGCTGCATCAGCAGGGCGCTGCACACAGCGTGGAAACCTGGATCGACGGCCAGCTGGTCGGCGGCCTTTACTGCGTGGCACTGGGCAGAGCGGTTTTTGGCGAATCCATGTTCGCACTGCAGACCGATGCATCCAAGATTGCACTGTCGGCGCTGGTGGCCCTGTGCAGGGCTCATCAGGTGCCGCAGATCGACTGCCAGCAGGCCACAGCACATCTGTCTTTCATGGGCGCTCGAGAAGTCACAAGAGCGCAGTTCGCCCGGACCGTTCAAGCCCAGGCCCAGCTGCCCGATATGCAGTGGCAATTCAGCCCCATATACTGGGAACAGTTGCTAAGCCATACTGAGGCTTGACGCACCGCATCTGCAGCCGAGTCCGATCATGACGCACCCGAACGACCTCCCGCTACATGCCCTGCAGTTTTATGCCACGGCAGCCTATCCCTGCAGCTATCTGCCGGGCCGGCTGGCACGTTCTCAGGTCGCCACACCCAGTCACCTGATTCAGAACACCACCTATTCGGAACTGGTCACGCTGGGCTTCAGGCGCAGCGGCATGTTCACCTATCGCCCCTATTGCGATGGCTGCAAGGCCTGCGTTCCCCTGCGAATTCTGGCCCAGGAGTTTCGCCCCAGCCGCAGCCAGCGGCGCGCTGCAAAACAGCATGGGCAACTTGTCGCCTCCATTCAGCGCCTGCACTACTCCGACGAGCACTACCAGCTCTACCTACGCTACCAGCAGCACCGCCATAGCGGTGGCGGCATGGACAACGACAGCGTGGACCAGTACACGCAGTTTCTGCTGCAAAGCCGGGTCAACTCCCGATTGGTCGAGTTCCGCGAGCCGGGCGCAGACGGTCAGCCCGGCACACTCAAGATGCTCTCCATTCTGGACGTACTGGAGGACGGGCTGTCGGCGGTCTACACCTTCTACGACCCGGAAGACCACGCCAGCTACGGCACCTTCAATGTGCTTTGGCAAATCCAGCAGGCGAAAGCCATGAACCTGCCTTATGTCTATCTTGGTTACTGGATCTCCGAGAGCCAGAAGATGCGCTACAAGGCCAGCTTTCTACCACATGAGATTCGCCAGGGCGAGCTATGGCAGCGCGTAGACAGGCAGAGCATTGTGCGCTCGCAAATTGAAGAGTGACGCTGCAAAAAGCAGCACATGGATATATGAGCGGATGACATGGCTGCACGGCTGCAGCACCGCTAGAATGCCCTCATCCCGCAAAGTATCTCCAACGCATGAAAAAAGACGACCTATCGGCCTCCGCAAAGCCCAGCGTCCAGGTTCTGGAACGCATGTTCACGTTGATCGACGTGCTGGCATCGCGTGAGGAAGCGGTTTCTTTGAAGGAGATCAGCGAACGCACGGGCCTGCATCCATCGACCACGCACCGCATACTCAATGACCTTGCACTGGGCCGCTTTGTGGATCGCCCCGAATCGGGCAGCTACCGCCTGGGCATGCGCTTTCTGGAACTGGGCAACCTGGTCAAGGCCCGGCTGAACGTACGTGAAGTGGCGCTGACCCCCATGCGTCAGCTTTACAAGCAGATTCAGCAACCCATCAGCCTGTCCGTGCGCCAGGGCGACGAGATTGTCTATGTGGAACGCGCCTACAGCGAGCGCTCGGGCATGCAGGTGGTACGCGCCATTGGTGGCCACGCGCCTTTGCACTTGACCTCCAACGGCAAGCTGTTTCTGGCGGCCGATGACTCCCAGCAGGTGCGCGCCTACGCCATGCGCACCGGCCTGCCCGGCAAGACCCATTTCAGCATCACCCAGCTGGGTGACCTCGAACATGAGCTGGCCAAGGTACGCCAATACGGCATTGCCCGCGACAACGAAGAGCTGGAATTGGGCGTGCGTTGCATGGCAGCCGGCATTTACGACGACCAGAGCAAGCTGATTGCGGGCCTGTCCATCTCTGCCCCCGCAGACCGCCTTGACGAGAGCTGGGCCCCCAGATTGCAGGCCACGGTGCAGGAAATTTCCGTGGCGCTGGGTTTCAGCGGCACACGCCCTGCGCCGGCTCAAGCACCGGCCAACCCCTATAGCCGCAGCCAGCACGGCTGAATCTCTTCGCTCCAATGACAGGAGCGAGTTCATCTCGCAATCCGCAAAAGGGCTGGGAAGGCCATTTCAGGTATTGATCCAATAAAAAAGCGCTACCGAGGTAGCGCATTTTTTGCTGACGGGCCTGGCCCTCTCGCCAGGCTCAACCGCGGATACGGCTGGCAATCGTGTTGCTGGCCGTGGGGCCCTTGCTTTCCATCCAATGGCGCACTCGCTCGGCATCTGCCAGGCGGCTGAACTTGCCTGCGGAATCCAGGAACACCATGATCAGCTTGCGCCCGGCCACATGGGCCTGCATCACAAGGCAGCGTCCGGCTTCGGAGATATAGCCGGTCTTTTGCAGGCCGATATCCCAGTTGTCGCTCTTGACCAGACGGTTGGTGTTGTTGAACTGCAGCGTGCGGCGACCGACGGCCACTTCATAGCCAGGCGATGTGGAGTACTCGCGCATCAGCGGATCGGCATGAGCCACCGCCACCAAGCGCGCCAGATCGCGTGCGCTGGACTGGTTGCTGCTGGACAGGCCGGTGGGCTCCACATAGCGCGTGTCCTTCATGCCCAGTTGCAGCGCCTTGGAGTTCATCAGTTGCACAAACTGCGCCAGACCGCCGGGATAAGTGCGTCCCAGGGCATGGGCAGCACGGTTCTCGCTGGACATCAGCGCCAGGTGCATCATCTCGGCACGCGTCAAGGTGGTCCCGACACGCAGGCGGGAGCTGCTGTGCTTTTCGGTATCCACATCGTCCTGCGTGATGGTGATCATCTCATCCATGGGCAGGCGGGCCTGAGAAATCAGCAGACCGGTCATCAGCTTGGTCAGCGAGGCAATCGGCAGCACTGCCTGATCGTTCTTGCTCAGCAGCACCTCATGTGTGTCCTGGTCAATCACATAAGCCACGCTGCTTTGCAGATCCAGGGGATCCGAGACGGAATGAAGACCCGCCATCTGCCCATAGGACAGGCGTGCGGGCTCGACCGCCGTGGCAGCTGCTGCCGCCGCAACCGCAGCACCGGTGGCTCCCGCCCTGGCCAGACGCTTCTTGCCGCCGGTCTTCTCTTCTCTTTCGGCCTTGGCCGCTAGAGCTGTCTTTCCGCCCTTCTTGCTTGCAAGCTTGGCATCTGCCTTTTCCGGCTTGCCTTTGGCGACCTTTGCGCTTTTGGGCTGCGCTGCGGCACGAACCTTGCCAGCCGGCTCCTTGGCCGCTTTCTTAGCCGAAGCTGCAGCAGCCACGGGCTTTTTGGAGTCTTTTTTGGGCGTCGCCGCATGCGCTGCCGGAGCAGCCAGAGCGCAGCTCAACAGAGCCAAAGACACCACCTGGGTGAGTTTTGCAAGGCGAAATGGACGCAGCAGCTGCATGCGATACTCCAGACAACAAGGTGTAAGGATTTAATTCAATCAAAAAAGTTGTGCAGTGACAAGCACTTACACAACCTTCTCGATAATCTGAGTGAAATTATAAATCCAGCAGTCAACCTTGTGCTGCAACAACTTCCTGATTGCTATGCAATTTGTTCAAAGCGCTCAGATATGCCTTGGCCGATGCGACCACAATATCGGGGTCAGCACCCACTCCGTTGACGATGCGACCGCTGCGCTGCAGGCGCACCGTCACCTCGCCCTGACTCTCGGTTGAGCCGCTGATGGCATTGACGGAATACAGCACCATCTCGGCACCGCTCTTGACTTCGGACTCGATGGCCTTGAACGAGGCATCGACCGGACCATTGCCCTCGGAGCTGGCCTTGATTTCCCGGCCTGCATTGCTGAAGACCACGCTTGCATGTGGGCGCTCACCTGTTTCACTCTGCTGGGCCAGCGAAATGAACTGGAACTGATTGTCCTGGTGCTCCGCGCCTTCGGCATTCACCAGCGCCAGAATGTCCTCGTCAAAGATTTCGCTCTTGCGATCCGCGAGTTCCTTGAAGCGCGTGAAGGCTTGGTTGATGGCAGCTTCGCTGTCCAGTTCCACCCCCAGCTCCTGCAGACGCTGCTTGAAGGCGTTGCGACCACTGAGCTTGCCCAGCACGATCTTGTTGGCCGCCCAGCCCACATCCTCGGCACGCATGATTTCGTAGGTGTCACGCGCCTTGAGCACGCCATCCTGATGAATGCCGGAGGCATGGGCAAAGGCATTGGCTCCCACCACCGCCTTGTTGGGCTGCACCACAAAGCCCGTGGTCTGACTGACCAGGCGGCTGGCGGCCACGATATGCTGGGTATCGATATTCACGTCGAGACCAAAGTAGTCCTTGCGCGTCTTGATGGCCATGACCACTTCTTCAAGTGAGCAGTTACCTGCACGCTCGCCCAGCCCGTTGATGGTGCATTCGATCTGGCGCGCGCCGCCGATCTTCACGCCCGCCAGCGAATTGGCAACCGCCATGCCCAGGTCGTTGTGGCAATGCACGGACCAGACGGCCTTATCGCTGTTGGGAACGCGCTCGCGCAAGTTGCGAATGAACTCGCCATAGAGCTCGGGAATCGCATAACCCACGGTGTCGGGCACGTTGATGGTGGTTGCACCTTCCTTGATGACGGCCTCGATCACGCGCGCCAGAAAATCGGGTTCGCTGCGATAGCCGTCCTCCGCGCTGAATTCGATGTCTTCGATGAGATTGCGCCCGAAGCGCACCGCCTGCTTGGCCTGCTCCAGCACCTGCTCGGGTGTCATGCGCAGCTTTTTCTCCATGTGCAGCGGACTGGTGGCGATGAAAGTGTGAATGCGAGCGCGGTTGGCCCCCTTCAAGGACTCGGCCGCACGCGCGATGTCGCGGTCGTTGGCGCGTGAGAGCGAGCAGACCGTGGAGTCTTTGATGGCACGCGCAATGGTCTGGATGGACTCGAAGTCGCCATTGGATGCTGCGGCAAACCCTGCCTCGATCACATCGACCTTGAGGCGCTCCAGCTGGCGTGCAATGCGCAGCTTTTCATCGCGCGTCATGGAGGCGCCGGGCGACTGCTCGCCGTCACGCAAGGTGGTATCGAAAATAATGAGCTGATCGGACATGGTGGGGACTCTCTATGTAATGGCGCCGGTAGACGCCTGTTTTGACTGGAGGATTGCCGACAAAAAAGCCGGTGCGCTTTTGGCGGCACCGGCTTTGAACCTTTTATGCGGCTACCGCCTCTTCGGCGACAGCAGGGACGCGCTGCACTCCCGAGATGATGGCCCGCAACGAGGCAGAAACGATATTGGCATCGACCCCGACGCCATAGCAGACCTGAGCGTCATCCACACGCAGCTCCACATAGGCAATCGCCTTGGCATTCGCTCCCTCGCCAATCGCATGCTCGGCATAGTTGAGCACGCGCACATTGCGACCGACGTTAGCCGACAGCGCCTGCACGAAGGCATCAATGGGGCCCGTACCTTCGCCTTCCAAAAAATACTTTTCTCCGGCGATCTCGATGTGGGAAGTCATATTGACCACGCCATCTGCCTCGCTCAGGCGATATTGAGGCGGCTTGACAGTGTTAACCCCATATTCGCGCTGGAACAGCTCCCACAGATCCGCAGCCGACAATTCCTTGCCGCTGGCATCCATCTCGCGCTGCACGACCTGGCTGAACTCGATCTGCAGGCGACGAGGCAGCTGAAGCCCATATTCGCTCTCGAGCAGATAGGCAATACCACCCTTGCCCGACTGGCTGTTCACGCGAATCACTGCCTCATAGCTGCGACCCAGGTCCTTGGGATCGATGGGCAGATAAGGCATATCCCAGATATCGCCTTCCTTGTGGGCGGCGAAAGCCTTCTTGATGGCGTCCTGGTGGGAGCCGGAGAAGGAGGTGTAGACCAAGTCACCCACGTAAGGATGACGAGGATGCACGGGCAACTGGTTGCAATGCTCAACCGTTGCGCGGATATCGTCGATGTCGGAGAAATCCAGACCGGGGTTCACGCCCTGGATATACATATTGAGCGCCACATTCACCACGTCCAGATTGCCGGTGCGCTCGCCGTTGCCGAACAGACAGCCTTCCAGGCGGTCCGCGCCAGCCATCAGGGACAACTCCGCTGCTGCCGTTCCCGTGCCGCGGTCGTTATGAGGGTGGACCGAGATCACCACGCTGTCACGGCGCTTGATGTTGCGATGCGTCCACTCCACCATGTCGGCAAAGATATTGGGCGTGGAATGCTCCACGGTGGTGGGCAGGTTGATGATGCACTTGTTCTCGGGCGTGGGCTGCCAGACGTCGGTGACGGCGTCTATCACGCGCTTGGAGAACTCCAGCTCGGTGTCCGAATACATTTCGGGCGAGTACTGGAAGGTCCATTTGGTGTTGGGGTGCTGGGCCGCGATGTCTTTGAACATCTGGGCATTGGTCACCGCCAGCTCAACGATCTCGTCTTCACTCATATTCAGCACCACACGGCGCATCACGGGAGCCGTGGCGTTGTAGAGATGGACGATGGCGCGGGGCACGCCTTCGAGCGCTTCGAAGGTGCGACGAATCAGATGCTCACGCGCCTGGGTCAGCACCTGCACGGTCACGTCGTCGGGAATGCGGTTTTCCTCGATGAGCTTGCGCATGAAGTCGAACTCGATCTGCGAGGCCGAAGGAAAGCCGACTTCGATTTCCTTGAAACCGATCTTCACCAGTTGCTCGAACATGCGCACCTTGCGCTCGATGTCCATGGGCTCGATCAGGGCCTGGTTGCCGTCACGCAGATCCACGCTGCACCAGACCGGAGGCTTGGTGATGACCGCGTCGGGCCAGGTGCGATCGGTCAGACGCACGGGGGCGAAAGCGCGGTATTTGGTGGAAGGGTTTTGCAACATGGTGAGTCTCTTTAGTCGAAATTAGAGGAAATTGAACCCAGCTCCAGCGACGCCCAAAAGCAAAAACGGCCCGTCGCTGATGCTACGGGCCGCCAAGTAGGGTGTGTTTGTACGCGCGCGCTACTTTCTCTGCCCGTTGGACATTAGTAGTAGAGCTAGCGACAGGTTTTGCATGCGGGTCACTTTAACACAAGAAAAGTTGACAGGGCCAGGATTTTTTGGGGCAGCACTTCAATCGTCGTGCAGACCACGCTCATCGGGCTCGTCCTTGGAGGTCGCCACAATGCTGACCTGCTCACCCTTGGCACGGCGCCAGACATAGATCACATAGCCCGAGACCGAGTAGCCGACAAACACCAGAAACAGCATGGTTGCAGGCTCGATGCTGACCACGGCCATCAGCAGGGCTACCACCACCAGCGAGACGAACGGCATGCTCTTGGCGCCGCCGATGTCCTTGAAGCTGTAATAGGGAATATTGGTGACCATGGTCAGACCTGCGAACAGCGTGATGGCGAACATGATCCAGGACAGATCGGCCCTGTCCGTGGGATAGCCGCCAAACCAGGAAATCACATCGCCGAAGATGGGTACATCACGATGGGAAACCATCAGCGCACTGGTCAGCCAGATAAAGCCCGCAACCAGGGCCGCAGCCGCAGGCGAAGGCATGCCCTGAAAATAGCGCTTGTCCACCACGGCCGTATTCACGTTGAAACGCGCCAGGCGCAATGCGGCGCAGGCGCAATACACAAAGGCGGCAATCCAGCCCCAGCGCCCCAGGGGACGCAAAGCCCATTCATAAGCAATCAGCGCGGGCGCGGCACCGAAGGACACCATGTCGGAGAGCGAGTCCATCTGCTCACCGAACGCGCTTTGCGTGTGCGTCATGCGCGCCACGCGACCGTCCAGGCTGTCGAGCACCATGGCGCAGAAAACGCCCACGGCCGCCAGTTCGAACTTGTTGTTCATGGCCATGACGATGGCGTAGAAACCGCCAAACAGCGCTGCCAGCGTGAACAGATTGGGCAGCACATAAATGCCTTTGCGCGGCTTGCGCGGCATTCCACTCAGATCGGCAGAATCATTGCTGTTTTGCATCAAACAGACCTCCAGTGCTTGCATGTCAATTGCATGCAGCTATTAAAACGATAGTATTTCAAGCATGGCCATCATGGCCATGTCCCTGCCACCAGTGTACCCGCCACACAGATCGCCTCCGGAATGAAAAAAGGCCACCTCGAAGGTGGCCTCTTGCCCAAGCGCAGTCATCCGGCTCGCGCCGAATGACCTGCCTGCATTAGTTGCGGGTCTGGTCGACCAGCTTGTTCTTGGAGATCCAGGGCATCATGGAGCGCAGCTGGCCGCCCACTTGCTCGATGGCATGGTCGGCGTTCTGACGACGACGGGCAGTCATCGAAGGATAGTTCAGACGACCTTCGCTGATGAACATCTTGGCGTATTCACCGCTCTGGATGCGCTTGAGGGCGTTGCGCATGGCCTTGCGGGATTCTTCGTTGATGACTTCGGGGCCGGTCACGTACTCGCCATACTCCGCGTTGTTGGAGATGGAGTAGTTCATGTTGGCGATGCCGCCTTCATACATCAGGTCAACGATCAGCTTCAACTCGTGCAGGCACTCGAAGTAAGCCATTTCAGGAGCGTAGCCAGCTTCGGTCAGAGTCTCGAAGCCCATCTTCACCAGCTCCACGGCACCGCCGCACAGCACGGCCTGCTCACCGAACAGGTCGGTCTCGGTTTCTTCCTTGAAGTTGGTCTCGATGATGCCGCCCTTGCCGCCGCCGTTGGCGGAAGCATAGGACAGGGCCACGTCACGGGCCTTGCCGGACTTGTCCTGGTAGATGGCGATCAGGGAAGGCACGCCGCCGCCCTTCAGGTATTCGGAGCGCACGGTGTGGCCGGGGCCCTTGGGGGCGACCATGATCACGTCCAGATCGGCGCGGGGCACGACCTGGTTGTAGTGCACGTTGAAGCCGTGAGCGAAAGCCAGGGTAGCGCCGGACTTGATGTTGGGCTCGACGTTGTTCTTGTACACCTCGGGGATGTTCTCGTCGGGCAGCAGGATCATGACCACGTCGGCAGCCTTCACCGCGTCGTTCACTTCCATCACGGTCAGACCGGCCTTGCCGACCTTGTCCCAGGAAGAGCCGCCCTTGCGCAGACCGACCACAACCTTCACGCCGCTGTCGTTCAGGTTTTGAGCATGTGCGTGGCCTTGGCTGCCGTAGCCGATGATGGCAACAGTCTTGCCCTTGATCAGGCTCAGGTCACAGTCCTTGTCGTAGAAAACTTTCATGATGGCTCCAGGTCTCTTATCTTGAGGGGGTTAAAAAGGTTTGTTCAGATTCAAAAGTGGTGCAACGCAGCCATTAGACACGCAGAATGCGTTCGCCACGACCAATACCCGAGGCGCCTGTGCGAACGGTCTCAAGGATGGCAGTGCGATCAATGGCTTGCAGGAAGGCGTCGTTCTTGGACTGGTCGCCGGTCAGCTCCACGGTGTAGCTCTTCTCGGTCACGTCGATGATGCGGCCGCGGAAGATGTCCGCCATGCGCTTCATTTCCTCGCGTTCCTTGCCCACGGCACGCACCTTGACCATCATTAGCTCGCGCTCGGTGTAGGCACCTTCGGTCAGGTCCACCACTTTAACCACTTCAATCAGTCGGTTCAGGTGCTTTGTGATTTGCTCAATCACATCGTCCGAGCCCGTGGTCAGGATGGTCATGCGCGACAGCGAGGGATCCTCGGTCGGTGCGACAGTCAGGGATTCGATGTTGTAGCCACGGGCGGAAAACAGGCCCACGACGCGCGACAGTGCTCCAGGCTCGTTCTCGAGCAGCACGGCAATAATGTGTTTCATTGGGAGATTCCTCTTTTCGCCGCCCTCCCCTGACACCGGTAAGTGCCAGGCTCGGCGGACAATAGATTCGTCAAAACGCTATTTAAAATATAGCTGCTTGTGCTTGATATGTAAGTGCTTGAAGCCGATTTCTTTCAAAACCGGCTACCCGGCATCACAGATCGTCGGCGCCCAGCAGCATTTCCGTGATGCCACGGCCGGCTTGCACCATGGGGAACACGTTCTCGGTCGGATCGGTGCGGAAGTCCAGGAAAACCGTCTTGCTTTCCTCGCGCACGATACGGCGCGCCTCGCGCAGCGCAGCCTCGACATCGGCAGGCTTTTCGATCAGCAGGCCACGATGGCCAAAGGCCTCGGCCAGCTTCACGAAGTCGGGCAGCGAATCCATATAGCTGCTCGAGTAGCGACCCGAGTATTCAATTTCCTGCCACTGGCGCACCATGCCCAGGAAGCGGTTGTTCAGCGCACAGATGACCACCGGGGTGTTGTACTGCTTGCAGGTGGCCAGTTCCTGGATATTCATCTGGATCGAGCCTTCGCCCGTGATGCAGAAGACTTCGGAGTCCGGCTTGGCCAACTTGATGCCCATGGCGTAAGGCAGGCCCACACCCATGGTGCCCAGACCGCCAGAGTTGATCCAGCGACGGGGTTCATCAAAGCGGTAATACTGGGCAGCCCACATCTGGTGCTGACCCACATCGGAGGTGATGTAGGCGTCGGCATCCTTGGTCATGTTCCACAGTGTGTCGACCACGTACTGAGGCTTGATGACTTCGGTGTTGGACTTGTCGTAGCTCAGGCAGTCGCGGCTGCGCCAGCCTTCGATGGTGTTCCACCATTGGCCCAGAGCTGCCTCATCGGGGCGCTGTGCAGACTCGCGCAGCATGGCGATCAGCTCATTGAGCACGTCCTTGACATCGCCCACGATGGGCACATCCACCTTCACGCGCTTGGAGATGGAGGAAGGATCGATGTCGATATGGATGATCTTGCGCTCCACCGACATGAAATGCTTGGGATTGCCGATCACGCGATCGTCAAAGCGCGCACCCACGGCCAGCAGCACATCGCAGTTCTGCATGGCATTGTTGGCTTCGATGGTGCCGTGCATCCCCAGCATGCCCAGGAACTTCCGGTCACTGGCCGGGTAGGCGCCCAGGCCCATCAGCGTATTCGTGACCGGGTAGCCCAGCATGTCCACCAGTTGACGCAGTTCGTTGCAGGCATTGCCCAGCAGCACGCCGCCGCCGGTATAGATGTAGGGGCGCTTGGCCGTCAGCAGCAGCTGCAGAGCCTTGCGGATCTGGCCCGCATGTCCCTTTTTGACAGGGTTGTACGAGCGCATTTCCACTTTTTCAGGATAGCCCGTGTACAGCGCCTTCTTGAAGGACACGTCCTTGGGAATATCCACCACCACGGGGCCGGGACGGCCGGTGCGGGCGATGTGGAAAGCCTTTTTCATGGTCTCGGCCAGCTCGCGCACATCCTTGACCAGGAAGTTGTGCTTGACGATGGGACGAGTGATGCCCACGGTATCGCACTCTTGAAATGCGTCGGTACCGATGTAATTGGTCGATGTCTGTCCCGCGATCACCACCATGGGGATGGAGTCGGTATAGGCGGTGGCAATGCCCGTCACCGCATTGGTCAGACCGGGGCCGGATGTCACCAGCGCCACGCCCACTTCACCGGTGGCACGCGCAAAACCGTCGGCTGCATGCACGGCCGCCTGCTCGTGGCGCACCAGCACATGCTGAATGCTGTCCTGCTTGTAGAGCGCGTCGTAAATATAGAGAACTGCCCCGCCAGGGTAACCCCACAGGTGCTTGACACCTTCAGCCTGAAGAGACTTGATGAGGATTTCGGAGCCCATCAATTCCTGGGCGCCCTTGGGGGACGATGCAGCGGCTGCAGAGGCCAGCTCGGCTTTGGAGATTTCCATGATCAACCTTTGTGAATTTCTCTAACGAAAAACCTTCGGTGCCCTTAGCCTGAAGCCCTTGTGAGGCCGGTTTAGGACTTAAGACCACATGCCATGGACGTTTGTGTGTACGCCGGACCGTGATCCGTTTGCTTCTTTAAGTTGAAGATCATTATCGCACTGCAACAAGACCTTCAAATGCAGTACACAAAAAAACATCATCGGATGCGATAATCGGTCGCTTTCGCCACTACCTAACTCCCGCTTTCTCCAGGGTTACTCTCTCTTGGCCACAGAACAAGAACTGTCTGCATTCCTCAAAGACGTTGAAAAGCGCGCCTTCAAACGCAGCGTTTTCCATGTCCGCGACGAGGAGGCCGCCCTGGATATCGTGCAGGACAGCATGCTCAAACTGGCCCAGCACTATGGGGACAAACCGGTCAATGAACTGCCCATGCTGTTCCAGCGCATTCTGTCGAACAGCACGCTGGACTGGTTTCGCCGCCAGAAGACCCAGAAAGCCGTTTTCACTCACTTCAGCGACCTGGAGTCTTCCGTAGACGGGGACAGCGACTTCGACTGGCTGGAAACCTATGCCACCAACAGCGACGAATCCGCCGCCAGCAACGCCGAGAGCCTGACCGAACGCAAGCAGACGCTGCAAAGCATAGAAAAAGAGATACAGGAGCTGCCTGCGCGTCAACGCGAGGCCTTTCTCATGCGTTACTGGGAAGAGATGGATGTCGCAGAGACTGCTGCCGCCATGGGTTGCTCTGAAGGCAGCGTCAAAACCCATTGCTTCCGCGCCATTCAAACATTGAGCAAGGCACTCAAGGCCAAAGGAATCGAGTTATGAAATCCGCGCCCACCCTCCGGCAAGAACAGACCGCCGACCGCATCGCCCGTCAAATCACTGCCCGACTGAGCGAGGGCGAAGCCTTGCTCCCTTACGAAATCACCGAACGCCTGCGCGCCTCCCGCGAGCAAGCCGTGTCTGTACGTCGCCGCGAAGCGGCTGTGCTGCGCGTTCAGACCAGTACTGCAACATCTGCCCAGGGCAGCACCCTGACACTGGGCAACCCCGACGAGGGTAGCGGCTGGTGGCGCACTCTGGTCTCGGCCATCCCCGTTTTTGCACTCATTGCGGGCCTGGTAATCTACAACTCCGACACCGAACAAAGTATGCTAAGCGAAGTCACCGAGGTCGATACCGCCTTGCTGACCGATGATCTGCCCCCTGCTGCCTACTCTGACCCTGGTTTCATCCAGTACCTCAAGACCTCGGCAGCCACCCCATCAGAACACTAAACAGCCTGCCACCTCTGCCTTGATGCCCACTGAGAAGCGCTCCCTCCTGAAACCCGACAACACCGCCGCCATCATAGCGGCGCTGTTGTTGGTGGCCTTGAGCTGGACAGGATGGAATGTCGTACAGCAAGTCAGGCTGGCGCCCAGCTCCGTGCCCCCCGCCACGGTAGCTGCATCCAGATCCATGCATGCAGACCCGTCCACGCGCCAAAGAGCCTCAGCACAGGCCTCGGGCCCACGCTGGGGCGAACTCAGTAGCCACCAGCGCGAGATTCTGCTGCCGCTGCAAGAGCGCTGGGCCATGATCGGCTCGGTACAGAAGCGCCGCTGGATTGCCCTGGCGGATGGCTTTGACAAACTCAGCGAGCGCGAACAGCAAAAGCTTCATGACCGCATGGAAGCATGGTCCGGCCTGAGTGCCGCCCAGCGCAACCAGGCCCGGCTGAATTTCGCCATTACCAACAAGCTCGCGACTGACAAGCAGGCCCAGTGGGAGGCCTACCAGGCTCTGAGCGATGAAGAAAAGCGACTGCTGGCCGCCCGCGCCACTCCCAAGGTGGTAAGCGCCGCACCGGCCATCAAGCCTGTGCCGTCCAAGAAGCTGGCGCGCATTCCTGCTGCCACGGCCTCCCCCAATACGGTGCCCAATCTGCCCAAGATTCCACCCGCAACCATTCATCACCCACCACCGCCCGTGCCCGCAACACCAGCCATGGTGGAGACACACCCCATTCGTACGCCCTCGGTGATTGTGGAGACGGCTCCCGTGGACATTCCTCGCGCCACCCCAATCACCCTGCCTCCGCTGGATGCGCCAGGTCAAGACGCGCACCAATGACAGTGTCGGTGCGACAACCGAGCGCCAAGCCCGCTGACCTGAGCCCTACAATGCCCTCATGCAGCAAGACACCCGGCCGGCAGCCTCATCGACTCCTGACTTCATAGCACCAAGCCTGCGTCGCCGTATGGCTTGCTGGCTTTATGAAGGCATGCTTTTGTTTGGCGTGGTGTTCATCGCCGGCTATTTGTTCGGCACGCTGTCGCAGACGCGCAATGCACTCGACAATCGGCATCTGCTGCAGGCCTTCATGCTGGTGGTGCTGGGGATTTACTTTGTCTGGTTCTGGAGCAAAGGCCAGACGCTGGCCATGAAGACCTGGCATATCCGCGTGGTCGATACCCAAGGCCGCCCCCTGACGCAAACCCGCGCCCTGCTGCGCTATGCAGCCAGCTGGATGTGGTGGCTGCCACCGCTGGCCCTGCTCTACCCGCTGGGCCTGCCGCCACTGGAGGTTCTGGTGCTGCTCATGGGCTGGATTCTGATCTGGGCGCTGCTGAGCCGCTTTCACCCCAGAAAGCAGTTCTGGCACGACGCCTGGGCCGGCACCCAGCTGGTGCATCAGGCCCCAACTCCCAAACGCATCCGCTAACCCGCCCCTCCATGAGTACCTCCTCACCCGACCCCGTCAACCCGCAAAAAAGCCGTACCGGACTGTCCCGGGTGCTGCATGCCGGCGGCTACTCACTGGCTGGCCTCAAGGCCGGCTGGCATGAAAAAGCATTCCAGCAAGAAGCAATCTGTGCTGCCGTCATGATTCCTCTGGCGCTCTGGCTGGGCCAGAGCTGGGAGCAGACAGCGCTGCTGGCCGGCACCGTCATCCTGGTGCTCATTGTGGAATTGCTCAATACCGGCATAGAGGCAGCCATAGACCGTATTGGGCCCGAATGGCACGAGCTGTCCAAGAAAGCCAAGGACATGGGCAGCGCTGCTGTATTTCTGGCCCTGTGCCTTTGCGGAGCCGTCTGGGCTGCCGCTCTTTATCACCGTTTCATCGTATGACTCAACCCGCTTTTTCCATTTGCGTGTACTGCGGCTCACGCCCCGGCACCAACCCTCAATTCACCGAAGTCGCCAAGGCAGTGGGCCAATGGATAGGCTCGCGCGGCGGCCAGCTGGTCTATGGCGGTGGACGCAGCGGCCTGATGGGCGTGGTGGCCGAAGCCACGCAACAAGCTGGCGGCCGTGTCGTCGGCATCATCCCTCAGGCACTGGTCGACAAGGAGCTGGCCAACCAGGCCTGCGACGAACTGCACATCGTCAAGAACATGCACGAACGCAAGGCCATGATGGCCGAGCGCAGCGATGCCTTCGTGGCCCTGCCCGGCGGCATCGGCACGTTTGAGGAGCTGTTCGAAGTCTGGACCTGGCGACAGCTGGGCTACCACGACAAGCCCGTCGGCATTCTCAATGTGGATGGCTATTACGACGCCATGCTGCAGTTTCTTCAGTCCTGCGTGGGCAACGGCTTCATGGGCGAGTGGCAGATGGGCCTGGTCGAAAGCAGCAGCGACACCTCGGCCCTGCTGCAAAATCTCGTCCAGAATGCCGGCAGCCAGCTGGATACACCGCCTCTGCGCTCGGTAATCTGAGCCCTGAAAAACACTGCAGGGCGTCATCCGTCGACCCGTAGCGCTGCCGACAGTGCGCACACCCGGCCCCAGACCATGAAAAAAGCCAGACTCAAGGTCTGGCTTTTTGCCTGGGGCGCATGACTGGGGCGCGACATGGCGACTTAGACAGCCGTGTCGTCCAGCTCACCCGTACGGATGCGCACCACGCGCTCCACGGGGGTGATGAAGATCTTGCCGTCACCAATCTTGCCGGTGCGCGCGACGTTGACGACAGCATCCACGCAGCGGTCCACGTCTTCATCTCGCACCACGACTTCGATCTTCACCTTGGGCAGAAAATCCACCACATACTCCGCGCCACGATAGAGCTCGGTATGGCCTTTCTGGCGGCCAAAACCCTTGACTTCGGTCACGGTCAGACCATTCACCCCACACTCGGCCAGGGCCTCGCGCACTTCCTCGAGCTTGAAGGGCTTGATGACGGCGGTAATCATTTTCATGGGGCTGGTTCCTCAATTGATTGAAATCGGCAAAACACCGGAGGCAGAACCTCAGGCGCGAAATTTATTGGTAATGGGGTAGCGCCAGTCCTTGCCAAAGCTGCGCATTGTCAGACGTGGACCGACTGGCGCCTGGCGACGCTTGTACTCGTTGATTTGTATCAGACGCGTGACCCGCTCCACATCCGCAGGCGCAAAACCCTCGGCGACGATGGAGCTTATGCTCTCGTTGTTTTCCATGTAACGGGCCACGATGGCATCCAGCACCTCGTAGTCCGGCAGGCTGTCCTGATCCTTCTGATCGGGGCGCAGCTCGGCGCTGGGCGGACGCGTGATGATGCGCTCGGGAATGGGATCGAGCCCCGTGCCGAAGGGATCGTTGGCATTGCGCCAGCGTGCCAGCGCAAACACCTCGGTCTTGAACACATCCTTGATGACGGCAAAACCGCCGGCCATGTCGCCGTACAGCGTGCAGTAGCCGGTGGACATCTCGCTCTTGTTGCCCGTGGTCAGCACGATGGAGCCAAACTTGTTGCTCATGGCCATCAGCAGGGTGCCGCGAATACGGGCTTGCAGGTTTTCCTCGGTCGTGTCTTCGGCGCGTCCGGCAAAAGTGCCAGCCAGCGCGGCCTTGAAGGCTTCGAACTGCGGCGCGATATCGATCTCTTCGTGCTGCACGCCCACGCGCTCGGACATTTCGCGCGCATCCAGCCAGCTGATATCGGCCGTATAGGGCGAAGGCATCATTACCGTGCGCACCTTGTCTGCGCCTAGAGCATCCACGGCAATGGCCAGTACCAGGGCCGAGTCCATACCGCCCGACAGGCCGATGAGTGCGCCCGGAAAACGGTTCTTGCCCACATAGTCGCGCACGGACAGCACCAGCGCCGACCAAAGCGCATGGTGGTGGTTCAGCTGGGGCTTGACTTGCCCCATCAGCGTCACGCATCCATCCACCAGCTGCGCGGCAACCATGGGCAGCTCTTCCTCGAAAGCTGCCGCGCGAGCCGACACCTGACCGCTGGCGTCCACCGCAAACGAGCAGCCGTCGAACACGACCTCGTCCTGGCCGCCCACCAGATGGGCATAGACCAGGGGAACCGCGTTTTCCATGGCGCGCTGCGCAATCACCGCCTCGCGCTCCAGGGGTTTGCCGCTATGGAACGGCGAGGCATTGATGACGGCCAGCAACTGGGCGCCTGCGGCCACGGCCGCCCGCGCAGGGCCGGCATGCCAGGCGTCTTCGCAAATCAGCAGTCCGATCTGGATGCCGTCCAGCTCGAAGACACAGCTTTTCTCACCGGCCGCAAAGTAGCGCTGTTCGTCGAACACGCCAAAGTTGGGCAGCAGTTGCTTGAAATAGCGCGCAATCTGCTGACCATCGCGCAGCACGCTGGCAGCGTTGAACAGTTTCTCACCTTGCTCATCGCGCTGCGGGTGACCGATGACCAGAGCCAGCCCCGGCCATTGGGTACTGGCTTGCTGCAACTGCTGCAGGGCCGCATCGCAGGCTTCCAAAAATGCCGGACGCAGATACAGGTCCTCAGCCGCGTAGCCACACAGGGCAAGCTCGGGCGTGAGCAGCAGGCGGGCACCGTTGGCATAAGCTTCAGCAGCAGCGGCGATGATTTTCTGGACATTGCCAGAGAGGTCTCCCACAACAAAATTGCGTTGGGCACAGCAAATGGAAAGCGTCATGAAAAGCAAGCTAGGCGGTGAGGCCACCAGCCCCCGCGACAATCAGGGCATGGCCGAAAACAAGATTATCACTCGCGTGCTTGCCAGCGTGCAGCAGCTGGACGCACAAACCTGGAATGTGCTGCTGGCCTCTCAATCCACGCCCACGCCCTTCATGCGCCACGAATACCTGGCAGCCATGGAACAAAGCGGCAGCGCCACGCCCGATACCGGCTGGATCGCCCGGGTCATCACCGTCTGGGACGGCGATGAGCTGCTGGCGGCCTGCCCCCTCTATATCAAGACCCACTCCTACGGCGAATATGTGTTTGACTGGGCCTGGGCGCGCGCCTATCAGCAGCATGGCCTGCCTTACTACCCCAAGGGATTGCTGGCCGTCCCCTTCACGCCCGTGCCAGGCTCCCGCCTGCTGGCACGCAGCCAGGCGCTGCGCGTGGCGCTGGTGCATGCCGTCCAGGCCTGGGCAGCCGAGCAGCAGCTGTCATCGCTGCACCTGCTGTTTGGCGATGCCGACGATTTTGCTGCCTGCGCCGCAGCCGGCTGGATGCAGCGCAGCACAGTGCAGTTTCACTGGACGAACACGCCGCCCGCCAGCATGCAGACCTGCGCCGGCACTGCGACAGCACCGTCCCGCTGGAAGGACTTCGACGACTTTCTGGGCTCGCTGAACCAGGAAAAGCGCAAAAAAATCCGCCAGGAGCGACGCAAGATACGCGAAGCCGGCGTGAGCTTCAAAGCCATGCAGGGTAGCGACATCGGTGCGCAGGACTGGTCCTTCTTCTACCGCTGCTATGAGCGCACCTACCTGGAGCATGGCAACCCGCCGTATCTGACACCGGAGTTCTTTGCCTCCATGGCCTCGGCCATGCCCGAGAACTGGGTGATGTTCATCGCCGAGCGCAACGGACAACCTGTCGCCTCAAGTTTGATAGCTATTACCGCTTTGCAGTCAATGACTTCAGCATCAAAACCTTTGTTTTTTGAGGATGGACAAGCGCAAGCAGCTATTAATAACAAGGCGGCCTATGGTCGCTACTGGGGCGCTCTGGAACGGGTCGACAGCCTGCATTTCGAAGCCTGCTACTACCAGCCCATCGAATGGTGCATCGCCAACGGCTTTACCCGCTTCGAAGGCGGTGCCCAGGGCGAGCACAAGATGGCCCGCGCGCTGCTGCCCGTGGAAACACCGAGCGCCCACTGGGTGGCCCATCCCGCTTTTGCCGATGCCATCGAGCGCTTCTTGCAGCGCGAGAGCGAAGGCATGGCTCAATATGTGGAAGAGCTGCAATCCCATAGTCCGCTGCGCAAGGCCTGAAGGCTGAGACAAAAAAGGCCGCTTTGCAGCGGCCTTGAAGCTCAGACTCCAGGAGACATTCAGAAGGTTTCCCAGTCATCCTCATCCAGCGAGGACTTTTGCACATTACGGGCAGTAGCGGATTCGCCAGCAACCGCGCCCCCCATCAAAGAGCGCGGGGCTGCCGGCATGGGGGCAGGACGGGCAGCCACACGACGGACAGGTGCCTGACGCGCCGGGGCGGCAGCGGCGACCACGGCCGGCGCCGCAGCACGGGCTGCAGCCTTGGGTGCCTGGTCATAAAGCGCACTGGCAGGCAACTGGAAGACCGCCACAGCCTGAACCAGATCCTGCGCCTGCTTGCGCAGCGCACCGGCGGCAGCAGCACTTTCCTCCACCAGCGCCGCGTTTTGCTGCGTCGTCTGATCCATCTGCGTCACCGCCTCGCCAACCTGGGCCACACCCTGGCTCTGCTCCTGGCTGGCGGCACTGATCTCGGCCATCAAATCCGTCACCCGGCTGATCGCCGACACGATGTCGGCCATGGTGGCACCGGCCTTGTCCACCAGTTGCGTGCCCTGCTCCACCCGCTGCACGCTGGTGCTGATCAAGGCCTTGATTTCCTTGGCTGCCTCGGCACTGCGCTGGGCCAGGGTACGCACCTCGCCCGCCACCACGGCAAAACCACGGCCCTGCTCACCGGCGCGCGCTGCTTCCACGGCCGCATTCAGCGCCAGGATATTGGTCTGGAAGGCGATGGAGTCGATGACGGTGATGATGTCGGCAATCTGCTGGCTGCTGTTGTTGATGCCCTTCATGGTTTCCACCACTTCGGCCACCACGGCGCCGCCCTGCGCTGCCACCTGGGAAGCATTCATCGCCATTTGATTGGCGGCACGGGCGTTGTCGGCGTTCTGGCGCACGGTAGAGCCCAGCTGCTCCATGGAGGCGGCGGTTTCCTCCAGCGCACTGGCCTGCTCCTCGGTGCGACCGGAGAGATCAGCATTTCCCGAGGCAATCTGCGAACTGGCCGAGGCCACGCCTTCCGCGTTCTGGCGTACCGAGCGCACGGTCTGCACCAGACTGCTTTGCATACGCTCCAGGGCGCCGAGCAAGCGGCCTGTTTCGTCCTGTCGCTCCACGCGGATGACGCCGCTCAGATCCCCATTGGCCACACGGTCCGCAGCCTGCACCGCCTGCTCCAGCGGCGCACGGATGGAACGCACCAGCCAGATGCCTGCCCCTGCAGCCCCCAGCACCGCAATCAAGGCAGCCAAGGCAAGCATGCTCACAGCCTGGTCGTAAACCTTCTCCGAAGCCAGAGTCTCGCCCCTTGCCACATCGCCGTTGAACTTGATCAGCTTTTGCAGAGTCGCCGAAGACTGGTCATAGAGCTTGAGAGATTCGCCTCCCAGCAATTGCTTGGCCTGCTCTTTATCGCCTCGACGCGAAATTTCGAACAGTTGCTTGTTCAACTCGACGTAGCGCTCCCGTTCGCGCAGGAACTGCGTGTAGAGCTCGCGCTCCTCGGCAGTGACAATCAAAGGTTCATAGAGCTTTTTTGCCTCCGCCAGGTGTTTCTGCAATTGCTCGAATTGAGCTTCCACCTGAGCCATATAGCCGGGCTCGTCATTATTGACATGTCGCAACTCGAGCAAACGGGTGCGCGCCAGGTCGGTATTGAGTGTATTGATCACTTCCACACTGGGCAGGGCATTGCCGGTGATGGTTTCAGCACTGGAGCGCATGGAGCGCAGCTGCAGCAATGCCATGGCAACCACCACGACCAGCAGCAAGACCAGAACCCCGAACGTACCGAGAATCCGCGTGGAGATTTTGATGCTTTTCATTGATTGCACCTCCCTCTATTACCAATTAGTTTTTATAAATACTTCTTTTGAATCCATGCCCACAAAGCGCAAGGATTCAATGTTTCTGCTCGATCGGGAAATATCTCTCTGAATGGCATACCAGAGATGGAATGGTCCTTGATACCGGCTTATATTTTTTCAATTGTTTCCAGTTTCATATTCCTTGCCTATCTTCACGAGCCTACAGTCATGTAGGCAGTCGCTTACGTCGCACTTGAGTTACTGAAAGTTACCAATCAGTGACAGCAGAGATTCTCGATGCCATGGCAACCTACATAGCCTTGAAAAAGCATCAAGCCACCCCTCTTCTTGATCAATATCAAGACAGTTTGAAGAAAGCTTGTAAAAAAAACCCCGACAGCATTCGCTATAGGGGTTTTGAGACGGAAGTCGTTGAAACCGGCAATACCTCGACCTCAGAACTGCTCCCAATCCTGGTCATTGCTCAAGGCAGGCTGAGCCGTTTTGACCGGCGCAGGCACAGCATTGCCCGGGCCTTGATCGGCTAACGCCGCAGCCCGCGGGCCAGCGCTCATGCCGGCCTTTGCAACCGGCTCGACCCGATTTTTCAGCGCCGCAGCGGCAAAGCTCTGCGCCTGATTCCCCAACTGAAAAATCGCCACCGAATCGACCAGCGCCTTGGCCTGGCGCTGCAAAGAATCGGCGGCCGCCGCGCTCTGCTCCACAAGGGCCGCATTCTGCTGCGTGGTCTGATCCATCTGGGTGACGGCTTCACCCACCTGGGCCACGCCCTGGCTCTGTTCGCGGCTGGCCGCGCTGATCTCGCCCATGATGTCGGTCACGCGGCCTATGGCCGTCACGATTTCGGCCATGGTGTCACCGGCCTTGTCCACCAGCTGCGAGCCTTGCTCCACGCGCTCCACGCTGGCATGGATGAGCTGCTTGATTTCCTTGGCTGCCTCGGCGCTGCGCTGGGCCAGCGTGCGCACCTCGCCCGCAACCACGGCAAAGCCACGGCCTTGCTCACCGGCACGCGCTGCTTCCACGGCCGCATTCAGGGCCAGGATATTGGTCTGAAAGGCAATCGAGTCGATGACGCCGATGATGTCGGCGATCTGGCGGCTGCTGTCGTTGATGCCCTTCATGGTGTCCACCACCTGGGCAACCACATCCCCGCCGCGACCCGCGACATCGGAGGCATTCTTTGCCATTTGATTGGCTGTCTGGGCGTTGTCGGCGTTCTGGCGCACGGTCGAGCCCAGTTGCTCCATGGAGGCCGCAGTTTCCTCCAGGGCGCTGGCCTGGCTTTCGGTGCGAGCCGAAAGATCCGCATTGCCCTGAGCGATTTCGCTGGACGCAAGGGCCACGCCATGGGCATTGCCGCGCACATCCTGAACGACGGAGGACAGTTGCCGACGCATGTCTTCCAGCGCATTGAGCAGCAAGCCCATTTCATCGCGGCGCTGGTTCTTCACCACCATGCCCAGCCTGCCGGCTGCCACGGCCTGCGCCAGCTCAACTGCCGTGGCCACGGGAGCCGTGATGGCGCGTGTCATCGCAATGCCGACCACGGCGGCAAACAGCACCACCAGCGCCAGCGTACCGAGCAGCCAGTAGCGGGCCAGCTCGAAACTGGACTTTTCGGCCTGCTGGGCCTGAGCCGCGTTCTCGAGCTGCAGCGTCATCAGCTTGCCCGTGCTTTCCGCCAGCTGGCTGAAGGCCTGTTCGGACAACCCGGCAAAGAACAGCCCCAGCTCGTCGGCCATGCCTGCCTGGCTGTCCACGGTGTTGTAGTCGCCATCGCGTGCCCGCGCCAGCAACTGCTCGTGCAGCTTCAGGAAATTCGCCTTGTTGGCCTGATAGCCCTCGTAGGCCTCGCGCAGCGGCGGGCTGGCAATCAGCTCATGGACCACCTTTTCCTGCTCGGCAATGGTTTTCAGGCGCTGCTGGATCTGCTGCTCGTAGCCTTCGATCTCAACCAGGGTGCGAGCGGTGGCGATGCCTGCCTCATGGCGGCGCAGCCGGTTGTACTCGGAGCGCATGGAGGCTGCGTTGTAGACACTGGGCAGCGCCACTTCGGAAACCTCACGGCCCGCTGCATGAATGCTGGACAGCTGCAACCAGGCCACCAGGCCGAGCAATGCAGACAACAACACCAGCGCCGTAAAGCTGATGCCCAACTTGGTCCCCACGCGCCAGTCCGAAATCTTCCAACTCATGCGCATCCCCTCGTATATATCGATACAGGCAATAAAAAACGCACCAAGCGATGTCCGCCGGGTGCGTTTCAAATTGTATATATGCAGATAGCGAGGCTTCTCTGCAAGTAAAGGTTAGAGACCCTTTACTAGTTTGGATCAGCCCTTGTAGTTGGCGATACCGTCCACGATTTCCTTGTGTGCCGCGTCCACGCCCTTCCAGCCCAGAACCTTGACCCACTTGCCCTTTTCCAGATCCTTGTAGTGCTCGAAGAAGTGGGCGATCTGCTGCAGGGTCAGCTCATGGATGTCGCTGAGGTGGTTGATCTTGTCGTAGGAAGGCAGCAGCTTCTGTGTGGGAACGGCCAGAACCTTGCCGTCGACGCCGGATTCGTCTTCCATCTCCAGAATGCCGATGGCACGGCAGGGCACCACCACGCCGCTGGGCAGGGGGAAGGGAGTCATCACCAGCACGTCCACGGGGTCGCCGTCGCCAGACAGGGTCTGGGGCACATAGCCGTAGTTCACGGGGTAGTGCATGGCAGTGCCCAGGAAACGATCCACGAACAGGCAGCCGGATTCCTTGTCCACTTCGTACTTCACGGGAGCCGAGTTGGCCGAGATTTCGATGACGACGTTGAAGACTTCAGGCGTCTTGGAGCCGGGGGTCACATTGTTCAGAGACATGATGGTTGGGAGAAGTAATACAAAAAGCCCGCCAGAGCCAACAAAGCATCGGCACCTGAGGGTCAGCCCGCGATTTTAGGCGCATGACCCTAACGCTGGCATTACATGTTTGAAAGATGCGCGTGCAGTCGTGTATTCCCGCCGGGCAGCCTCGCCCACTTCAACCATGAAAACCCACTCAAACCAATACCCATAAATCGGTGTCAGCTCTCAGAACAAGAGCATGTCAGGCGCTCACCGGATGCCGGCGACGCACGGGCCCGCTGCGCTGCTCCACCGCAGCCTGCACCTCCTTGCGCAGGCCCAGAGCAAAACCCAACTCGGCCGCCACAAACAGCGGGCCTATCAGCAGGCCCATCACATCGTCAAGAAAAGCGGGCTTGCGTCCTTCCCAGTAGTGACCGATGAACTGGATCACCCAGCCCAGCACAAACAGGCCCAGCCCCCAGGCCAGCCAGCTCCCCATGGGCTGCGCGGCGACAGGAGTTGCCAGCGCCAGCATGGCGGCCAGCAACACGCTCATGAACAGGCCGTATCGCCCGTCGAGCCGCCAGTAATACACTGCTGCGGCAACCGCTGCCAGCAGAGCCAGCGAGATCGGCATGCCGCCAAGCGCTCCCCATTGCAGCCTGGCCAGCAGAATCACCACCGCCTGCATGATCATGGGCACACCGATGTAGTGCGTGACGATATTGCGCGGGTCGCGGTGGTAGTCGGCGTAGTTGGACAGTTGATCGATTAGGGTTTTCATCGCTGTATCTCCTTGTCGCTTGTCAGAGCATGGTGGCGCAGCATCAACCTTGCCGTCTGTCATGCCACCGACACAAGCGCTAAACCCTTCACCCAGGCCTGCACTGGCCTCAGTGCCCACTGCACGCAAGCGCGGCAGCTTCGAGCATGTCAACTCCAATGATCTCTGGGCCATCGTGCAGGCCGGCCGCTGGTTCCGCTCGCTGCCGCCGGAATTGACCGCCCAGATGCAGCAACTGGCCCAGCCAAGGCTGCTGGCCGCCGGCGAATGGCTGTTTCGCCGCGGCGATGCCCCCTGCGGCCTGTATGCGGTGGCCAGGGGATCGCTCAGCATCTCCGGCACGGCAGCGCTTCAGGAAAACACCCGCACGGCCTTGCTGACCTTGATCGAGCCGCCGAGCTGGCTGGGCGAGATCGCCCTCTTCGATGGCGAGCCCCGCACCCACGACGCCTGCGCCAACACCGCCTGCGCCCTGCTGCATATCCCTATACCGCCGCTGCGCGAATGGCTGGATGCCAACCCGCATTGCTGGCGCCACATGGCCCTGCTGCTGACCCACAAGCTGCGTGCCAGCCTGATCGCGCTGGAAGAGCAGACCGTGCTGCCTGCACCGCAGCGCGTGATGTGCCGTCTGGTGCAAATGGCCATGGGCCACGAGCAATGGGCCGACCGCATGCGCACCCACCGTGAGCTGGCCGTCTCCCAGGAGCAGATCGCACGCATGCTGGGCCTGTCACGCCAGACCACCAACCAGATCCTGCAGGAGTTGCAGCAGGCCGGCTGGCTGCAACTGCGGCGCGGCAAGCTGGAAGTTCTCGACCTGGCTGCACTCAAGGCCGCAGCACTCACCGGGCAAATCCCCCCGAGCAGCTAGGCGCTGCCGGCCTGGCTCGGGGTCCCCCGTCCCGCCCCGCTGTCCGCTTGGTGCTGGACAAGCCTGCTATCTCTTTGATAATGAAATCGGGTCTGATGCACCAGACCCGGCTCAAGATCATCGCGGGCGACCCAGCCGAGTTCCGACATGCCGTCGTTGTCGCCCGCCATAACAACGGATACCCCATGCCCCTGTCTCCCAGTGCCAGCCGCAAGCCAGTCCCCATCAATATGCGCGACGTCAAATACCGGGGCTATGCCCGTGATGACGGCATGTGGGACGTGGAAGCCGAGCTGATCGACCAGAAAACCTATGACATCGAGCTTCATGGCCGCCGCAAAGTGCCAGCGGGCAAGCCGATTCACCATATGTGGATCCGCCTGACCATCGATGCCGACATGGTGGTGCACGGCATAGAGGCCGCCATGGACGACCACCCCCTGGGCCACTGCCCCCAGGCCACAAAGTCCATGCAAAAGATGGTGGGCTGCTGCATAGCCCGCGGCTGGCGCCGCGCCATTGCCGACAATCTGGGCGGGGTAGTGGGCTGCACGCATCTGCGCGAGTTGCTGTTCAATATGGCAACACCCGCTTTTCACACCGTGCTCAACCAGTTCGGCCCCAATGGCTCGGGCCTGCCGCCACGCCATCTGGGTCAGTGCCTGGGCTGGGACTTCAACGGCCCCGGCGTGGCCGAGTTCTACCCCGAGTTCAAGGGCTGGAAGCCGCTCTCTCAGCAACCCGTGGAAACCACTACAAAAGACTGATCCACAATACCATCAAGCACCACCAGCTATCAATTTTGATAGCCCACAACAAGCCCGCAGCCGGCCCGGACTTCGCTCTTGCGGCACAATTGAGCCTATGGCAGAACGTGTGATCCCCTTGGTCGATGAGCGTGCGGCATCGCGCAGCGCAATCGTCCCCAGCCCCCTGCAGGCCCCTACCGGGCTGCTGCAGGATCAATGGGGACGGCCTTTGCGCGACCTGCGCATCAGCGTCACCGACCGCTGCAACTTCCGCTGCAACTACTGCATGCCCAAGGAAGTTTTTGACAAGAACTACCAATATCTGCCCCACAGCTCGCTGTTGAGCTTCGAGGAAATTACGCGCCTGGCCAGGCTTTTTGTCGCCCATGGCGTACGCAAGCTGCGCCTGACCGGCGGCGAGCCACTGCTGCGCAAGAACATCGAAGCCCTGATTGCCCAGCTGGCCGAGCTGCGCACGCCCGACGGCCAGCCGCTGGACCTGACACTGACCACCAACGCCTCGCTGCTGGCGCGCAAGGCCCGCGCCCTGAAGGAAGCCGGCCTGAACCGCGTGACCGTCAGCCTCGACGGACTGGACGACACCGTGTTCCGGCGCATGAACGATGTGGACTTTCCCGTGACCGATGTGCTGGCCGGCATCGAGGCTGCACAGACCGCAGGCCTGTCGCACATCAAGGTGAATATGGTGGTCAAGCGCGGCACCAATGACGACCAGATCCTGCCCATGGCCCGCTACTTCCGTGGCACGGGAATCACGCTGCGATTCATCGAATACATGGATGTGGGAGCCACCAACGGCTGGCGCATGGACGAGGTGCTGCCTTCGGACGAGGTCATAGCCCGTCTGCGCGCCGAGCTGCCGCTGATCCCGCTGGCACCCAGCGCCCCTGGCGAGACCGCCGTGCGCTGGGGCTATGCCGACGCCAGCGGCCGACATGATCCGCAGCTGGGCGAGGTGGGCGTCATCAGTAGTGTGACCCACGCTTTCTGCGGCGACTGCAACCGTGCACGCCTGTCCACCGAGGGCCAGCTCTATCTGTGCCTGTTCGCCAGCCAGGGTTGGGACTTGCGCAGCCTGCTGCGCACCGGTGCCAGCGATGCCGAGATTGCAGCCGCCATTGCCCCCATCTGGCAACAGCGCGACGATCGCTACTCGCAAATGCGCAGCGAAATGCCCCCCGATGTGGCGCCAGTCCGGCAAGGTCGGCGCATCGAGATGAGCTATATCGGTGGCTGACTCACGCATCACCCCCGAGCAGATCACCGGTTGCGTGCTGGCCGGAGGACGCGGTGCGCGCATGGGCGGTGTGGACAAGGGCCTGCAGAGCTTTCAAGGCTTGCCTCTGGCACTGCATGCATTGCAGCGCCTGGCTCTGCAGGTCGGCCCCTTGCTCATCAATGCCAATCGCAATACAGCAGCTTACGCCGAGCTGGGGCAGCCACTGGCTGCCGAGGTCTGCGCCGACAGCCTGCCCGACTACCCCGGCCCGTTGGCGGGCTTCATGGCCGGCCTCGCCCATTGCCGCACGCCATGGCTGCTGTGCGTGCCCTGCGATACGCCGCTGCTGCCCCTCGATCTGGCTGCGCGAATGCTGGCGTCGCGTGGCGATGCCGATATCGTCATCGCTCACGGCTGGGATACCGAGCATGCCCAGCCGGGGCAGCCGCCGCAACTGCGCCCCCAGCCCGTGTTCTGCCTGTTGCGGGCCGGACTCGCCTACAGCCTTGAGCGCTTCATCACCAGTGGTGGCCGCAAGATAGACGCCTGGACCGGCCAGCATCACAGCGCCCAGGCCGTATTTGACCGCCCCGGGGACGAACAGGCCTTCAGCAACGCCAACACGCTGGCCCAGTTGCTTGATCTGGAGCAAATCGCCCCCGAACGCCAATACTGAGTCACCGGCACCACCAGCCAAAAGCGTAAAGTGCCACGCAGCCCATGGCCGCATCCTGTCATGAGGTTTTCTATTTTTTTGCTGTTATGACTGCGACTTTTCAACCTGCCGCCTCCACCAGCGCCCAGACGCTGACCACTGACCAGGTACTGCAACAGCTGCAAGCCTTGCTGCAGCCGCTGGGTGCGGTCGCCGAGGTGGAAGCCGTCGCCCTGCCCGATGCCCTGGATCGTGTGCTGGCAGCCGATGTGATCTGCCCCGTCAACGTACCGCCCCACGACAACAGTGCCATGGACGGCTATGCCTTTGCCGGCAGCGAACTGGAGCAGGCGCGGCCCGGCCAGCCGCTGATGCTGCGTGTGGTGGGGACGGCTCTGGCAGGAGGGCCTTGGCAAGGCCGGCTTGGCGCGGGCGAATGCGTGAAGATCATGACGGGTGCGGTCATGCCGGTGGGTGCGGATACCGTAGTCGCCCATGAGCAGGCCAGCTCTGGCGAGGAGTGCATTCAGTTTGACGGCAGTGCCCTGCGTGCAGGTGCCAATCGTCGCCTGCGCGGCGAAGACCTGGAGCAAGGCTCTGTGGCACTGCAGGCAGGCCAGCGCCTCACACCAGCCGCCCTGGGTCTGCTGGCCAGTCTGGGACTGGGCCAGGTCAGCGTGCGACGCCGCCTCAGCGTGGCTTACTTCTCCACCGGCGACGAGCTGCTGAGCCCAGGCGCCGAGCCGCGCGAGGGAGCCATCTACGACAGCAACCGCTTCAGCCTGCAGGCGCTGCTGCGCCGTCTGGGAGCCCATGTGCTGGACCTGGGAGCAGTGCCCGATGAACCGGCCGCACTGGAAGAGCGCCTGCGCGAAGCAGCCACCCTGGCCGATGTGGTGCTGACCAGTGGCGGCATCAGCACCGGTGAGGCCGATCACACCCGTGCGATGCTGCAGCGCCTGGGCACTGTGCAGTTCTGGCGGGTGGCCATGCGTCCCGGTCGGCCGCTGGCGGTGGGCCTGCTCGCTCCCGCCGGTGGAATCTCATTGACCAGATCAACAGGCATCCCGATCAAGACAAGCGCAAACCGCTCCCAAGATCTGAGCAATCCACCGCCCACTCAGCGCCCGGCGGTGCTGCTGGGACTGCCCGGCAACCCGGTGGCCGCCATGGTGAGCTTTCTGATGTTTGTGCGTCCGGCCCTGGCCATGCTGGCAGGCGAACGCAGCACCCCCGTGCCATTGCTGCAGGCGATCAGCAGCGAGCGCCTGCGCAAACGCCCGGGCCGCACCGAATATCTGCGCGGCGTGCTCGAACTCAATGAGAAGGGCCAGGCCGCCGTGCGCACCACGGGACCGCAAGGCTCGGGCGTGCTCAGCTCCATGGTCGCCGCCGACTGCATCATCGTGCTGAACGATGCGCGCGGCGACGTCCTGCCCGGAGAATCCGTCAACGTCCTGCTACTGCAGGGGCTGATCTGAAAACGGGCTTTCTGCCTGGTGTTCGACCCTCGATCCATTCTGGGAAATATTGCATGCCATACCAAGCCACCCACTGGGCCACAGAACCCACAAGGCAGGCCATCGATGCGCTCAAGGGCGCGAATTTGCTGGAATTCGGCACCCCCTGGTGCGGCCACTGCCAGCGCACCCAGCCGCTGTTGCAGGCTGCGCTGGCTGCCCAGCCGGAAGTGGCGCACATCAAGGTGGAAGACGGTCCCGGCCGGCCGCTGGGCCGCAGCTATCGCGTCAAGCTCTGGCCCACGCTGATTTTTCTGCGTGACGGCAAGGAAGTGGCGCGCATCGTGCGCCCCGAATCCGAGCAACAGATCCAAGAAGCGCTGGCACAAATCACGAACTGAGCCCAACGCATCTGCCCCGGCTCCTGGCTCAGCCCTTCTTAAGTGCCAGCTCCACACCCTTGTTGGCCAGCGCATCGGCGCGCTCATTGCCGGGGTCTCCGGCATGGCCCTTGACCCAGCGCCAGTCGATGCGGTGGCCGCTGCCCTGCACCAGCGCGTCCAGCTGCTTCCAGAGTTCGACATTCTTGACGGGTTCCTTGGAAGCGGTAACCCAGCCCTTGGCCTTCCAACCCTGTATCCACTCGGTAATGCCTTTGCGCACGTACTGACTATCCAGATACAGCACCACATCGCAGGGACGCTTGAGCGCGGACAGCGCCTCGATCACGGCCTTGAGTTCCATGCGGTTATTGGTGGTCCCCAGTTCACCACCAAAGAGTTCTTTCTGCGCCGATCCGGCCTGCAGCAATGCGCCCCAGCCGCCAGGGCCGGGATTGCCCTTGCAGGCACCATCGGTATAGATCACAACTTGATTCAATTTTCTTCCTTGTTACGCCAGGACATGTCCGGCGGCTGCCTCTGGGTCACGGGCGCCTTCATGCCGGCCGGCACGCTGCTCTTGCGCCAGCTCGGGCTCATCAGCCGCATGCCCTGCACACGCTTGACGGCCACCACGCAATAGACGCCCCCCATCACCGGCCAGCAGCGGTGGCCCAGGCCTTCCATGAACTGCCAGCGGCTCAGCCACTTTTCACTTTGAGTGGCAGGACGATAACAGCCAAATTGCACTGCTTCGATCTCGAAGCTCAGCAATCGCAGCCAATCGCGCAAACGCCAGTAGCCCACACCCAGGCTCAGGTCCGGCAAATAGCCCGCACTGCGCTCCACCCGGCGTTGCAAGCCCAGCAGGCTCGAGGGGTTCAGCCCGCTGATCACCAGTCTGCCTTCCGGCACCAGCACGCGCGCAGCCTCGCGCAGCGCGGCATGCGGATCGTTGCAAGCCTCCAGCGTATGCGGCATCAGCAGCAGGTCGAGGCTGGCCTCGGCAAAAGGCAGGGCTTCCGGGGCGGTTCTGAGCGCCGGCATCAACGGGGCAAAATTCTGTGCTTCATCAGCGGGCGGCAGCGGCGGCGACACTGCGGTCGCCTTCGCTTGCGCTACAGTGCCTGCTTTTGCATCCGGAACGGGATCGAGGCCCTCCAGCGCCAGCCAGCGATGAGGCATGCGGTTGCCGCGCAGGCCTTGCAGCTGTGGCAAGCCCAGCTGCAAGGCATGGTAGCCAAAGATATCGGCCACCGCCTCGTCAAAGCGCTGCTGCTCCCATTCCAGGAGATAGTGCCCGAGGGCTGAATCCGTCCAGTGATGCATCTCTATAATTTTGCAGCTCATGAACCTGTTGCCCATTCCCGCTTTTTCCGACAACTACATCTGGATGCTCCACGATGCAGAACATGCCGTGGTCGTCGATCCGGGTCAGGCCGAGCCTGTGCTGAGCACATTGGCACAGCGGGGTCTGAAACTGCAGGGCATTTTAGTCACCCACCATCATGCCGACCATGTGGGCGGCGTGGACGCCATTCGCGCGGCCACGGGTGCTCCGGTCTGGGGCCCCGCCTACGAGACCCTGCCCGAGCCCGTCACGCGCGTGCAGGGGGGCGACCACGTGGAGCTGCTAGGCGGCCCCTGGCAGGTCATCGATGTGCCGGGGCATACCAGCGGCCATATCGCCTTCTTCAGCACCCGGGCGCAAAGCCAGCCCCTGCTGTTCTGCGGCGACACACTGTTCTCGGGCGGCTGCGGTCGCCTTTTCGAAGGCACGGCAGCGCAGATGCAGGCCTCGCTGGACGCACTGGCCGCCCTGCCCGGCAACACGCTGGTGTGCTGCGCACATGAGTACACAATTTCCAACCTGCGATTTGCGCAGGCCGTGGAACCAAACAACCCGGAACTGGCTCAGTATCTGGAACATTGCCAGCAACTGCGCAAGAGCGGGCAGCCGACGCTACCCTCCACATTGCAGACCGAGCTGGCCATCAACCCATTCATGCGAAGCCGCGCTGCAGATGTGATCGCAGCCGCCGTGCACCATGATCCTCAAACCAGGCCCGAGGAGCCCGCCAGCGTTCTGGCTACCTTGCGCCAATGGAAAAACGTTTTCTGATGAAGCTGCTATCCACCCTGCTGCTGACAAGCGCACTGATATTGACCGGCTGCGCCACCACCAGCAGCGTCGACCCCATGTATCCGAACGGCCCGCTCAAACCCCTGGGCCAGGGCAAAGTCGGCAGCTCCGAAGTCGCAGAACTGGAAGCCACGGGCGACCTCTGGGTGCGTATCCGCAAGGGCTTTGCCATGCCCAACCTTGAGCAGGATCTGGTCCAGAACCAGGAGCAGTGGTATGCCACGCGCCCCGACTACATCCAGCGCATGACGGAGCGGTCGAGCAAATACCTGTTCCACATCGTCGAGGAGCTGGAGCGCCGCAACATGCCGACAGAGCTGGCGCTGCTGCCCTTCATCGAGAGCGCCTTCAACCCTCAGGCCGTATCCAGCGCCAAGGCCGCCGGCATGTGGCAGTTCATGCCGGCCACGGGCACCTATTTCGACCTCAAGCAGAATGTCTTCCGCGACGATCGCCGCGATGTGCTGGCCTCGACCCGTGCCGCGCTCGACTATCTGCAAAAGCTCTACAACATGTTCGGCGACTGGCATCTGGCCCTGGCCGCCTATAACTGGGGCGAAGGCAGCGTGGGCCGCGCCATCAAGCGCAATGAAAAGCTGGGCCAGCCCGCCGGCTACCTCGACCTGCAGATGCCGGCCGAAACCCGCAACTACGTGCCCAAGCTGCAAGCCGTCAAGAACATCGTGGCCGAACCCGAGAAGTTCAACACCGAGCTTCCCATCATCGAGAACCACCCCTATTTCCAGGCCGTGGATCTGCCGCACGACATCGACGTGGAGCTGGTGGCCAAGCTGGCCGATGTCAGCGTCAAGGACTTCAAGGCACTCAACCCCAGCTTTCACAAACCGGTGATCTTTGCGCGCGCCACGCCACAGGTGCTGCTGCCCTGGGACAACGCCAAGGTTTTCCGCCGCAATCTGCAGGCCTATAGCGAAGGCCAGTTTGCCAGCTGGACGGTATGGACCGTGCCCACCACCATCACCGTGGCCGAAGCCGCCCAGCGCGCAGGCCTGGGCGAAGCCGACCTGCGCGCCATCAACAACATCCCGCCGCGCATGCTGATCAAGGCCGGCTCGACCCTGATGGTGCCGCGCGATGCCAATGTCAAGACCGATGTGCCCGGCCATGTGGCAGACAACGGTCAGATCTCCTTCGCTCCTGAAGTCGTGACCGTGCGTACCACGGTCAAGGCTCGCAAGCGCGATACCCTGGTCAGCGTGGCCAGCCGCTATGGCATCAGCGTCTCCAACCTCGCGGACTGGAACGACCTCAAGTCCACGGCATCCTTGCGCCCCGGCCAGTCGCTGATTGCCTACCTGCCCAGCCGCGCAGCCCGCAGCGCACGCGCCGAAGCCAACGACAGCCCACGCGAGTCAGCCCGCAACACCCGTGGCGGCAGCAAGGTGGCAGCCGCCAGCAAGAACGCCAGAGCCAGCAGCGCCCCCGCTCCCCGTGGCGGCAAGAGCGAACCCAAAGCACGTGGCGGCACACCGGCCAAGAAGCGCAAATAAGCTTCGCCGCCCGCAAAAAAGCCCGCTGTTCGCAAAATCAGCGGGCTTTTTTATTTCTGCTCTCTCAAAGAAATCAATAGCAGCACACGCCTGATTTCAAATCGCTGGCAGCCAATTCAAGCGATATTTTCAGCGCCTGTCCACCAGCGCGTGGGCAATCGTGCCGAGATCCACATATTCAAGTTCGCTGCCCATCGGCACGCCGCGCGCCAGCCGCGTGACCAGAATGCCGCGCGACTTGAGCGCCTCGCTGACAGCATGGGCCGTGGCCTCGCCCTCTGCCGTGAAGCTGGTGGCCAGAATCACCTCCTGCACCACGCCATCACAGGCACGCTCCAGCAACTGCTTCATGCCGATTTCCTTGGGGCCCACGCCGTCGAGCGGGGACAGCCGCCCCATCAGCACATAGTAATAGCCCTGATAGGCCCCCGTGCGCTCCATGGCGGCCAGATCGGCCGGAGCCTCGACCACGCACAGCCGAGCCCCGTCGCGCCCGGCGTCATCACAGATGCTGCAGATAGCGCCTTCGGTAAACGTATGGCAGCGCTCGCAGTGATGAACAGAGTTCACCGCAGAATCCAGCGCCCGCGCCAGTTGCAGCGCACCAGCCTGATCACGCTGCAGCAAATGAAACGCCATACGCTGCGCCGACTTGATGCCTACGCCCGGCAGTCGGCGCAAGGCCTCGATCAAGGCGTCCAGAGATTGCACATCAGACACAGGCTTGTCCTTTCAGTCACCAGAAAAAAGGCGACCCGGAGATCGCCTGATATTTGAATGCAGGATTTCGCACACCGCACTCAACGCTGGCATGCCCCAAGCCAGAGGCAGCAAGCAAGCGCCGCCGCGCAGCGAGGCTGCCGTCCCCCTCAGGGGGAAGCGGCTTCGCCGCACAGGGGGGAGCCGTTTAAAACGGGAACTTCATCCCGCCGGGCAGGCCGGGCATACCAGCAGTGATCTTGCCCATCTTCTCGTTGGAGGTCTCTTCCGCCTTGCGCACGGCCGCGTTGAAGGCGGCAGCCACCAGGTCTTCCAGCATGTCCTTGTCTTCGGCCAGCAGGCTGGGGTCGATGGTGATGCGCTTGACGTCATGCTTGCAAGTCATCACGACCTTGACCAGACCGGCACCGGATTCGCCTTCGACTTCGATATTGCCCAGCTCTTCCTGAGCCTTCTTCAGGTTGTCCTGCATGGCCTGAGCTTGCTTCATCAAACCGGCGAGTTGTCCTTTGTTGAACATGAGAATTCCTTCTTTTGTTGAAACGCCTTATTCAGGCTGAATAGATATGGGCTTGATGCTACCGGGCACGATTTTCGCGCCAAAGTCTCGCATCAAGGTTTGAACCTGCAGATTGCTTTTGACAATGTCCTCGGCCAGCAACTGGCTGGCTTGTCTTTCCAGGGCCAGTCGACGGGCAGGACTGTCCGTCACAGGCCCCTGCTCAACCTGCAATTGTCGCGCATGACCGGCCGCTTCCAGCGCAGCGCGCAGACGATCACGTGTGCCGGCCTGATTCAGCGAGCTGGACTCCACGCGCAGTAGCCACAGATCGCCGTCACGACCCAGAAGTTGCGACTGCAGCGCCAGCTGCCGCGCCACGGCCACCACGGCCTCGCTCTGCAGCAACTGCTGCACCACGCCAAACCACAGATCACCCTCGGCTGTGCGCTCTACGGGGGCTGCATCCTGGGCCGTGCTGACGTAGCCGCCGCTTGCGCTCTGGGCCGCCGGCTCGTCCGACTCCATGGGCGGCATGACATGCAAGGGCTGGCCGACATCCAGGTCGGCATCATCGCCCCAGCGCCCATCATCAGACCAGCCCTCATCGGGCATGCCTGCCCAGGCCGCCTCGCTGACATCCTGCTCTTCAGGAGCGTCAACCATATCGGCGGCCTCGGCGCTCTCGGGCGCATCGTCGGCAGGCGTCTGCTCGACCTCGGCGGCGGCTTCCTGATTCGCAGCAGCCATGTTTTGCCGAACCGAAGCAGGCTCAGGCGTCACTTCAGGAGCTGGCGGCTGGATCGACTCCGAGACTGCCTGCATCACCGGCCTTGCGACGGAATACGCAGCTGAATCCTCACGATCAGCCACCGCTTGAAGCTGTTGCGGCTCGGCCATGCCAGCGACTGACACAGGCTCTTGCGCCGGAGTCGACTTCGATGCGGGCCCCGGGGCGGCTTGCACAACAGGCTGCAGCACAGACGGCAAGGCCTGAACCTCTGCCGCTGGCTTCTCCGTCACCGCCGGAGGCGGTTGAATCTGAGCCGGAGCCTGGACAACAGGCCGGCTAGGCCTCAGCGCCGGAGTTTTTTTTTCAGCCATGCCGGCTTCGGCGTTTTCCGGCTTGAAGGCCAGCAGCCGCAGCAGGGCCATGGTCAGTGCCGCATATTCATCCGGGGCCAGTCCCAGCTCGACGCGCCCGTGCAGGCAGATGCTGTAGAGCAGCTGAGTCTCGTCGCGCGGCATCAGACTGGCCAGTCGGTCTACTTCGGCGGCCTCCGGGTCGCTGGCATCCAGCGGCATGTCGGGCACGGCCTGCAACACGGCCATGCGCTGCAACACTGCGCACATTTCTTCCAGCGTCGATGCAGCAGACAGACCGTTGTGACGCAGCTCTTCGGAGACTTCAACCACCGTGCGCCCATGACCCTGCGCCAGCGCATCGATCAGGCGGAATACATGGCTGCGGTCCACGCTGCCCAGCATCTGGCGCACCGTCGTCTCCTGCAACTGCCCGCTGCCAAAGGCAATCGCCTGATCGGTCAGGCTCAGTGCATCGCGCATGGAGCCACGCGCGGCGCGCGACAGCAATCGCAGCGCCTGAGGCTCAGCCGGCACGCTTTCCTTGTCCAGCACATGGGTCAGGTGCTCCAGCACCGTCTCCGGCGCCATGGGACGCAGATTGAACTGCAGGCAGCGCGAGAGCACAGTGACAGGCACTTTCTGCGGATCAGTCGTGGCCAGCACGAACTTCAGATACTCCGGAGGCTCCTCCAGCGTCTTGAGCATGGCGTTGAACGCGGTGTTTGTCAGCATGTGCACCTCGTCGATCATGAAGACCTTGAAGCGCCCCTGCACCGGCTTGTACACCGCCTGCTCCAGCAGGCTCTGTACCTCATCCACACCACGGTTGGATGCAGCATCCAGCTCGGTGTAGTCGGGGAAACGCCCGCTATCGATTTCAGTGCATGCCGCACAAACCCCGCAAGGGGTTGCGGTGATTCCACCATTACCGTCCAGGCCCTGGCAATTCAGAGACTTGGCCAGAATGCGCGACACCGTGGTCTTGCCCACGCCACGTGTGCCCGTGAACAGATAGGCATGGTGCAGGCGCTGCTGGGTCAACGCATTGGTCAGAGCCTGAACCACGTGCTCCTGCCCCACCATTTCAGTGAAGGTACGGGGCCGGTATTTGCGAGCAAGCACTAAATAAGACATAGCCTCTGATTCTACGGGGCCGGGACATGCCAACAAGCCTGCTCCTGGAATCTCATTTCACGGCTCGCGGAACTGTGTCGGTTTTGCATCTATAATCGAGAGTGACGGGCCTCCTCGCATGGGGAAGCAGCCAACCGGGTCAGGTGGGGAACCAAGCAGCCCTAACTGTGGATACAGTGCCGAGATCAGGCTCGTCACCTTTCGATGGAAACCTCTTTACAGACAAGAGGCTGTCTTCCGAGAAAGGCAATTCCTCACATGAACAACAAATGCTGCGGCGCTTTCCCCAGGAAAAGTGTTTCGTGCTGACGTCATGTCTTGAATCTCAAATCGACCCCGGAGGCGGTGCTGCCCCGATTTGAACCGAGTCTGAGCCCGTCATTGCATCAGGATCTCCCACAGGCCATTGGCAGACAAGAGCGGTAACAAAGAGGCCAAGAGATCAGATGCAGAAAAGGCCGCAGTCGCGGCCTTTTTGTCTCTACTGGATTGAAATGGCGCCACACAGTGACGCCATGAAAATTCAAACCGGAACGCCCACCAGATCATGCCCCTGCGTGCCCACGATGCGCACGCTGATCAGCTCGCCCACCTTGTAGGTCTTGCTGGCCTTCTCGGGCGGCTGGATGTGAACCACGCCGTCGATCTCGGGGGCATCGGCATAGGTGCGGCCCACACCACCCTTTTTGCCCAGGCTGACCGCCTTGTCCACCAACACCTTCATGACCTGCCCCACCCGGCGCTGCAGACGCCTGGTGGAGACCTCCTCGGCCACCTCCATGAAGCGTGCACGACGTGCTTCGCGCACTTCTTCAGGCAGCATGCCGGGAAGTTCGTTGGCGGTGGCGCCTTCGACGGGGCTGTAGGCAAAGCAGCCGGCACGGTCGATCTCGGCTTCGCGAATGAAGTTAAGCAGATACTCGAACTCCTCCTCGGTCTCGCCGGGGAAGCCGGCAATGAAGGTGGAACGAATCACCAGCTCGGGGCAGATCTTGCGCCACTCGCGGATACGGTCCAGGTTCTTTTCGCCCGATGCGGGTCGCTTCATGCGCTTGAGCACATCGGGGTGGCTGTGCTGCAAGGGCACATCCAGGTAAGGCAGGATCTTGCCCTCGGCCATCAAGGGCAGGACCGCATCCACGGTGGGATAGGGGTAGACATAGTGCAGACGCACCCAGGCACCGTGCTGCTGCGCCAGCTTGCCCAGCTCGTCGGCCAGCTCCAGCATGCGGGTCTTGACGGGCTTGCCGTCCCAGAAACCGGTGCGGTACTTCACATCCACACCATAGGCCGAGGTATCCTGGCTGATCACCAACAGCTCTTTCACGCCCCCTTCGAACAACGCCTTGGCCTCCTTGAGCACATCGCCGATCGGACGCGAAACCAGATCGCCACGCATGCTGGGAATGATGCAAAAGGTGCAGCGATGGTTGCAGCCCTCGGAAATCTTCAGATAGGCATAGTGCTTGGGCGTGAGCTTGATGCCAGCATCGCCAAAGCTGCCAGGCACTAGGTCCACGAATGGGTCATGCGGCTTGGGCAGGTGGGTGTGCACCGCATCCATCACTTCCTGCGTCGCATGGGGTCCCGTGACTGCCAGCACACTGGGGTGCACTTCGGCCACCATGGTGGAGCCGCCCTCTTTGCCAGCCTTGGCACCCAGGCAACCGGTCACGATAACCTTGCCGTTGGCTGCCAGAGCTTCGCCAATGGTGTCCAGGCTTTCTTTGACGGCATCGTCAATGAAGCCGCAGGTGTTGACGATGACCAGATCCGCGCCTTCAAAGGTCTTGGAAGTCTGGTAGCCCTCGGCGCTGAGCTGCGTGAGAATCAGCTCGCTATCAGTCAAGGCCTTGGGGCAGCCCAGCGAAACAAAGCCCACTTTGGGGATTGCGGTTTGCGTGGGGCTAACGGAGTCGATTGATTTCATTTGATTTTTCCAGCAGCGCAGCGTCTACGCGCCAAGCAGAAATTTTATTTCAACGGCCAAATCAGCAGACTCGACTCTGTTGTTCGAGTCAGCCACACGCACGATGAAAAACTGGTAAACGAAAAAGGCGCTACCGCTTCTATAGCTGTAGCGCCTGTATCTGGCTGGTTCCACGAGATTCAAGCTCGCGACCAACGGATTAAAAGCCCGAGTCATCAACAAGCATTGACACGGCCCAAAACAGGTTAATCGACTGATTTTACCAGCTGCGCACCCTGGCTGCTCGCGCCCTCCAGGCCTTCCCAGGGCTAAGGTATGCGATGGAAGCTTGAAACCACCCTGCCCTGCCTAGCAAGAGGCATCCAATAGTCGCCCTCAATGCTTGCTGCAGCGAGCCCAGTCAATATGAGCAGATAAAGGAGCGGCAGCAAGGCATTGCTCACTAGAGAAAAGCCGTTAGCAGAGGATTTCCGACATGCACTGGACAAGCCGACAACCCTGACGATTGTCGAGTGCCAGGGCCGCGCCGAAATTTGCTGCAGTCGCGCCATGGGATTGCCGTAAATTCGCACGATGGCTCCTGACAAGGCCTATGGCCGTGAACCCCTTGTCACGACCACTCGAAATTCATGGGTCAACAACTCCCTCAACACATTCAAACGACTCCAAGCATTCATGCACCCTGAACCAACAGCACTTTCAGCAAGAAAGATACATACTGCCAAGCGCACGGGAGTCACCTATGCGTATCGGTGAACTCGCCGCACTCACAGGCTGCACGCCCAAAGCGCTACGCCTGTATGAGGCGCACGGCTTGCTCGGCACCGTGGCACGCCGGGGCAGCTACCGCCACTACGACCTGGAAGATGTGCAGTGCGTGCAGTGGATCCGCCAGGCGCTGTCTCTGGGTTTTCGCCTGGCTGCGCTACAGCCGCTACGCAGCATCGACACTCCCTCCGGCGCTGCCGCCATCCAGACCCTGCTCCAGACCCGGCGACGCGCCATTGCCGACGAACTGGCGCGGCTGCAAGCTGCCGACACCGCCCTGGCTGCATTGTCCATGGAGCTGAGCACATGCGACGGCGCAAAGACATGCCGTTCACCAGAGCCACTCTCCATTTGACGTTGTAGGGCTTGACTCTGCCCCCAAGGACAAGGTGATGCTGGCTGCTTACGAACTCAGCCCGCCTCTATCACCATGTCCCGTCGCATCCTCATCATCCTCGGCCAGCCCTCCACCAACAGTCTATGTGCCGCCTTGGCGAGCACCTATGCCGATGCCGCGCGCCATGCTGGAGCCGAGGTCCGACTGTTGGAGCTGGGTGAAATGCAGTTCGATCCCATCCTGCGCCACGGATACGAGCATAGCCAGCCGCTGGAGGCCGACCTGCAAGGCGCTCAGCTCGACATTACCTGGGCGCAACACCTGGTGTGGGTCTATCCGATATGGTGGGGCGGACTACCGGCCCTGCTCAAGGGCTTTCTGGATCGCATCTTCCTGCCAGGCTTCGCCTTCAAATACCGGGCCAACTCTGCATTGTGGGACCGCCTGCTGGCCGGCCGCACTGCTGAACTGCTTGTGACAATGGATTTCCCTCCTTGGTACTACCGCTGGATACAACGCCAACCAGGTCACCGGCAAATGAAGCAGAGCACCCTGGAGTTCAGCGGCATCCGGCCCGTGCAGGTGCACAGTTTCGGCCCGGTGGTCAAGTCCAGTGCTGCCAAGCGCGCCGCCTGGATAGAGCGCGTGCGCACGCTGGGCGCCCATGCAGGCTTGCGCTGACAGCGACCCTCGCTGTTCTTTGCTGCGGCAGGAAGGATCGGCAAGCCACCCGATTTCGTTCCGCGAAGCTCCACGCGATCAAGGAATACGGCCGCAGACTGCTGCTGGGCGGATGCATCGACCGGTTGAATCACCGCCCATTGCAGTCATTCATTGAGGCTAAAAACCTGCCTCCCTCCAAAAGACACTCGTCGCAGTTTTCACAAACTGCGCCGCAGCCGCTTCCCACTGGCCGCGAATGCTGACTTTGCCACGCCAACGGTGTTGCAAGACTGCGTCCGTTTCAAGCGGTGTCACCACATCCAGCACCACTCTGTAGACCGGACGCTCCGGGTATAGGGTGCCTTGCATGCTTCGGACCTGAATCATGCCTCCAGCTGCCGCAGACAGCGCAGCTTCCGAGAGCGTGCGACTCGCATCCTGATCAACGCTGCGCACCGTCAAATCCAGTACCGGCCCCACACCAGCGTCAGCGATAAAAATTGCGCTGTCGCCGATGCCGATGCGTTGCACATCTTCTTCCTGCACATAGGCAAGAACCTCCAGTCGATCGCGGCCCACGACCCTACCCAGCAATTCATTCCGGGCCAGCCAGTCTCCCGGTCGAAGATCCGGATCCACGTCGCGCAGCACTCCAGCGCCCGAGGCATTCAGCCGGTAGCGACTGGCTTCGGTTTCCACCGCCTGCTGTTGAGTGGCCGCCTGCAGCTGACGCTCTTGCAGAACCTGCCAATCCCTGCGCAGCTCCGAGTCGAAACCTGCTGCCGCTATTTGCTGCGAATACTGGGTCCTCTGCGCATCGTTCTGAGCCTGAGCGGCCTTGAGAGCCGGGGAGTCCAGCATAAAGACTGGAGCATCAACCTCGACCATGCGTGCGTCGCCAAGCATTTGCTGCTGCAGCTGCGATGCATCAAGCGCATGCAAAGGCCATATCTCGCTGGATTGCAACATACCCTCGGTGCGGATTGGGGCAGGCAGGGGCAGCCAGCAAAGTGCAACAAGCACAAAGGCGACGATGGCACTCCAACGTGCTCTTCGACTACGGACGATCTGAGGCCAGCGCAAATGCCATGCGGCAATCTCGGACCAGAGAGGCTTGGCAATGAACCACACAATCTCCACCAGAAACAGCAAGATGCCCAGCGCCTTTATGAAAAAGTGATACACCAAGGCGGCAATACCCAAAAAAAGAACCAATCGATAAATCCAGGTAGCCCAGGCAAACAAGATAAGCCCGCGACGTTTGGCAACGGTAAAAGACTCCGGGGGAGGTTCACCGAGCTTGAATAATTTCTCTCTGAGATCCCAGCGTGCCAGTGCAAAGGCACGTGAGTGCAGATTAGGCATCTGTAGAAAGTCGGACAACAGAAAATATCCATCAAAACGCATGAACGGACTTGCATTGATGGCCAGCGTACTGACCCATGTCGTAGTGGCCAGCAAAAAAGCCATGGACTTGGGGGCTCCTTCAGGCAACCAGACCCAGGCCAGCAAGGCCCATGCGGCAATCATCAGCTCCGTTGCGATGCCAGCACCCGCCACCTTGAGGCGCTGATCGCGCCGGGTCAATTTCCAGACCTCGTTGGTATCGGTGTATGCCACCGGCCAAAGCACCAGAAAGGCGACACCCATGGTCGGAACGCGGCATCCAAATCGCTTGGCCATCAAGCCATGCCCCAGTTCATGAAGCACCTTGACAAACCCTAGCGTCAAACCATAGGCCAGCAGTCCTTGCCAGGTCAGCGAATCAACCAGGGTGGCCGTGAACGTTTCCCAGGAGCGTGAAACGCCCCAGACCCCGGCAAACAGAGCCAGCAAGCTGACCCAGCCAAACGTTCGGCTGAATAGAAACTCCAGCGAGGGCGCCCATCGTGTCAGCCAGCGATCAGGCCTGATCAGCGGGACCCGAAAAAAGAGGTAGTTATGAAGAAGCCATTGCATCCAGCTTGAGCGTCTGCCCTGCCACCGTTCAGCCATCGCATCGGCGCTATTGGAAGGAGGCTCCAACAGATCATTTCTCTGCGCAAACTGCAAGAGCGCATTCACGTCTTCCTCATGGAGCGTCAATGTCGTTTGAGCACAGACATCTTGCACAATCGCGTCAGCGACGCCCAGATGCCAACGCTTGAACACCTCAAAGCTGGCCCAGTCCAGCTGAAAGAAAAGGTTGCGCACGGGATCATGCAGGGTCCAGCTGGGCTGACCATCGGGCAACACAGGACCGGGAAGCAAATCCAGCTCTTCACGCAAAGCAGGCCATGCGGTACTCATGTCGACCTACCAGGCAATAAACTGGCGCAGGACGGCCCAGGGCTTGCGCAGAACCCAGTAGACCAACGGTACCCAATCACCTTGCAGCTTGGCGGTACCCTTGAGGCCGATACGAGCCTCCTCCTTGGCGAGCGACATGGACGCACGCACTCGATAGGCGTAGCTGCCATCCGGCCTGGCAGTGGCGTCATACGCCATATACCGTAGCTTGCCCTCCAGCCCTGCCATGGGATTCGCTGCCAGATACAGCTTCACTGTGGCGCCCTGGGCCAATGGAATGGCATCACCGATGGGAACCCAGGCCTCGATTTCCACCTCATCAGGCCGGGCAATACGCATCACCCGCTCACCGGTCTGTACAGGCTTGCCAAGCCATTCGGTGGGAGAGTCAAATAAAACCATGCCATCTTCAGGTGCCAGCACCCGGCTGCGATCACGCTGATCGCCCAGATATTGCACCTCTGCACGCTTCTCGCCTATGCGTCCGACAAGCGCTGCAAGCTGAGCCTTGGAGCGAGCGTCGCCCAAGGCCAGTTGGGCAGATTGTCGATATTCGGCTTCAGCGGTCAGCAGAGCTTGCCGGGCAACCTCCAGCCGACTACTGATCTGCGCCTCATCCAGTCCAAACAAGCGCTCGCCTTTACGTACCATTTGATTGGGCTGGACGTGGATCTGATCAATGACACCGTCCAATGGTGCCCTGAGAACCACAGGCTGCGCAGCAACGAGCTCACCAGGAGCAAGCACGCTCATGTGCACAGGAACGGCGCCAAACACAAAAAGCCCGCCCAGGATCCAGATAGATTTTTTTTGCCACCAGCTTTTGGCGCTGACTCTCGATGCCGCAGGTTTTCGCCAGAACCTGGGCTGGCCTGCCTGCAATGCAGAATAGGCATGAAACCAGATATGACTCCATTCGGCGAGAAGCGGAAAGCGCTGCTCTTCAATTGCCTGCGCCCCCGAAATAAGCAGTCCGCCTTTAGGAGCAGGCTTTTGGCCATCTTGCAGCAGAGGCACCCATACCGCATAGGGCCCCAACCATTCGCTCCATGAGCTTGCCAACTCGGAAGGAAGCTGAGCCGGTTCAATGCGCCGAACCTGCATGGGTTGCTGCTCCTGGAGAAACTGGCATACCCCATGCAGCCATTGGGCATAAGGCGTATTTCTATCGGTCTCCACCACGCCGGATAGGGCCGTTACCCCGCCGTCATCCAGCCATAAACATGCCTGACGGTAAGGTACGAGCAAACGGCTATCGTTGACCAGCAAAAAGCGCAACTCGGCATTGCTGCGTGCAACCCTGGCTCGATGCCCCAGCTCAAGCAGCAGCATTGCCGGGTTCACGCTCTGAGGAGAAACGGCTGCGTTCATGGCGCAAGCGCCTTATATGCTGTACTCATGACTCCATCAACCATGGACATACTGGGACATCCTTTTCCCCGTCTGCTGATTTGCCGCATTTGCCATCTTCTCACTCAGTCCGGCTCGCCCTGTGGGCACACTGGATGTAGCCTGTGCATCGCCGACTATCAGCTTGACAGTTCGCACCGACTCGTGTCCCTTTCCATCGCTGACCTTGATCTGCAGAACAAGCGTTGTGCTGAGGTCCTTGGGTGCGTTGATGGTTAGCTGACCGCTATGACGGTCCAAGCGCACCCATCCGGGCAGCTCCTGCTTACCGGAGAAGCTGAACTGGAGCGACTCGATATCCCACGGGCTCTCCGATGCCAGGAGGACGGGCTTCAGGTCCAGAGTGCTGCCCCCACTCGTGACCGAGAACTGCTCAGGTGCTGGATCAAATCCAGAGCGATTGGGTTCTGCCGGCGCGAAAAGCGATGCCCACATCCAGTCATTGACGCCTGCAATTGACTGCGGAAGGCCATATTCAGACCAGCCATCTTGACGAGGCATTCCTGCGTCTCGAGATACGGAGCCGAGCATCATCGATGCAGGGTGTAGAAAACCAGCATTCGGCTCTGGTACCTCGGAAAGTTGAAATGGAGCGAGACCAAGTCCATCAGTGGGACTACTCACAGCAAAGGCATATGGAACAGGCACGGCAGGAGGTACCAGTGGTTCAACAACGCCGCTGAGTGACGTTACCGAAGATACATTGCCCGCAACGTCCCTTTGCTGAACCCAGAGGCTGAATGCCCCGAGACCAGGTAGCTGGAGAGAGTTCCCGCGGCCTTCAATCCAGGAAACGCCATTGTCCAAGGAATACTGCCAACGGCCTCCTGCTTCCAGACCAGAAATGAAGACCAAGCCCGTTGGCGAGACTTGCCGCCCATTCACCAATGTGGCTTGATCCAGAGTAATTTCTGGCGCAACCGGATCAAGGGTATCGATGGCATAGCCATTGGATGCCGCAGTGCCCGTTCCGCTATTGCCGGCCGCATCCACATAGCCGGTGTTGTTCAGCGTGATCACATTGCTGGCATCGGTGATGCCGGCCCTCGGCGTCAGCGTCGCCGTCCAGGTGAGACCGCCATCGCTGGTGGTCAGGTCGCTCAGCACTCCGTTCTCCACCGTGAAGTCGGACAGCTCCAGCCCGGTCACGGCTTCACTAAAGGTGATGGTCACTATGCTGCTGTCTCCCACCTTCAGCGCATTGTCGGCCACCACGATGGTCACCGTCGGGCGCAGCGTATCAATGGCGTAGCTGTTGGAGTCGGTGGCGCCGCTGCCGGCATTGCCTGCCTTGTCTGTCACGCCGGCATTGTTCAGCGTGATCAGGTTGCTGGTGGCCGTGATGTGGGCGGTCGGCGTAAAGGTGGCCGTCCAGGTGACGCCGCCGTCGCTGCTGCTGACAGCGCTCAAGGTGCCGCCGCTGACGCTCAGGTCGGCATTGGTGAAGTCGTCCACCGCTTCACTGAAGGTGATGGTGACGGTGCTGCTCTCGCCGACTGCCAGGGCGGTATCCGCGACCGTGATGGTGGCGGTCGGGCGCAGGGTGTCGATGGCGTAGTTGTTCGAGTCGGTGGCGCCGCTGCCGGCATTGCCTGCCTTGTCTGTCACTCCGGCATTGTTCAGCGTGATCAGGTTGCTGGTGGCCGAGATGTGGGCGGTTGGCGTAAAGGTGGCCGTCCAGGTGACGCCACCGTCGCTGCTGCTGACAGCGCTCAAGGTGCCGCCGCTGATGCTCAGGTCGGCATTGGTGAAGTCGTCCACCGCTTCACTGAAGGTGATGGTCACCAGCGAGGTTTCACCGACCGCAAGACTGGTGTCCGCCACGACAATGGTCGCCGTCGGGCGCAGGGTGTCGATGGCGTAGTTGTTCGAGTCGGTGGCGCCGCTGCCGGCATTGCCTGCCTTGTCTGTCACGCCTGCATTGTTCAGCGTGATCAGGTTGCTGGTGGCCGTGATGTGGGCGGTTGGCGTAAAGGTGGCCGTCCAGGTGACGCCGCCGTCGCTGCTGCTGACAGCACTCAAGGTGCCGCCATTAACGCTCAGATCGCTGTTGTCAAACCCGTCCACCGCTTCACTGAAGGTGATGGTCACCAGCGAGGTTTCACCGACCGCAAGACTGGTGTCCGCCACGACAATAGTCGCCGTCGGGCGCACAGTGTCGACAATCACGCCAGACGTCGCGCCCAGGCCGTTAAGGGTCAGAACGAGGTTGTTGCCAGCGGCATCACGGACGCTGCCACCATTGAGGTCAAGACTGGCGCTGACGCTGATGCCGTCGGCGTCGTTGTCGCCCGCCTGGACGGTGTACTGGAAGACCAGGGTCGAAGTGCCGGAACCGGACACCAGATTGGCGAATACCGTGCTGCCGCCGATATCCAGGAGCAGCCTCGGGACGCCGTTGACCAGTACTGTTTCGCTGATGTTGACCGTGAAGGTCAGGGTGTCGCCGGCATTGTAGGCAGCTCCGGCCGGCACGCTGACATTGCTGACCGTGGGCACCACGGCATCGACCAGCACACCGGTGGTGCTCGCCACGCTGTTCAGGCCGGTGATGATGTTGTTGCCGACCGTATCACGCAGGGTGCCGCCGTTGGCCTGGATGGACGAGCCCAGGGTGATGCCATTGGTGTCCAACTGACCGCTGGCCGCCACTAGGCGGAACACCAGGGCGCTACCACCGCTGCCGCTGAGGTACTGGGCATAGACGGTGCCGCCGATGTCCAGGGTCACAGCGATACGGGGCGTGCCGCCGCTGGTGTCGACGATGACGTTCTCGCTGAAATTCACCGTGAAATCGAGGTTTTGCCCGGCGATGTAGCTGCCGTTGGCTGGCACGTTGACGCTGGTCACCGCTGGCGCCACGCGGTCGATGGCGTAGGTCTCGCCGGTCAGGCCACCGGTCACCGCGTTGTCGACCGCATCGACGATGCCGGTACCGCTGCCGTTCAGGGACAGGGTGACGTTGCCCGCACCGCTGAGGTTGTCGATCACCACGGTGTAGGTATGCCCGTTCACCTGGGTGACACTGGCCAGGGTGCCGGTGACGGTTCCACCAAAGGTGACGTCAAAGTCGCTTGCATCGACGCCGCTGACATCCTCTCTGAAGGTCACGGTGTAGCTGACCGAGCCGCTGTTGGACGGCGAGCCGCCCGCGCGGACGATGCTGGTGACGCTCGGCGCCACGGTATCCACCACCACCTCGGCGGTGCTGCCGACGCTGTTCAGGGTCAGGTTCAGGTCGTTGCCGGCGGCGTCCTTGAAGCTGCCGCCATTGAGATCGAGGCTGCTGGCGATGCTGATGCCGTCTGCATCGTTGTCGCCGGCCTGGACTGTGTACTGGAACACAAGGGTCGAGCCACCGCTGCTGCTCGCCACAAAGTTGGCATAACGGGTAGTGCCGCCGATATCCACGGCCAGGCGCGGCGAGCCGCTGGTGAACACCGCTTCGCTGGCATTGACGGTGAAGCTCAGTACGTCGCCGGCCTTGTAGCCACCATTGGCAGGGACAATAACGTCGGCCACCGTAGGCACCACGCCATCCACCAGGATGCCGCTGGTGGAAGGTGCGATGAAGCCGGTGGTGCTGTCGTTGCCGGCCACGTCGCGGATGCTGCCGCCATTGAGATGGACGTTGCCCGCAACCCGGATGCCGTCGGTGTCCAGCTGGCCGCTGGCGACGGTCAGGCGAAACACCAGGGCGCTGCCGCCGGAGCCGGACAGGTAGTCGGCATACACGGTGCCGCCGGTGTCCAGGGTCACCGCCAGGCGTGGGGCGCCGCCGGTGCTATCGACCGTCACCGCCTCGCTGAAGTTGACGGTGAAGTCCAGGTTCTGCCCTACTCCGTACACGCCATTCGCAGGCAAACCCACATGGTTCACATTCGGCGCCATAGTGTCCAAGACATAGGCCTGCGATAGAACAGCCCCTTCATTGCCTGCGGCATCACTCACCTTCACCTGTAGCGTATTGTTGCCGGGAAGAAGGCTTGCGCTTGCAGACCAACTGCTACCCGAAACAGAAGCACTGGTCCAGTTTGCACCGCCATCCAGCGAAATCAGCACCTTATCGCCTTGCGCCAGCGGCGCCGACAAACTCCCACTGATGGTCTGCGCACCCACATTGGTGATGAAATCGCCTTGCACACCGCTGTCGTTGGAGAAGTGAATTCCTCCCGGTGTCGCTGTCGGCGCCACCGTATCAATCTGCAGTGAGGAAAGCATCCCCGCAGTGCCCGCATTTCCCGCCGTATCCGTATATTCACCTCCTCTGACAAGGATAGAGGCAGAACCGCTGGCGATACCGCTGTTTGGTGTGAATGTGGCAATAAACACCTTGGGGTCGCCGGTGGCCGTCAACGCGCCCAAGGTTCCCCCGGCCACAGAAATAGCGGCGGCACTGAATCCCACAGGCGCTTCCGAGAATGTGAAAGTGATCAGCGCTGGTGTCACACCATTTACCGTCGCCACATCGCTGGAGATAGCGACTGTAGGGGCTGATTGATCCAATATATAAGCCGCTGAGTAAACCGGCCCTGCGTTGCCAGTGCTATCGGCCACGCGCACCTGCAAGACCCCGCTGCCGGACAAAGTTTGGCCGCTCAAGGTCCAATCTCTGCCCACAACAGCCGCTGCTACCCAGGTCGCGCCGTTATCCAGTGATACCTGGACCAGCTCCCCTGCAAGCAGATTGGTTGACAGCGTACCGCTAATGGTTTGCGCGGAAATATTGGTAATCAGGTCGGAGGCACTTGCACCCGTGTCACTGGAAAACTGAACGCCGTCCACCGTAGTGGTCGGCACACCAGTGTCGTAATGGATAGTCGCACTGCTTGTGCCCTGCCCCAAATTGCCAGCAGCGTCCGTGTAACTGCCCGCGTTTATCGACACCTCTGCCAAGCCTGAATTTACATTCGCCGCAGGTGTGAATAGGGCCGTATAGACCCGCGGGTCGGCGGTGACAGCAAAGCCACTCAATGTCCCGCCCGAAACGATCACATCGCCTACGTCAAAACCCTGGGGCACTTCACTGAAAGTGAACGTAATCAACGCAGTCTCACCCGCCTTCAGACTGCTTGCACTGCTGGAAATAGAGGCCACTGGTGCAACAGTATCGATTGCGATGGGGGTTGATATGCCTGCCCCACCCGCATTGCCAGCCGTATCGGTGTAAGTGCCGGCTGCTAACGACACAGCACCGCTGGAACCCGTAAGTCCTGCATTGGGTGTGAAATCCACCGTATAGACCAGCGGATTGGAGGTTGCAGTGAAATTGCTTAAGGTGCCATTCGTTGCGGTCAAGTCACTCACAGTGAACCCGTTTGGCGCTTCGCTAAAGGTGAAGGTAAGGGTTGCCGACTCGCCTGCTTTGAGAGCAGCGACACTGCTGGTGATTACGACGGTGGGCACTGAGGTGTCCAGCACATAAGAGAAAGAGGCAGCCGTGCCGACGTTACCTGCGGCATCTACGACTCGCACTTTCAGGGTGTCGCTGGCGTTCAGCACCTGGCCAGCCAGCGACCAGTTGGGAGAGCCTGGGGAAGCAGAAGCCGTGGCCCAGGTGAAGCCGTTGTCCAGTGAAACTTGTACCGATTCACCACTGGCCAGATTGGCCGTCAGCGTACCGCTGATGGTTTGTGCGGTGGTATTGGTGATCAGATCGGTGCTGGAGCTGCCGGTGTCGGCCGAAAAAGCCACTGAGGCGGCTGTGGTGGTCGGCGCAACGGTGTCGATCACGATGTTCTTATTGGCGCCCAGCGAACCGGCGCTGCCCGGCGCTGCTAGTGCCAGCGAGGCATTGCGGCCGTCGACCGCATCGGTGATGACCGCGCCGTTGAGCGCCAAGGCGTTGATGCTGGCGTAATCCAGATCGGCGCTGTTTTGGCCGACCCCCACGGTGTAGGTGAAGGTCAAGGTGCTGCTGCCGCTGCCACCGGAATAAGTCGCGGTGCCGCCGGAGCTCAGGATCAGGGTCGGCACGCCGCTAATGGTATCGACATCCACCGCGCGGCTGAAATCGACGGTGATGGTGATGGTGTTGCCGCTTTTGTAGCTGCCATCGGATGTGCTGGAGCTGACGCCGACGATACTCGGATTGGGTTGCTCGACATTGATCGAGATGATATCGGTATCGGTCTGCTGGCCACCGGAGCCGGACTGCCCCTGGTCATTGGTGATGATCTGCAGAGAAGCCGCGCCGTGGTAGCCGGGCGTCGGGCTGAAGCGCAGGCCTGCCAGCGCATTGTTGATGTCGGCGAGAGAGCCATCGAAGGTCATGCTGGCATCGACTGTGCCATCACCGGCCAGGAACGACAGGCCCGAGGTGCTGCCCAGGGTGATCAGCCCGTTGATGCCGACGAGCGTCACGCGCAGGTTCCCACCCGCGACATCCACGTCCGAGATGGAAATCGCGTTGCCATTGCCGGCACTGAAGACCAGCGTGCCGTTCGAGAACATGTTCTGGGCACCCGGCACGCTGTTCACCGGAGCGTCGTTCACCGGGCTGATGGCCAGGTTGAAGGTGGCCGATGAAACCTTGGCGCCACCCGTGCCGGTATTGCCGCGGTCATCGAGGCTGACCGTCACGGTGACGTTGCCCGAAGCATTGACCGCCGACAGGTAGCTCACCTGGCTGCCGGCGATGAAGGCGTTGATATCGCTCAGGCTGCCGCTGAGCACCAGCTGGTTGGTGCCCGAGCCTGTCAGCGTCACGCCGGCGCCCGCCAGGGCACTGAAGGTGCCGCTGCCCGGGGCGACACTGAAGGTCGCCTGGACCACATCCGATCCGGCGTCGATGTCGCTGAAGCTGATGCCGTTCAGCACCAGGGGAACGTCCTCGCTGCCGCTCACCGGCAACAACGGCACCACGGGGGTGTTCGGCGCATCGTTCACCGCGTCGACCTGCAGGGTCAGGCTGCCGCTGTCGGTCTTCGCCGGGCCACCGCTGTTGCCCAGGTCAGTGATACTGACACCGAGGGTGACGTTGCCGTTGAAGTTCGCGTTCGGCGAGTAGAAGAGGTTCATCCCGGCGATGTAGGCGTTGATGTCCGCGACCTTGCCGGTGAGGGAGATGGTGTTGAGCCCCGTGTCAACCGCGATGTTTCCGCTGACGGTCGCGAACAGGACGCCGCTGTTGGCCGGCAGCGTGAAGGTGACCTGGACGTTGCCGGTACCCGCGTCGACGTCGGAGACGACGATGCCAGTAATGGGCCCGGTGGTGTCTTCGCTGAGACTGATCACGCCGGGCAGGCTGAGCTGAGGGGAATCGTTGGCGGCAGTCACGGTCACGTTGCGGGTGGCGTCGACGCTGTCGAGCTGGCCGTCGCTCACGCTGAAGCTGACGCTGCGCGTGGTGGTGTCCGGGGTGTCCGAGCTGTTGCTGTAGGTCACCGAGCGCAACGCTGCCTGCCACTGGGCCGCGCTGGCGCCACTGGCGGAAGTGAGGGTCAGTGTGCCAGTGGCGGCGTTGTAGCTGCCGCTGATGTCACCCATGGTGGCAGGATCGTTGGTGAAACCGAGCACATCCTCGGAGGGCCGCAAATTGCCAGTGATCTTCACCGAGGCGCTGTAGAGCAGCGGCGAATCGCTGTCCGACACGGTGAGGCCGCTGTCGACCACCACCGGCGTGGACGCCACGTCCGCTCCTTCGACGAAAGCCGCGCTGCCGCCACTACTGGCGACCACCGGAGCGTCGTTGATCGCGATGACGGTGACGCTGGCGGTGTCGCTGGCAGAGGAGAACGGCGTGGTGCCGCCGCTGCTGGAAGCGTCGAGCTTGAACCCCTGTTGACCGGCGGTGATGCCGCTCTGGTCCCAGGCCTTGAAGGTGAAGCTGGCAGTGGTGCCGTGGATGCCGTCGGGCACGAAGCGCACGCGATCGCTGCTGCGCAGCAGCAGCGCCGAAACCGTGGAAACCGTACCGACGTCCTGCCAGCTGGCGCCGCTGTCCAGACTGTACTGCCAGGTGCCGAGGCCCGCGTTCAGATCGGTAATGGCAATGCCCTGCAGCGCGCCGCTGTCCACATCGCTGACGTTGCCAGTAATGAGGCTGGAAACCGCCTGGCCGACATTGTTGATGTCAGTGTCGGTCAGCCCGTTCAATGACGGCCCGCTCGGGATCAACACCGGCGCATCGTTAACGTTGGTGACCGTCAGGCTAAAGGTGGTACTGACGGTATTGCAGGTGGCATCGGTGGAGGTGATTTTAATACTCAGCACTCCCACATCGCCGTTGCCCGGTGTGCCAGAGAACGTACCCGTCGCCGCATTGAAGGTCAACCACCCAGGCAGGGCGGAGCCGTCTGCGAGGCTGGCGCTCAAGGTCAACGTATCGCCATCCGGATCGGTAAAGGTTCCGGCCGGAACCGTGAAGCTCAGGCTGCCATTCTGCGCAATGCTTTGAGCCGGGATCGTCGCGGAAACCACCGGCGGGCTACCGGTTGCGATGGTCAGGCTGGAGGTGGCGGTGCTGGTGGCATCATCGTTTACCGTCACCGTAATGGTACGAGTGCCGCCCGTTGGGGTGGTCGCCATGTTGATGTACATAATGGCGCGCAGGACGGTCTGGAACGCATCCACCGTTGCTCCGCCCGTGAGGGTCAGCGTTTGTCCGTCGCTGGTCACCGTAATGCCTGCCGCGTGTGCCGCCAGGCGGGCGGACTGCGACAGGGTTAACGATTCGCTGCCGATGTTCTGTACGCCGCTCAGCGCCAGGGTCATGCTCCAGATACGGCTGTCGCCATCAGTCTGGGAAAGGGTCGCCAGCGAATCCGCAATCGCCACGCCGTTACTCAGCCCGCTGGAGACGCCTGCCGAATAGTCGACACCGCTATTACTGCCATTGAGATCAACCTGCGGCGCAGTGCCTGAAGCAAACTGCGATTCATAGGCACCAATATCCACCGAGCCCTGACGGATGCGATCCAGCCCACGAATATCGCTATCACCGGTGACATAAAATTTGCTGCCCTGATTAATGGCGTTAGTGGCGCTGGCGGTCAGGCGTGGGTCGGTGGCGGAGATCTGGCCTGCAACGTTGGTGCCAATCAGGTTGTTAGTGCCAATAACATTGAGAACGGGGCTTGTCCCACCGCCGTAACCATTCATCACCATGGCCACGTCGGTGGCGTTAATGACCGAGTTACGTACCGTCAGGTTCCAAATTTTGGCGTTGTTGAAGTAATCAAAAATGATCCCGTTTTTTTGCCCGCTGATCGTCACGTTACTGAGGGTAATAAGGGTGTTGACCGGGTTGGCCTGATTACCCATAAAGTCAAGTGCAGCGTTGCCCGTGTTAATTGGATCCGTGTAAACCGATTGATTATTGTTAACGAAGGCGGTGTTGGTGATCGACATGGACACCGTTTGCATGGTGCCAGAGACAAAGAGCCTGATGACGGCGTCACCGTTGGCGACGCCGTACAGAATATTGTCGTGAAAATTGACCCGATCGAAATCGAAGTTAAATGTCCCGGTTCCCAGGTTGAACATATCGATAATGCCGTTACCCCAGCCATTATCGATATTATTAGACATATCAACGTTGTAAAGGCGCAGGTTGGCACCGGTCAGATTCGGCTGGAAGCCAATGACGCCTCCGCTAACCTCATTATTCATGGTGGTGAAATGGGTTAGCGTCAGGTTCTGAATGGCGAAGGTGATCGACGGGGTGGCTATCTGGAAACCGGAATAGCCGCCGCCGTTGAGCGTGAAGCTCTGGCCGTCAATCAGCATGGTTTGCGTTGGCGCGGTGATGGAACTGGCGAGCGTCACATCCTTCTGGAAGACGATGTGGTCCACACCCGATGTCTGGTTGGCCCAGTAGAGCGCTTCACGCAGGCTCAGGCCGCCGCCATCGTTAATATCATCCTGGATGGAACCACCAAATGCGGCATCGTCACCGGTGTCCCCCCCCGAGGTAATATACAGCGCGCTGTTGCTGGCCAGCACATTCACCGAGGAGCTGATGCTCAGCGAGGTGGTGTTGTTGCTTGTGCCATTGTCGCTCACGCCAGCCAGGGTGACAGTGCGCGTGCCAGCCGTAACGTTCTCATTGCTATTACCGTAGCGTAAACCGTCAATCAGCCCGGCGACTTGGTCGTTGCTGGCACTCATCCCGTTCAACTGAACAATGGCGATATAGCCTGAACGGAGAACGCTGTAATTGCCGAGGCCAGCCAGTGAGCCGGAACTGTTGCCGTTCAGGCTGAGGTTGTAGCCACCGATATTAATAAATTCGCCGCTGTCGGTGACATTCGACACCGTCAATATTATTGACGTGAACGTCTGGCCGCTGTCGTTGGTGTTGGCGGTAATGCCCGCGAACAGGTCCACGGAACCCGCCATACCGCCGATAAACACCGGGTTACTGCCCGTCGCACTCACGCTGGGCGCAGTGCCAACCGAGGCGGTGGTGACATCCATTTTGACGACGCTTACCGTGTTATTGCCTGCGCTGTCTTTCGCCACCACATAAACATCGTACATGGTACTGGCGGCAAGGCCGCTCAGGGCAAGACTGAAATCATAAGGCGAGGAATTCAGGCTCTGATGGCCATAGGCGCTCGCGAAGCTTCCGCTGGCGTTTTGCCCATTGATAACCTGTGTTGCGGTCGGTGCGCTGGCACCGTCCGGCACCACCACGTAGTAAAAGGCGCCCGCTTCGCTCAGGCTACCGCTAATGGTGAAACCGCTGGCGGTAGCGTTGCTGATAGTCGGTGCCTGGTCAAAGGTCGGGGCGATATCATCAGCGACCGTCAGCGTGACGATTTTTTCATAGCTGGCACCGCCATCGTCGGTAACGCGCAGACGTATAGAGTGCAGTCCTGCAGGCATCCCGGATGGATTGTTCGCCAGTAACGTGTTGCCAACCAGCGCAAAGCTGACGTTGTCGGTGCTGCCTGTGCCGCTGACCAGGCTGTAAGTGAAGGTGCTGGAATCCACATCGGTGGCAGACAAGGTAGCAACCGTGGCGTTGTTGCCTGCGGATTGCCCAAATGCGGTGGATGACAGGGTGATTTCAGTTGGTGCATCGTTGACCGGCACCACCGCGACCACGCTGCTGATATTGGGGGCAACGGTGTTGTTGCTGGCGCCGGAATCGGTCAACTGGGTCAGGGTGACGGTGCGCGCGGCGCTGCCCGGGTTATCGCTGCTGTTGCCGTAGGTCATTCCGGAGAGCAGGCTGTTCATATCGGCATTGCTCAGCGTGGCCCCGCTCAGGGTGATGGTGGCAATTCCCCCGCTCACGCTGATGCTTGCCGTGCCGTAGCCGCTGCCCAGCGAGATGCTGTTGCCGTTGCTCAGGGCAACGTTCACGCCGTGAATGGTCAGATATTCGCTGCTTCCCGCCACATTGCTGACGGTGAATTGCGCGCCTGTGAAGCTCTGTCCGCTGTCGTGGGTGTCGGCGTTGACGCCGCTGAACAGAGTTACCGCGGTACCGTTCTCGGTAAAGGTCGGATTGACGCCGGTGGCGCTCATGCTCGGGGCGAGGGTCGGGGCGCGTACGCTGGCCACATTGATGTTGTCGATGCCCAGGTAGACGACGTCCAGGCCGCTGGAGCGGGTGATGACGAAGGAGTCGACGCCGACGAAGTTGCTGTTGCCGGACAGGTCGAGAGTTTCAAGATTCGACTGACCAAGAAAGATAGGGATGCTGAAAGACTGGCTGGCCCCCGAGACCGCCACACCATTGCGGTAGCCGGTCACGGTCAGGGTCGTCTGCCCTTGATCTGTGGGCAGTGGCGAGCCAAGCGTCACATCAACGCTCTTCAGATCGAAAATGGACCCGCTGTTGGAGGCCACCTTGAAGGACTGCAGCGGTTCACCGTCGGTGGCGCTGTCGATGTAGTAGATGCCATCGCCGGTTCCCCAAGCTAGATCCCCGGCCTCGATTCTGATGGGAGTGTTCGTCATGGTAGTGACCGTCACATCCCAGCCCGAGTTGCTTACGTTCTGCGCCGTCACTCCCTGGTTGCCGACGCCGTTGGCGAGCGCCTTGTAATTGCCATCGCTGCCAAAGTCGGTCGTACCGCTTACGGGGGCGCCGAGCACGCCGTCGTAATCACTGACATCGGCCAGGGCGAAGGGCAAGGCAGCCTCGATACTGCCAGTGCTGGTCTCCAGCACCCAGTCCCCGCCCCTGCTCTGCGCACCGGTCAGGTTGGTGGAAGCGGCCACGTCAGCCCCGGTGCTCTTGGCCAGGGACTCGATGAAATCCCGCCCGGCACCGTCTGCGCCGATCTCGCAACCGTAGAGAAGGATGTCGCCATCGGCGTTCAGGGCCTTGCCGAGACTGGCGAGCGCCTGGCTGTGGCTGGCCAGGTTCTGGCTATCCAGCCAGAGATTGCCCAGTTGCACCTTGCCAGTGTCGCCGTGACTGAGGACATGTACGACATCGATGCCACTGCGACCGTCGAGATAGCCGGCAATCTGCTGCAGGCCGTCCTTGCTACTGTCGAGCACCACCACTTCGGTACCCGGCTTCAGGCCTCTTATCAACTGCTGATAGTCTTGAACCCGATTGTCCACAAACACCACTTCCTGGCGTTGTGGCGCCCCCGAGGAACCCTCGGTCATTCTCTGCGCTTCCGCGGTCAGCGCATGTCGCAGTGCGCTGGCCGCGTCTGCCGTGTGCTCTGCCGCCGCAGGTGCTGCAGAGTCTGCAGCCGCATGAGCCACATCCACCGCAGCCGCACCATCAAACATAAAGCGCTGCTCCAATGCCAGCGGGCGCACGACGAAGGCCTGCTGCAGATGCTGAGGGGCACCGGTCTTTACGGCCTGCGCCGTCATGGCCTGTGTCAGACGGCTCCAGAGTTGGCGGGATTTGCGGGTCATCAAAGTGTCCTTCCGGGATGAAGGTGGCATGGCGCTTGCCTGCCTTGCAGGTTCAGACCGCCGGCTTACCCTCTTCCTGGGAAGCAGTCGGTCTCCTGCTATCGGACTATAAAAACATGAGCATTTTTCGCTTTCTATATTTAGACTTCAGAATAAAAATTACCTGAAACCTTTTAATAGAATGCGTAATATGCTCTTGTATTTGAATGTCTAGGGCTTGCCGGTCTGAGGGGGTGCTAACAACACCTGCCCGCTCATGCCGGCGATCAGCTCTGGAAACTTTCCATGAATGGTGGCATTGACCTTTACGGACTGGCTCACCGGATCCACCCGCGCGGCCAGGCGCTGCACCTTGGCAGGGTAGGTCTTACCGGTTTCGTCAATACGCACCTGGAATTCCGAGCCCGAATGCAGCCAGCTGAGCCAGCGCGAGGGCACCAGGAACTCCAGCTCCAGCGCGGAGTCGTCCAGAATGTCCAGCAAAGCCTGACCCGGCTGCGCATATTGCTGCTCACGAATCTTCTGTTCGGCCACACGACCGGCATAGGGTGCGGTGATCTGGCATTTGCTCAGCAGGCTGCGGTTGGCGGCGACTTCGGCCCTGGCCTTGTTCCATTCGGCCTGAGAGATATCCAGTTCCACCTTGCCGACGGAGTTCAACTCCGCCAGGCGCTGGTTGGCCTTCCAGGTCTTCTCGGTGGCATCAACGCCCGCCTGGGCCTTGTTAAGCTGGGCTTGCGGCAGGCTGCAGTCAAACTGCACCAACAGCTGTCCCTGACGAAATGCGCCTCCCTCCACCACCGGCAGGCGCTGTACCTTGGCACCGATCTCTGCTGCCAGAGTGGTGTAGCGGCGTGGTGAAAGCTGGGCACGGATCTCACGCTGGTCCAGCACGCTGGGCAAGGGGGTCTGAGTCTTGGGAAGGCTCTGGGCAGCCGAGCCGCCTTGGCCATGAGCGGTGAGCGACAGGCCCAGCGCCAGGCCCAGAATCAAGGGAGACATGCAAGACTTCATTGGAATTGGCCCGCGTCCCAGCTTTGCAGCGATTTGCCAACGGCCTGCGTGAGTTCGGGTAAAGGCATGCTGTCGGAGCCCTCGATCACGGGCTCCATGCCCAGGGTGGCTTGCAGGCGGGAGCTGGCGGCCTGCATATTGGATTGGGCTTGGTAACGGCGCAGCACGGAAAGAATGGTGGTGGTCTGCTGGGAGACCCGCTCGAGGGCATTGAGCTTGTCGGCCTGCACCTGATTGTTCACATGCTCGGACAGGCGCTGGTCCACGGAGGCAATGGTCTGCGCTCTTTCATACTGGCGCACGGCGTTCGCAAATTGCAGACGGGCTACATGCAGCTGTGTCAATACCGCCATTTGGGTAGCCAGACGACGCTGATTGGCCAGCTGGACACCCGCGTCAGCCAGTTGACGCTGTGCAGGCAGGGACAGCAGTCCCAGCAGATTGAAGGAGATCTGCAGGCCAGCATCCTGCCAGCGGTCGTTGATCAGATAGCTGTCGCTGCTTTTGTTGACACCGTAGTTGAAGGAAAGGCCGGGGAACATGCGCAACATGACGCGCTTGGTCTCTTCATTGGCGATACGGGCGTTGTACAGGCTCTCGCGCAGATCCGGGTTCAGCAGCAGGGCACGGTCTTCCAGCTTGTCCACCGGCTTCTCCAGCCAGCGCTGGGCATTCGAGGCGGCAGGCTCGATCACGCGCAGCGGCTGGTTCAGCTCTGCGGGCGAGACTCCCATCAAGGATGCCAGCTCGATGCGCGAGGAAGACAGCTCCTGCTGAATGGCCTCCAGCAGTCGGATGTTCTCCAGCAACTGGCGCTGATAGCGCAGCGGCTCCATGGGGGAGCGCAGCTTTTCCGCCTCGACCTTGCGCGAGTCTTCCAGGGCCTTGTCTGCATCCTGGCCTGCGGTCTGCAGCGAAGACTCCAGCGCCTGGGCCGCAGCCACACGCCAGTATGCGATACGTACGTCCTGGATCAGCGTGTGTATGGCCTTGCGGCGACGCTCAGCCGCAATCTGGGCGCGATCCGCGTGCTGACGAGCGGCGTAATAGCTTTGACCGAAGTCCAGCAGGCTCCAGGAGAAGCTCAGCGAAGCCAAGGTCGACTCACGATCCGACGAGATATAGGGATGGGCCAGGGAAGGCGCGCCCGTGACCGAGTCGGTGCTGCGGCTGATCAGATCCTTGTCGCGGTAGCGGTAGCCAGCCGAGGCCACCAGCTTGGGCAGCATGTCGAACTTGGCAACATTGGCCGTGCCCTGGGCCACTGCCTCTTCCATGCCACGCAGACGCTGGGCTGCGTTGTACTTGATGGCCCGCGCAATCGCCTCTTCCAGGCTCACGGGCCCGGTCAGAGGAGCGACGTCCTTGCCAAGGCTTTGCCGATCGGCCTGAACCTGGGACTGAATTTCTTCCGTGGAAAGCGCCTGGCTTGTCAAATTGGCGCAACCGGTGAGCCAGATGGCCGAGCCTAGCAGGGCCGTGAGCCGGACACGGCCACGAAAATTTGTCTCAGACCGGTTGTGAGCAAGGACGTTCATATCTGCTGGGTGATAGTGACAAAGGCGGTTTGACAAGAAGACACCGGCGAGCTCTAGGAACAAGCCCTCAAAAAGTATGCAAAAGTCTTAATTGTCAAAAAGTGTGCCAAGGATATTAACTGGGCAAGGACTGCAAGAGCAATCACTGAAATCAGGTATTTCTTCTGCCAGAAGCACCATGCAGCCGCACTCATTTTTTGCCCCAATTGGTGCATTGAGTCCTTGGTGGTTGCTGGTCAAGCGATTCGGTGGTGATGCAGTGTGTAGCTGCCTGAGGCGGCTTCCAAAGCCGCTTCCCGTTGGAGGCAGCAAGGCGCTCCTTCGGGTTTTCTCAGGGCTTAGGTTCAAAGCTTGCTATTGGAGATCCAGCCCTGAGCTGTGAATTTCGGATCAACACCGTTCGCATGGGTGCTTGCCACGCATTCCCGATGCATTGGAAGGCGTACAACAGCGCCCCCAGGCGCATCAAGCTGCTCCAGCAAAACCAGGCAGCTCAATCGCGGCTGCTACATCGTCAAGCTTGATGAGATCTCGGCACCCGAAATGAAATCGACCGCAACACCACGGGCGTGACGATTGCAGTCGATGGCGCGGAAATGCCTCGTGAGGGGTCCTGAAAACCCTGGCAATCAATCCTGGTCGCTACCTTGCCTCAGGTCGTCCGCGACCGACGCGACAAAGCTGACGCAGAGCGTCAACACCATGAGCGCAAAACTGACAAGCAGCCACTTCATAGCGTCCTCGTGCAATTGATATTTGCAAACAGTATGCTCGCATTGATTGACGGCACTAAATAGATGTTTACGCTAGGGCCAACCACAGACCAAGCACCTGCCACCCCAAGCCCCATATGCTCTCAGGTCCTCTGCAAAAGAGTCACGAGAAAAGCCAAGGCCTGCTCGATGCAGGCGTACGAAGCCAGCCAAGCCATCTGCCTACTGGACGAGATCAGTCGCCAGACACTTGAACGATGCGACCGCCCATGCAGCGACACATCCCACGGCACACCGACTAATGAAGCGAGAACACAGCCGCGGCATCAATCTCAAGTGGCCTGGAAAGCAAATACACTTGAGCGCAATCCACTCCAAGCCTTTTCAGCATATCCAGCTCTTCCGGCCGTTCAACGCCCTCTGCAATCACCAGGCTTCCTATTTCATGCGCGAAGCTGATGAGGCCTCTGGCCAGTGCACGCCGCTTCTCATCTGTATCGATAGAGTGAGTAAGACTCATATCCAGCTTGATGATCTCGGGCTCGAGATTGAGGATATGCCGCATGCTGGAATAGCCTGCACCAGCATCGTCAACCGCCAGTTTCGCGCCCCGGCGACGGTAAGGCTCCAGCCCAATGGCAAGAGCCTTGTAATCCTTGACCGCAGCATGTTCTGTAATCTCCAGGACCAGACGTGAGAGATCATCAATGCCATCAAGTAGTTGATGGAATTTGCTGCTAAGCAGCAATTGTGGCGAGCAGTTGACACTTACACTGCTGTTGGCGGGCAGCCGCTCCAGCGCCGGCAGCACCTTGGAAACAGCGCACAACTCCAGGTCAATGCCCAAACCGGCCTTGTCTGCCACATCGAACCAATAATCCGGCGCATGCCTGGGCTCGACATCAAAACGCGAAAGGCTTTCAAAGCCGCAAATGGCCTTGTCACGCAAACTGCAGATCGGCTGGAAAACCATCCTCGGATCACCGTGCGCCAACGCGGATCGGACTTCACCGACCAACCGTGCCTTGACCTGCTCCTCGGCAGCCTGCTCTTCGATACGGTCTGCCAGGATCTCTGCAAATGCGCGCAGCAATTGCATGTCGCGCTCCCCTAGCGTTGGATTCGGGAGGTAGCTGAAGCAGCAAAGCGTCCCATACACATGCCCATCCGTGAGACGGACTGGAACACTCAAATGGGACCCAATTGGAATGGCATGTGTTGCAGAAATATGCTGAGCAACCGGCACACGACTTGTGTCCGGAATGCATTCGGGCAGCTCGCCATGCACAACCTTCAGGCAGTATCCCTCCTGCATGGGAATGCTCTGGCCTTGATAGAGCGGCCCGCCCGAAACACCGTCCAAATGCTTGAGCACCCGTTCGGTCGCACCGAAGTGTGAGACAAAGGCGATATCCATTCCCAGATGCTTGCGAACCGCACGCAGTATGCGATCCACTCCTTCTGCGCACACACCTGATCTCATCAAATGATTGAGATGGCGATTCCCGGCAACCTCCAGATCGTTCATCTGCATGCCCCCTCTTACATACAGTCGACTCACACGGCTTTTGTCAATATTTAATCTGGAAAAGCATGCAATGTGAAGCGATGATCATCGATATCCAGCAAGTGTCTCAGCATCGGCCGTGGCGAAAATGTCAATCGATCCAACAGTTTCGCCATCCGCCTGGATTCCAGCTGCTGCTCCAGGAATGTTTCCGCGGTGAGTTTTTCTGTATGACGGCTTCATGGCATAAGTCGCCACCTGTTGTCCGCTTTGAAGCCTCCTCAAATCCTCGCTCCACTCAAAAGTAGAGAGCTCACCCCAGGGAGGTCTCTGCATGAAGAAATCCAGAGTTAGTGAAGCGCAGATCTGCTACTTGCCCAGGGCAGTCCATTCTTGCGAATCGGTCTGCATCTGCTGCATGTTCATCAGAACCAATGATCCAAGCATGCCTGCTTAACGCTGGGGTAGTCTTGCCCGCACCAAGGACACGATGCGATTGCACCGCTCACCATCGAAATTGAAGGCGTCACTGAGCGCCATATCCAGATCCTGTGAAAGCCCTTCACGAAGCATGCTTCGTGCACGGAAGAAGCGCGTGCGCACCGTGGCCTCTGGAATTTCCAGTATCTGCGACACCTCTTGCGCACTCATCTCTTCCACCCCGCGCAACATGAAAACCCTGCGGAAGTCATCGGGCAGCAGGTCAATGCGCGCCTCCATGATTTGACGCAACTCTGAACGCATGACGGTTCGATCGGGGCTGCGGTCCATATCGTCTTGCTGCCAACTGGTATCCATCTGCTGAGTCGATACCATCGCGGACTCCAGCGGCACGATCTTCAACTGACGACGTCTGATCTGTCCAAGTGCTTCGTTGACGACAATGCGTACCAGCCATGTCGACAACTTGGCATCCGCCCTGAAATTCCCCAATGCCTGCCAAGCCTGCAAATAGGCCTGCTGCACGACATCTTCAGCATCCGTGTCACTTTTCAAGATGGCTCGTGCGGCGCGGAACAACAAGCGATTGTGGCGTCGCATGATGGCCTCGAAAGCCACCTCATCGCCAGCTGCAGCTCTGAAAGCGAGCTCCAGATCCGACGCATCAGCAACCGTAGGGCTGTGGTTCGAAGGTTGAGTGTGCGGCATGTACGCCTCCTTTGACCATTGGATGGTGTATCCGCATCCAGCGTTCCCGTGTCGATCTGATTCTCGGCCCTGCTGCCAACAGGGGCGGAACGTGGTGACGCTCCGATCCATCCAATAGATGAGTGCTTGCCCTAGACACCGGATTTTCGGTCTCCCAAAGCTGGCCTCGTCACCCACGAAGGAGTGCATCATGTCGTTTTTGCATATCGCTCATCCACAGGAGGCGCGCCGCCTTTTTCTTGGCCAATCCGGGCTGATGCTTTCAGGTGCCGCTGTTGCGCTATTAGCCGGCCGTGAAGCGCTAGCCGCCAAAACCGGCGATGGAAAAGTCCAGGACACTCAAATCCTGAACACCGCCCTGAGTGCAGAGCTGGAGGCCATCGCTGCTTATCAGTTGGGAGCAGAAAGCAAACTGCTGCAACACTCGGTGCTGGATCTGGCCCTGACCTTCCAGGGCCATCACAAAGCGCATGCTGAACTACTAGCCAAGACGGTTGAAAAACTGGGTGGCAAGCCGGTAGTCCCCAAGACTGCTTACAACTTCCCAGCAAATCAGCTGAAATCACAGGAGGATGTGCTGCGCTTTGCGGCACGACTGGAGCAAGGGGCCGTCAGTGCTTATCTGGGAGCCGTTCCCTTGTTCGGCAATCGAGAACTATCCAGGGCTGCGGCCAGCATTCTGGGTGATGAAGCCATGCACTGGGCTGTACTGCGCCAGGCAGTGGGCGAAGCACCGGTCCCCACGGCATTCGTATCATGAACACCGAGCGGTGGCTGCTGCTTGGCATGCTGTCGTTCGCTGCGACAGTGCATGCAGCACCTGACAAACTTCATGGCGAGCAGATATACGCTCGCTGCGCGGCCTGCCATGCGCTGGCATATGACCGAGTGGGACCGCATCATTGCGGCCTGTTGGGACGGCGTGCTGGCACGGTTCCCGGCTTTGCTTACTCGAATGCGATGAAGAATTCCGGCTTCATCTGGGACGAAAAAACACTCGACCGTTTCCTGACCCAGCCCATGAAGGTGCTACCAGGTACGACAATGACGTACGCCGGAATCCCTGACTCCAAGGAGCGTAGCGACTTGATTGCCTACCTCAAGCAAGCCAACGATTCACGAGAGTGTCATTCCCTTCGAGCACTCCCGCATTGAACGCATATACCCTAGCTGCGCATCTCAATCGGCCTGAAGCAGTTCACCAAGAAAATGCTCAGGCCGACTGCTTCAGGCGGTGGATTCCATCGCCCGATGCAACACCATGCCTCGCCTCCGGCGCGAGGAGTCGGCCCAACCGGAATACGCATCGAGGCAAGATGTGGACGACAGATCGCCGGCTGCATGTATTTGGGTCTAGCAGTCACAGTCGAAGACATCGCCCACCCGGGCACATTGCCTTTCAGCAATCAAGGCGGATGGGTCAACAGTCAGCGATGGTACTCACAGTCCCGCGCCATGACGCCAAACATGAACTGACTGAATCCAGACGGGGTGCCGCATGGGCCGGCTTTTTGCTTGCCAAGTCCTGCACCTTTTGTTGCCGCCTTGCAAAATATCGCTGCAGTGCTTGAACTACTGTGCGACAACCTGCACACGATTCAGGTCAACACCCAGTGACTGAGCCCTTTCAAGCAGTCGTCTGAATTGCTGCTCGGGCATGGTCTTGCTGCGCGAAAGCAACCAGAAATAGTCCAAGCTGTTGCCTATCACCAAGGAAGTCTGGTACTCGACATCCAGGCTCACCACGTTGTAGCCGCCGTAGAACGGACCAAAGAAAGAAACCTTGAGCGCAGCCACACTGGGGTCTCCCTGAAAGCGCGCCCTGCCCCTGGCCTCACGCCATTCCTTCTTCGTTTCGTCATAACCTCGGTTGACTACCGTCACCGTGCCATCGTCGTTGAGGCTGTATTGTGCCGATACCTGCGTTAGTCCTGTTTCGAAGCGGTGGTCGATCCTTGCCAATTCATACCAGGTGCCCACGTAGCGCTTGGCATCAAAGCCGTTCACGGGCTGCAGGCCGTGGGGTACCGAGACAGAGCAACCCCAAAACGCAGCAGCAGTTCCTGCTGCAACCGCAGTCAAAGCAGCAGTACGAAGCAAAGCACTTCTCGAAAAATGCATTGTTGTTCATCGAGGTTGAAAACCTCATTCAACCATCCATCATCCTGCCCGCCTTGCAAAGCGGGCTTTTTCTCATTCCGGGACCAATACGCCGGACGAGAATTCTCCTGCGCTCTGTTTGCAGCGTTTGAGCTGCAACACAGGCCTCAAACCGCTTCAAGGCTGACACCTTGACGGGAACACAGCCCATCCCCAAGCAGCAACTATCCGCATCTACCCTAAAAATATCCTCTAGTAGTCGTGATTCCAACGTAATCCAAGCGATCCGTCATTCATCAGGCGAATTCACTGGACTCGCCATCCCTGCAGCTGTACCGTCTTCTTTAGGTTCAGAAACTTGATTGAAGGCCGCCTTCCCCATGAGTAAATCCAAAGAGTCCACAGTCCATCGCATCGTGGATGCAAAGCAGTGGGAACTCAATCGCGAAAAAGAGCGCATCACCTATCCTGCCAACCATGCCGGCCCGATTCAAATGGACTGGCGCAAGCGTGAGAACTACTCGGCCACTGACCTGAACTACCGGGGAAGAAGCAAAACCCCGTAACTGCAACTCTGTCTCCGCTCTCCCGACGAACCCCGCCACTGTTCACTGAGCGGGGTTCTGCTTTTCGGCAAACACATGGCGACCAGTGCCAGCACCGCTGGCATGCCAAAAAACAGGGTCTGGCTCCATCATCACTTCAACTGACCGATCTGCTGAGCCGCAGCCTGTCCGGAGGAAAGCAGCTTCGCTACTCCGACGGACAAAGCCTTTGGTGAAACGGCCCGGAAGTTCTCGGGTTGAGTACGCAAGCCTGATCCAAGGAGCCTTGAGCGCGCTTTGGCATCTATGCATGGCAAATGCCAGGCGAGCCTGTCGCAACTAGCAGCTCGACAGCGCCCCCACTTGCCTTGATGGCTGAGTTCGCTGACCTTGCAGAAAAGAGAGCTCAGACCATGCATATCCCGGTCGTTCGCCGGCTTGCTTTGCCGCCCCCTGAAGCCTCGCGACACAAATGCACCAATCACCAAGGCTGCTGGCCCCATCAGGCTTCACTTCGGGCTGGCAGAGAGTCGTGGCCGACACGATGAGGGAAGGCATGATGCATGCACTGGACCAGGTTCCAGCTCTGCATGCTTACTCCAGACCCGACACAAGAATCGATACGGAGCGCTACCCGAACTGTAGGCCGACAGAGCAAGGGCCACCCGTGTCCATGAACGCGCAAGGAGGGCAAACCGCAATTCCTTGGAGCGATGAATGCTCCACCACGGGAATAAAACATAAAAGCCGCTACAGCTTTAACAGCTGTAGCGGCTTATGTATTCTGGTGGGTCCTGCGAGATTCGAACTCGCGACCAACGGATTAAAAGTCCGCTGCTCTACCGACTGAGCTAAAGACCCTGCCACACATCAAAAGCAGTAGTTGCCTAATCAGTGGAATGACGTTATTGTAATCTATTTTTTCCGGCTCTTTGCCTAATTCTTGAATTAGTTGAATTAGTTGGATTAGCTTGGTTTGCGGGCCAATTGATCAAGTACCCAGCCTGCTGCGCACTGACCAAAGGTAGCTGTCACAGCTACGACCGAACCATAACCGTGGCAGTTGAGACTGCCATCACCGCCCTCGATTGAGCAAGATGCATCCGGTGGTGCGACGGCCTCGCGGCTGAACACACAAGTCACCCCCATGCGCTTGCCATCCTTGGGAGCGCCATGCTGCTTGCGCAGCCGGTAGCGCAGCTGCGACAGAAGCGGATCATGGGTTGTCGCACTCAGGTCTGCAATGTCCACCAAGTGGGCCATGCGCTTGCCGCCTGCGGCACCAACGGAGATAAAGCACTGTCTGGTTTTGCGCGCATGTGCCGCCATTTCGGCCTTGGCCTTGATCTGGTCGCAAGCATCTATCACCGCATCGGCATCTGCCGGCAAGAGTTGCTGCCAGTTGTCCGGATCGACAAATTCATCGATGCAATTGACCACGCAGGCCGGATTGATCTCGGCGATACGATCACGCATGGCATCGATCTTGGCCTGCCCCACCGTGCTGGTCAGCGCGTGGATCTGGCGATTGATATTGGACTCGGCCACATGGTCCATATCGATCAAAGTCAAGCGGCTCACGCCGCTGCGCGCCAGAGCCTCGGCCGTCCATGAACCGACTCCGCCCACACCGACCACCACTACATGGGCCGCACGAATCCGGGCTGCCCCCTGCACGCCGTAGAGGCGCTCCAAACCGCCAAAGCGGCGCTGCACATCTGCTTCTTCCATAGAAAAAACAGCGCCGGATTGGGGCGCTGTTTCCGCTTGAGGCTGAGAATATTCAGCCATTATTTGAGCGTCGCCAGCTTGGACTTTGCAATCCCTGCGGCTTCCGAGTTCGGATAGGCCTGCAGCAGCTCTTCCAGGGTCTTGCGAGCTGCCTTGGTGTCCTTGAGTTCCACCAGACAGTTGGCGATGGACAGGGCCGCTTCGGGTGCACGAGCATGCATGGGTGCATTGGTCATGACCGAGCGGAAATTGGCGATGGCATTCTTGTAGTCGCGCGTGGCGTACTGCGAGTTGCCCAGCCAGAAGCGCACCGACGGTGTATAGCCGCTCTTGGGCCATTGGCGCAGGAAAGCGGCGAAGGCCTGACCGGCCTCGGGGAACTTGCCCGAACGGAACATGCCCAGAGCCTGCTCGAATTCCTGCTGCTCATTGCGATCCGCGGTGAACTCCACGCCGTCCACAGTCACGCTGACGGGTTCGAACTGGCGCAGCCGCTCGTCAAAGCCCTTGGCCAGATCTTTCTGGCCACGCTGCAACTCTGCGGCATCGCGTGTCAGCTGCTCGTTCTGACCTCGCAGCTTGGCCTGGTCCGACTTGAGCGACTCGATCTGCGACTGCAGGTCTAGCAGGCTGCGGCGGGTTTGCTCCTGCGATTGCTGCAGGCTGTCAACGCGCTGGCGCAGTTCGATGATGGCGCGGCGCGCCTCGTCATCACCAAACAGGGCTGCATGGGCGCTGATGGCAGAGCCGGCCAGCAGGCCGGCCACCACCAAGCGAGGCAGCGTTGCGTGACGGAGAGTCAACAAGGCCTGCTTCATCATTAACGGTAGTTGATTTCAACGCGACGGTTTTGAGCGTAGGCGTCTTCGCTATGACCTTCAGCAGCGGGCTTTTCCTTGCCGTAGCTCACTGCTTCAACCTGAGCGTCGTTCACACCCAGCAGGCCCAGAGAACGGCGCACGGCTTCAGCGCGCTTTTGACCCAGGGCCAGGTTGTATTCACGGCCGCCGCGCTCGTCGGTATGGCCTTCCAGTTGCACCTTGGCAGCGGGGTTGGCCTTGATGAACTTGGCATGGGCTTCGATCTGGGGCTGTGCATCAGCCTTGACAGAGTAGCTGTCAAAGTCGAAGTAGACGATGCGGCTGACACCCTGAGGGCCGGCCTTGGAAGCGGCGGAACCTGTCAGGTCCACGCCCGACACGCCACTTTGGCCCTGGCCGCTGGTGCCAGCACCCTGGCTGGACAGCGAACCGTCAACGGGCTTGTCGTCCAGCTTGACGCCAGAGCTGCAACCTGCGACCAGCGCGGTCACAGCCAAAGCCAGGGAAAGACGTTTGATAGTCAACATGAGATTTCTCCGAACAGTCCACAACGGACTTCATCACTAGAAAGAAAGAAGGAAAGCAAACTTCAGATCAGTGTTTTTGGAACGGGCCCCAATCGGGCTCACGTATGTCTCCACTTGCACCGGCCAGACGCGCCTTGATCTTGCCGTCCAGCGTGGTGGTCATGAGTGCTTCACGGCCGCCCTGAATGGTGGCGTAAACAATCAGACGGCTATTGGGCGCAAAACTCGGGCTTTCGTCCGCCGTGGTGTCCGTGACCGAGTTCACTGTGCCTGTCGCCAGATCCATGACCTGGAGCTTGAAACCACCGCCTACGCGGGAGATATAGGCCAGCCATTTGCCGTCGGGGCTGATGGCGGGCGAGATGTTGTAGTTGCCGGTGAAGGTCACTCGCTCGGCACTGCCGCCCGAGGACGAGACCTTGTAGACCTGAGGTGCACCGCCACGATCGCTGACAAAGTAAATGGTGCGGCCGTCACTGGAGAAGCAGGGCTCGGTATCGATGCCGCTGCTTTGCATGAGACGGCGGGGCTCACCGCCCTGGGCACTGAGCAGATACAGCTGCGAACCGCCGTCGCGGCTCAGCGTCACGGCCAGACGGCTGCCGTCTGGCGACCAGGCGGGAGCGCTGTTGGAGCCGCGGAAGTTGGCCAGCAGACGACGATGGCCGCTGGCTACATCGTGCACATAGACCACGGGCTTGCGTGACTCGAAGGACACATAGGCCAGTTGCGTGCCGTTGGGCGCCCAGGCAGGGGAAATGATGGGCTCGGGACTGGACAGCGCGGACTGGGCATTCTCGCCGTCCGCATCGGCAATCCACAGGCGGTAGTGGGCACCGGCCTTGGTCACATAGGCAATGCGGGTGGAGAAAATGCCTTTCTCGCCCGTGAGCTTTTCATAGATGTAGTCGGCAATGCGGTGGGCCACGAGGCGCAGATCGCCGGTGGTGACTGCGAAGCCCTGACCACCCAGATCCTGGCCCTTGACCACATCCCAAAGGCGGAAGCGCACATCCCAGCGGCCATCCGCCAGACGCGTGATGCTGCCGGTCGCCAGCGAATCGGCACCCTTCTGACGCCACTGGGCCACATCGGGGCGTGAGGTCTCGTCAAGCGCCAGGCCTGAGGCATCCACGCCGCGGAACTGTCCGCTGCGCTCCAGGTCGGCCTGGATGATGGCGGAAATCTTCTGTGGGGCCGAGCCCTCTCCCTTGAACTGGGCAATTGCGATCGGCAACTGTGTCAGGCCCACGCCTGTTACCTCAACCCTGAACTGGGCCAGTGCCGGAAGGGCCGGCGTGGCGGCTAACGTTGCCAGCATGGCTCTGCGGGAAGCGCGCGGCCCTGCCGCCCAGGTTGTCAGGGATGGAAGTCGGTCAATAGTCATTGGCAGCCATCAAAATTTCCGGAATTGCCCGGTACAAACACAAGCGCGAATGTTACACACACTGACGGATTCCTGATGTAAGAACGTGCTCAGTAGGGTGATCAAACGCAAGTGCCACAAAACTTTCAGATCGGGAGCATGCCAGAGTCTGCATGAGTGCAGGGACAAGCCCCAGGCCAATTCTGCCGCAGGCTTGCGCTTTATATTCAAACAGGCATAGTTCGTTACAACTTCATCCAGAATTTCATCTATTGAGATCCGTGCGGACTCCAAAAGCACAAGCCCTAAAATCACGCGCTTATGCAAGCCACACCGTCCCCATCGCCGAGCGAGACCGCCAAGGCCGTCCCTGCCCCAGCTCCCGCTCAAGCGGCCCCCGTCAATCCATCCGAGCTGCCGCTGATGCAGCGCCTCAAGCGCCTGACGCCTTATTTCTCGGGCCAGCGCTGGGCCTGGGGTCTGGCCATACTGGCCACGCTGGTGGGGGCAGCCACCGAGCCCGCCATGCCGGCACTGCTCAAACCCTTGCTCGACAGCGGTTTTACGGCTGGCTCGCTTGCGCTGTGGACGGTGCCGGTGTTTCTGATCGGCCTGTTCGTCATTCGCGGCCTGGCCCAGTTCACGGGACAGTACGCCCTGGCACGCATCACCAATGACGGCATGCTGGGTCTGCGCCAGAAGCTGTTCGAGCGCCTGCTGGCCGCCGACATGAGCCTGTTTTCCAGGCAATCGGCATCGGCGCTGTCCAACACCATCGTCTACGAGGTGCAGACCGGTGCCCAGCAGCTGGTGCAGGCCATGATGAGCATCTCTCGCGACGGCTTCACGCTGATCGCCCTACTCGGCTACCTGATCTATCTGAACTGGCAGCTCACGCTGATCGTGGCCTTCATGGTGCCGGGCGTGGCCTGGGTCATGAAGACGCTGTCGCGCCGTCTGTACCGCATCACCAAGTCCAGCCAGACGGCCACCGACGAGCTGGCCTATGTGGTGGAGGAGAACGTGCTGGCCCACCGCATGGTGCGCCTGCATGGTGCCCAGGCTTCGCAGCAGTCGCGCTTTGGCGAGTTGAGCCGGCAGCTGCGCGGCCTGAACACCAAGGCCACCATCGCCTCGGCCGCCATGACGCCGCTGACCCAGGTGCTGGCGGCGATTGCGCTGTCGGTGATTCTCTGCATCGCCCTGTGGCAAAGCCGCGAAGGCGGCGCCGCCATCGGCTCAGCCAGCGTGCAGGATGTGACCGTGGGCGGCTTTGCCGCCTTCATCTCGGCCATGCTGATGCTGATTGCGCCCATTCGCCGCATGGCCGATGTGGCCAACCCCATCACGCGCGGGGTGGCCGCACTGGAGCGTGGCCTGGCCCTGCTCGAAGGCTCCACCGACGAGCAAGGCGGTAGTTTCAAGCCCGCAGCCAAGGTCAGCGGCGCGCTGCAGCTGAGCGATGTGAGCGTGCAGTTCGGCGCGGACAAGGCTCCGGCCCTCTCGCACCTGAGCCTGAACGTCAGGGCCGGCGAAGTCGTGGCCCTGGTCGGGCCGTCCGGTGCCGGCAAGACCACGCTGGTCAATCTGCTGCCCCGCTTTTTCTCGCCCACCAGCGGCCAGATCACTCTGGAAGGCGTGCCCGTGGCCGACTGGGACCTGAACACGCTGCGCCAGCAGTTCGCCATGGTCAGCCAGGACGTGGTCATGCTCAACGACAGCGTCGCGGCCAATGTGGCGCTGGGCAAGGAGATTGACGAGGCCCGCGTCTGGTCCGCGCTGGAAGCCGCCAATCTGGGCGACTTCGTGCGCAATCTGCCTCAGGGCCTGCACACCCTGGTGGGCCACAATGCCAGCCAGCTCTCGGGCGGCCAGCGCCAGCGCCTGGCCATTGCCCGCGCGCTTTACAAGGACGCGCCGATCCTGATTCTGGACGAAGCAACTTCGGCACTGGACAACGAGTCCGAGCGCCTGGTCCAGCAAGCCCTGAACCGGCTGATGCAGGGCCGCACCACGCTGGTGATCGCCCACCGCCTGTCCACCATCGAGCATGCGGACCGCGTGGTCGTCATGGAGCGCGGCCAGATCGCCGAGCAAGGCTCGCATGCACAGCTGATGGAGCTGGGCGGCCTCTATGCCCGCCTGCACAACCAGGTGCGCAGCTCGACCCCCGGCGAGCCTCAAATTTAAGAGCTGCTACCGCATATAAATAAAGGACTTCAGAGTCAGATGACCCTGAAGTCCTTTTTCATTGGGCGCTAGCAGCTATCAAAATAGCAATGAGTGGCGCTGAACCCCGTCCGCTACCAGGTCCCGCGCGAGGGCTGGGTACGGCGCTCATGCTGCAGCGCCTTGCCCAGCAGATCGACCATGTACTGCCGGTCCGCGAGTCTGGCGAAGTCCGCTGCCGTCATATTACGCTGGTTGCGCAGCGTGATGTCCGCCCCCTCCTGCAGCAGCAGCCTGACCACGGCTTCGCTGCTGTACTGGGCGGCCAGCATCAGCGGCGTGCTGCCGTTCGGTGAAGCGGCATCGATATAGGCGCTTTCCTCCAGCAGCAGCTTGATGATGTCCAGCGTCTGCGGCGTATCGGCAGAGGCCGCGTAATGCAGCGGCGCCCAGCCCTCGCGATTGACGTCGGCACCGCGCTTGATGAGCTCGCGCACGATGTCGAGATGGCCCTTGATGCAGGCCATCATCAGCGGCGTCTCATTCTGGCGCGAGGCCAGATTGACATCGATGCGCGGCGCCTTGAGCAGCACATCGAAGACCTTGAGCGAGTCCTGATGCAGGGCCGCCACCAGCCCCGGCCGCCCGCGCGAATCCAGGGTGTTGGCATTGAAGCCGCGAAAGATCAGATTCACCATGGCACTGGAGTTGTCGCTGACCAGCGCCCGCGAATAGTCCTCGTAGTCATTGGCTCGTGCCAGTCCTGGCAGGCCCGCCACCCCGACGACAGCAGCACAGGCCCAGCGCAGGCTCTGGCGGCGGCTCAATGACGATGCAATCGATGGGGCAGCAAAAAGACTCATGCACTGGCTCCAGAGTTCGCTGACAAGGTCACGCCTTTGAACAGGCGGTCAAAGTTGGCACTGGTGGCTGCGGCCACCTCCTCGATGGAAATGCCGCGCACCTCGGCAATCTGCTTGGCCACAAAGGGCACGTATGAAGGATTATTGGTCTTGCCGCGGTAGGGCACGGGCGCCAGATAAGGACTGTCGGTTTCTATCAACAGCCTGTCCAGCGGCACGAAGGCCGCCACGTCGCGCAGATGCTGGGCATTCTTGAAGGTCACGATGCCCGACAGGGAGATGTAGTAACCCATGTCCAGACCGGCACGGGCCACTTCGGCGGTTTCGGTGAAACAGTGAAAGACACCGCCGGCCTGGGTGGCGGAATCTGCCTCCCCGCACTCGCGCAAAATGCCCAGGGTGTCGTCGGAGCTGCTGCGGGTGTGGATGACCAGCGGCTTTTGCGTGATCTGCGCTGCCCTGATATGCGTGCGAAAACGCTCGCGCTGCCATTCCAGATCGGCAATCGTGCGGCCGCCCTTGCGGTCCTCCATGCCGTAGTAATCAAGCCCGGTCTCGCCTATCGCCACCACGCGCGGCAGCGCTGCACGCTCCACCAGGTCCTGCACGCTGGGCTCGGTCATGTCTTCGGTATCGGGGTGCACGCCCACGGTGGCCCAGAAATTGTCGTAGTCCAGCGCCAGCTGGTGCACCTCGGGGAACTCTTCCATCGTCGTGCTGATGCACAGCGCGCGCGTGACCTTGGCAGCGGCCATGGCTTCGCGGATCTGCGCAATATTGGCGCTCAGCTCGGGGAAATTCAGGTGGCAGTGGGAATCGGTAAACATAGAAATTGGACCGCCCCTGAGCGGCTGCGCCGCTTCCCCCAGGGGTCGACGCCATCGCTGCGAGACGGCTCTTGTTCGGCGTCACTGATGTGGGAGTGCGCCAGTATTAATAATCAGATTGTCTGGGTCGGCTTCTCGGAACTCAGGGCCGTGCCCAGAATCTGCTCGATCTTGGCCTTGAGCTCGGCGGACTTGGCATCCTTGGGAAACTGGATGCCCACGCCCTGGGTGCGATTGCCGGAAGCACGCTCGGGCGTCACCCAGGCCACCCGACCCGCGATCGGGTAGCGCTGCGGATCATCGGGCAGGGTCAGCAGCACATAGACATCATCGCCCAGACGATAGTCACGCTGCGTGGGCACAAAAATCCCCCCTTCGGCAAACAACGGAATATAGGCGGCATACAGCGCCGCCTTTTCCTTGATCGCCAGCTGCATCACGCTGGGACGAGGGGTGGTAGTTGCGTTCATAGTGGGTAGCAGAATTCTTGTGGCAGCCGGGCGGCTGTACTCGCGAGGTTAACACCCGGAAAAATTTTGACCAAACCGTGCTTCATGACCTAGCGCACGGCTCTGGCGGCTTTGCCCGAGATCAGTACCGCCCGCGCCCTGGAGGCCAGAGCCTCCATCATCAGCCCCGCATTGAAAGGGTGATCGGCCGTGCGCGCCGCCTGCACCAGCTCGCGCGACCATTCGGCCAGCAGCGCCATGGGCAGCGGCTTGCCCGGCAGATCGGCAGGCGAGAAATACCGGGGCTCGCCGCCACCGGCCAGGGCCATCAGGTCGTGGCAGATCTTCTGCAACGCCTGCACGGCATCCACCGGGGCAAAAGCCGCCAGCGCCGCCACATCCCCCTTGGCCAGCTGCCTGGGCAATTGGGCCCAGGCGGCGGCCTTGCCCGCGTCCGCCGCCATGCGCAGCGCATCGCCGGGTCGACCGCCGGCAGCCTGCAAGGCCGCTGCCGCATCCGGCTCGTTCAGGCCTTGCGCCTGCAGCCACTGCGCGGCCTCGGCCGCCGCAGGCCAGGTCATGGTGTGCGTCAGGCAACGGCTGCGAATGGTGGGCAGCAGTTGGTGCGCGGCCTCGCTGGCCAGCACAAAACGGGTGTCTCCGGGTGGTTCCTCCAGCGTTTTGAGCAAGGCATTGGCAGTAATCGCATTCATTTGCTCGGCCGGGTAGACTAGCACGGCCTTGCCACGTCCGCGCGCGCTGGTGCGCTGGCAGAACTCCACGGCATCGCGCATGGCTTCCACGCGGATTTCCTTGCTGGGCTTGCGCTTCTTGTCGTCGATGTCGGCCTGGGCCTTTTCCGGCAGCGGCCAGCCCAGCTCCATCATCTGCACCTCCGGCATGAGCACGCACAGATCGGCATGGGCACGCACCTCGATGGCATGGCAGCTGGCGCAGTGGCCGCAAGCGCCTTGCGCAGACGGCTGCTCGCAAAGCCAGGCGCGCACCAGCGACAGTCCCAGAGCGTACTGACCCAGACCCGAAGGCCCTTGCAGCAGCCAGGCATGACCACGCTGGGCCAGCAGGCGGCCACGCTGCGCGGCGATCCAGGGCGCTTCAACGTCGCCGGCACTCATGGCTTGCTGCCCACCATGATGGCCAGCCAGCCCTTGCGCACCACGGCCTGGGTGATCTGCTGCCACACGGCGTGGCGGCTGGCATGGGCGTCGATGCGCACAAAGCGCCCAGGCGCAGTCCGGGCTCGCTCCGCATAGCCTTGGGCCACGCGGGCAAAGAACTCGCCGGGCTGGGCTTCGAAGCGGTCGGGAACACGGGCCGTGGCCAGGCGCTCGGCAGCCACTTCGGCAGGCAGGTCAAACCACAGCGTCATATCGGGCTCGCGCATGAAGTCCGAGTCCGGACCGGCATGCAGCGCAGTACCGGTCTGAGCCATGCGCTCCAGAGCCGACAACTGCTCCCAGCTGAAGCCGCGGCCCGCGCCCTGGTAGGCGAAAGTGGCATCGGTGAAGCGGTCGCTGATGACCACCTCGCCACGCGCCAGCGCCGGCTCTATGACCTGCACCAGATGGTCGCGCCGGGCCGCAAACGCGATCAGCGCCTCGGTCAGCGGGTCCATGGCGTCATGCAGCATCAGGGCGCGCAGCTTTTCGGCCAGTGACGTGCCTCCGGGCTCGCGCGTGAGCGTGACCACCCGGCCCTGATCGCGAAAAGCCTGGGCCAGTGCCTCGATATGCGAGGACTTGCCCGCGCCATCGATGCCCTCAAAACTGATGAACAGACCCTTGGGTAAAGCTGTACTCACTGATATTTCCTCTAGTGCGGCGCATGGCGGCACCAGTTGTTTGATTCGACACAGGGCACAGGCCACGGCCTTGTACCCTCTAAGATTGCTCACTGACCGCGCTGGTAGCGGTTGACGGCTCTATTGTGCTCGTCCAGCGAGGCGCTGAAATGGCTGGTGCCATCGCCCTTGGCCACGAAGTACAGGGCCTTGGTCTGATCGGGCTGCACGGCCGCCATCAGCGCAGCCTTGCCGGGCATGGCGATCGGCGTGACGGGCAGACCCGCACGGGTATAGGTGTTCCAGGGCGTGTCCTCCAGCAGATCACGCTTGCGCAGATTGCCGTCAAAGCTGGCCCCCACGCCATAGATGACCGAAGGATCGGTCTGCAGACGCATGCCTATGCGCAGGCGGTTGGAGAAAACGCCGGCAATCTGCGCGCGGTCTGCGGCGCGGCCGGTTTCCTTTTCCACGATGCTGGCCAGGATCAGGGCCTCATCGGCGGATTTGAGCGGGGTATTGGCCGCCCGCATGGCCCAGGCATCGGCCAGACGGCGATCCATGGCATGCAGCGCACGGCGCAGCACGGCCATGTCCGAGCTGCCCTTGGCGTAGGTATAGGTATCGGGGAAGAAGCGGCCTTCGGGCGGCACGCCCGCGCGCTCCAGTGCCGTCATCACAGCCTCGTCGCTGAGCCCTGCGCTATCCTGCTTGAGGAATTCCTCACGCGCCAGCGCCGCTCGCACCTGGCGCCAGTTCCAGCCTTCGACAAGAGTCAGCGCACGCAGGCTTTCCTCGCCGCGCGCCAGCTTCTGCAACAGCACATAAGGTGTGAGACCTGTGCTCAGTTCGTAGTTGCCGGCCTTGATGGCGCGATCCTTGCCCGAGAAGCGAAACCACGCATAGAGCAAACGCGCATCGGTTTGCACCCCGGCCTTGACCACGTTCTGCGCCACGCCACGCGGCGTGGTGCCGGGCTCTATCTCCAGCTCCAGACTGGGCTCGGACAACTGCAGCGGCTGGTTCAGCCACCACCAGGCGCCTCCCGCCGCGAGGGCAGCCAGAAGCAGCAAAAATATCAGTGCTCGAATAAGGGCACGCACAAGCTAGATCCATCAGTACATAGAGCGACGATCATAATTCAGCCATGACCCAGCCCAAGACGCTGCCCCTGAACGGCATTACCCCCATCTCCCACCTTGGTGTCATCCGCGCCGTTGGCGCCGACGCAGCCAGCTTTCTCCACGGCCAGTTGAGCAACGATTTCGCGCTGCTCAAGTTCGATCAGGCCCGCCTTGCGGCTTTTTGCACGGCCAAGGGCCGCATGCTGGCCAGCTTCATCGGCTTCAGGCTCAGCGCCGACGAAATCGTGCTGATCTGTGACCGCAGCCTGCTGGCCCCCACGCTCAAGCGCCTGTCCATGTTTGTGCTGCGCGCCCAGTGCAAGCTCAGCGATGCGACGGCTGACTTCGCTCTCTACGGCCTGGCCGGCCAGGCCGCCGAGCAGCTTGCCGGCAAGAATGCGGCCGCCTGGGCGCTCAAGCAGCAAGGCGATGCCCATGTGATCGCGCTCTACCCCGCTGCAGGCAACCAGCGTGCGCTGTGGGTAGGCCCTGCGGGTCAGGCCCCCGAAGGACAGTTGCTGAGCGAAGACCTCTGGCAATGGTCCGAAGTCCAGAGCGGCGTGGCCACGCTATCGGCTCCCGTGGTCGATGCCTTCGTGCCCCAGATGCTGAACTACGAATCCCTGGGCGGCGTCAACTTCAAGAAGGGCTGCTACCCCGGCCAGGAAGTGGTGGCTCGCAGCCAGTTCCGCGGCACGCTCAAGCGCCGCGCCTATCTGGTTCATGCCGACCAGGCTCTGAGCGTCGGCCAGGAAGTCTTCAGCGCCGAAGACCTCGAGCAGGCAACCGGCACCGTGGTGCAGGCAGCAGCAGCTGTGCAAGGCGGCTGGGATGCCATCGTCTCGATGCAGATTGCCTCTTCCACCCGCGACGATCTGTTTGCCCATGCAGCGCTGGCCGAAGGCCAGAGCGCCGATGCGGGCAAGGGAATCGCACTGCAGACCCAGCCCCTGCCCTACGAGCTGCTGGCGGATATCTGAACGTCTCGGACCCGCACTGCCGCAGGCCTGGCAGTGCGGGCCCGGCCACCGCTAAACCTTACTTGCACCCGGGTCATTATCTTTTCCTCAAAAAGATAGCAGACCCCGAAAGCTGGCTCTGCGTTCGCATTGATTCCTCTCACTTGCTGGACGACAACGTCCTGCCGGATGGCAGTGGTCTGCGACGCCTCAACGGCCAGACTTTGCTGGAGCCCGCAGCGCAGCTCCAGCGACCGCCTCCACCCGCAGCTGGCCCGGCAGACCGTGGTGCCCTGCAGCGCCGACGGCTACAACGTCAGCGCCTCGGTGTGGGCCGCTTTGGCGTGCTGCTGGCCATGGTGCGTGCCGATGGTGCCGGCCCTCACACCGCTGAAGCCTCGCACGCCAAGACCTTCACCTCTGCTTCGTCGCGCAACCCCACCAGCGGCATCGCCAAAGCCATTCAGTCCAATCCCGATGCGGCCGGCATGGCGAATATCCCCGGCTTCCTGGTGCTGGGCGGCGGCGTGCCCCTGAAGATCGGCAATGAAACATTGGTGCCATTAGTGCCATTGGCGTGGCCGGTGCGCCTGGCGGCCATCTGGACGAAGCCTGCACTCATAAGGCCATCACCGCGCTGAAGGATCAGTTGCAGCAATGCCGCCGGCACGCAGCGGAGAAAGGGCTGGGCTCGAGCCTGCGTGCGGCCCCCACCTTCAGCCGCCCGCTCACCTCTGTCCTGGACCTCGGCCGAACGGACTCAGAAGACCCCGTAGCGATAAGCCACATAGGCGGCCACCGCCACCCCGATCAGGCTGAGGACGGTCATGATTCTTGCCATGGGCGCTCCTTCACATCAAGCATCAAGTCGGGCTTAAACGCTTACATATAAAGCGTTATAAGCTATCAAAAAGGATGTATCAAAGCACTTTGCACATCGTGATGTGGGGAATGCCGGCCTCCTCATAAGGCTCGCCTACCGGCGTAAAGCCTGCGCGCAGATAGAAGGCTTCAGCATGGCGCTGCGCGTGCAGCACGATTTCCTTGTCACCGCGATCGCGCGCCGCATCCATCAGGCTCTCTAGCACCATGCGCCCCCAGCGGCCGCCGCGCACGCTGCGATCCACGGCCATGCGGCCGATACGCCCCACGCCCGGCGCATCGCTGACCAGCCGGCCCGTGGCCACGGGCTGGTTCAAGCCGTTGAACAAGACCACATGACGCGCCACAGGGTCGAGCTCGTCGATCTCGATCTCGCGCGGCACGCCCTGCTCGCGCACAAACACGGCCAGGCGCAGGCGCTCGGCATCGCGCCCCAGATCGTTCCAGCTGCCCGAGCGCAGCGTGACGACCTCCTGCCCTGCTTCATAGGCCGTGAGCAGATCCCGCATGGCCTGGGGCACGGGCCTGGGGGTCTGCGTCGCCGCGTCGGCAAACACATAGACCAGCTCCACGGTGTTGAGCAGCTCCATGCCCCGGAAGATGCCTGCCTCGAACTGCAGCGAGGTATTGCCTTGTTTGACACAGCGGATGCCGACATCCAGCACATCGCCCAAAGTGGCCGATCCGTGATAGACCGTGCTGGCCTTTTTCACAAACAGCTCGCCGCCCAGTGATGCAAAGCCTGCCTCGTAAGGAATGGCCAGCTGGCGCCAGTAGTTGGTGATGGCCACATCGGCATACATCAGATAGTGGGCATTGAAGACGATCTTCTGCGCGTCCACTTCGGCCCAGCGCACCTCGATACGCGTAAAGCTGCGAAAGTCCTGTCGATTCATGGTTCTCACTCTGGTTTCAATTCAATCCAAACGCGCCGCGCAAGGCCTGCGCCATGTCCCGGTGCGCCTGACGCGCCTCGGCAATCACGCGCCCCATCTTGACGAACTCATGGGTCACGCCCTTGTAGATTTCCAGATCCACAGGCACGCCTGCCATGCGCAACTTGTCAGCATATTCCACGCCCTCGTCCACAAGGGGATCGCACTCGGCCAGGCCGATCCAGGCGGGTGCGACATCGTCGACATCGGGAGCCAGCAAAGGAGCGAAGCGCCAATCCTCGCGATCCTGGCGTCTGGCGATATATTGCGCAAAAAACCAGGTGATGGAAACTTCTTCAAGAACCAGTCCATGGGCAAAGCGGCGATGGGAGTCGGTATCCTGGTGCGCCGTGGTGCCCGGGTAGATCAGCAGCTGCAAGGCCAGCTTGAGGCCGGCGTTGCGCGCTTCGATGGCACAGGCTGCCGCCAGCGTACCGCCGGCGCTGTCGCCACCGACAGCCATGCGGCTGCCATCCGCCCCCAGGCTCGCCGCATGGGCCGTCAGCCACTGCAGCGCATCCCAGGCGTCATCATGTGCAACGGGGAACTGGAACTGCGGCGCCAGGCGGTAGTCCAGCGACACAACCATACAACCCGCCAGGTGTGCGAGCTGGCGACAAAGCTGGTCATGCGTGGCCACGCTGCCTACCGTAAAGCCGCCACCATGCAGATACAGCAGCGCAGGCAAGCCCGCAGCGGGGGCTTCATCGCGGGTCACAGGTGCATAGAGGCGGGCCGGCAGATTCGCTCCGTCGCGTGCGGGAATCTGCAGGTCCTCCACACGGGGCAAGGCCTGCTTGGGGATTTCAAGCACGCCGGCGCCAGCTTCATAAGCCGCCTTGGCAGCTTCCGCACCGAGCTCGTGCATGGGAGTGCGCGCGGCCCGCTCCATGCGACGCAGCACATCGCGCATGGATGGTGTCAGACTGGCTGGCAAAGCCGCAGAGGAATCGGACATGATCACGACGATTAAAAAACACAGGCTGGCATTGTGCGTTGCAACTCCGAAGTCTGCAGGCAAGTGCCGACAATTGTTGGTAATCGATACCGTCGCAGACGTTCCATGGAGCCAGCCCATGACAAGCAGCAACACGGCGGCAGCCGCAGGATCCCTGTGAAGCAGGACCTGCGGCAGGAGCATCCAGACCGTCAGTCCATAGAGCAGGCCCGACATGCCGACATCGTCGCCCACCTGAGCCGAGGTGAACCACAACAGCAAAGAGACCAGAACGGCCAGAGAGCCCATGCAGGGCCTGTGCATCGCGGCTGCCCACTCCGCCCGTCAACACAGCGGCAAAAAAAGCACGCGGCCCCTGCAATTCCTGCGAGTACTGCCTGAGAAGACGCATAAAGGTGTCCTGTGCCGATCCGAGGCATCCTGCACACAATGCATGCCCCGCTTCAGCCAGTTCACCAGCCATCCGCGATGGTCTCAATAGAGCATGTGCAGAAGAGAAGAAGAAGAACTAGCTTGCGCACCAAGTAGAGCTCAGGGGAATACCGGTCTGCCCCCGGCGATGAGTCGCCCACCGCTCCAGGAAGGGCCTTCAGGCGTCCGCCAGGCAGGCAATGGCCCAATGATGGGAAGAACTTCAGATGCCGTTTTTTAGGCCCTGTAAGCCGAATCATAAATAAATAACAATCATTCTCAATTGCATCTATAATCGGCTTTACATTTCTTCGCATGCCAGCATGATTTCTTGACACAAGCCAGCCAGCGAACCGACTGCATCGTTTGGTTGTCTGTCATGCTGAGCTCTCCGTATACCTGCTTTTCCTCGCCAAGGGTGATTCACCCGCGCTTTGTCGTTGCAGCTTCTGTCTGCGGCAATCCTTGCCGCCCAGCTCCAGCGCATCAGGAAGCGGTATGAAAGCCACATCGCCCCTTATTCACTACCGCCTTGCGGTTGCCTCGCGCAGTTTGGCTGCCATCCTTGGAGGCTATGCGCTGGCCGCAGTCAGTACGGCTGCCCTGAGTCTGCTGCTGAGTTCCCTGATGGGCCGCGTGGAGGCGGTGATGACCGCCACCTTGCTGTCCTGGGTCATCTACGCCATGGCTATTGCCTGGACCTTCTATGCACGCACGGCTTGGCTTGCCTGGGCCGGTGTACTCCTTCCTGCCCTAGCCCTAAGCGCAGCGCTGTATGGGCCATTGTGGTTGGGGGTGGAAGCATGACCGCCCCTCAAACCAAGACAAGCGCCAGAACCACGCACCAGCCCGAGCAGGAGGGTTTTCGCCAGGCCATGTCCTGGCTGCATACCTGGTCGGGACTGATTCTGGGCTGGCTTCTGTTTGCGATTTTCGTCACCGGCACGCTGAGCTTCTTCAAGAACGAATTCAATCTGTGGATGCGACCCGAGCTGCATGGCCTGCCACCGTCCGACAGCGACGTTGCGCAACGCGCCCAGGCGGCGCTGCACGAGCACGCGCCGGGCGTCAGCAACTTCATCATGCGTCTGCCCGATGAACGCACGCCGGCCGTCAATATGCTGTGGCGCGACAAGCCCAACAGCCGCTTCGACACCTTGCTGCTGCACCCGCAAACCGGTGCCGCACTGCAGGCCCGAGAGACCGCTGGCGGAGAATTTTTCTACCGCTTCCATTTCGAGCTTCGCACCGCTCACAAGGGCCGCTGGACGATCCAGGGCCGCTGGGTGGTAGGCGCGGCGACGCTGATGATGTTCATTGCCTTGCTGACCGGGGTGGTCACGCATCGCCGCATCTTCAAGGACTTCTTCACCTTTCGCCCGCGCAAGGGCGGACAGCGCGCCTGGCTGGACGCACACAACGTCTCGGGGGTACTGGTGCTGCCGTTCTATCTGATGATTACGTTCAGCGGTCTGATGATCTTTCACGCCATGTATATGCCGGCCGGCATAGCCGCCGCCTACCCTGGCGCAAAAGGAACGGATTCGCAAAGCTATTTCTCCGAGTTGCAGGGCGATGTTCCCGGTGCGCGCAGCGCCAGGCGTGGCAGCAACGCACAGGCCGAACCCCTGCCCATGCTGGATCTGGGCCCCATGCTGAGCCAGGCCAGTCAGCTGTGGCGGGGCGGTCGTGTCGGCAGCATCACCGTGCGCAGCGACAGCCAGGGCCCGCTGGTGGAGATCACCCGCCACGACGGCGACAGGCTGCAATACGGACCAGCGCGGCTGCGTTTCGATGGCCGCACCGGCCAGCTGCAAACCCAGGTCGATCCACAAAGCCCAGCCATCAAAACCTATGGCGTGCTCTATGGCCTGCATCTGGGGCGTTTCGCCGACATCGGGATGCGCTGGGTGCTGTTTGGCTTTGGCGTCATGGGTTCGCTGATGATTGCCTCGGGCCTGATACTGTGGTCGGTCAAGCGCCGCACCCAGGCCCTGCGCAAGACACCTGCCGCCCCCCTGCCCTTTGGCGAACGGCTGGTGGCAAGTTTCAATATCGGCCTCATGGGCGGCCTGCCGCTGGCGATCGCGGCCTACCTGCTGGCCAACCGGCTGCTGCCATTGGAGATGCCAGGCCGGCCCGATGCCGAACTGTCCTGCTTCTTCGGCACCTGGGCTCTGGCCTTGCTGCTGGGCCTGATCCGGCCCACGCGCCAAGGATGGGCACTGGTTCTGGGCATGGCCGCCACCGCATACCTGCTATTGCCTTTGGTCAATGCCTTGACCACCTCAACTCATCTGGGCATCAGCCTGCCGGCCATGGAGTGGAGCTGGGCCGGCATGGATTTGAGTTTTGCGGTCACGGGGCTGATGCTTGCCGCCCTCACCCGACATCTGCTGAAACACAGGCCCCTGCCCGCAGCCAGACATGCGGCCGCTGCCAAGTCCGAGCGCAAACCCAACGCCGCGCGGATTCCCGGCGACAACACGGCGCAGGAGGCATAGCAATGCTGCTCGACTTTCTGTTGTGCTCTGCCGCCTGGACGGCTCTTGCCTTGGCCATGGACCGACACCATGAAGACGCTTGGCCGGATATCGAGAGTGAATCTCCCGCCGCAGTACTGCGCCGCCAGCGCCTGTTCCAAGCCGGCTGGCTCCTGCTGGCATTGTCACTGGGCATTGCTCTGGGCTTTCCGGGTGCAACCACCGCTGCCATGTCGGCCACCGTGTGGACGGCCGCTCTTTGCCTGTCGGCTCTGGCCGCCACCAGCATGGCGACCTGGCAAGCGCAGCGCCTGCCTCTGTTTGGCTTGATGGCACTGACACTGGGAATACTGGTTTTTACCTTCGACCGCCTCGGTCCTTGACGGACTGCACTCAGAACCCGCAGGGGCCACGAATCAGAGAGCCGCTGAGCATCAATGACTGAGAACCCAGGCAGCTATTGATGCGACGGGAATCCCGATCATGACCGGGCAAGGACATGGCGTGCGCATCGCGATGCAGCAGCCGCCTCGGCCCTTGCATGGCTGGCCGTGGCCAATCGATTGAACAAGAGGTGCGAGGAAAAAGCACAGGGCCATACAAGAGATCAACAGGCTCTCTTTTCTTGGAGTCCGGGCCGACGCTTGAGTCCGGATATCGGGCAGAAGACCTTCACTCGCTCAGAAGAATTCATTCACCTATCCAGCATTCAAGGAGGTTTTCATGCGCAATTTTTATCATCCCATTGCTCTCGCCACTCTGCTGCTTGCCAGTCTGGGCTCCGCCCAAGCTCATCAAGTCTGGCTGGAGAACGATGGCGGCCAGACCCAGTTGTTTTTTGGTGAGTTCAATGACAACCTACGCGAAACCTCGCCTGGGGCGCTGGACAAATTTCTGGCCACGCCCACGCTGGCCCAGCAAACAGCCAGCGGCACGCTGCAACTGAGCGGCCGGCGAAATGCCACAGGCTTCAGCTACAACGCCGCAAGTCAGGCCCAAACCCTTTTTGCCAGCGCTGCCTATCCCCTGATCGACCGCAGCAAGCGCAATGAGCCAGCCCTGCTATGGGTGCCTGCGGCCCGCTGGGTGGCAACGCCGGGACAAGCCGTGGCCGCCAATGCCCAAGCCCTTGATCTGGTGCCCACAGGCAAGCCGGGCCAGCTCATGGTGAGCTTCAACGGAATGGCCCTGCCCAAGACCAAGGTGCAGATCGTCGCACCGTCGGGCTGGTCACGCGAGGCACAAAGCGACGAGCAAGGCCGTGTCAGCTTTGCCCTCCCCTGGAAGGGACTGTATGTGGCCGAGGTGCATCACAGCCACAAGCAAGGCGGCGAGGCGCAAGGCAAGAGCTATGGCGAGGCCAGCTATGTGACCACGCTGAGCTTCAGCGTCGAAGACGGCATGCCATCACCCGCCCTGCCTGCGGCCGCCAAGCCCTGATGCGCTGCCGCGCTTCGAACCCGCCAACGCAAACAGCCTCGACGCTTTTTTTGCCGGGCCATCCACCTGACAAACGCAACATGAACTCCTCTTATCCCGGTCTGCCCGACCGACGTTCGCTGGTCTTGCTCAGCGCACTGACCTGTCTGAGCCTGGGCACACACGCTCAGACCTCGCCCTCCACCACCAGCACCAACAGCAATGCCGAAGTCACGCTCGCTCCTGTTACCGTGCAAGACAATCTGGCCGGCGAAACCGCCACAGGCCCGGTCACCGGCTTTGTCGCACGGCGGGCGATTTCGGCCACCAAGACAGATACGCCCCTGATCGAAACGCCGCAATCGATCAGCGTGGTCACGCGCGACCAGTTCGAGGCCCAGGGGGTGACTACCCTGCGTGAAACCACACGTTATACGGCGGGCATCAACTCCAGCTATTTCGACAACCGCGTGGACTCGTTCAAGGCGCGCGGCGGCGATGTCAGCCAGTACCAGGACGGATTGCTGCGCACCTACGGCACCTACAACAACATCAAGGTCGAGCCCTATACGCTGGAGCGCGTGGAATTTTTACGCGGCCCCTCCTCCGTGCTGTATGGCCAGGGCAGCGTGGGCGGCGTGCTCAACCTGACCAGCAAGCGCCCGCAGGCCGAGCGGCTGAATGAGGTGCAGATTCAGCTTGGAAGCCACGGTCGCAAGCAGATTGCCAGCGACATGACCGGCGCCATGGACGAGGAAGGCAAGTGGCTTTATCGCCTGGTGGCAGTGGGCCGCGACAGCAACACCCAGGTCGACCACGTCAAGGACGACCGCGTGGTGATTGCGCCTTCGCTGACCTATCGTCCCAGCACCGATACCTCGCTGACGCTGCAAGCCCTGTATCAAAAGGACAAGAGCGGCTCCATCACCCAGTTCTTTCCCTGGCAGGGCACGCGCCTGCCCAGCCCCTATGGGCAGATTCCGACAAACACCTTTATCAGCGAACCAGGCTGGGACAAGTACGACTCCGAAAACAAGTCCTTTGGCTATCTGTTCAGCCATCGTCTGAGCCCTCAATGGACACTGCGTCAGAACCTGCGCCGCACCATCAGCGAGGTGGACTACCGTACGCTCTACACCAGCTTTGCAGCCAACGCAGCCACGGGCCGTCCGGCACGTCCGGTGTTTGACGCCAACGGCCGCACCGTACAACGCGATACCGTATGGCAGATCAACGGCGGACGCATGCTGCTGGTCGACACGCAACTCGAAGGCCTGCTGCAGACCGGTGAGGTTCAGCACCAGCTGCTTGCAGGCATGGACTGGCAGCGCAACACCAGCAACCAATCCAACTGGCGCGGGCCAGGCACTGCGCTCGATGTCTACAACCCCGTGTATGGCACGTTCACGCCGCCCTCTGCCTCCCAGCTGGTACGTGCGCCCAATGTGGCACAGCGCCAGCTCGGTTTCTATCTGCAGGACCAGTTGCGTTGGGGCCCCTGGACCGCGACAGTAGGTTTGCGTCACGACAAGGCCAAAACAGAGACCGAAGGTCGCCCGGCAGCGGCCGCCGACGACTCTGCCACCACCAAGCGCCTGGGTGTGACCTATCAGGCCGGTGGCGGCTGGGCCCCCTATGTCAGCTACACCGAATCCTTCCAGCCTCTGGGCGGCGTGGACTTCTACGGCACGCCATTCAAGCCCCAGCGCGGCAAGCAGTTGGAAGCCGGCGTGAAATGGATTCCCGAGGGCAAAGGCATCTCTGGCTACGCCGCGGTATACGGCCTGCGTGAACAGAATCGCAAGACAAATGATCCGGGCAACCCGCTCAACAGCCTGCAACTGGGCGAGGTCAAAACCCAGGGCTTTGAAGCCGAGCTGATCGCAAGCCTGGCCAGAAACTGGGACTGGACGCTGGCCTATGCCTATACCGACGCAAAAATCAGCCGCAGCAACGCGGGCGACCAGGGGCAGCGCGTGGCCTCGGTATCGCGCCATATGGCATCCAGCTGGCTGATGCATCGATTTGCCGCTCAGGGCCGCGGAGGCTGGAGTCTCGGCGCCGGTCTGCGCTATATCGGACCGCAGTGGAGCGGCACCTCTGCCATCGACACGCCCTCGTCCTTGCTGGCCGACGCGATGGTGGCCTATGACGCCGGCGACTGGCGCCTTGCCCTGCATGCCAACAATATCGGCGACAAGGTGGTAATCACCCAATGCCTGGCGCGCGGCGACTGCTTCTACGGCGAACGCCGCAACTTTCTGCTGACTGCCACCTATCGTTACTGAACGGGCAGGCAATGCGAACAATGTCCAGCCGCCACTATGAAATCCGAGGCGAAGGCGTCAAAGACACCTTCTCTTCAGTTTGTGAGGTCGGCTGGCGAGGCAGGCTGCGCTTGATTGAAGTGCCGCACGCAAGCGGCTGGAGGATCTCATTTCAGCGCAGCAAATTCGTTTCTGAGCGCCTTGGTGCTGCGCTGATAGGCGCGCGGTGGCAAACCGCACCAGCGCTTGAAGGCGCGGGCAAAAACACGCTCTGACTCGTAGCCGCAATCCTCGGCGATCTGGGCCAGCGGCAAACCCGATTCCAGTTGCTGGGCGGCATGAGCCATGCGCTGCTGCTGCAGATAGGCCATGGGCGATTCTCCAACCAGCGCCTTGAATTTTTCGGCAAAGAGCGAGCGCGACATGGCAGCCTCCCTGGCCAAAGCCTGCAAGGTCCAGCCATGGCTGGGGCGGCCGTGGATGGCGGCCATGGCCCGGGCAATCTGCACATCGGCCAGGCCGCGCACCCAGCCTTGACCGCGCTGCTGCTGTGCGGCGAAATGGTTGCTGAGCACGTGGATCAGGACCAACTCACCCAGGCGCGCGGCGGCCAAACGCCAGCCGGCGCGTCGCGCCAGCGAGTCCTCTATCAGAGTCTGCAGCATATTGCCCAGCATGGCCGGTGGAGCGGCCTGCGCTGCAGGTATGTGCAGCAGCGGCGGCAGCAGAGTCAATATGGAGTGCCGGCAGTAGGCCGATATCCAGAGCAGCACCGAATCGATGCGGGTCTGGGCCCCGCCTCCGCCATGCTCGAACGTCAGAGGATTCTCGTCCTTCGGACCCTGGGCAAAGCGTTCGATCATGCGTGCGAACGGAACCGGAGCCAGGGCGAGGTCCGACGCAATTACGTGCGGACTGCCCAGCGGCAACACCACCAGATCGCCAGGCAAGACCTGCAACGGTGCCTGGCCTTGTACTTGCAGCCAGTATGGCTGCCCCTGGGCGATGCGGATCATGGTCCCCGGCACTCCCTCGGACGCCAGCGCCCAAGGCTCACCCAATGAAAAGCTGGCCGTCACCGCGCGCTCGGCTCGGCAGATGGCCAGCACGTCGCTTAAATGGTCGCTGCTTTGTTTCATGGAGGATTCCGGACGATTTGTGTCATTTTATGGATGCTTTGCGCTTCACGTGACAGGCGGCCTTGTCGACACTGGCTGGCACCGTATGCGGGCTGCCTGCGCAGCCCGGAACGAGCAAACCATACCCATATCAAGGAGCAAACATGTCCAAGACACGATTGAAAATAGGCATTGTGGGCGGCGGCATTGGTGGCCTGGCCGCAGCCAACGCGCTGCACCGCAGCGGACACGAGGTGACGGTGTTCGAGCAGAGCCGGCAATACCTGCGCGTGGGCGCCGACATCAATCTGACGCCCAATGCTGTACGCGCGCTAGACGGACTGGGCGATGGCATTGCGGCTGCCGTACGGGCTTCGGCAGCCCGCCCGACGCACCGTATCAGCCGCAACTGGGACAACGGCGAGGAAACATCGCGCCTGACCATGGGCAATGAGGCCGAGCGTCAATACGGTGCGCCACAACTCACCATCCATCGCGCCGACCTGCTGGCTGCGCTGGCCGATGCCTTTCCCCATGAGCAGGTGAAGTTCGCCAAACGCGTCAACCGGATTGTGCAAACCGATGACGGTGTTGCCGTGGAATTTTCCGACGGCGCGCGAGTCGATGGACTGGATGCGCTGATAGGCTCGGACGGGATTCATTCGGTGGTGCGCACATCCCTGTTTGGCGCAGAGAGCCCACGCTTTACCGGTGTGGTGGCGTTTCGCACCGTGGTGCCCACCGAGCGCGTGCGCCATGTTCCCGATATCGGGGCCTTCACCAAATGGTGGGGACCGACTCCGGACAGCCAGATCGTGACCTTTCCGCTCAATCAGGGCCGCGACACCTTCATCTTCGCCACCACGGCGCAGGCATCCTGGCATGAGGAATCCTGGACCACCGAGGGCAGCGTGGCCGAACTGCGCGGCTTTTATGCCGGCTTTCATCCACATGCACGAGCCTTGCTGGATGCGTGTGACAGCGTGCTCAAGACGGCTTTGTATGAGCGCGACCCGCTGCCGCACTGGTCGCAGGGGCGAGTGTCGCTGCTCGGAGATGCCAGCCATCCCATGATGCCGTTCATGGCCCAGGGTGCCGGCATGGCTATCGAGGATGCCGTGGTGCTGGCCCGCAACCTTGATGCAGTGCAGGATGCCGAAGGCGTTGCGCAAGCCTTGCAGAACTACGAGGCCATGCGCAAGCAGCGCACCAGCCAGATCCAGATAGGCTCGCGAGGCAATAACTGGCTGCGTGCCGGAGGCAATGCCGACTGGGTCTATGGCTATGACGCGTGGCAAGTTGCTTTGACGGCCGAGCCGGTTGCCTGCTCTACCTGAACGGCAGTACACCCCGGCAGTGTTGCCCTGCGCAGCGCCTTCGGGGGTCGATGGTGCTGTCTTGAGCGGGCATCGTGGCGCTGTCGGCATCTGGCGGAAAGCCACGGTGCATGGCTGGCAGCCGCCCATGCCTGGCTTGGCCCATTGCATGAGCCTGCCTCTGCCCATGAGCAAGAAGACAGGCGTCTGCGGGAGCGCATCTGCCATGGCGGATCCGGATCTCGCCAAGCGCTGCTGACCTGCGAGACATGTCAGAGGACGGTGACGAGCGGCCTCGGAAGCCAGGCGAGAAAGTATTGGCCTGTGACTTCTGGCCGCTGCTTTGGAAGTTGCGGACCCCGGCCCTCATTCTCAAATGGCGCATCAACCGGCGAAGCACATGTAATGTGCGGATGACCCCGCCTGCAGCATGCGGAAATTCGTGCGTCTATATGTGTTGCAACAGCATCCTGGCGGTTGTCCAACACAGGGCCGCAGGAACTATTCCAGACCTGCTTCATCCTCGCCGGACAAAGCGCCTGCTTTCTCGCAATGTGCACGCAAGCGCATCAGCGCGTTGTACATGGCATTACGCTCTTCTTCAGGCAATGCCCGAATGGCGGCAGCCTGGCTGGCACGCGCCAAGGGCATGACCTGTGCATGCAGGGCCTCGCCCTGTTCGGTGACCTGACAAAAAATCTTCTTGCGCGGCGTATTGCCTTCACCCTGTAGATCCACCAGGCCTTTGGCTTGCAGCCGCTTGAGAGCGCGGCTCACCAAGGCCTTGTCCGAGGTGGACTGAATGACCAGATCCGAGAAAGCCAGCCGCTTCGAGTGAGCTATCAAGGCCAGCAAGCGCCATTCCGACACCGTCAGATCGTGTTTCTCAGCGTACGGAACGGTAATGGTGCGCCGCAGAGCATTGCCCACCTGGCTCATCAATGTGGTGATGAAGTCGTCCACCGTCAGTCCATCACCTTGCGCGTTCAAGTGCGACCAGGGCGTTTCACACGTTTTCTTGTTCATGCTCCATTGTTCCACTCAGATTAACAAAATCCAATGTCAATAGTGAAAACGGCAATTTGATCGATCAACTATAGGCGTATAACTCCGATCATTGTTTCTTTTGCGATTCATTGTTTCACTATTGAATCAAAAATATCGCACCGAGATTTATACCCACGGCCCAAGGAGAGGCGACCATGTCAGTTGATAGACGCCAGTTTTGCTTTACCGCTCTTGCCTGCGGCACGCTGCTTGCGCAGCCGGTACTTGCCGAAGAGAGTTACCCCAGCAAGCCCATCACGGTGATCGTGTCCTACCCGCCGGGCGGGGATACCGATGCAATCGCCCGCCTCTTTGCCGACAAGCTCAGTCACAGGCTCAAGCAGACAGTGCTGATCGACAACCGCCCGGGTGCCGGCGGGGCGATAGGCAACGGCATGGTGGGGCGTGCACGCTCCGATGGCTACACATTGCTGTTCACTCCCAACCCCTTCACCACCGCCCCCCTGGTCATGAAGCTGTCGGGCGCTGCAGCCTACGACGTACTCAACGGCTACGAAGCCATCATCAACACCGCCACCCAGCCCCTGGTGCTGGTCACGAGCCCCAAGCTCGGTGTCAAAAACCTGCCCGAGCTGATTGCCAGGGCCAAGAGTGGCGCCACCGTCTCCTATGCCAGCCCCGGCGCCGGCTCGCCCATGCACATCGCCGGCGAATGGCTGAACAAGGCCGCTGGCGTCAAGCTGTCCCATGTTCCATACCGCGGCGTCGGCCCCTCGGTGACCGATGTCGTGGCCGGCCATGTCGATACTGCCTGGGTCACTTTCGGGCCTGTGCGCCAGTATCTGGACTCCGGCAAGCTGGTGGCGCTGGCCATCGGCGATACCAAGCGCTCATCGCTGGCACCTGCCGTTCCGACATTGACCGAGCTGGGCTACAAGGATGTGGTGGTCAGCGCCTGGAACGGCTTCTTCGCGCCGAAAAAGACTCCGGCAGCGGTAATCAATCTGCTCAACGAGCACCTCAATGCCATTTTGCGTGAGCCCGAAGTCGTGGAAAAACTGGCTGTCTTTGGCGCCCTGCCTGCGGGCGGGTCGCCCAAGGTGCTCAGCGATCTCAATCAACGCGAGTACATGGTGATGGGCAAAGCCATCAAGGAACTCGGCATCGTGGCCGAGTGACACCAATGAATCGTTCAGGCCCAGTCCTGGGCGATTCCAACAGACCTCTATATGACTGAAGTGGCACAAGCCTCTGGTCCTCAGCGACCCGGGGCCTTCCGCTGCGAGGTACGGATATGACATCTGCTCTTTCATCTCGATCCACGCTGGGCATGAACACTCCACAGGTGACAGCCAAGGCAAAAGTGCTTGGCCGAGCCATCTACGCAGGAGATCTCAAGCTTGCCGGCATGCTGCATGGCAAGGTTCTGCGCAGCCCTTACCCGCATGCGCGCATCGCTCGCATAGACACCAGCGAGGCGCGCGCGCTGCCTGGCGTCAAGGCGGTTCTGACCGGCGAGGATGCGCCCGCCAATCTTTGGGGGGCGCATCACAAGGAGCGCGCCGTCCTGGCCAAAGGCGTGGTGCGTTATTGCGGCGAAGAGGTGGCCGCCGTGGCCGCTGTTTCCGAAGAGATCGCACGCGACGCGCTGGATCTGATTCGGGTGGAATATGAAGAACTGCCGGCCATTCTGACGCCCGAGGAAGCCATGGACGAGGAGGCCTTCGGCATCCATCCAGGGCGCAACAATGTGGGCCACCATATCCAGTTCGAGCGCGGTGACGTGGAGGCAGGTTTTGCCGCTGCGGATCTGATTCACGAAGCCACCTACACCACGCATTCTCAATACCCCGGCTATATGGAGCCCATGGCTACGGTGGCCTCGCTGGACCCCGATGGCCGGCTTGTGCTCTATACCTCGACCCAGGCAGTGAATCTGGTGCGCATGCAGGTGGCCATGACCCTTGGCCTGCCCATTTCCCGCGTGCGCGTGATTCAGGCCGCGACCGGAGGTGGCTTCGGCGGCAAGATCGTGGAGGACGACAACCAGTTGCTTGCCGGCCTGCTGGCTCTGCATACCCGACGTCCGGTGCGGCTGGTCAACAACCGCCTGGAGGACTTCCAGGCCGCATGTGCCAGCGTGCCCGAGCGCATCACCCTCAAGCTGGGCATGCTCAAGGACGGCAGCATTGTCGCCAAGCAGGTTCGCATCATTGCCGAATGCGGTGCATATGCAGGCCTTGCCGGTGATGTGATGCACGTCAGTGCCATGCGCAGCGACAACATGCACCGCAATCCCAATGTGCGTTCTGAAGCAACGCTGTACTACACCAACAATCCGCCACGCGGTGCCTTCCGGGGCTTTGGCGGAACCCAGATGCAGTTTGCGCTCAACAGCCATATCCACACCATGGCGGAGAAACTGGGCCTGGACCCTGTACAGGTGCACAAGATCAACGCGCTCAAGGCCGGTGATGTCTCGATTCACGGCTGGCATATCGGCAGCACAGGACTGCTGGAGTGCATAGACATGGCAACCGAGGCCATAGGTTGGGCAAGCAAACGCCAACGCGTCAAGGCCAGCGGCATCAAGCGCCGCGGCGTGGGCATGGCAGCGGCCATGCATGTGAGCGGCAACCGCACCATCGGCAACTGGGATGGATCGACGCTGTTCATCAAGATCAATGAGGACGGTCGAGTCTTCCTCATCAGCGGTGAATGCGATATGGGCCAGGGGGCGAGCACCATGCTCAGCCAGATCGTGGCCCATGAACTGGACCTGCCTCTGGCTGATATTCATGTGCTTGCGCCCGACACCGATGTCGCACCGGTGGCCGTGGGCACTCTGGCTTCACGCGTCACCATGTCGGGCGGCAACGCGGCCATCATCGCCGCGCGCAAGGCGCGGCAAGAGTTGCTGAGCCTGGCTGCCGAGCGCCTGGATGCATCGCACGACGCGCTGACGCTGAAAGGCGGTGCCGTCTATGTGAGCGCGGAGCCTGAACGCCGCAGCACCGTGGCCGAGCTGGCGCGCCAGCATATCTGGCGCCATGGTGGAGGTGGTATCCAGGTCGCCGGGACCTGGGACCCCAAGACCGTCATGCATGACGACAAGCTCTACGGCAATATCGCCGCTGCCTACTCCTACGCCGCCCAGGCCGTTGAAGTTGAAGTGGATATCGAAACCGGCCAGGTCAGCGTCATCGACAGCTATGTCGCCGACGACTGCGGCAAGGCGCTCAACCCCACTGCGATTCACGGCCAGACCAATGGCGCCACCGTTCAGGCCATAGGCTGGACGCTGTATGAGCAGTTGCACTACGAGGGCGGGCGCCTGGCGAACGGCAATTTCGCGGACTACAACATGGCCACCGCCGATGCGGTTCCCATGCTGCGCGGCGGCCTTGTGGAATCCAACGATCCCAACGGCCCCTATGGCGCCAAGGGTGCCAGCGAAACAGCCATCCTGCCCGGCGCGCCAGCCATAGCCAACGCCGTCTATGACGCGATTGGCGTGCGCATCACCGATCTGCCCATCACCCCGGAAAAAGTGCTGGCTGCATTGCGCGACAAGCAGCGGCAAGGAGCAAGCCATGCGTGAATTTGATTTTGCGGAGCCCCGCTCGGTTGCAGAGGCCAGCCAGATGCTTGCCGAGTACGGTGACGATGCACGCATCATCGCGGGCGGGTCGGCGCTGATGCTGGCCATGCGCCAACGCATGCTTGCGCCCACGCACCTGATCTCGGTGGCGAGGCTGCCCCGGCTGCATGGCATCGATTTCGATCCGCACCAAGGTCTGCGTATCGGGGCCATGAGCCGCCACATCGATGTGGCTCGCTCCGAGCTCGTGAAAGCGCATGCCCCGGTGCTGGCCCGGATGGCCGCCCAGGTGGCCAATCCACAGGTGCGTAACCAGGGCACGATTGGCGGCAATCTCTGTTATGCCGACCCATCCACGGACCCGCCCGGCTGTCTGATGGCCCTCGACGCCTCGGTCGTTCTGGGCAGCACACGCGGAGAACGCGTGTTGTCGATGGAAGAGTTCCTGGTCGACTACTACACCACGGCCATGGAGAGCGATGAGCTACTGCTGGAAATCCGGGTGCCGCTGCAGGCGCCCGGCACTCAGGGGGAATACACGCGCTTTCTGCGCACGGCAGCAGAGCACCGCCCCCTGGTCAGCGTGGCCCTGGTCGTGCAAAGAGAAGGGCAGATATGTCACCAGGCACGTCTGGCTGTGGGCGCATCCACGCCCATTCCCACCAGGCTGCGCCGTGCCGAAGACTGCTTGCGCGGCAAGACCGTGAATGCGCAGCTTGCTGCGCAGGTCGCCGCCATCGTGGCCGAGGACATCCAGCCGGTCTCCGACCTGCGCGGCAGCAGCGAGTTCCGCCGCGCCATGGTGCGCGCGGTGACTCGCCGCACGGTGTCCACGCTGTTCGGAATCGATATCAATGAAGGAGTTGCCGCATGAGCACGCATCGCATCGAATGCCAGGTCAACGGCGAATCGCACAGCGCCGAAGTCGCATCACGGCGACTGCTATCGGATTTCCTGCGGGACGACCTGCATCTGACCGGCACCAAACGAGGTTGCGAGACCGGAACCTGCGGCGCCTGCTCGGTGCTGCTGGACGGTGAAGTCATCAAATCCTGTCTGATGCTGGCCGTGCAGGTTCACGGGCGCAGCATCACCACCATCGAAGGGCTGGGCGCCAACGACCAGCTGCACCCCCTGCAGAAGAACTTCATGCAGTGTGGCGGCCTGCAATGCGGCTACTGCACGCCGGGTTTCATCATGGCCTCCTGCGACCTGCTCAAGAACACGCCCCAGCCCAGCTGCGAGGAAGTTCGCCACGGCCTCAGCGGCAATCTCTGCCGTTGCACCGGCTACACCCAAATCGTCGAATCCGTGCTGCATGCGGCACAGGAGATGCATCATGGAAATTGAAAAAACCCTGACCGTTTCAGCCCCTCCCCAGCAGGTCTGGGATCTGCTCCTCAATCCCCAGATCATGGCCGGCGCCGTTCCCGGGATGAAGTCCATCGAGGTCATCAGCCCCACGGAATACGTGGCGGAGATGCACCAGAAGATTTCCTTCATCAGCGCCAAGTTCAAGCTCAAGACCAGGATCGTCGAGCAGAAGGCTCCGGAATACATGCGCGTGGAAGGCACCGGCGAGGATGCCTCGGTGGCCAGTTCGCTCAAGCAGACTAGCGAAGTGTTCCTGACGCCTGCTGCCAACGGCGGCACCGATCTACGGATCAAGGTCAATGTCGACGTGCTGGGCCGCCTGGGCGCCTTCGGCCTGTCGGTCATGAAAACCAAGGCCGACCGTCTCTGGGAAGAGTTTGGCAGCAATCTGGCTGCTCGCATCGAGGCTGGTGGCTTGATCGTTGATGCCGCACCACATTCCTCCGCCAGCCCCTCGACAGCGCCCACCATGCCTTCATTGGCCAAGCAAGCTGTCGCGAGCCCTGAGATCAAACCTGTCGCCGCATCGACCATCTCCTCTAGCGTAGTACCGCAGGGACAGATGGAAGCAGCCATCACAGCCTCGACACAGGACACATACAGCGAAGTCGGCTGGTGGGCCCGTATCTTCGGAGGTACCCGCAATGCACGCCGCGCCGGCCAGGTCATACGCGTAGAAGTGCGTCAGATGGACAAGACGATCTGTGTCGAGTGGCCTGCCACATCTGCATCCGAATGCCGGGAATGGCTCCAGTCTCTGCACAAGTAAGCACTGTTTTTGCACCGACCAGCAAGGAGGCTCACGACTCAATAGCTCCATCACATCAAGCCACGCATGCAAAAAATACTGAACGACATTAAAAATTGGAGACATTCATGCTGAAGAAGGTAGCGAGCGCCATTGCGCTTCTGGGGGTGGGAGGATTGGCACACGCACAATCGTCCGTACAGATTTACGGCATCATGGACACGGCCGTCGAAACCATGAACAACGTGGGCGCAACCCAATCCAGCCTCACACGCATGCCCAATCTGACGGGCAGCGTTCCATCGCGCCTGGGCTTTCGCGGCCGCGAGGATCTGGGAGGCGGATTGAGCGCATCCTTCACGCTGGAGATGGGTATCGGCCCCGACAGCGGAGCTCTCAACCAGGGCGGTCGCGGTTTCGGCCGCCAGTCCTTCGTCAGCCTCAACGGCCCCTGGGGATCGCTGGGGCTGGGCCGTCAATACACCATGCTGTTCTGGTCCGTACTCGACGCTGACGTGATCGGCCCGAGCCTGCACAGCATGGCCAGTCTGGACAACTACTTTCCCAATGCACGTGCCGACAATGCGATCTCCTACAAAGGCACGTTCTCGGGCCTGACGGTCGGCGCAACCTATAGCTTCGGCCGCGATGCCGTCAATGCGGGCCCCAGCCCCGGCGGTACCAACTGCGCGGGTGAAAGCAGCACCGACTCCAAGACCTGCCGCGAATGGTCGGCCATGCTCAAGTACGACACCGCGGCATGGGGGGCAGCGCTGGCGCATGACGAGCTGCGCGGCGGCCCCGGAGCCTTTGCGGGGCTGACCAGCAGCGACAAAATCGACAAGCGCACCATGCTCAACGGCTATGTGAAGCTTGGTGGCGCCAAGATTGGTGGTGGCTATATGCGCCGCAAGAATGACGGCTATATCGCATCGCCGCGCAACGACCTGTGGTTTGTGGGTGTGACCTACCCCATTGGACAATGGACCGTGGACGCCCAGTACAACCAGCTCAAGTACAAGGACAACGCGGACAAGGGTCAGTTGCTGGTACTGCGCGGTACTTACAACCTGTCCAAGCGCACTGCGGCCTATGCCTCGCTGGGCTATATGAAGAACAGCGGCAATGCGGCCTTTGGAGCAAGCAGCGCTCAAGCTGGTGGAACACCGTTGCCAGGCGTCAACCAGACTGGCTTTGGCATGGGTCTGCGCCATACGTTCTAAAGCCGGAGCCAATACAGCGGGTGCGGGTAGCCTGGTGGCCTGCACCCGCTTTTCAGAAGAAGTGACAGTCCCCCAAGCGGGGCTCGTTCAACAACATAGACCGGACATATCTACTTGCCCAAGGGCAGTCCAGGTCGGCATGAGAAGAAGCTGACAACAATGTCACCGCGCTGTCCCGCTTCTGTTGGGGTCGGATTTCTAAGATCCACACATCTCCTCCTTACCTCTATCAAGGCCTGGGAGATTGTGTTTCACCGACTTTCTTAGGAGCTCCCACCATGTCTCAACGTCGTCTCTCCATCGCGTCCGTATTTGCAAGCGCAGCAGCAGTAGCTGTACTAGCCATGCCGAGGATGGCTTCGGCAGCCTATGAACACCCAGCCAATAACGAGCAAGGCGTGACTATTCACCCCGAACATTTCGTGAGCCAGAAGACGCGTGATCAAGTCAGGGCCGAAACTGCAGATGCGATGAAGAACGGTCGCCTGTCGTATGGAGAAAGCAGTTTCCCCAACTTTGCACCCCCTGCAGGTCCCGGCAAAACACGCGAAGAAGTGATTAACGAATTGCTGCGCGAATCTCCAGCAGCACGGGAAACTCGTATGCAGTCCATCGCTCGCTGAGACCTATAGAGGCCTTGTTGGAGCGCCGGTCTTCCTTGACCGGCATGCTTGATCTGGCCACCGGCAGCAACTGCCCCATGCTGCCGGCCGAGTTGCGATGGTCAATGCTTGGATTTCTGGCATCACCCAATCCAAGCCTTTATCCGCTTCCTTCAATTGATCATCGCCCCCACAGACGCCGCCTCCTGAGCCGTTCTTGAAGACCAACCGACAGAGGGGCGGGCGAGCAACAGACAGTGCCCTTCAATTGGCAAAGCGCAGTTCACATGCTCCGGATACCGGTGATCACGCGCTTGAGCGCCTCTGCCGACGTCGCAGAACGATAGATCCCGCAGTCATCAGCCTTGGCTCTGCAGCGCGCCGTACAGATGAAGTACTTGGCTTCGCTGATGCTTATTGAGTGACCGAGCTCGCTCACACATAGAGCTGGATATATGGCCACCGGCCAGACACCTCTACACAAATGTTGACGGAGTTGGAAGCGTTCCAACAGCGCCTCAGCGCTGCATCAGTTGCTGGCATTGCCGGCGGCGCCAGACAGACTCGCGTACGGCTCCGGCCTCATCGAACACCACTTTGTACTGGCACACCAGCAGGTTACCGGATTGCGCTTGACGGAGCTTGAAGTTGTAGTCCCACTCTTGGCCTCTCTGGCCTGTAGTTTGCGTCAGAGGCGCGCCCAATGTCTGCTTCACCTTGTCCTGGGCCATGCCAGGCTGGATGGCGCGAATACCCTCGAGCTGCTCTGCCAGCACGCCGTCGCGGACGAAGTCCTTCTTCATGTCGGCATAGCGCATATTGACGTCGGAATACTGCAGCGTGTCGGGATTGCTGACAGCATCCTCCGGATTGTCACGAGCCACGGCCGGCATGGCGAAGCAAGCGGCCGCAGCCAGTACCAGAGTGGAAAGGCGGAAGGTAGATTCAAACATGCTCATGGCATCCTCTTTCATCAAAATCGAAAGTCACGCGCTGCAGGGCTTCAGCGCTCACGCAAGGCCTCGCGCGCCTTGTTCAGCGGCTTGGTCAAATAGTCCCAGACGGTCTTGCGGCCCGTGCGGATATCGGTGGCTGCCACCATGCCCGGCACAATGGGCATGCGCTGGCCGGCCTTGTTCACAAGCACATCCGAGTCGGTGCGCACCAGAACCGGGTAATAGACAATTTCGGGCTTGACCTCGTCGCGCTGGGTATCCGGGGCAATCGTCACCACCTGGCCCTTGAGGCCGCCATAGACCGCGTAGTCGTAGGCCGTCACCTTGACCAGAGCCTCCTGTCCGGGGCGAATGAAGGCAATGTCGCGCGGGGAGATATGGGCTTCCACTAGCAATTGATCATCGAGAGGTACCAAGGCCATCAGCAGGCCGTTGGGCGGCACCACGCCGCCGATGGTAGTGACCTGCAAGCTCTTGACCACGCCTCGCACAGGCGACTGCAGTGTCAGGCGATCCAGTGAATCCGCACGCCCACGCACCACTGAAGACAGGGACTTCGCCTCCGCATCAGCCTTGGCAAGTTCTTCGCGGCTGCGCACCATGTAGCCAGAACGGGCCTCGGCGATCTTCAGCTCCAGTTCTGCTCCCTGGCGCTGCAAGCGGATGAGTTCGACGCTGCTGGCAGCACCGCTGGCTTGCAGCGACTGGGTGATGCCCAGTTCCTTGCGCACCAATGCCAGCGCCTGGTTCAGACCAGCCACTGTATCGCTCAACGCCGCGCGGCGTGAACGGAACAGCGCGCTCTCCGAAGCCTTGAGCTGTGCATGACCATCCAGCTCCTGAGGAAACTGCAGGTTGTCGCGCCCTTCAACCTCTGCGCGCAGACGTACGCTGGCGGCCAAGGCTGCGCGGTAGCGGGCCGCCGTCTCCTCCACACTGGATTCACCACGCGTAGGTTCCAGCTTGGCCAGCACCTGACCCTTCTCCACGATATCGCCCTCCAGAGACTGGATGCGCTGCTCGCGCGAGGATGGAATCACCTTGCCACCGCCGTTGGACACTTCGTCAATCTCGAAGAACCAGGCCCAGGCCAGAAAGGCCAGCACAAAGGCCGTGACCAGCCACACCACGCGATCCGAGTGGCTTGCGCGTACCTCGTCGAAGTCGTCTATGGCCGGCATGGCCGCGCGCCGACGCGCAGACTCGGGCATGGGTGAAAGCATGGGCGCGGACTCAGCAGTCATCGCGGATGTTGTTGTAGATGTGGCCTTCGATGTATCACCGGGCACTGCTGTCTCCGTCATTCCTGCCCCTCCTCTGCAGAGGCCAGCCTTTTCACCGGCTGCACCGCGACCTTCATGCGCCCGCTCTGCATGACGCGAACATTCTGCTGCGGGGCTGCCAGTTGGACACCGCCATTCAGGCGCTTGAGCACCTCATCGCGCGCACCCTGCAACACCACCTGGCCCTTGTCCACGACAATGATCTTGTCCACCGCCTGCAACACAGCGGGCCGGTGCGTGGCCACGACCAGAGTGCGCCCTGGTGCAAGCTTGCGCAACCGGGCGATCACATCGCGTTCGGCCACATCGTCCAACGCTGCCGTAGGCTCATCCAGCAGCAGCACTCGTGGCTGGCGCAACAGCAAGCGCGCCAGCAACAGGCTCTGGCGCTGCCCACCCGACAAGCCCAAGCCCCCTTCCATGACCATGTGATCCAGCCCCGTTGGCAGTGTCTGCACGAAGGACCAGGCGCCAGCGTCCAGCAGCGCAGTCATCAGTTCCACATCGCTGGCATGAGGAGCGCCCAACAGCAGGTTCTCGCGCAACGAACCGTAGAACAGGCGGGCATTCTGCGTCAGCAGGCCTATATCGCGGCGCACGTCGGCCGGGTCTATGTGTGCCAGAGCCACGTCGTCCAACAGCAGGCGCCCGCTCACGGACTCGGTCAGACCCGACAGCGCCTGCAGCAGCGTCGACTTGCCCGCTCCGTTGCGCCCCAGGATGGCGATGCGCTCACCGGCTGCGATCTGCAGCTTCTTGACCTGCAGTGCCGGGGTCTTGCCGTCGTAGCTGAACACGGCTTCGCTGAAGTCGTAGCGCCCCTCGATGACAGGGCGGTGGACGCGGCTGCCGTCTTCGGCGTGGTCCACGGGCAGGTGCATGAGCTGGTCCAGCCCATCGCTGGCCATCTTGGCCTGCTGCCAGCGATTGAGCACACCGGTCACGCTGGACAAGGGCGCCAGCATGCGGCTGACCAGAATGGAAGAGGCAACCAGCACGCCTGTGCTCATCTCGCCGCGCATCACCTGGGGAGCGCCAAAGAACACCACAAAGGCGAAAGCACTGCCCTGCACCGTCTGCATCCAGTTGCTCAGATGATGCAGCAATGCCCGCAGCTTCAGACCCGACTCGGCATTCACGACGTTGTAGTGATTCCACTGATTCTGAAAGCGCGGCTCGGCCTGCAGCAGCTTGATGTCCTCAATGCCCTGCACCGTCTCCACCAGCATGGCATTGCGCAGCGCCGATTCGCGCATGCTGGCCTGAGCCAGCTTGCGCAGACGCTTTTGGGCCAGCAGGCTGGGCGCCAGCAGCAGCACAAAGGCCGCCAGCGGCACCCACACCAGCGAGCCCGCAATCATCCAGAAGATGAAGCAGAACAGCAGAAAGAACGGCAGGTCGGCCACGGCCGCTGCCGTGGTGGAAGTCAACATCTCCCGCACCGGCTCCAGCTCACGGATCTGGGCCACAAAGGTTCCTGTGGCGCGCGGACGGGCGCTGTTCTTCACGCGCAGCGCATGACCGAAGACGCGGTCCGAAATGCGCAGGTCTGCCCGCTTGCCCAGCATGTCGGTAATGTGCATGCGCGCAGCGCGCATGGCCCAGGCAAACGCAATGGACAGCAGCACACCGCCGAACAGCACATACAGCGTAGGCTCGGACTGGGACGGCACCACGCGGTCATAGACCTGCATGGAAAACAGAATGCCGCCCAAGGCCATCAGATTGGTGATGAACGAAGCCAGCAGAATATGGCCATAAGGTCGCAGATCGGCAAACACGATGTCGCGCAGCCAGTGACGCTCCACAGGGCGCAGGTAGCTGTCCACGCGTGAATCGGGAGCCGACCGCAACGGACGCAGCACCACCATGGCCTCCACCTCGGGCTGCAGCTCGGCCAGCGTGTGCGTGCTCTCTCCGCCCTCGTCGCCGCTCAGCAGCAGGCGCAAGCCGCCCTCGGTCAGAGCCGTGACGACAGCCACCTGCCCGCCGCGCAGCTGCACGGCCACGGGTAGACGCCAGGCCGTCAACCGCGTCAGGTCTGGAGCTACCTCGGTCACGGCAAGACCTGCCTGCTGGGCCATCTGGCGCATGCAGTGGCGTAAATCCTCGCTAGACATGCCATCGGCCGCCCAGGCTGCGTCCACACGCAGACGCTCGCGCGAGGTATCGATCTGGTAATGCGCTGCCACTGCCAGCACGGCGTCCAGCCAGCCCTGCATCAATGGCGGCAATTGCTTGGCGCTTGCCTGCTCGGCAGCTACCTGGTTCATCGCGTCGTTCATCGCATCACTCCCTGGCCCCGGTCACGCAGCCGGGTATCCAGCGCGAACTCATCGGCCAACCGCCCGCTCTGGTACCAACACTCCACAGCCAGCCGCTGCAGGTCATGGGCGCTATCCACCTGTTCAAAGCGCGCGCCGTGGTATTCCTGCTCAGCGTTGAGCAGATCCAGCAGCGAGCGTGTACCCAGCTGCAGATACTGCTCACGGTACAGATCGCGCGTGATGCGGATGCTGGCGATACGCTGGTCAACCACTGGCTGACGCTCCAACAGACCCAGGCTCTGGTCCTGCGCGTCGCGCAGCGACTGACGCGCCTGGAACTCGGCGTTGGCCACTGCCGCGTCGGCGGCCTCCAGCGCATGGCCGGCCGCGCGCTGGCGTGCCTGGTTGCGCCCACCTTCGAACAGCGGTGCCGAGACATTGAACATCACGCGCATGTCCACATCCGGATAACCTGCCGGACGCGAGGCAGCGTTCAACCCGCGCGAGGCCGAGCCATCCACCGACAGCGTGGGCATGAGTTGCGCATCGGCTGCCTTCAATTCGGCCTGGGCCTGCGCCCGCTGTCCATGGGCCCGGCGCACCGCTGCCGTGGGCTGCACCTGCGCGGCGTCGCAGGCCTGGGGCAGAGCATCGGGCACCCCGCCTTTTTCTGCATTCGCCTCACCCACTGTAGGTGGGGTCTGCAACCCGGTCAGAGCCATCAGCCGCGCTTGCCAACGGCGCGCCTGCGCCTCGTAATTGATCACTTGGCCGCGCGCGCCATCCATGCGAGACTGCGCCTGCATGAAATCCGAACGGGTGCTCGCGCCCTTGGCCTGACGCTCACGCGCCAGCTCGGCCAGCGCGCCCACTCCCTTGAGCTGATCTTGTGCAATCGCCGCCATGGACTGCTGGCGACGCAACTCCACCCAGGCTTGCGCGGCTTCACGAGCTACATCGTCGGTGGACAGATACACCTGTGCCTGGGCAACCTCGATGCTGGCCTCGGCCTGCTTCACGGCACTGTCCACCTTGCCAAAGTCGTACAGCATCTGCGACACCGAAACGCTGGCGTCATAGACACGTCGCGAGGTATAGGGGTAGACATCCCGGTTATTCACCTGCGCCCCCAACCCACCCTTGACCTGCGGGTAATAACCGGCGCGGGCCGAAGCCACGCCCTCGTCCGCCCCCAGCAACTGCCCCTGCGCCGTACGCACGGCAGGGTGCCATGCCACAGCCGCCTGCACCGCTGCACGCATATCCATGGTCAGGCCCGGCCTGGCCTGGCTTGCAGGCTCTGCGGCATGGGCTGCACCCATCGCGCAGACCAGCGCGACCGCTGCGGCGGCCTGGCGCATGGAAGGCACAGGAAGTGGGGACTTGATCAACATATCCATCGCTATCGCTATCTCTATCGCTGGGGACTTACGCAGATCGGGATTCGCCAGGACCGCTTCCTTGAGGCGAAGCAGGTACCTGAACCTGATTTGCGTAAGTCGTGTTGCTGTTTCACAGCTTGGCATCACGGCGCGCTGCCGCGATCACCACTCCACATCGCAGCACCCAGGCCAGCGACACAGACTGTTTGTTCTTCTGATTGCTATCGCGTATATAGCTGGCAGCGCGCACAGCACGCCGTTTCAAGCATTTCTCATACTTGAAACGGCGTATCTCAGGCACTAGCAGCTATCAGGTTTGATGAAACATCAGACATGCACCGGCTGGTGCAGCTCCTCCTCGGGCAGCGGAGCTGGCATATACAAGGCCAGGTCCTGCGCCGCTGCTACAGGTGCTGTGGGTGCAGCAGGCGCATCTGCCGAACCCAGGCCGGCGATGTTGCCGCCAGCCTCGCCCACCTCGCTTTGGGGCTGCAGCACATCGTGCAGCGCAGGCAGCGCGGCAGGCTCGTCCGCATCCGTATGCAGGGCATCGAGATGCTCCAGATCCAGGCCAGCGCTCATGGCAAACGCCATCGGAGCCGGAGATGGCAATACCGTGCCTGCAGGATGGACCGTCAAGGTCAGATCCGAACCGGCCTTATCGCCGTCCCCGTCAACCAGCACAAAGCCGATTTGTTCGACATGCGTGCTGCCCGTGGCAATCAGCGGCGGTACATAGGTGTAGCTTCCGTCATCCATATCGATGACCAGCTTGCCTCCCTTTTTGACATCTCCGCTCGCACCCTCGGTATTAATGGTCCAGGTGTGGGTAGTGCTGTTCCAGGTGCCATTCGAAGGACCGCCGGTCACCGTGCCATCGGCGTGGTAGACGCGGCCATTGACCGTGATCGAATCCACGCTGCCGCCATCAGCTCCCCACTCCGACTCGCCAAGCAATCCACCGCTGGTCACACTGCCTTTGGTGTTCACGCCCACCGAGTCGCGCAGGATAGGGGGCAGATCCTTGATGTCTGGCACCGGGGTGGCGCCTGCCTCACTCCCTCCATCACGACCGTCATAGGCAATAGGGTCAATCGGTCCCGTCGGCGCAGCGGGGCCAATACCAAACGCCATGGAGTTGATCTCATTAGCGTCCACGAATGTCTTCCAGAGCGCTTCCCTCGCCGCATCAATCTCATAGCTAGCGGTCGGCTCACCATCCGTCAGGAAGTAAGCGATGTTCTTGCCGCCATCAATCTTTCCTGCGGAATTGAACGCCTGCATCGCGGTCTCCAACGCCTTGCTGTAAGGCGTACCACCAGTGGCCGTCAGGGCATTAACAATCGACTTAGCCGTCGCAATGTCAATCCATGTCGTTTGTCGCGCCTGAGCGGCGGTGTTTTGGAAGGTCACGATCCGTACCTTCACGTCGCCCAGAGCAGCATAGGAGTCGAGCATGAGGCTGACGGCCTCCTTCATGATCTGCAAACGGGATTTCTCGCCTGGAGCAGGGTTTTTGTTATTTTCCTGTCCCCAGTTCATGCTCCCCGACAGATCAAGCATCAGCAGCAAATTACTGTCCTGTCCAGGCAGAACATAATCACTCGCAGTCGGCTCCGCCACGGGAATACCGTCCCCAATAGTCACAGTCAGCTTGCCGGTGTCCGTATGTACACCATCACTGACAGTGACCTTCAGGTTCAGCTCCAGCGAGTTCTCGCCATTGCCCTTCGGATGATCCACAGGCCCCTTCAGCGTCACGGTGTAATGGCCAGCATTGTCAATACTGGCTTCAATAATCACCTTGCCGCCAGCCTTGCCAACCAGCGGGTCGTCAGTCGTGCCGCTGCCGGTCCAGACTACTGCTACCCCACCAGAGGTCAGCGGCTCGGTTGGAGCCGACAACGTCACGGTCTGGGTGCCAACGGTATCCGGATCAGTAATCTCGATCGTGCCCGTCACCGCCGCCGGTTTTGGATTCGCTGGGTCCGTCTGCGCGCCGTCAAGCAAGCCCTCTTCCGACACAGTAACCGCAGTGTCCTTGGTCCACACGGGCGCGTTGTCGTTCAGATCCCGCTCCTTGAGCGTGACAGTGATCTCGGTCTTGCCACCTTCGGTATCAGTCGCCACCACCTTGATCTGCTGGACATTGCCCCCCTTCTCGTAGTCATTGGCATCCGAAGCAGCTCCAGCTGCCGTCAGCGTGATCTCGCCGGTCACCGCATCAATCGCATACCAGCCTTTGGGGTCGTCAATGCTGTATGTCACCGAATCGCTGTCGATATCGGTAGCCTTCACCTGGCCCAGCACCTTGCCTGCGACACTGTTCTCGTCGTACTCAAAGGTGTAGCCCAATACCGGCGTATCGTCTGACGGATTCACGAACACGGGCTCGTCGTTGACCGGGGTGACCGTGATGTTCACGGTGCTGGTGACCTTGCCGCCCTGTCCATCGTCCACCACCACGGTGAAGCTGTCGCTGCCGTTGTAGTCCTTGCCGGGCGTATAGATGTACTCGCCCGTGTTCGGGTCAATGGTCACCGTGCCATGCTGGGGCGGCGAGCCTTCGGTGTAGGTCAGCGTATCGCCGTCCACATCGGTGCCCACGACCTTGCCGCTGACCGGTGTGTCCTCGGGCGTGGTCAGCTCATAGTTGCCGGTGCTCGGGTCGAACTTCTGGTTCGGCACATAGCCGGGATCGCCGGGGTTCAGGCCTTCGTTGGGGTCCACGGGCACGGGCTCGTCGTTGACCGGGGTGACCGTGATGTTCACGGTGCTGGTGACCTTGCCGCCCTGTCCATCGTCCACCACCACGGTGAAGCTGTCGCTGCCGTTGTAGTCCTTGCCGGGCGTATAGATGTACTCGCCCGTGTTCGGGTCAATGGTCACCGTGCCATGCTGGGGCGGCGAGCCTTCGGTGTAGGTCAGCGTATCGCCGTCCACATCGGTGCCCACGACCTTGCCGCTGACCGGTGTGTCCTCGGGCGTGGTCAGCTCATAGTTGCCGGTGCTCGGGTCGAACTTCTGGTTCGGCACATAGCCGGGATCGCCGGGGTTCAGGCCTTCGTTGGGGTCGGTCGGCTCAGGCAGCTGATTGGCTGCCACGGTCACCGTGACATTGGCCTGCTCGGGCGTGCCGCCATCGGTCTGCGCTGTGTAGCTGAACTTGGCGTCACCCACAAAGCCCGCCTTGGGCGTGAACTCCAGTTGGCCACCCACCAGCTTGACGCTGCCGCTGCCGTCGGTCAGGGCCACCGCTGCACCGCCTTCGGTGATGGCCTTGCCATTGACCTGCGTGATCGTGACGTTGTGGCCTGCGAACTTGTCATTGCCCAACACGTCGACGGTGACGGACTTCCCAAAGCCGGTGCCCTCGATGTCGTCGTACGCATCCTGCTCCGCTCCGACATTGACCGTCACTGTAGTGGTGGTCTTGCCGCCCTTGCCGTCGTCCACGATCACTTCGAAGCTGTCCGTGCCGGGACCGCTCCAGTCCTTGTTGGGCGTGTAGGTGTACTCGCCGGTGTTCTTGTCGATGGTCACTGTGCCATGAGCGGGCGGTGTGCCCAATCCGTAGGTCAACGAATCACCATCAGAATCCTTGCCCACAACCTTGCCATTGAAGGGCTGATCTTCGCGCACAGTGACTTTGTAACCGCCATTGCTGAACTCCTGCCCCGGCACGTGACCCGGGGCACCAGGGCTCAGCCCTTTATTGGGATCGACGGGCTCCGGAGGATTGTTGACATTCTTGCCACCTCCACCGCTCCCGCCACTCGACACGGCCAGCCCCCCCAGACCCAACCCCACAAGCCAAGGCAGCCACGCAGCAACCGACTCATTCGATTCGATCTCAGTGAACTCGAAGCCCTCCCAGGCCCCACCATATTGGCCCCACCAAAGCACGCCCTGCTGATCTTCCAAGACCAGATCGTTGCGCCCTTCCTCTGCATATGGCGCGAAAAATCCGTTCACATAGATTTGTTTTCCATCGACCAAAGTCAGCACCAGATCATTACCGACACGGGTCGATTTGGCGATCTGTTCCGGAGCAACTTTGAGGATGACTGCAGAAGGCTTATCTAAAACCAGGCCTTGCTCTGTAGAGGCGACTTTTCCACCAGACTTGTATACGGCTTCCATGAACTTCTCCTTGATTCCTAACCTTGGCAAAGTTCTGAACCCTCTACCTTGGGGTGCTCAATGCCAAATGCTCGCGAATGCTAGGAGTTAGCGATCTGGAACGCTTTTGAAAAAGCGAACATTCCATCTGCCTACCAGACAACGATTCAAAACAAATGTCAATTTCGCTCTCAACAGACATTCACCCAATCACAGCAATGTTTAAAAACAGGAATTTGCTTTTGAAATTCGGAAAAACTTGTAAACAAACGTCAGATTAGGTGCATCTACGTGAGCCCCGGCTCCAAAACGTAACACGCCGTTAAAAATCATCTTCACAATCCATAGTTTTTCAAAATAACCATCTAACTTCGGATTGTTGCCGTGTCTTACTGGTCACCTGCAGGCCCTTCGAGTGAACGAATCCTCGTCATCGACGACAACGTGACTGAACTGAAAATCCTGCTGGAACTGCTTCGAAGTAATGGCTATCGCCTTTCGGTCGCCATGGACGCCATGCAGGGCTATCGCCGTGCCACTACTCAGCAATTTGAACTAATCCTATTGGACGTAAATATGGGCAGCGTAGATGGATTTGCCGCCTGCAGACTATTAAAGGCAGATCCGTCCACAGCAGGCATTCCCGTGATCTTTGTGACTTCTTGTGCCTCCCCCAAAGAGCGTTTAATGGGGTTGCAGTTAGGTGCTGTGGACTACATCCCAAAGCCGTTCGACATCAATGAAGTTTTAGCGCGTGTGGAAATCCACTTGGCTTTGGCGAAACGCCAAGGAATGCCATATCAAGATGTTCGCGCTTTACCAGATCCGCAACCGTCAGTCCCCGCTCTTGAGCGAATAACGGAAACACTGAGCATTGATCACAATTTAACGTTGCTGCGAGCAGCCCAGCAGTTGGTGCTTTCCGATTTGTCCAAGGTTCCTACTCTGCCTGAATTAGCCTCCAAATTAGGCACCAATGAAAAGCGCTTAACACGCGTCTTCCAGGCTCACACGGGCAGCACGGTTTACAAGTTCATCCGGGAGACTCGCCTTCACGAAGCTCAACGCATGCTTGCTAGCTCTGCCATGCATATAGAGGAAGTTGCGGCAGCAGTAGGATTTTCCAGCGCTGCTAATTTCTCGTCAGCCTTTCATTCCTATTTTGGGTGTACCCCATCATCTTTTCGGCGCTCATACATGAGTCCAAAACCATGAGGCAATGCACATCGAGCTATGTTCGTCTGCTCTGCAGCATATTTCTATGGTGGGCAATCAATGCGAGCGCACTTGAAGCGTCTGCGCCCCCTCGAATTCAGATCAGCGATGTAGCTCTCGGCCTTCCGGTCCTGGACAAAACAGTCGAGGTCTGGGAGCGAGGTATGGCAAACGAAGCACCACTACAGGTGGCAGCCCTTCCTAGCAATGAGATTGACGGATTCCATACCGTTACAGCCAAGGCGCTTGAAGGGCGATTCGATATGACACATCTGTGGCTCAGGCTGGCACTGCACAACGATCTAAACACCCCTCAATCAGTGCAACTGGCTTTGGGGGTGAGTTGGCTGCAACACGTGACTTTTTATGTTGTACGCATACAGGAAGGTCAAGTTCGTGCAAGTCGAACCCTGGCGGGAATCAGCGACCCAAACGAGTCGCTCAATCGAGTACCCCAGATCGCCATAAATCTCGCGCCAGGAGAGAAGGTGCGTGTACTTGTTCACGTCAATAGTCACGCGTCAAGTAAGTTGAAAGTCACGCTGCATACAGTGAATCAATGGCATAGGGTGGAGCGTGACTATGCGTTGTTCAGCGGACTTCTGATTGGCAGCATACTGGTGTTCGTAGTCTATTCCGCGGCGCTCTGGAGAATTCTGCGATCTCCCTTGATGGGATGGCAAACACTGGGGCTGTTGCTGACCGCACTCTATGAAGCTACCTATCGTGGCTATGCACAGACAATACTTTGGCCCAGCAGTACAGAATGGGGCTACCGAGCTCATCACGTTTTGGTTGCTGGCATCGTGCTGAGCATATTGCTATATCTGCGTGCGCGATTAGAAAAAACCCAGAACTATGTACCCTCAGCAGGAGTAATCCTGCTCAAGGTCGTTGCCCTCTTAGAGAGCATTGTTCTCATCGGTGCTTTATTTGGGCCTTATGACTGGTTTGCCCCAACTGGCATCATCGTTGCACCACTGAGTCTGCTAGCAATTCTGGCTTGCACATACATCTATCATCGTAGTGGAGGGCCTGGCAGCCTGACAGCTTTGCTGCTCGTATCTGTCTTGGCATGCTGTGCATTGCTGCGCGCCGTTGCTCTCTTGATACCAAACATCGCGCTGGTTCAGCTCTTCGAGCAATATGCGCTTGTACTGCCCGCCTTGACGGTCGGTCTGTTCGTCATCACCAGCTGGGCCTATCAGCATTCCCACCAACGTCACCAGGCACAGCGCACATTGCTCCAATGGCAAAGCCAGCAGCAAGAACGCCTTGAGCATGAGGTCAAGTACAAAACTCGCGCTCTTAAAGAGGCTCTGGAACAAGCTGAGCAACGTTCGTTGGAGCAAAAGGAGCTGCTCGCCTATGTCAGTCATGATTTGCGAGCGCCAGTCTCCGCGATCATTGCCTATCTACAACTGATGCACCTGTCCCCGAGCAAAGTTGACATAGATAAATTGGCCGCAGTTGAAAGAAGCGCTACTTATCAATTGGCATTGATCGACGAATTGGTGGACTATGCCAAAGATGAGTTGCAGCCTCCTTTGGCATTGAATGAGCAGTTGGTAGATCTAAGCTCTCTGCTGGATGAACTCACCAAGTACGCTCATGCGCTGGCCCAGCGTCAACGCAATAAGTTCTCACTGCAAATACAGAGCACGCTGCCCGTGCATATCTACTTGGACGGAAAGCGCCTGCAACAGGCTGTACTCAACCTCTTGTCCAACGCTGCGAAATTTACATTCGACGGAAGCATTGACCTGAAGCTGCAAGGTAAGAGCGGCTAACACCACCGATCCACGAAGCGTGCACAGATGATCGCAGCGGCCAGTTTCAGCAACGCTTCGTGGATGTCCAGTCGCCTTTCAAAGCGAATGCGCAGCTTGCCAAAGCCTGCAAACCA